>NZ_VKLU01000023.1:0-65021 GCF_007352635.1 Corallococcus sp. Z5C101001
CTCGTAGCGCATCATCTCGCCTTGCCTCCTTGCGGAGACAACAACCGGCGCTCCCACATCCATCAGACACGGCCTAGCGCAAGCCTCGCCGACGCCTGAATCCGGTCATTCTCCGTTGACCGGCGGGTGGGCAGCGAGAAGCGGGGCTCATGCCCCCCGGTCCGTCACCACTGGAAGGGGCTCGGGAGGAGCGAGGGGGCTGATACTGTCGGTGGGCCGTTCCACCCCCTCGTTTGCGTGAAGGACAACACGCCATGAGCCACACCGACGCCCCCGCCCCGCAGATAGACCTCAACCGCACCGCCGTGGAGATCGCCCCCGAGACCTTCTGGGTCGGGAAGCGCGAGCCCGGCGGCATCTTCTTCGCCAATCCCTACCTGCGGCGCTTTCGCGGCACGGACGCGCGCACGAAGAAGGCCGCGGAGTTCAATCTCCTCATCGACCCCGGGTCGAGCAGCGACTTCTCCACCATCCACACCAAGGTGGTGTCGCTGATTGGCGGGATGGACCGGCTGTCCGCGCTCTTCATCAACCACCAGGATCCGGACGTGGGCTCGTCGGCGAACATCATCTCCGCGCGCTACTCTCCGCGCGCGAGCATCCTGTGCTCCGAGGACACCTGGCGGCTCATCGTCCACTTCAACCTGCCGCGCAACCGCTTCATCCCGACGGAGAAGTTCTCCCAGGGGCTGAGCGTGCCCACCGGGCACCGGTTGTTGCCGGTGCCGTCGCCCTTCTGCCACTTCCGGGGGGCGGTGATGCTCTACGACCCGCAGACGCGGGTGCTCTTCACGGGCGACCTCTTCGGCGGCCTCACGGACAGCAAGGCCCAGGGCCTGTGGGCGGACGAGTCCGACTGGACGGGCATCCGGGCGTTCCACCAAATCTACATGCCGGTGAACTCGGCGTTGGTGCGCGCGGTGGCGGCCATCCGGAAGCTGACGCCCGCGGTGGAGATGATCGCCCCCCAGCACGGCCGCGTCATCCGGGGCAAGCTCGTGCAGCAGTTCCTGGAGCGCATGGAGCGGCTGCAGGTGGGCCTGGACATCATCGACGAGGCGCAGGACCGCACGCACCTGCAGGCGTGGAACTCGGTGGTGGACCGGGTGCTGACGCTGGCGCGCGGCTACCTGGGGGACTCGGTGGAGGCGAAGCTCACCGCGAGCGACCAGCTGTCGGACACGGCGAAGTTCAACGGCAAGCGGCTGGAGGTGAGCCGGATGGGCAAGTGGACGCTGGAGCACGTGGTGGAATTGCTCTGCCAGGGCGAGCCCACGGAGATCTCCGGCCCCATCATGGTGGAGGCCACCATCGCCGCCGCCGAGTACAACCTGCCCACGCCCCACCTGGACATCGAGGGCGCGGGCGCACCGGCCCCCGTCTCGCTGTTGGAGTCGTGAGGGGAGGGCGGGGTGCATTCCAAGGACGATGACGCAGGAGCCGTGGCGTACCTGGGCCCGGACGCGCTGCGGGAGCAGGCCCCGGCCGGGGACGGCCTGGAGCCGACCTTGCCCCAGGTGCGGACGCCCGTGTCTCCAGGGGGCACGCTGATCCAGGGCGCGGTGACGCCGCAGCCCGCGCCGGTGAACCGGGGGCTCGTCCCCGGGCAGGTGGTGGCGGGCCGCTACCGGGTGGAGAAGTGGCTGGGCGTGGGGGGGACGTCGGCGGTGTACCAGGCGCTGGACCTGAAGAACCAGCAGCGCCTGGCGCTCAAGGTGCTGGCGGTGCCGCACGCGGACGAGGCCCTGGTCACGCGCTTCCGCCAGGAGGTGGAGCACGCCAAGGCGTTGGAGCACATCAACATCCTGCATGTCTTCGACGTGGGCATGGATGGCGACCGGCACTACCTGACGGTGGAGCTGCTGGAGGGCAGCGACCTGCGGCAGGTGATGCTGGAGGGGCGCCCCACGCTCGCCAATGCCTTGCGGTGGTTGATGCACGCCTCGGTGGCGCTGGAGCACGCGCACGCGCGCGGGGTGCTGCACCGGGACGTGAAGCCGGGCAACCTGTTCATCACGCGCACGGGCGTGTTGAAGCTGATGGACTTCGGGCTCGCCAAGAGCGCGCACGTGATGGGCAACACGGCGCAGGGAGCGACGCTGGGGACTCCGGAGTACATGGCGCCCGAGCAGGTCACGGGCGCGGCCGTGTCACCGGCCACGGACCTGTATGCGCTGGGCGTGGTGGCGTACGAGCTGCTCACGGGGCGGCTTCCGTTCCGCCATGCCCAGCCCGTGCCGCTGATGCTCATGCACGTGCAGGAGACGCCTGTTCCCCTGCGGAAGGTGCGTCCGGAGCTGCCGGAGGCGTTCGAGCGGATTGTGTTGAAGCTGATGCGCAAGCGGCCCGAGGAGCGCCAGGGGAGCGCGACCGTGCTGCGCAGTGAACTGGCGGGGTTGTGGCCCCTGGTGCTCAATCACACCCGCGAAGTATAGGGAGGGGTCTCGGCAAGGAGCCCCTCCATGTCTGTCCGGTTCAACCACACCATCATCGCCGCGAAGGACAAGGTGGCGTCCGCGCATTTCCTGGCGGAGCTGCTGGGGCTCCCCGAGCCCCAGCCCTTCGGACACTTCCAGGTGGTCAAGCTGTCGGACGGGGCATCGCTCGACTTCGCCAACAGCGAGGAGGAGATTCGCTCGCAGCACTATGCCTTCCTCGTCTCGGAGGAGGTGTTCGATTCGCTGATCGCGAAGATCCGCGACCGGAAGCTCCAGCACTGGGCCGACCCGCGCGGTCAGCGCGTGAATGAGATCAACACCCATGACGGCGGGCGCGGCGTGTATTTCCAGGACCCGTCCGGGCACTTCATGGAGGCCATCACGGTGCCGTACGGTGGTTGGTGACGGATTGTTTGTCTGGGATTGAGGGCGCCCGCTGCTGTCGCCGCCGCCTCGATGTCGCCATCAATTCGTGACATCGAGGGCCCGGTCGCAGCCCGTCGCGGGTGGAAATCAGGTAGGCTGCCGGGACATGGGCGCTGCGTCGAACCCTTCGGAAGGAAAGAACGCGCTGCTTCGCGGCCTTCCCTCCATCGAGCAACTGCTGCGGCGGCCGTCGCTGGAGCCCCGACTCGCGAACCTCCCCCATGCCCGCGCGGTCGCGGCCCTGCGGCTCGCCGTCGAACGCGTGCGCTCCCGGCTCCTCGCCGGTGACTCGCGCCCCTTCGAGGACGCGGACGTGGAAGCCGCCCTCACGTCCCTGGCCACGCCGAACCTGCGGCCGGTGCTCAACGCGACCGGCGTCGTGCTCCACACGAACCTGGGCCGCGCGCCGCTCGCGCCCGAGGCCGTGGAGGCCGTCGTCGCCGTGGCGCGGGGCTACTCCAACCTGGAATACGACCTGGACGAAGGCGAACGCGGCAGCCGCTATGCCCCGCTCGTCGGCCTGCTGCGCGCGCTCACGGGCGCGGAGGATGCCATCGTCGTCAACAACTGCGCGGGGGCCGTGTTGCTCGTCCTCGCGGCGCTTGCCTCGGGCCGCGAGTGCGTCGTCTCTCGCGGAGAGCTCGTCGAAATTGGCGGCGGCTTTCGCATCCCGGACGTCATGCGCCAGTCCGGCGCGAAGCTCGTGGAGGTGGGCACCACGAACCGCACCCGCCGCGCGGACTACGCCAACGCGCTGGGCCCGGACACGGGCCTCATCGTGAAGGTCCACCGCTCCAACTTCGCGCTCGTCGGCTTCACGGAAGAGGCCTCGCTCGCGGAGCTGACGGACCTGGGCCGCACCCGGGGCGTGCCCGTGTTCCAGGACCTGGGCTCCGGCGCGCTGGTGCCCCTGTCCGGTCCTGGCCTCACACCCGAACCCACCGTCGCCCAGGCCATCAGCGCCGGGGCGGAGGTCGTCGCCTTCTCCGGAGACAAGCTCCTGGGGGGGCCCCAGGCCGGTGTCATCGTCGGCCGGGCGGACCTGCTCCAGCGCATCAAGTCCCACCCGCTCACACGTGCCTTGCGTGTCGACAAGATGACGGTCGCGGCCCTGGAGGCGACACTCGCGCTCTATCGGGACGGCCGCCCGGGCGCGGTCCCCACCCAAGGCCTGCTCACCCAGCAACCAGCGGTCTTGCAGGCCCGCGCACAGCGGCTGGCGGCCCTGCTCGCGGCACGCGGCGTCGAGGGCCGGGTGCTGTCGGTGGATGGACAGGTGGGAGGCGGAGCCATGCCGCTGTCCCGGTTGCCTTCCTACGCTTGCAGCCTCACCGTAGGAGCGCCGAAACTATTCCTGGAACGCCTGCGCGAAGGCGAGGTGCCGGTTATTGGCAGGATTGCGGATGACGAGATCGTTCTCGACGTCCGATGTCTCTCAGAGGAGGACCTGGGGCAGGTCGCGCAGGCTGTGGCGGCCGCCCATTCGGGAAGCCAGCCATGATCAACAGCGCCGTGCTCGTTTTAAACCGGTACTACCAACCGGTTCACGTGACGTCGGTTAAACGGGCTTTTTCCCTGCTGTATCAGGGCGTCGCCAAGGCCATCGACGAGCAGTACCGCTTGTATGAGTTCGAGGACTGGGCCGCGCTCAGCGCCACCCAGGACAGCATCACCACCATCGACCGCACCATCCGCGTCCCCCGAGTGCTCGTGCTGGGTGCGTATGATCACCTGCCGCGCGCCAAGGTGCGCTTCTCGCGCCTCAACATCTACGCGCGCGACAACGACACCTGCCAGTACTGCGCGAAGCAGCTGCCCCGCAGCGACCTCAACCTGGATCACGTCAACCCGCGCACCCAGGGCGGCAAGACGACGTGGGAGAACGTCGTGTGCTCCTGCGTGCCCTGCAATCTGAAGAAGGGTGGCCGCACGCCGGAGCAGGCCGGGATGCGGCTGCTCAAGAAGCCCGTGCGCCCGCGCTGGACGCCGCTGTTCCGCGGGGCCGTCCGCAAGGTCACATACCGTGAGTGGCTGCCGTTCCTGCACCTCGCGGACCTGTCGTACTGGAACGTCGAGCTGCTCGACGAGTGAGTGTCACCGGCCGTGCCCCCGGCCGCCTGCCCCCCGAGCCTCCTGGCGAAGGGGGGCCGGCGGCCGTGGGACGGCCGTGAAATGGCGGGGTGTCGACTCGGGCGGTAGGACGGGCTTTGATGCGAGCCTTCGTGAAGCCCGCCCCTTCGTCGCCAGCGGTCCCTGCCTTGCTCACCAGTGCGTCGCCGCGTGCCGTGGGGGCCCCGGCGACGGGCGTGTCGCCCGCGGGGCCCGCGGGCCTGACGCGGCGGGCGCGCTCGCGGCGGATCATCGCGGTGGGCGGCGGCAAGGGCGGCATCGGCAAGTCGATGGTGTCCGCGAACCTGGGCGTCGCGCTCGCGCAAGCCGGCCACAAGGTGCTGCTCGTGGACGCGGACCTGGGCGGGGCCAACCTGCACACCTGCCTGGGCGTGGGGCCTCCGGAGGCCACGCTGTCGGACTTCCTTCGGCGCGGGAAGGCGGACCTCGAGGACGTGATGGTCGCCACGGGCGTGCCGGGCCTGTCGTTGATCGCCGGCGCGCAGGACTCGCTGGACGCGGCGAACCTCAAGTACGCCCAGAAGCAGAAGCTGCTGCGCACGCTGCTGTCGCAGACGGCGGACTACCTCATCCTGGACCTGGGCGCGGGCACCAGCTTCAACACGCTCGACTTCTTCCTGATCGCGGACCACGGCCTGCTGGTGGTGCTGCCGGAGCCCACGTCCGTGGAGAACGCGTACCGCTTCGTCAAGGCGGCCTTCTTCCGGAAGCTCCAGCAGACGGAGGCGCGCTACGGCATCCAGGACCTCGTCGAGGGCGCGCTGTCCACGCGCGAGGGGGCGCTCCGGACGCTGCACGACGTGGTCGAGCAGGTGCGGCGCAAGGCCCCGTCGGACGCGGAGCGGCTGGAGCGGGAGCTGGCGGCGTTCCGGGTGCGGCTGGTCGTGAACCAGGCGCGCACCGACGCGGACGCGAACGTGGGCGCCGCGATGGTGTCCGCGTGGAAGAAGTTCTTTGGCATCGACATGGATGATCTGGGCGCCCTGCGCTACGACGACGAGGCGTGGCGCGCGGTGCGCAAGCGCAAGCCGGTGCTCATCGAGCGGCCCGACTCGCCCGTGTCCCAGGGCCTCCAGCGCATCGCCGCGCGGCTGCTCTCTCTCGACGGCCTTTCCCCCGAGTCCGCCATTCCATGAAGCCCTTCGCGCAGCAGACCTACTACGAAATCCTGGAGGTGCCGCCCACGGCCTCAGACGCGGAGATCCGCGCGGCCCACCAGCGCCTGATGGAGCTGTATTCGCCCGACTCCATCGCGGTGTACGCGCTGGGGGATCCGGATCAGGTGGAGGCGCTGCGTGCGCAGATGACCGAAGCGATGGAGATGCTCACCGACGCGGACCTGCGCGTCGAATATGACCGCTCCATCGGGCTGTCCACGGATCAGCTCGCGAAGGCCGCCGCCGCGGTGGGGGCCCCGGACAAGGTGGATTCGGCCACGCGGGTCGCGGAGGCCCTGGCGACCGCCGCCGCGGCGCTCGCCAAGGCCGCGGGGGCCGTGGATGCTGAGAGGCTGGAGGCGGAGTCGCGGCTGAAGGCCGCGTCGTCCGTGAACGAGGATGCGGTGGAGGCGCCGCGCGCGAGCGGTACGCCCGGAAAGAGCGAGGATCGGATGCGCGGTGAGGAGTCGAAGCGGCAGGAGTCCTCGGGGATGGACGCGCCGGGCGCGGCCCCCGAACCGGTGATGGTGGGAGGCGTGGCGGTGGTGGAGGCCTTCCGGGCCTCGTTCACCCGGAGCCTGTCGTTCGTCTACGTCCCCGCGGGGCCGCTGCGCGGACAGGGCAGGGGGGCCGTCACCGAAGGCCTGGGGGCGTCACCAGGCCCCACCGTGGAGGCGAAGGAGTCGGTGGCCGCCGAGCCCGCGAGCGAAGCGGCGTCCGCGTCGAGGCCTGCCGCCGCGCCGGCCGAAGCCGCGACCGTGGCGCCACCGGACCCCGCGCCGAAGTCGGGCGAGGCTGCTTCGGGGGGCGGGACCTCCGCCGCGTCCGCGCCAGACTCCCAGGGCCCCTCCGCGAACACCGCCGGAGCCTCGGCCGTGGAGCAATCCAGCGCCACGGCCTCGGCGCCCTCCCGGGCCGAGCAGGACGCGGCGCCCGCACCGTCGGCGGGTGCGGACCTCACCGCCCTCGCGTCAGGGGAGCACGCGGGGGCGTCCGTCGAGGCCGCTGCTCCAGCGTCCGTGGCCTCCACGTCGGACGGCGCGGTGGCTCCGGGAGTGGATGCTCCGAAGGTCGCCACCGCCGTTTCGGACCGCGAGCCGACCCCGGAGGCCGGTGCTCCGGACCGCGCCGAAGCGGCTTCCTCGGAAGCCAGCTCGGTGTCTCCGGAGGCCGGCGCCGCGAGCCCCCTCGCCCCGGCGGTCCCGGATGAGGCCGCCCGGACGGCGGCCGTGGACAGCGCCTCGGTCGCGACGACGACCCAGGGTGAGTCGTCTCCGAACCCCGCTCCGACCCCGGACGCGACGCCCAGCGCGTTGGCCCGGACCCCGGCCACCGGGGCTTCGCGCGCCGCCGTGCGACCGCTGACGTCACGCCCCATCGACTCTCGGCCCGCCACGGGACCTGGCGCATCGAAGAGCCCCACCGTCCGGAAGCTCGGGGACGCCCAGGTGCTGGCGCAGGATTCGGCCATCGCGACGGCGGAGTCCGCGCTGGCGCAGGTGGCCGCCAAGGTGCGCGAGGCGCGGCCTCGGGGCGTGGACATCCCCGCGGACGCCGAGTTCAACGGCGAACTGCTCCGCCGCGTCCGCGAGGCCCGGGGCCTGTCCATCCAGCAGCTCGCCGACCGCACCCGCATCTCCGTGCGTCACCTGGAGAACGTGGAGGCGGACCGCTACACCGCGCTGCCCACCACCGTGTACCTGCGCGGCATCCTCATGAACCTCGCCCGCGAGCTGGGCCTGGACCCCCTGCGCGTGTCCAAGAGCTATCTGGCGCTGTTCTCAGAGAAACCCGCCAGGTCGGGCCGCTGACGCCGAGGCGGCCGGGCACCCTCCCATGCAACCGGAAAAGTTGACTCGCACGGGGTGGGTGCCTAAGTAGTGGCACGATGACGGAAGAGGAAAAGGTCAAGGCGATGCGACTCGCCCGCGCGATCGCCTCCGATATTTCGCTCTACAACGAGCAGAAGATCATCAAGGGCATCGAGCAGGACAACCTTTTCGAGGTCCTCAAGGAGGAACTGGAAGAGGGGCGCGCGCTCTACAAGAGCCGCGTGAGCGCTGAAATCAGCACCCAGGCGAACTTCTTCGAGCGCGCCATCAACGACATCGTGTTGCGCTCCAAGGCGCACGTGAAGTCGAAGATCTGGTAGCTCCTTCCGCCGTGGCCTCACCCGACACGCGCGAGCACCGCGCCCTCCCCGAAGCCAGGGGCGAGCGCCTGGACCAATACCTCGCGCGCGCGTTCCCGGACCTCACGCGCTCCCGGCTCCAGGGCCTCATCGCGGACGGCCATGTGCTGTCCGACGGCAAGCCGGGCAAGGTCGCCCAGCGCCTGCGTGGGGGCGAGCTCCTCACCGTCCACATCCCCGCGCCCGTCGCCGCCATTCCCCAGGCCGAGGCGCTGCCCGTGTCCGTGCTGCACGAGGACCGCGACCTCGTCGTCGTGGACAAGGCCGCCGGCATGGTGGTGCACCCGGGCGCGGGCCACGCCTCCGGGACGCTGGTCAACGCCCTCCTGCACCGCGTGAAGGACCTGGCGGGCGTGGGCGGCGAGCTGCGCCCCGGCATCGTCCACCGGCTGGACAAGGACACCACCGGCTGCCTCGTCGTCGCCAAGCACGAGAAGGCCCTGGTGGCCCTCCAGAAGGCCTTCAAGACGCGCGAAGTGCAGAAGACGTACCTCGCGCTGGTGCACGGCGTGCCGCCCGCGGAGGGGCGCATCGAGACGCTCTATGGCCGTCACCCCATCCACCGCCAGCGCTTCACCGGCAAGGTGAAGGAGGGCAAGCCCGCCATCACCGTGTTCCGCGTGCGCGAGGCCTTCGAGGGCGCGGCGCTGGTGGAGGTGGACCTGCTCACTGGCCGCACGCATCAGATCCGCGTCCACCTGGCGGAGGCCGGACACCCGCTGCTGTGCGACGCGCTCTATGGCGGCGGCCGCAAGGCGAAGGGCGCGGTGGAGAAGGCGCAGGAGGCGCTGGGCCGTCAGGCGCTGCACGCGTGGCGCCTGGCCTTCGAGCACCCGCGCACGCACAAGGCGCTGACGCTGGAGGCGCCCCTGCCGGAGGACTTCACCAAGGCCCTGGGCCTGCTGCGCGAGGCCGGCCTTCCGGCGGGGCCGCCCGCCCCGAAGAAGCCGGCCCCGAAGGCTAGAGTCCGGAAACGCTGAGCTGCTGCTGGCGGCGGGAGAGGACCTTGATGGGCTGGATGGCCATCACCCGCATGAAGACGGACAGCAGCTCCGGGTCGAACTTCTGGCGCATCTCCGTCCACATCAGCATCAGCGCCACCTCCGGGCCGTACGCGTCCCGGTACGGCCGGCGCGAGGTGAGCGCGTCGTAGGCGTCGCAGATGGCGATGACCTTCGCGTACACCCCCAGGTTCGTCTTGGGGATGATCATCTGGATGTTGCCGCGCGCGTCGCGCACCGCGGTGCCGTAGTCCGTCTTGTGCTCGAACGTCGTCACCACGCGCAGCAGCGTGGAGCGGCTGAAGCCCTTCTCCAGCAGGATGTTGCGCACGCTGATGAGCGGCGCGCGGGCCACCGTCGTCTTCTCATCCGCGGTGAGCGCCCCGCGCTTGGTGGACAGCTCCTCCGGCAGCGTCGTCATGCCCGCGTCGTGGAAGAGCGCGATGTAGCCCAGGTCGCGCAGCTGCGGCTTCGTGAGGCCCAGCTCGGCGCCGAACACGATGCACATCAGCGCCACGTTGACCTGGTGGTAGACGAGGTAGTCCTCCTCGCGCTTCTGCGTCGTCATCCCCAGGAAGTGGGTGCGCTGATCGAAGGAGATGTCCACGAAGTCCTGCACCAGCCGCAGCGCCCGCGAGGAGCCAATGGGCTTCCCCGCGCGCACGGACTCCAGGTACTTCTGAAGGAAGAACACGGCACGCGCGTACACGGTCATCGCGTACTTCTTGCGGTCGACCTTCTGGTCGCCCGGCGTGTCCATGTCCTTGTTCATCTTCTCCTTGAGCTTGGAGAACTTGGCCACGCGCATGTTGAGGAGCTTGCGCCCCTGCAGCCCGTCCTCTTCCGCCGCGGTGGACTGCTCCTTGCTGAAGATCCAGACGAAGTTCTTCAGCTCCTGCACCGTGACGGGCTTGGTCAGCGTGATGCCGCCCACGTCCTTGGCGCGCATCTCCGACAGCAGGTAGCGCTGGTTCTCGATGGAGTTGAGGTCCACCTTCACCAGCATGCCGTTCAGGTAGTACGAGTCCTTGACGCCCGTCAGCTCCAGCCGGCCTTCCTTGCCGATGATCTGGTTGATGATGTCCTGGAGCTGGTGCAGCGGCTTCTCGAAGACCGCGTTCTCCGGGTCATACATCTTCACCGAGCGCACGAGCATGTAGAGGCCCGCGAGCATGGAGCGCGACAGGCCCTGGAGCTTCTCGTTGTGCTCGCGCCCGTACTCCCCCAGGTTCTCGTCCTGGGTCTGATTGATCTTCAGGTTGTCGGCCATGGTGTCAGCTCGCCTCTTCCGGAAGCGCCGAGTCCCCGAACAGGGCCTTGCGCGTCTGGTACATCGCCTTGCGGGCCGCGGTGAGGATCTCCACGGGCTGCGTCTTGTCCTCCACCACGGCCTGCAGCAACTTGTAGGACTGGATGGAGCCCGCGCCCCCCAGGCCGGTGACGGCCAGCAGCTTGTCCTCCATCACCCGCCGCTTGTTGAGCAGCGACGGCTTCACCGTCAGCAGCTGCTGCATCATGGACAGCGCGGCGGGGAGGTTCGTCGCCCCGATGGCCGCGTAGATGGCGGACTTCTCATCCGACGTCTTCTTGTCCCAGCCGGAGTCGCGCACCAGCTTCACCAGGTCCGTGAACGCGCGGTCGCGGTCGAACTCCGGCAGCAGCTTCGCGGCCAGCATGCGCACCTGGGAGACGCCGTCGGTGAGCGCTTCCTGGATGATGCGCCGGGCCTCGGCCGTGCGGCCGCGCCCGATGATCTGCATCACCTCCAGCTTCACCACCAGGTTGGGGCTCTTCATGACCTGGGAGAACATCTTCACCCGCTCCGGGTGGTTGCTCTTCTCCAGGATGTAGACCATGTCGCGCACCGTCTGGGGCCGGTCCGACAGCAGGCGCGCCACGAACGGCTCCGGCAGCTCGCGCGCGAAGGTGCCCAGCACGTCGCCCAGGATCGAACGGTTCTCCGGCAGCTCGATGGACTCCAGCACGTTGAGCAGCGGCAGCACCGAGTCCACGCCCAGCGCCTGCAGGTAGCGCGTCACGTCCTGGGGGTTCTTCGCGCGCGTCGTCTTGAGCGACTCGCCCAGCCGCGTGAGGCGCTGCTCCTCGCCCATCTTGTGGAGGAAGGACTGGAGCATGCGCCCCAGCTCCTCGCCGCCCTCGCGCTGGGAGAGCGCGCGCAGCTTGAGGACGATCTGGTTCACCGTGCCGAAGTCGTCCTGCAGCAGGAGCATGTCCAGCAGCTGCAGGAAGATCTCCTCCAGCAGCGCCACGTCGTCCACGCCGCCTTCCACCACCTGGAACACCGCGCCCACCAGCTTGGGGAACAGGCGCGCGTTCTCCTCCTCCGTGATCTCCCGCTGCAGCCGGGCCTTCAGGTCATCCGTGGCGTGCCGGCCGCCCACGACGAGGCCGCGGATCTGCTCCACGCCGTCCAGCTTCGCGTCCAGGTCCTCCGCGGACACGCGCGCGAAGCGCAGGAAGTCATCCGAGTTCGTCTGGAGGCGGGAGTAGAGGTAGCCCACCACCTTGTCCACCTCCACCTGGACCTCGTCCTCGGAGGCGCCCTCCATGGAGAAGCCCTCCACCACCACGTACTCCACCTGCTGCATGCCCGCGCGCCACAGCTGCGCGAGCACGTCGTCCGCGCCGCGCTCCGGCTCCGACAGCGCGATGAGCGTGAGCGTGACCAGCTCCTCCAGCGGCAGGCCCGGCCGGAAGATGAGCTGGCGGATGCCGTCGCGGAAGAACTTGTAGGGGAGCGGCGACTCTTCCGAGAAGAGCGGCTCGTTGTAGAGCATGAAGTTCTGCTGCTCCACCTTCAGCGAGAGCGGTCCGAACTTCTCCGTGTACGCGGAGATGGACTCCAGCGCCTTCGAGAGGAACTCCGGGAAGCGCGCCTCGTTGTGGCGGTACATGCCGATCTGCTTGATGCCCTTGAGCAGGTGGAACGCGAACGTGCGCGCCAGCTCCACCTTCTCGCGGACCTCCGGTGACTGCTCCGCCTCCGCGTTGGCGTCCGTGACTTTCTGGGGCTGTGCCATGAAACCTGGAAGAATCCGGATGGGGCGGAAGGCCCCGGTTGAGGGGCCTTCGATTGTACTCCCGTCCCGGGCCGGGTCCCAATCCGAGAACCGCCCAGAATCCAGGGGGTTGAAGTGACACCTGATCAACACGGGACAGGCTGGCGGGGAATCCCCGGTGTGTTAGGCAAGGAGCCCCTTCGACCCTGGAGTCCCCGCCGATGAAGCGATTGGCCGCGTCCGCCCTCGTCCTGGCGTCCCTGACAGGGTGCTTCCGCATGAGCGTGCGCAGCCCGGCGCCGCGCGACGGGGCCCCGGAAGGGCAGCTGGGCGCGAGCTTCGTGGCGGGCCTGACGACGTCCAACGTGGCCGCGGCGGAGTGCCGGCATGGCCTGTCGCGGGTGGACGTGTACTGGCCGTGGTGGAGCCCGTTCGTCTACGTCTTCACGTTCGGCGTCGTGGCGCCGCTGCGCGCCGAGTACGTCTGCGCGAAGGAGCCGGACGCGAGCGGCGGCGACCCGAGCGTGCCGCCGTCGATGCCCGCGCTGTAGCGCCCCCCTCCCCGCGCGGTGAGGCGAGCGGGGGAGGGTGGCCGTGACGGGGGGGCGTCAGTGCGACGGCGGCGGGGCCTCGGCGCCGCTCTTGCCCTTGAGGGCGGAGCGGAAGAGGACCGCGGTGAGGACGGTGAAGAACGCCAGGCCCCAGACGTTGGACCACGTCGGGTGCGCCAGCTCGCTCTCGCCCACGGCGTTGAGGAACGCGCCGAACGCGCCCTCGTGCCCGAAGAGGGCGGGCAGGTTGATGGCGCGCGTCCAGGCGCCGTCGCTGGCGATCTCCAGGAACGCGATGAGCACGCCCGCGATGGAGCCGCCCGCGATGTAGCCGGACGACATCAGCGTGCCGGGGGAGAACTCCGACTCCGCCGCGCTGCCGCCGCGCAGCTTGTCCACGAAGTGGCGCACCATGCCGCCCACGAAGATGGGGGCGCTGCTGCTGATGGGCAGGTACACGCCCACCGCGAAGGGCAGCGAGGACACGCCGCACAGCTCCAGCATCAGCGCGATGAAGACGCCCAGGAGCACCAGGTCCCAGGGCAGCCGCTGCGTGAGGATGCCGTCGATGATGAGCGCGAACAGCTGCGCCTTGGGCGCCGAGTAGCGGGTGAGCGTCTGGCCCTCGTACTCGCTGATGCGGCCGCCGATGCCCGGGTCCACCACGTACTGGATGCCGCCCTGATCATCCACCAGGTAGCGCCCGGCGGGCACGGGCGTGTCCGCGCCGCGCACGAAGCCTTCCCGGTAGACGCGGTCCGGCCCGGCGGTGACGGCGCCCGCGTCGGACAGCTTCAGCGACGGGCCGTTGGCCGGCGACAGCGTGAGGCCCGCGAGCTCCTGGGCGGGCACCGGGCGCCAGCTGCGCAGCTCCAGCGCGCCGTCCGCAGGCACCATGTCCAGGCGCTCCGCCCACAGCGAGCGCTTGAGCTGCGCGGGCGTCATGCCGCGCTGGGAGAGCGCGTCCTGGCTCACCGCCCAGCGGTAGGTGTGCTGGGTGCGCGTGGTGTCCGTCAGCTCCGTCACCTGCACGCCCGGGTGGGCCTCCGGGATGACCGCGGTGGCGCCCTGGTTGAGCAGCACCAGCACCAGGCCGATGAACATCGCGCTGGTCAGCACGCCCACGAAGAGGGCGATCTGCTGGCGCTTGGGCGTGCCGCCCACGAGGAACGCCGTCTTCAGGTCCTGCGCGGTGGTGCCGCCGTTGGACGCCGCGATGCCCACGATGGCCGCCGTGGTGAGCGCCATGAAGCGGTCCGGCGACGACGTCCAGCCGAACAGCAGGTACACGAGGCAGGTCACCAGCAGCGTCGCCACCACCATGCCGGAGATGGGGTTGGAGGAGCTGCCAATCTCACCGGTGATGCGCGCGCTCACCGTCACGAAGAAGAAGCCGAAGATGACGATGAGGATGGCGGAGATGAAGTTCACGTGCAGCGGGGGCGCCAGCCAGATGGCCAGGATGAGCAGCGCGCTGCCCACCAGCACCACCGTGATGGGCAGGTCCTGGTCCGTGCGCAGCACCGTGGGCAGCTGCCCCTGCGTGCGCGACGCGCGCAGCGTCTCCACGCTGCGCTTGAAGGCGCCCACGATGGTGGGCAGGGAGCGGATGAGGCTGATGAGGCCGCCCGTCGCCACCGCGCCCGCGCCGATGTAGAGCACGTACGCGTTGCGGATCTGATCCGGCGACATGTCCCGGATGAGCATCCCGTTGTGCACGAGCAGCGGCGTCTCCATGCCGCTGCCGAAGAAGGACACCATCGGGATGAGGATGAGGTAGCTGAGCACGCCGCCCGCGAAGGTGATGGACGCGACGCGCGGCCCGATGATGTAGCCCACGCCCAACAGCTCCGGGGACACCTCCGTGGAGAGCGTCGCGGCCTTGAGCCCCTTGATGGGCGTGCCGATGGCCTCCTTGAAGAGCTTCATCCCGGAGTAGGCGAACTTGTAGACGCCGCCAATGATGAAACCCAGGATGACCGTGCGCGCGTTGGTGCCGCCCTGCTCACCGACAATCAGCACGTCCGCGCTCGCGGTGCCCTCCGGGTAGGTGAGCTTGCCGTGCTCCTGGACGATGAGGCCCTGGCGCAGGGGAATCATCATCAACACGCCCAGCACGCCGCCCAGGGCCGCGGTGAGGAACGCGTGCGTGAGGCTGATGTCGTAGCCCAGGATGAGCAGCGCCGGCAGCGCCGCCGCCACGCCGAATGCCAGCGACTCACCCGCGGAGCCCGTCGTCTGGACGATGGTGTTCTCCAGGATGCTGGAGCGCCCCAGGGCCCGGAAGATGGCGATGGAGAGCACCGCCACCGGGATGGACGCGGACACCGTGAGGCCGACCTTGATGGCCAGGTACACGGACGACGCCGCGAACACGATGCCCAGCACCGACCCGAGCACCAGGCCGCGGATCGTCAGCTCCGCGGGCGACTGCTGCGGGGACACATAGGGTTTGTGCGGGGCGCCATGCGCTTCCGCGAGGGGGACGCGATCATCGACGACCGGCGGGGAACCGTGGGACAAGCAGCCACACTCCTGACAGGGAATCCGGCGTCCCTTCTAGCAGGGTCTCCGCCGCCGCGCGAAAACAGCCGGGACTTTGAAACGGTCGCCCGCCCTCCAGAAAAGGGCGACGCCCCGCGCGCCCTGTGAAGGGCGGCGGGGCGTGGAGTCACAGGGACCGCGTGGCTGTGTTCGACGGCGGCGCGCGTCAACCCTGGGCGGCGAGCGTCTCCGGATCCACCTCCGCCATCAGGGCGGCCAGCTCCGACTTGAGCTTGTCCTTGGCGCGGATCTCCAGCTGTCGGGCGCGCTCGCGGGAGAAGCCAAAGTGCTCGCCCAGCTCCTTGAGCGTCATGGGGCGCTCGTTCATCACGCGCTGCTCGATGATGAAGCGCTCCCGTGGATCCAACCGCATGAGGGCCGTGCGCACGCGGTTGTTGATGAGGCCCGCCTCCTCCTTGTCCGCGAACTCGTCGTCCTGCGGCGCCGCGGCGCTCACCACGAAGTCCACGTGGCTGTTGCCCCCGTCCTCGCCCATGGGGGCGTCCAGGGAGAGGTCGCGCCCGCCCATGCGCTGCTCCATCTCCCGGACCTCGCCTGGCTTCACATGGAGCTTGCGGGCAATCTCATCCACGTTCACCACGGCCTCGCCGCTGCCCAGCTTCTCCAGCTCGCGGCGCGTGCGCGCCAGACTGAAGAACAGCTTGCGCTGCGCCTGGGTGGTTCCAAGCTTCACCAGCGACCAGCTCTTGAGGATGTAGTTCTGGATGTACGCGCGGATCCACCACACCGCGTAGGAGATGAGGCGGATGCCCTTGTCCGGGTCGAACTTCTGCACCGCCTTCATCAGGCCGATATTCCCCTCCTGGATGAGGTCGGACATCTTGATGCCATAGGAGCGGTACTCGTAGGAGACCTTCACCACGAAGCGCAGGTTGCTCGTCACCAGGCGGTGGCCCGCCGCCAGGTCCCCCTTGATGAACCGCCGCGCCAGCTCCTGCTCCTCCTCCACCTTCAGCAGCGAGTACTGGTTGATCTCCGAGAGGTACATCGCGAGGGAGCCGGAGTTGGATGATTGCTCGGTCGAAGCCTGCATGGATGGATTCTCCAAATCGGGCCTCCTGACGGCGCGGAGGCGCGTGAGAGGTGCCCTGGGTTCAGGTCCCACAACTTGACGTGTCAGCCCTGAGCAACCGGGATGCCAACCAGGGGTTGGATGTATTCGCGTGTGTCTCCAAGGGGTTGGAAAACGCAGGTGGATGGCTCCGAGGAGCCGCCTGTAACCGTTACCCGGACACCAGAGGAAATTCGCGGCTCTGGGTGGGTAGAAAGTGCACGTCTCCCAGCCCTCGAGCACGCCTCGCCATGGCGCCCGTGAATGGGGGGCCGTTGAAAGGCTTAATGGCGTCGCACGCCAGGGTGGGGAGACATTTCGCTACCCCGCCCGGGTGTTCCTGGGGAGGGCGGGCGACCAGCGGAGGAAGGCCGCTTCCTGCCAGAGGGCACTTCCGTTCCGCTCAGGAAGCGCGGGCGGTAGGGCTTGATTGGCCGTCTGGTTTCACGGCGCGGCGTGCGGCTTCCGCCTCCAGCGCGCGGCGGAGCGTGGCGAGCAGGTGCTCGGCCTCTCCCTCGCGCAGGGCCCGGCGGCCGAAGCGCGCTTCCAGGTAGCGGCGGGTGAGGGGCGTCAGGGCCAGGGCCAGCGGGTGTCCATCGCGGGCCAGGCGCGTGGTCAGGTCCTCCAGCGCCTCGTGTTCGAAGCGCGGGACGTGGGCGCGCTGGAGCAGCGCCTCCACGCGGTCCAGCAAGCGCGTGGCCTCCAGGGCAGGAGCGCGGCTCGTCCAGCGAGAGGCGAAGCGGCTGGCGCGCCAGACGACGAAGGCCACGACGGCGGCCGTCACCCACGCGCGGGGCGGAGGCAGGCGGCTCGAGCCCGGATTCTCGGCGGACCCAGCGGGGCGGCGGGGCGGGCGCACCAGGGCGCTCGCCAGTTCGAACTGATCGCGGAACGAGTAGTCGACGACGGAGTTGCGCCAGCGCGCCTCCACGGCCTCATAGAGGGCGAGCAGCCGCTCCAGGAGCACGGGCCCCTGGCTGGTCCGGTTCGACGGGGGCGTGGCGTCCACCGTGATGAAGCCGCGCCCCGGGACGAGCACATGCGTCCACGTGTGCGCGTCCCCCGCGCGCACCAGGTAGCCGCCGTCCACGCGCGTTCCACCGTAGAAGCCGGTGGCCAGCCGCGCCGGGATGCCCTGCGTGCGCAGCAGCACCGTCAGCGCGGTGGCGAAGTGTTCGCAATGCCCCGCCTTGCGCACGAAGAGGAAGTCGCCCAGCGGATCCTCCGGCATGCCTCCCTGCTCCAGCGTGTACGCGTAGTCGCGCTGCAGGAAGCTGGCGAGCTTGCGCGCCGCGGCCAGCGGCTCCTTCTCTCCCGCGAGCACCCGCGTCGCGAGCTGGCCCACGCGCGGATCCAGGTGCTCGGGCAGCGCCAGGAGCTGATCCTTCTCCGGCTGGAGCAGGGCCGTGGACAGGTCCGCCTTCCCGTCCGGGGGCAGGCTGTAGGCTTCGTAGGTGTACGAGGGGGCGGTGATGGTGAAGCGCACCTCGCCGCCGCCGTGCAACTGCACAGGGCTGCTCCGCGTCCCCGTGGGCGTGTGGGCCAGGGCGTTGCCCAGCCGCGAAGGCGTCTCCAGCGCGATGAGCGTGCGGCTGCCGTAGGCGGGCAGCAGCTCGATGCGCTGGTGCACCAGCGTGTCGCTGGCGGGGCGCAGGGTGATCTGCCGCTCGGTCTGCTGGGCGCCGGCGACGTTCGTCCACTCCAGCCCGTCGAAGGTGTCGTAGGTGCGGCCCACCCAATAGGCGTCCAGCGCGTCCCGGCTCGGGTCGGGGGCGAGCTGGGCACGCAGCACCACGCGCGGGTTGCTCTTGATGGTGCCCGCGCCGCCCAGCCGCACGGTGTTGGAGAAGCCCGCGGTGCTGACCGCGCCCAGGCCCGGTGCCGACCGCGGCCCCACCATGGCCCAGTTGAGGCGGGGGAAGAGGACGAAGAAGGCCACCGCGCCGGCGACCGCGAAGGTCACGCCGCCCGACAGGGGCCGCAGCACCGCGCGCACGGGCACGGGTTCGCCGTCCGGCACCGCCGCCTCCACCACGCCCAGCGCCAGCGACAGGCTGGCCAGGACCCCGAAGGCGATGAGGCACAGCGCGTACGTCATGTCGCCCGACAGCGCCGCGCCGCCGGCCACCATCAACAGGCCCGTCAGGTGCGTCTGGCCCTCGGCGGCGGCGTCCGGCGTGGACAGCATCCGCTGCGCGGCGATGAGGCCCGCGAAGGAGCACGCGGCCACCACCGCGTTCATCGCGCCGGACATCAGCTGCATGCCCAGCAGGACTGCCGCGACCAGCAGCCCCAGCGCGGACAGGCGCGCATGGCGCGCGACCAGCCGCACGTCGCACAGCGCCAGCACCAGCGCGCCGAGGAACACCCCCAGCGCCCACACGGGGAGCTGCCCGGACACGGCCATCGCGCCGAAGGCCGCACCCGCCGCCAGGTCGCGCAGGACGAGCCGCAGCCGCAAGGGACGCCTCACGCCGCCTCCCGGGAGTCCGTGTCCTCGAAGCCCACCCACGCGAGCGCCTGGAGGATGCGCCGCTCCTGCCCGCCCCCCGCCGCCGGACGCAGGGTGCGCTCCGGAAGCTGGAGCCCCACTTCATTCCCCGCTTCCAGGAGCTGGTGGGCCTGGTAGGCGACCTCCTCGCAGCGGCGCTCCAGCGCGTCGCCCGTGAGGCCCGTCTCCAGCGAGAGCTTCCAGATGCGGCGCTCCTCGCGCTCGCGCTCCACCTTCAGCAGGCGACCCGCCGAGGCGCTCTTCAGCCAATGGATGCGCCGCGCGTCCTCGTTCGGAGTGAGCTCGCGCAGCCCCGCGACGTCGCCGGTGCCGTCCAGGTGGCGCGGGCTGCCCGCCTCGCCCCGGGGGCCGGACTCGGCGGGCCCCGGCTCCTTGCAGGCGTAGCCCCGGCGTGGGTAGACGAGCAGCGTGCCCTCCAGGAAGAACACCCGCGTCTTGGCGAACAGGCCCAGGGGCCACGTCGTGGTGACGCGCACCCCGGACAGGCGCACCGGGCCCCGGTGCGGCGCGGCCAGGTCCGCCCTCACGACGCACTCCTGCCCCGGGGGCAGGTGCCCCAGCCGGCCGGTGCCGGTGAGCGGGGACAGGTCCTCGGAGAACGTCAGCGCGAAGCCGTGGCCCGCCTTGCGCGACACCGCCCAGCGGTAGGCGAAGGGCTCCCGGGCGAAGGCCGCGTCCGCGCCCACCCGGCGCACCGTGAGGTCGCGCAGGCAGCGCTCCGACAGCACGCCGGACACCACCACCATGCTGAGCAGCAGGCCCAGCAGCAGGTACAGCAGGTTGTTGCCGGTGTTGAGCGCGCCCAGCCCCACGCCGAACGTCACCACCAGGTACGTGCGGCCCGTCTTCGTCACCGACAGCGTGCGCGGGGGACGGAAGAAGGCGCGCAGCCGGGCCCGGAAGGGGGGGCGGGCGGAGTCCTTCACCGGGGCGCCGCCACCTTGCGCGCCAGCTCCTCCACCAGGTGCGCCGCCTCGTCCCTCGCGGACACGCCCTGGACCGCGCTCCGGAGGAGCACCCGGTGCGCCCAGCAGGGCACCAGCATCGCGCGGACGTCGCCGGGGGTGACGAAGTCCCGCCCCTCCCACAGGGCCTGGGCGCGCGCGGCGGCCCCCAGCGCCAGCACCGCTCGCGTGGAGGCTCCGCGCTCCAGGTCGCCGTGCTCGCGGGTGGCCCGCGCCAGCCGCACCACGTAGTCCGCGACCGCCCCGTCCAGTTGCACCTCCTGGGCGAAGGCGCGCAGCGACGCCAGCTCTTCCGGCCCCGTCACCGCCTCCACCGACGGCAGCGGGGACGCGGCGCCGCGCGTGGTGAGCAGGCGCGCCTCCACGTCCGCCGCCGGGTGGCCCAGGGACAGCCGCACGAGGAAGCGATCCAGCTGCGAGTCCGGCAGGGGGTAGGTGCCGGAGAAGTCCACCGGGTTCTGGGTGGCCACCACGGTGAAGGGGGAGGGCAGGGGGTGCGTCTGCCCGTCCATCGACACCTGGCCCTGGGCCATGCCCTCCAGGAGCGCGGACTGGGTGCGCGGGGGCGCCCGGTTGAGCTCGTCCGCCAGCACCAGCTGACGGAACAGGGGGCCGGGACGGAAGGAGAAGGTGGCCGTCTGTGCGTGGAACACCTGCGCGCCCAGGATGTCCGCGGGCAGCAGGTCCGCGGTGAACTGGATGCGGGAGAAGGACAGGGCGCACGCGCGGGCCAGCGCCTCCGCCAGTGTCGTCTTCCCCACACCTGGCATGTCCTCCAGGAGCAGGTGCCCTCCCGCGACCACGCAGGTGACGACGCGCCGCACCTCGTCGGTCTTTCCCTGCACGGCGCGGCCAAGCTGGGCGGCGAGCCGCTCCATCACCGCGCGTGCGGAAACAGGGGTGGGAACAGGACCGAGGACGCGGGCGGGCTGGGTCATCCTGGGCGCGGACTCTAGCCCAGGCGACCGCACGGCGGCACCCCTCCAGTCCACCCGCGGTCCACTCCGGATGCCCGCCTGCCTTGGGGGCGCGGGCACTGCCGGGGATGTGCGCGGCCTGGGGACTTCACCTGCGCGGACTCAGGCCGACAGGATGTCCTCGGGCGTGTAGTACGCCCGGTGGGGCGAAGGTGATGACACCACGCCGAAGTAGCGGAACATCCGCTCGTGGTGGGTGGCCAGCCCGCGCAGCTGCACCGCGTTCTGCTTCAGGCCGTGGGTCAGGACGCCCACCGCGCTGTCCTTGAACTCGCGCAGGTGCGCGAAGTCCAGGACCACCTCGCTCTGGGCCAGGGCCTGGAGCGACACGCGCAGCTCCTGCGCCGTCCTCCCGTCCAACGTCCCCTCCAGGCGCAGGGTGACACGACCCGCCGCCTCCTCCCGATGAATCTGAAGCCCCGTCATGTTCTGCGCTCCCGCTGAGGTGTGCACGTGTGTGCCGCCTGTGATGGTCATTGGCGGCTGAGGCACGGCCCGGACCCCTGGGGGAGTTCGGGATTCCCACGGCGTCATGGGGGTGCACAGCCGGAGGCGAACAGTGCACCTTCACGGGCCAAGGGGTCAGTGGCAGGCGCGCAACTTCCGCTCGAGTGTTGTCGAGCGGGCGAAGCGCGTGTCACGCAGCGGTCAACCCTTGCGGTCGTTCGTCGGCTGCTCGGCACGCAGGCTCACCGCGTGCTCCTGCTGGGCCTTCAGCTTGCGGAACTCCTTCACGACCTTGGCGGGGTAGCCGGCCATGAACTTCACCCGGTTCGCCTTCTTGGCCAGGATGCGCTTGGCCAGCCCGGGGCCCGCGTTGTAGGCGACGAGCGCGCCCTCGACGGAGCCGAAGCGGCCGATCAGGTCCGCCAGGTAGGCGGTGCCCAGGTTCACGTTGGTCTCGAAGTCGAACAGGTTGGTGTGGCGGCCCAGCTGGTAGCCCGCCTTGTCCGCCAGGTACTTGCCCGTGTCGGGCATCACCTGCATGAGGCCCATGGCGCCCACGCCGGACACCGCGTAGTTGTTGAACGAGGATTCGCAGCGGATCAGCGCCACCACCAGCAGCGGATCCAGGTTGTTGCGCTCCGCTTCACGGACGATGGAGACCGCCAGCCGCCGCTGCTGCCGCTCGGGGAGCCCGGAGGCGCGCACGGCCTCGGCCACACCCAGCTGCTCCGCGCGGAGGTAGTCGGCCTCGTCTTCGTACACCTGCAGTCGGGCCAGCGCCGCCTTGAGCTGCGCGTCCTTGCGCGCCAGCTCCTCCCTCAGGGCCGTCACGTCCGGCGCCTCGCCCCGCGCACCCGCCAGCACCTGCACCGGAAAGGCCCCGGCACCCGTCCCCACCAACACCGCCGCCGCCGCCATCGCCACCGTCCAACCCCGCATCTCGCCCTCCCCTGGCGCCCCGCCGCCCGCGCCCGCTGACTCGCCCACACCCAGAGGCTAAGCAGGCAACGTGCCAGCGTACGTTGCGTCCGCCCGCTGCCTCACGGATCCTTAAGAGAGGGTCTGAAACGGGGCGCGGCGCGTCTCCCGGTGTCCGGAAAAAATGCCCGGGCTGGGAAGTTTGTTGCCCAACCTGACCCTGCAGAAAGCGCCACCTGTTGCCGAGGGGCCTCCTCGTTCCTAGCTTGCGCCCGGTCTGATTCATGGGCCCTGTGTGGCGGGAGGCGTGGCGTGTACTGGACCATGGGCATCATCTTGCTGGTGTTGTGGGGGATGGGGCTGATCACCGGCTCGACGGAGGGGCACTGGGTGCACCTGCTGCTGGTGTTCTCGCTCATCGCGTTCGTGCTGGGCGTCGCGTCGCTGGGGCGCAGGCGGGGGCTGGCGTGAACCCGCCGGAGCTGGACATGGCGTGGCTGGAGTTGCCGCGAGACAAGGCGGGCTTCGTGCGGCGCGAGTGTCCCCGCTGCCAGCGCGCCTTCAAGACGCGGCCCAGCCGCCACGACGCGGGGATGCTGCAGCGGCTGCTGGCAGGCTACTTCCCCTTCGAGAACCTGCACGAGGCGTACACCGCGGAGGAGCTGCCCGCGTGGCACTGCCTGTACTGCGGCCACCGCGCGCTCCCGGACGCGTGGCTCACGCCGGATCAATCCGCGCACGTGGAGCAGATGGCGCGCGCGTGGGCGAACCACGTGCGGTACGAGCAGCTGGCGTACGTGCAGCGCACGCTGTCGCAGAACCCGCGGCCCACCTTCGTGTCGGTGGCGCCGGAGCCGCTGCCCCGGCCGCTGCCTCCGGACGAGGAGGTGCTGCGCACGCTCCCCCTGGTCTGCTGCGGTGAGGAGGTGCAGGCGTCGTGGGACTGGGACGCGCCCCTCATCTGTCCGCGCTGCGGCGCGCACCACGGCGGGCTTTCGGGCCGGCGTCAGGTGCGCCTGGAGTTCGTGAACGAGTAGCCCGCACCCGGAGGTGGACGGGGGGGCGCGCGGAGGGCAGGCTCCCGCGCGCGATGAAGCTGGCCCCCGCCGTCCGGGTGGTGTTCATGGCCCTGGTCCTGCTGGGGCCGGGCGCCGCGTCCGCCCATGCCGACGATCTCCTCTCCGCGCGGGTCGCCCGCGAGGCCGCGTCCCCGGAGCGCGTTCGGGAGACGCTCACCCTGACGCCGGACACGCTGCGCCTGCTGCTGCCCGGCCTTCCGCCCGCCCGCCCGGACGTGGACCGCGCGCCGTCCGCCGTGCTCCAGGCCCCGCGCCCGGAGGTGGAGGCACGGATCTGGAGCCGGCTCCCGCTGTCCGCGGACGGGGCGCCCTGCGTGCTCCAGTCCTCGGAGGTGGCATGGGATGACGCCAACGGCACGGCGGTGCTCGCCGCGGAGTTCACCTGCCCGCCGGGACGCCTCCGTCAGACGTTCGGCGTGCTGGACGCGCTGCCTCCGGGCTACCGGCTGATCCGCGCGGGCGGTGGAGCCGAAGGCGGGTTCGCGGGCGCGGACTTCGCGGATCGGGAGCATCCCACGCTGGACATGGAGGGCGCGGGCGGGGCGGCGGAGGGCTTCGCCGGTTGGGTGGGCGAGGGCGTCCGCCACATCCTGGGAGGTGTGGATCACCTGCTGTTCCTCCTGGCGGTGCTGCTGGTGGGCGGCTCGTTCCGGCGCATCCTGGTGCTGGTGACGTCGTTCACGCTGGCGCACTCGCTGACGCTGGGGCTCACGGCGCTGGGCGTCTTCACGCTGTCCGCGCGCGGCACGCGGTGGGCCGAGGCCGCGATCGCCGCGTCCATCCTCTATGTGGCGCTGGAGAACCTGCTCTTGCGCCGGCACGCGCACCGCGCGGGGACCACCTTCCTGTTCGGCCTGGTCCATGGGCTGGGCTTCGCGAGCGTGCTCGGCGGCTACGGGCTGGGCGACGCGGTGGTGCCCGCCCTGGCCGGCTTCAACCTGGGCGTGGAGATGGGGCAGGCCGCGGTGGTGGCCCTGCTGGTGCCGGTGCTGCGCATCCTCCAGCGGAGGCCCCGGCTGCACTCGAGGGTGGTGGGCCTGTCATCCATGTGCCTCGCGGGAGTCGGGCTTTATTGGATGGTTGCTCGCGCGGTCGGTTGAATTACCCCTCCTGCGTTCCTAGCTTGCGTCTGACGAGGGTGGGGGAGGGACGCTGATGGGTGCGAGGCATACACGGCTGGCCGCCGCACTGGCCGCCGCGTGGGAGGCGGAAGTGGTGTCGGCCCGGCGCATGACGGGGTTGGCGGAGCGCATGACCGACGCACGGGTTCGGGCACGGCTGATGGTGCTGGCCGCGTTCTGCCGAGCCCATGCGTCGCGGCTGCTGGCCCGCCTGGCGGCGCTGGGGCGGGGCCCGCTGCCGGTGCCTCCGGAGGAGATCGACCTGGATCCGGACACGGTGCTGGAGCTGCGCCGCGAGGGGGCCTTCGCCCGTGCGTCGGCCGCTCGCTATGAGACGACCGCGGAGATGGCGCGCCAGCACGCGGACCTGTCGTCCGCGTGGGTGTGCGAGCTCAACCGGACCGAGGAGCAGGACCGCGCCCGGGAGCTGCTCGCCCTGGCGGAGGGGGCCCTGGCGGCGGTGCGGCGGGAATCCCAGGTGGTGGCGGCCCCCGCGGACTCCTGAAAACGGGGCCGGGCGCGCGGGACGCGCTCGGCCGGTGACAGTCCCGGCGTCTTGGGCGTATGAATCCGCCCATGGCGAAGGAGAGCTACAACGATCTCATCTTCCAGCTCGGCGACCTGGCCCGGGACGTCCTCCCGGGCAAGCCGAACTGCCCCCGCTCCATGGAACGCGTCTACCGCGCCGAAGAGGTGCTGGAGGCGCGCCGGGACGAACTGGCGGCGCTGGAAGCGGAGATGAACGACGAGGACGTGGCGTACCAGGACTTCCTGGCGCAACACGAGGACGACTGCGCGGCCCAGAAGGAGATCACCGGCCGCTTCCAGCGGGCCGTGACGGCGGTGGAGGGCAAGGTGAAGGGCCTGCGCAAGACGCTGGCCACCCGCCGCGCCGACCTGCGCTACGCCATCGTGGGCCTGAAGAAGCTGGAGGTGAAGCTCGCGGACCTGGAGATGACCACCCAGGACCCCGCGAAGCTGGACGCCGCCAAGCAGAACCTCAAGAAGAACCGCATCGCCCAGATGCGCCTGGCCCGCGAGGTGGAGGACTGGGAGGCCCAGCTGGCCACCGCCCTCACGCCCACCCCCGGCCAGCCCGGCGCCGCCGGCATCCTGGCGCACAAGCGCCTGATCGAACTGGAGGACGCCGCCGAGGAGCAGAAGAGCGGGCACGACACCCGCATGGCGGAGCTGGATCAGTCCATCGCGGCCAAGGAGGAGGAGATCAAGGGCGCGGAAGATTATCTGGATCAAGCCCTGTTCCTCCTCGGCGAAGAGGTGTATGCCCAGCGCATCGCGGAGAGGCAGCTGGAGCCTTTCTACAAGCGGCTGGACGTCGCGCAGTAAAGAGGCCGCTCACCCTTGGTGCTTGACGTGAGGGGCGTGTTTGCTATCTTGCGCCGCTTCCTGGCGGCCGCGGGGACGCGTGTAGGCCAGTTCATTGATTTCATTGGGCTTTCGGCGCCACGGGCGCTCGCTGTGAGGACGACGTGAAGGGTCTGATTGGCAAGAAGATCGGCATGACCCAGGTGTTCAACGACGAGGGCAACCTCGTTCCGGTGACGGTCATCGACGTCAACACCTGTCTGGTGGTCGGCAAGCGCACCCCGGAGAAGGATCAGTACTCCGCGGTGACCGTGGGCTTCGGCGAGGTTCGCGAGAAGGTCCTGAACAAGCCGCAGCTCGGCTTCTTCAAGAAGGCCAGCGCCACGCCGCGCCGCCACCTGCGTGAGTTCCGGGTCACGGCCGAGGAGGCCGCCGGTTTCAACGTGGGCGACGCCATCAAGGCGGACCTGTTCTCCAAGGGCGAACTGGTGGACGTCACCGGCGTGACCAAGGGTCGCGGCTTCTCCGGCGTCATGCGCCGCTGGAGCTTCAAGGGTTCGCAGACCAAGACGCACGGTACGCACGAGTACCAGCGTCACCCGGGCGCCATCGGTCAGCGTAAGACGCCGGGCCGTACGTACCCGAACAAGAAGATGCCGGGTCACTACGGCGTCGACCGCGTCACCACGCAGAACCTGACCGTGGTGGACGTGGACGTGGAGAAGGGCCTGGTGCTCGTGAAGGGCGCGGTGGCCGGCCACAACGACGGCATCGTCATCGTGCGCCCCAGCATCAAGGTGGCCATGCGCGCGCAGCACAAGGCCGCGCGCTAGTCCTTCCGCAGCTGACGCCGGGGCGCTTCACCGCGCCCCGCTGACGCCCCGCTTCCGGCACCCTCGGGTTCCGGGCGGGGCGTTCGTCGTTTCCAGTGCGTCGCGCGTGCGCGGGCCCCGCGGGAGGCCCCGCATCCCCGTGGAAACGTTGAGTGCTGGTCGCCCTGGCGGCAAAGGGCGAAAACTTTACCGACTGTCGCTGGGATCCGCTTGCGGCGAAGGGGCGCCGTGCTCACATGGCTCTCCTACGCCGGTGCCTCGCCGTCGCGGTTGACGGGACGCGACCGGATCACCCAACGGCCCACCCCCGGGCCGGGCAGGAGATATGAAAGCACGCACGCTTCGCGTCTTCGCCGCGCTGAGCCTCTCGCTGACGGCGCTCGGCGCCGCCGCCCAGGAAGACGGCGTCCTGGATTCGGCGGTCGTCCGCAACCGGCTCTACACGCCCGCGGGCCACCCGGAGCTGTCCCTGTCCGTGGGCCTGCCGGTGCAGACGCACCTGACGGCGCACTACTTCTTCGACCTGGGGCTGGCCTACAACCTGTTCGACACGTTCGCGCTGGAGGTCCGCGCGGGCTACGCGGCCAGCCGCCACACGGGCCTGGCGCGCTCCATCTCCGAGTCCTTCCTGGACCGCGAGGACAAGCGCGTCACGGATGAGCTGGAGGACCTCTGGCAGATGAACCTGCACGGCGTCGCTGGCGTGCGGTGGGCTCCCATCTACGGGAAGATCAGCCTCGTCGCGGACATCCCGGTGCACTTCCAGACGTACCTCTGGGCGGGCGGTGGCTTTGGCAACCTGAAGCGCCAGTCCGTCATCCAGTGCACCCATGTGGTGGATCGGGCCGCGGGCGTCTGTGACAACCGCACGTCCGTGGATGACCGGGGCAGCGCGACGGAGAACTTCTGGGTGAAGGAGTCGCGCGTGGCGCCGGTGGTGTCCGCCGCGCTGGGCTTCCGCTTCTTCATCCAGGAGCACCACGGCATCCGGCTGGAGCTGCGCGACTGGATCTTCAAGGACAGCTACCGCGTGAACCTCCTGCGTGACGACTGGGAGGCCGGAAGGCCCACCGGTGAACCCGCGAGCAGCCCGGGCCTCACGCACCTGGTGCAGTTCGACCTTGGCTACACCTACTCCTTCTGACCCTCCCTATGCGACCCTTCCGTTCCATCGCGCTCCTCGTCGCCGCGGTGCCTGCCCTTGCGTTCGCGCAAGGCGCGGCCCCAGCGCAGCCGCCGGCGGCTCCGGGCCCGGATGCGACCGCGCCGGCCTCTCCGTCACCCGCGGAACCTCCGGAGCGCGCGCGCACCCAGCGCGAGGCGCCCGCGGTGCCCCAGTCGGCACCGGAATCCACCCAGGCTCCGGCGCGCGCCGCCCCCGTCACCGACGAGGATGACGCGGACGGCACGCCCTCTCCCCGGCCCCAGGCTCCGGCCGCCAGCGGCCCCACGTCCGGCACCGCGCCCGCGGATGCGCCGGTGCTGGACGCCGATGAGGCCCCGCGCACCACGGACGCGCAGCAGCAGCGGCTGGTGAATGGCGCGCCGCTCTACAACCCGAACGTCAACGTCCACATCGTCCAGAAGAAGCGCTTCGCGGACGAGGGCAAGCACGAGCTGGCGCTGTACCCCGCCGTGGTGCAGGTGAACGGCAAGTTCACCAACCACGTGGGCACCGCGCTCCACTACGTCTACCACCTGCAGGAGAACTTCGCCCTCCAGGTGGGGGGCCAGTACAACTGGTACTCCGACGAGAGCAACTTCAACCTGGAGCTCATCGACAAGGTGCGCGAGCAGGCCCAGGCCGCGTCCTCGCTGCTGCTCCAGTGGGGCGCGCACGCGGGCGTGGAGGTCACGCCGCTCTACGGCAAGTTCGCCTTCTTCAACAACTCGCTGGCGCAGTTCAGCGTGGTGCTGAGCGGTGGCGCGGGCATTGGCAAGACGCGCCACCTCATCCGCCCGGCGGTCGCCAACGAGGTGGACGGCACGACGTACCAGGTGCCCGCGCGCTTCGGCGACACCGGCAACAAGTTCCTGGGAGAGGTGGGCGGCGGCTTCCGCGTGCAGTTCGGCAAGTCCTACGCCATCCGCCTGGAGGTGCGCGACCTCATCTACACCGCGCGCGTGGACAAGGTGGACGGGTGCAACCTGTCGGACTTCGAGGCGCTGGAGGCCGCGCGCGCCGCCAACCAGCCCTTCGACGGCCTGGCGCTGAGCGGCAGCTGCAAGGTGGCGAAGTTCGATGGCGTGGACCCGAAGACGAAGAAGAACTACCGCGAGGACATCATCCTCGGGAGGGACCTCGTCGCCGAGCCTTCGTCGGACGTCCTCAACAACGTCAGCTTCTACGCTGGCTTCTCGGTGCTCTTCTAACCATGTCCCGACTGCTTCGACTCCTTGTCGTCCTCGGGCCCCTCTGCCTGCCCGCCGCCGCCTTCGCCCAGCAGGACGTGGGCGCCTACAACCGCGCGCTGTCCGCGTTCAACGCGGGCCAGTTCGACACCGCCGCCCCCCTCTTCGCGCAGCTCGCCGAGGGGGCGGACACGGACCTGAAGGGCAAGGCCGAGTACTACCTGGCGCAGACCTTCGCGAAGAAGGACCTGCCCGTCGCGGCCTTCATCTCCTACGCGGCCATCGTCAACGCCGGCCCCAAGCACCCCTCGTACCTCAAGGCCATCGAGGGGCTGGTGGACATGCAGCAGCGGCTGGATGAGCAGAACCTCATCCCCAGCATCCTCAACCAGGCCTACTCCGACGAGGTGCGAGACCAGTGGGTCACGCTGCCCAAGGAGGTGCTCGCGCGCATCAACTACCTGGTGGGCACCGCCAGCCAGCGACGCATGCGCTTCGAGGAGGCGCGCGCGCTGCTGGAGGCCGTGCCTCCCGACAGCCGCGTCTACGCCAAGGCCCGCTACCTGCTGGGCATCGTGCTCGCGGATCCGCGCTTCCCGGGCCGTCCCGGGGAAGGGGAGGCGCTGGACCAGGAGGCCCTCGCCGCGTTCCAGGCCGTGCTCTCCACGAAGGAGCCGCAGGTGGACCTGCGGGAGACGCGCGAGCTGGCGCTCCTGGGCCTGGGGCGCGTGCACTACCGTCGGGGCGAGTACGCGGACGCGGTGAAGGCGTACGAAGGCGTGCCCCGCTACGCGCGCTTCTGGGATCAGGCGTTGTTCGAGAACGGCTTCGCCCGCTTCCAGAACGAGGACTTCGGCGGCGCGCTGGGCAGCCTCCAGGCGCTGCACGCGCCCCAGTTCGAGGGCGCCTTCCAGCCGGAGTCGTGGATCCTCAAGTCCACCGTCTATTACTACTCGTGCCTCTACGACGAGGTGAAGACGACGCTCGCCGCGTTCGACGAGCGCTACGGCCCCATGGCCAAGCAGCTGGAGCCCTTCACCGGAGACGACCTGCCGCCCGTGCAGGCCTTCAACCTGGTGGCGTCGGAGAACCGCCGCCTGCCGCGCGCGGTGTACCTGTGGATCCGCAACAACGAGCGCATCCGGGAGGTGATGCGGACCCTCACCCGCGTGGACGAGGAGAAGCGCGCCATCAGCGAAGGGCCGTGGCGTGGCACCCCGTTCGCCGCGCAGACCGTGGCGTCGCTGGAGGACGTGCGCGGCACCCTGCTGCAGGTGGGCGGCACGCTCGCGAAGAACCGCATCCAGGAGGCCGCGGACAACCTCCGCACGTTCTCCGACCAGGCGGAGATCATCCGCGTCCAGACGGCGCTCGATGAGAAGGACCTCTTCTCCGCGGGCGTGGACCAGAAGGCGCTGCTCTCGCGGCAGTCGCTCTACCGTCCGAAGATGCCGGGCGCGTCGTGGAACTACTGGCGCTTCCAGGGCGAGTTCTGGATCGACGAGATCGGCTACTACCAGTACACGCTCAAGCGCGGCTGCCCCGCCCGTCAGGAGAAGTAGCGACGAGGTGGGAGCCGGGTGCACCCGGCCTCCCCAGGCAGTACCCCCGAGGCCCCTTCCCCGTGACGCAGGTCGCGGAGGATGGGGCCTTTTTTCAGGGTGTTGAGTCCTGGAAGGTGCCCCCGCGTGATGGCGTACGCCGGGGCACAAGGCATGTTCCGGGCCACTTCTCAATCTGGGTACCCGCGTCTACTTTCCGTCGTCCCTCCCCGGTTGGGCAGAAGTTTGCCCAGGGTTGGCGAGGCGCGGTTCTCCAGGAGCTCGCATGAAGGTGGTTCTTCGGTTCGGTGCACTGGCGGTGGGCGTCGCGCTCGCGGCCGGTGGGGTGGGGGAGGCGGCGGAGCCGACAGCTCCGCCGCGCAAGGCGGCGACGAAGAAGTCCTCTTCGACGGCGAAGGCCGGGAGCAAGAAGGGCGAGGCCGCCACCCAGAAGGACAAGGCGGACGCCAAGAAGGCGGAGCTGCCACCCGGCGTCGCGCCCCAGGACATGCGCAAGGGCCCGGCGCGGGTGAAGCCCGCCACGGCCAAGTTCGCGGATGTGCCGCGCATCGCGGACTCCAAGCGCGAAGCGCTCGCGGACAAGAAGCGCGACGAGGCCATCGAAGGCTTCAAGCGCCTCATCCCCAAGCTCCAGGAGACCTCCACGCAGCGGGCGGAGATGCAGTACCGCCTGTCGGAGCTCTACTGGGAGAAGTCCAAGTACCTCTACCAGTTGGAGATGGAGAAGTTCCTCGCGGCGGAGAAGGCCTATGACGCGGCGGTGGCGCGCGGCGACAAGGCCTCCGCGCCGGAGCAGGACCACCGCGAGTCCGAGCGCTACCGCGCGGAGACGATGCGCATCTACGAGGACATCCTCCGCGACTACCCGCAGTACCCGGCCCGCGACGAGGTGCTCTTCTCGCTGGGCTACAACCTCTACGAGCTCAACCGCCGCGAGGACGCGGTGGCGCGCTACGAGGAGCTGATCCGCGACTTCCCCAAGTCGCAGTTCGTCCCGGACGCGTACATCCAGCTGGGCAACCACTACTTCGAGAACAACAAGCTGGCCCCCGCGAAGGTCAACTACGAGAAGGCGCGCGACTCGGGCGTGCCGAAGATCTACGCCTACGCGACCTACAAGCTGTCCTGGTGTGACTTCAACGCGGGCGACCTGGACGCGGGCCTCAAGAAGCTGCACGAGGTGGTGGACTACGCGGGCCAGCGCGGCGAGGAGCTGGGCGACCTGCGCACCGAGGCGCTCAACGACCTGACGGTCTTCTACGTCCAGTTGGATCAGCCCAAGGAGGCGCTCGCCTACTTCAAGCAGAAGGCCCCGCCGAAGCGCCAGGGCCGGCTGCTCGCGAAGACGGCCGCGGGCCTGGTGGACGCGGGCCACTTCGACAGCGCCATCCTGGTGTACCGCACCCTCATCGACGACGCGCCCATGGGCACGAACGCGCCGGAGTACCAGCAGGCGGTGGTGCGCGCCTATGAAGGCCTGCGTCAGCGCCAGCAGGTCCGCAAGGAGATGAAGCGGATGGTGGACCTCTACCGCCCGGGCGGCGAGTGGTGGACCACCAACGCGGGCAACGCGGGCGTCTTGCGCAACGCCTTCAGCGTCACCGAAGAGGCGATGCGCGTGATGGTCACGGAGTACCACCAGGAGGCGCAGAAGACGCGTCAGGTGGAGACCTACCGGCTCGCGCGCGACATCTACAAGCAGTACGTGGACGCGTTCGCGTCCAGCGACAACCCGGAGTTCGTCGCGGACTCCGCCTTTAACATCCGCTTCTTCTACGCGGAGATCCTCTGGGCCCTGGAGGAGTGGCAGGCCGCCGCGGCCGAGTACGACGCCGTCGTGGCCTTCAAGATCCCGGACCGCGACTCCGCGCGCGAGGTCTCCAACGAGGCCTACCGCAAGTCCGCCGCGTACAACGCGGTGCTCGCCTACGACAAGCTCGTCAAGATCGAGCGCGGCCAGCTCTCCAAGAGCGACCTGAAGGACGGCCAGAAGGTCGACGAGAAGAAGGACAAGGGCGACGTCGCCAAGCAGAAGCTCGTCAAGCGCGACGCCAAGGAGCAGGAGGAGCAGCCGCTCACGAAGTTCGAGGACCGGCTGGTCGCCGCGTGCGACACGTACAACTCCCTCTACCAGGGCAACCAGGATGAGATCGACCTGCGCTATCAGGCGGCCGTCATCCTCTACGACCGCGCGCACTTCGTGGACGCGGCCCACCGCTTCGGGGAGATCATCGAGAAGTTCCCGGAGGAGCGCCGCTCGCGCGACGCCGCGGACCTGACGATGTACGTGCTGGAGAGCCGCGAGGAGTGGCAGGAGCTCAACACGCTGTCGCGCAAGTTCCTGGGCAACAAGAAGCTGTCCAAGCCCGGCTCCGACTTCGCCCAGCGCGTGGCCCGCGTGGTGGAGGGCAGCCAGTACAAGTACGTGGATGAGGTCGTCTACAAGCAGGAGAAGAACCCGGCGAAGGCCGCCGAGGCGTTCCTCTCCTTCGTGACGGAGTTCCCCAAGTCGGAGAACGCGGACCGCGCGCTCACCTACGCGATGGTCATCGCGCAGGAGGCGGGAGAGGTGGACAAGGGCATCACCGCCGGCGAGCGCGTCCTCAAGGAATACCCGAACAGCAACTTCGAGCTGCAGACGCGCTACACGCTGTCCGGCCTCTACGAGAAGGTCGCCGAGTTCAAGAAGGCCGCGGCCATGTCCGAGTCCTTCGTGGCCGCCTACGACGATGCGATGAAGGCCCGCGAGGCCTCGTCGAAGCGCGCCTCGGAGAAGAAGCCCAAGGCGGGCGCGGTGGCGAAGAAGGACACGCCGGGGGCCGCGGAGGACGCGGACTCCAAGCGCGAGCAGCGGGCCGCCGAGCGCAAGGCGCAGGTGGACTCGGCGGGCGCGTGGGTGGCGGACGCCCTCTTCAACGCGGGCGTCTGGTACGACGGCCTGGGCGAGTCCCAGAAGGCCGTCACCGCGTGGAACACCTACCTGGCGCGCTTCAAGGACCGCAAGGACGTGCCGCAGGTGGCCTTCTCCATGGGCCTCGTGTGGGAGAAGGAGAAGAAGTGGGGCGACGCGGCCCGCGCCTTCAGCCGCTTCGTGGAGGACTACGGCCGGGATTCACGCACCGCCGCGGGTCAGCCGTACCTGGCCCGGTACCACGAGCTGCTGGCGTACCAGAAGCTGCGGGACGTGCGCGGCCAGGAGAAGGCGCAGGACGAGCTGTTGCGCGGCTGGACCAAGCTGGCGGAGGGCGTCCGCAAGGACCCCGCGGTGCTCAACGCGTACGGCCACGCGCGCTTCCTGGCGCTGGAGCCCACGTGGAAGCGCTTCTCGGACATCAAGTTCACGCGCGTCTCCACCATCCGCCGCGACCTGACGGCCAAGCAGCGGGAGATGCAGCGCGTGGAGAAGGAATACGCGGCGGTGCTCGCGACGGGGTCCGGCGAGTGGGGCATCGCGGCGCTCACCCGCATCGGCCTGGCGTACGCGGACTTCGCTCGCAACATCATGGACTCGCCGGATCCCTCCGGCCTGGATGATGATCAGCTCAGCATGTATCGCGGCGAGCTGGAGACGCTGGCGCTGCCGCTGGAGGACAAGTCCAGCGAGGCGCTGGAGAAGGGCCTCCAGAAGGCCTACGAGCTGGGCATCTACAGCGAGTGGACGCTGGCCGCGCAGGACCAGCTCAACCGCTTCCGCCCGGGCGTCTACGCCCAGGTGAAGCCGGTGACGTACCGGGGCAGCAGTGATTCGCGCGTCGCCGCTGGCGTGCTGAAGGACCTCAATGGCCCCATCAGCGCCTCCGCGGAGCCGAAGCCCCAGACGCCGGCCACGCCGGAGGGCCAGGCGCCGGCCGCGGCGCGGGAAGGGGCGGAGGGCTCGACGTCCGAACCCACCGCGCTGCTCGAGGGGGTGCGGCCGTGAAGACGAACCACCGCGGCGACATTCGCAGCCAGTTCGAGGGGACGGGGACGACGGGGATGAACGGGTTTCGCACCAGAGGCATGTTCCTGGCGGGGGCCTTCGCCTTCGCCTTCACCACCGCGTGCGCCACGGGCCCCAAGCCCGTTCCTGTCGCGATGAACGCGGTGGAGAAGCCCGCCGCCGTGGTGCCCACCGCGCCCGTGCCTCCGCTGGCGGACAAGGGGGACGCCAACGCGCTGTTCGCGGAGGCGCTGAAGGCCTACGAGGCCGGCGACCTGGACACCGCTCGCAAGGGCTTCGAGGGGGTCGTGTCGAAGGAGCCCAAGGCGCTCAACGCGCAGTTCAACCTGGGCGTCATCGCGGAGAAGCAGGGCCGCCCGGCGGACGCCCGCGCGGCGTACGAGAAGGTCCTCTTCCTGGACCCCGCCCACACTCCGTCGGTGATGAACCTGGGCCTGATGCACCGGCACGAGGGGCAGCTGGACGAAGCCATCGCGCTCTACTCCAAGGCGCTCCAGGCGCCCGGCCACGAACACGACGAGCCCGTGCTCAACGCGCTGGCCGCGACGTACCGGCTCTCGGGGAAGCTGGACGAGGCGGAGGCCACCGGCCGGCGCGTGCTCGCGCGCAGCAAGGACAACCCGGAGGCGTACAAGACGCTGGCGCTGGTGGCGTACGACCGGGGTCAGTACCGCCTGGCGGAGCTGCTCATCGTCAACGCCCGCAAGGTCGCGCAGGACGACCCGGCCATCTCCAACACGCTGGGGATGATCTACCTGAAGATGGAGGACCGCCCGCGCGCGCTCGCCCAGTTCCAGAAGGCCGTGTCGCTGGATGACGCGTTCGCCCCCGGGCACCTCAACCTGGGCGCGCTGGCGCTGAGCTACCGCGACTACGCGGGCGCCGAGCGGGCCTTCACCAAGGCCCTGGCCCTGGAGCCCGACGGACTGGAGGGCCAGCTGTATCTGGCCTACGCGCTGGACGGCCAGAAGGGGGTGGATCCGAAGAAGGGCGTGGCCGCGGGCGAGGCGTTCGAGAAGGTGCTCGCGCGCTCCGCGGACCGGCCGGAGGCGGTGTGCGGCGCGGGCTGGGCGTACTCGGCGGACCGCTCGGGCTTCGAGAAGGCCATCGCGTTCCTCGACCGCTGCAAGGAGCTGTCCGCCACGTCGGCGCAGGACAAGCAGCTCATCACCGCCAAGGTGCAGGGCCTGCAGAACATGCTGAAGAACCCGCCCGCGGCCCCCGCGGCCACGGCGGGCGCGGAGGGCGAGCCCAAGAAGGACGCCGCCGCCACCGGGGGCGCGGGCTCGTCCGTGATGAACCAGCTGCCCCAGGACACCAGCGCGCCCGAGCAGGCGCCAGCGGACGGCGCCGAGGCGGCCGCTCCCCATCCGTCGAACAGCGAACAGGCGGCGCCCCCGGCTGCTCCAACGCCCTGAAGAAACAACAGTCGCCCTGGCTGGGAGGACGAGAACTTTCTTCTCTCCTCCAGCCCCCCGCGTGCAAGCGGCCGGGCGGCTCCCATAGAATCCAGGGGCTTGGAGTTGGTGCGAGCCCTGCATTGGAAATCGCGAAGCGGGCCAACGGGAGACTGCACATGAAGCGACTGCTGGCAGCGGTGGTGATGGTGGGGGGGCTGGGCGCCGGCCCGGCGCTCGCTCAGGACCAGGGCAAGGACTCGGTGAAGGTCATCCAGGAGGAGGACCGCACCGTGTATCGCAAGAAGACAGTGATTGATTTCACGGACGTGGCGGTGGAGGGCGAGCTCACCAAGCCGGAAGGCTCCTACGTGCTCAACCGCAAGAAGACGGATTTCCAAAGCCTCATCAAGGTCCGGGAGAACTTCGACCCGGAACTGCAGAAGTCGGCGGACAATCTCTAGACGGCTCAGGCGGCGTTGAACGTTTTCGGGACGGGAAGGGAAGAAGGAAGAACTTCATGGCGGCGGCGAGAAAAAACGGTTTGACGCTTCGGATCACCACCCCGGACGGCTCCATCCAGGAGACGGTTTCGGAGGCGGAGAGTGTCATCGTGGGGTCGGGCGCCCAGGCGGCGGTGAAGATTCAGGATCCGCGGGTGTCCAACCTCCACGTGATGCTGAAGGTGGACCACGATGGCTCGGTGATGGCCATCGACCTGGGCAGCGAGGCTGGCACGCAGGTCTCCGGACAGAAGCTCGTCATCCCCACGGCCCTCAAGCCGGGGGACGTGCTCACGGTGGGCACGTCGCGAGTGGAGGTCCTCTTCGGTGACGCGCCCCGGACGGTGGCTCCAGCCGCGGCGGTGGCGCAGCCCGGCATGTTCCAGCAGCGTCCGGTGATGCCACCGTCCCAGGCCCCACAGGCGGCGCCTCCGGTGCGGCGGGACGCGCCTGCGCCTCCCCGGGCTCAAATGAGCGCGGCCCCCGCGTCCAACGTGGTGGGCACGGTGGGGACGCCGCGCTCCGCTGCTTCGGGCGCGATGGGCACCCAGGTGGCCACGAACGTGGCGCCCACCCCGGTGTTCGGCCCTCCGGCGCCTCCGGCGGCGGCGCGCAGGCAGACACCCCCGGCGGTGGCCGCGGCGCGCAGGCCGCAGCCTCCTCCGCACTTGCAGGAGCCCTTGCCGAGGGACGCGCAGCCCACGCCGGACGCGAAGGTGCTCCAGGTGTCGCTGCTCTGGGGCGACCAGATGCTGGAGGTCCAGCACTTCAAGGACGGCGTCCCGGTCACCATCGGCGAAGGCAAGAAGAACGCCTTCCATGTGTTCGTGCCGCAGGTGGGCGCGCGCCACGTGCTCGCGGTGAGCAAGGGCGACAAGCTGGAGCTGCGCGCTCCGGCGGGCTCGGGCGTGTTCGTCACCAACAACGGGGACGTGCGCACGAAGGACGCGCTGCGCGCCGCGGGCCAGCTGGACGCGGCCTCCGCGGAGCAGGAGCAGCGCTTCACCCTGGGCCTGCATGACCGCGCGGAGGTGTCGCTGGGCACCGTCGCGTTCGTGATGCGCTACGTGAAGCCGTCTCCGGCCATCCTGGCGACGTCGCTTTCGGATCGCGACTTCGGCTTCTTCAAGATCGCCTCCATCTGCATCCTGGCGGCGGCGGCCTTCGTCACCGCGATGCTGCTGACGCCGCACACGGAGACGAAGTCCGCGGACGACGTCTTCGAATCCCAGCAGCGCGTGGCCAAGTTCCTCATCGCCCCGGAGAAGAAGGTGGAGGCGAAGAAGCTCCAGCTCTCCGGCGTGGAGGAGGGGGCCAAGGCCAAGGACGAGGAGGGCAAGTTCGGCAAGCAGGAGGCGAAGCAGGAGGAGGCCGCGCCCTCCAAGCCGGGCACGCCGGTGGTGGACAAGTCGAAGAAGGAGAAGGACCGCCAGATGGTGGGCAAGGTCGGCCTGCTGGGCGCGCTCAAGGGCATGAGGGGCGGCGCGTCGGACGTGTTCGGTCCGGGCGGCATTGGCACCGGCATCAACGACTCGCTGGGCGGCCTCAAGGGCGGCGCGGCCATGGGTGACGCGCACGGCGTGGGCGGCCTGGGCTCGCGTGGCACCGGCAACGGCGGTGGTGGCACGGCGCTGGGCATCGGCGGCCTGGGCACCCAGGGCAACGGCCGGGGCACGGGCGGCTCGGGTGGCATCGACCTGGGCGGTCGCGGCAAGTCCGTGACCAAGGTCATCCCCGGCAAGACGACGGTGATTGGCGGCCTGGACAAGGACGTCATCGCGAAGGTCATCCGGCGGCACCAGAACGAGATCAAGTACTGCTACGAGTCGGAGCTGAACAAGAACCCGGCGCTGGCCGGCAAGGTGGCGGTGGCCTTCACCATCGACCCGGCGGGCGCGGTGGCGGACGCCAGCGTGTCGGAGTCCACGCTGGGCAGCAGCCCCGCGGAGCAGTGCATGATCTCCCGCATCCGCCGCTGGAAGTTCCCGGAGCCCAAGGGCGGCGGCGTGGTGAACGTGACGTACCCCTGGCTGTTCTCGCCCTCGGGCGCGGACGCGGCCGAGTAGCGCGGGCCGGAAGCCGTCGAGTGGAAGACCCAAGTGGCGTGGACGCAACGGTCCACGCCATTTTCATTTTTCCCCGCTGCCGTTTCGTGCGCGGCATCACTACTGTCCGTCCGTTGCTCCTCGGCGTGCGAGGGAGCAGGAGGGCAACCGTGACGGGAGGAGTCGTGAGGAAGTCGCTGCTGTTGGCCGCGCTCGCGCTGGCGACGCCGGCCCTGGGGGCCACTCCGCCGGAGGGCGTGGAGTTCCAGCCGCGCCAGGGGTTCTTCACCGAGACCGACGTCGGTGTGTTCTTCACGCTGGGCGGCGCGAACAACTACTCCAACGCGCAGACCTACCTGCAGCTGGGCATCGGCTACGACCTGACGGAGCGGCTGTCGCTGGGGGCCCACTTCGCGCTGGGCGCCTCCGCGCAGAACTGCTTCGCGGGGTTCCTTCCGGACTCCAACGTGTGCGCGCTGTCGGACAACTTCACGGTGGCCTTCGGCGACCTGACGGCCGCCTACCACGTGAGGCTGGCCAACCGCTTCTACCTGACGCCCAAGCTGGCCGCGGGCTACACGCGGTTGGATCCGACGCCGGTGGATCCCGACAAGGGCGACCCGGGCCGCTCCATCAACGCCTTCAACGCGGGCGTGGGCGTGGGCGTGGAGTACGCGACGTCCCTCGACCACTTCTCGGTGGGGGCGGACTTCCTCGCGCGCTACATCATCGGGCCGAACATCGCGACGTTCGCGCTGTTCCCGCGCGTGAAGTACACGTTCTGAGCGCCCGCCCGGGACCGCCACCTCACGGGGTGCGCGGCGCCGGTGGGACGGGGCCAGGCGCGCGCCGGGCGTACTCGGCGGGCGGGCAGCCCACGACCCGGCGGAAGTCGCGGATGAAGTGCGCTTGATCGAAGTAGCCCAGCTCCAGCGCCAGTCCCGCCAGGTCTGGCGGAGGCGTTTCGCGCAGCCGCTCGGCGGCCTCGTGCAGCCGGTAGCGCTGGATGACCCACTTGGGGCTCACGCCCACGTAGCGGTTGAACAGCCGCTGCAGCGTGCGCAGGCCCGGGCCTCCGGAGAGGAGCAGGTCCTCCACCTTCGTCACCGTGCGGTCCTGCTGGATGCGCGTGACCAGCCCCCACACCCGCTCCATGTTCGGATCCTCCGCGGGCCTGCGCGCACGCAGGAAGGCCTCCGCCAGGGCGATGCGTTCGCGGTCCGCGTCGAGGGTGACGTTCGTGGCGAGGATGGCCACCTCCAGTTCACGCGCCTCCGGACCCAGCAGCTGGGCCGGCGCCACGGTGCGACCGGTGAGGACGGACACGGGGGTCTTCAGGAAGGGGAAGAAGCCCCCGGGCCGGAACTTGATGCCGAACACGCCGCCCAGCCCCTGCAGGAGGATGCTGAAGCGCCCGGAGTGCGGGCCGCCGATGCGCGACGTGCCGTCCTGGAAGGCCCAGTGCACGGCCGGATGAGGGAGGTTCTGCTGGAGGAACGGGGGCTGTTCCCGCAGGTCCCAGCGCACGGCCCAGAAATGCTCGACCCAGGGGCGCAGGTCCTCCGAGGCGAGGACGCGCATGTGCTCGAAGTGCCTCGGATCCGGACGGGGATACAGCAGGCCCCGGGGGCTGCCAGCGTTCGACTCCACGGGGTTCCACCTCCTTGCCCGGACCGGTGTCATCACGTCCGGCGGTCGGATGCTAGCGGGTCCATTCCGCTCGGCGCATGCGGGCCGCACCGGCGGTGGGAGCAGGGGCACCGCGCCGCGAAGCACGGCGCGGACGTGCTCGATTCGCGCATCGACTGACGGCGGACACGAGGCACGACTCCGGGCCGGATTCAGTCCCCTCTCGCGTGTGCGCACCCTGGATCGGTCCCTCGACGACCTTGCCAGGTGTGTTCATGACTCCTGTTGTCCGTCCCCGCGCGGGTGCGCTGGTGCTGGCGCTGGTGGTGTCCCTGCTGTCCACCCCCTCGCTCGCGCAAGGCATCACGCTTCCGTATGGGGACACGTGTTGGGGCACCGGGGCGGACGCGGACGGCGACGGGCTGAACGACGACTGCGAGCTCCAGGTGGCGGCCGCCTTCATGCCGTCGCTGTGGATTGCCCGGAACGAGCGGGGCGCGGGCCGCCGGCCGTACTTCGCGGTGAAGTCCCAGTCCTTCGCCCTGCGCACGCTGCGCATCTTCTACATGGATGCCCTCTACGAGGACCAAGGGGTGCTCGGCGGTCTGGTGGACGCGCATGACGGCGACAGCGAGTTCCAGGTGCTGGAGGTGCACTTCTCCGACGGGAGGTGGCTCCTGGATGCCGCGTTCCTGTCCGCGCACCTGGAGACGTTCTGTGACTCCTCCGCCTGGTACGGCTACGCGCAGCTGGAATACGCCTCCGTGTTCCGGGGCGCGCCGCGCATCTACATGGCCCGGGACAAGCACGGCACGTACAACACCCTGTCGTCGTGCGACCGGGGCGGCTGCTACGTGGACGACTGTTCCCAGGGGAAGCAGGAGGCGCTGGATCCGGGCAACCGGCTCGTTGCTCGCAACGTGGGCTCCACGGGCGCGCCGTTGATCAACGCCGTCACCTTCAACGGCCAGACGGAGCGGCTGTTGGATGACGTGGAGTTCAAGGGCTGGGACAACCAGTGGTACCGGCCCAACTCCACGCCGTATCGCGGGCGGCTCGTCCGCTTCGGCTTCTAGCGCGCCATGCGTTCCACTCCGCCCCTGAAGGAGCCGGGCCTGCGCCCCCGCACGCGCATGGTGCTCGCGGCCGGTGGCGTGGTCGCGGGGAGCCTCCTGCTCGCGGGCCTGGATGCGCCCGACGGCACCGTCGCCGGACCGTCACCGACCCTCCCGTTCGAGGTGGAGGCCCCGGACGCGCCTCCCGCACCGCCCGGCTCCGAAACCCCGCGCCTGTCCTTCACCGTGCCCGTGCTCGCCGATGGAGGCACGGCGGAGGACGCCCGGCTCGCCCGGGTCCTGGGGGAGGTCTGGGAGCCCGTGGCCTCGTCGGCCTTCATCGAGCAACTCGACACGGAGCGTCCCTGGGTCTGCGCGGGGGACACCGTTGGCGTCCTCGCCAGGGTGGGGGGGCGCCGGGAGCCGGGCATGGTGACGCGCTGGGTCTGGCCCACGCAGGAGGGCCGCGCCGCGCTCCAGCCAGGGCCGGGGCTGGACTGGCCCGCGCCGTCGACGCCGGGGCTCTACCCGGTGCGCTTCCAGCTCTGCCGCGACCTTGGAGGCCGCCGCGTCGGGGTGCTGGCGGAGCGCACGGTGCTCCTGGACGTGCGGGCCTGCGAGCCCGACGCCGGGCGGGAGTCGCCGCGCATCCGCGCGCGGCAGGATGGTCCGGCGACCTTCACCTTCGAGGTCCAGACGCCGCGAGGAGCGCCCTCCCTCACCGGGTACATCTGGGATTTGGGGGACGGCGCCCTGGAGGAGACGTCCGGGCCCCGGCTTGAACACAGCTATGCGCTGGCGCCCTCCGAGGGCATGGATCCGCGCGGCTTCACGGTGCGCGTGCGGGAGCGGACGGCGCCGGACGCGGACCCGGACGTGGAGGTGGCCTGGGCCGCCACGGCCTTCGTGAGCGTCCGTCCGGCGGCGCTCCCGGAGCTGCCTCCGCGCGTGGAGCTGAGGGTGTCCCGGTGGCGGCCGGAGAAGGGGGGCGGCGGCTGGCGCAGCGAGGTCTCCGTCGTCATCCCGCGGGGCGCGGAGGCCGTCACGTGGACCGAGGTCGAGCGCATCCTCGTGCGGGTGGACCGCCAGCGGTTGTCCACCCGGATGCCCTGGGAGCGCGCGCTCGTCGTCGAGGAGTCGCTGGAGCGCGGCGGCTTCCGAGGCACGGTGGCGGTGCACCCGGAGGAGGTGACGCCCGACATCCAGCAGGTGCTGGACGTCCTGCATGGCCGCGACGCGCGCGGCGAGGACGTGGTGGTGTCCTGGGCCTCGTTCAAGCAGGACCTGCCCTGAACGAAGAAGAGGCCGTCCCCGGGTCAGGGAACGGCCTCCTCGAACCTTCTCAGCGGAGCCGTGAAGCCCTCACTCCGCCTCGCTGCGCTCTTCGCGCTTGCGGTCGCGCTCGGCGCGGTAGCGCTCGCCGACGGCCAGCGCCTTCTTGCGCATGCGCACGGACTTGGGCGTCACCTCGACGAGCTCGTCGTCGGCGATCCACTCCAGGGCCTTCTCCAGCCCCATCTCGCGCGGCGGGACGAGGATGACGTTCTCGTCGCGGCCGGCGGCGCGGATGTTGGTGAGCTTCTTCTCGCGGCAGCAGTTGACGTTGAGCTCGGACGGGTGCGCGTTCTCGCCGATGATCATCCCCTCGTACACGGTGGTGCCCGCGCCCACGAAGAGCTGGCCGCGCTCCTGGATGCTGAACAGCGCGTAGGGCACGGTGTCGCCCAGGCGGTCGGAGACCATGGCGCCGTTGGCGCGCTTGGGGATGTAGCCGAACCACGGCTCGAAGCCGTCGAACTGGCTGCTCATGATGCCCTCACCGCGCGTGATGGTGAGGAACTCCGAGCGGAACCCGATGAGGCCGCGCGCGGGGATGCGGAACTGGAGGCGGGTGCGGCCCGAGCCCAGCGGCGCCATGTCCGTCATGCGGCCCTTGCGGGGCCCCAGGCGCTCCGTCACCACGCCCACGCTGTTCTCCGGCACGTCGCAGAAGAGCAGCTCCATGGGCTCGTGGACCTGGCCGTCCACCGTCTTGGTGATGGGCTCCGGGTTGGAGGCCGTGAGCTCGTAGCCCTCGCGGCGCATGTTCTCGATGATGACCGCCAGCGCCAGTTCGCCACGGCCCACCACGCGGAACGCGTCCGGGGTCGCGGTGTCCTCCACGCGCACGGCCACGTTGCGGTACGCCTCGCGGTACAGGCGCTCACGCAGGTTGCGGGAGGTGACGAACTTGCCCTCCTTGCCCGCGAGCGGCCCGTCGTTGACCTTGAAGATCATCATCATCGTGGGCTCATCCACGGTGATGCGCGGCAGCGCCACGGGCTTCTCGAAGTCCGCGATGGTGTCGCCGATGGAGATCTCCTCGATGCCCGCGATGGAGACGATCTCACCCGGGCCCGCGTCCGCGATCTCCGCGCGCTTCAGGCCGGAGAAGCCGTACAGCTTCACGACCTTGCCCTGCTGGATCTTCCCGCCCTCGCGGACGATGGACACCGGCATGTTCGGCGTGATGCGGCCCGCCTGCACGCGGCCCACCGCCAGACGGCCGACGTAGTCGTCGTAGTCCAGGTTGGCCACCAGCAGTTGGAGCGTCGTCTGGTCCACCGGCGGCGCGGGCGGGGGCGGGATGTGCTTGATGATGGCGTCGTACAGCGGCTCCAGCGTCTTGCCCGGCACCTCCAGCGACGTGGAGGCCTGACCCTGGCGCGCGATGGTGTAGAGGACGGGCATCTCCAGCTGCTGCTCGTCCGCTCCCAGGTCGATGTAGAGCGAGTACACCAGGTCCAGCACGTCCTTGGCCCGGGCGTCCTGGCGGTCGATCTTGTTGATGACCAGCACCGTCTTCAGGCCCATGGCCAGCGCCTTGCTGAGCACGAAGCGCGTCTGGGGCAGGGGGCCTTCGGCCGCGTCCACCAGCAGGATGACGCCATCGACCAGGCGCAGGCCGCGCTCCACCTCGCCACCGAAGTCGGCGTGGCCCGGGGTGTCGATGATGTTGATCTGCATCCCCTTGTAGGAGACCGCGGTGTTCTTCGCGAGGATGGTGATGCCCTTCTCGCGCTCGAGGTCGTTCGAGTCCATGACCCGTTCAGCCACGTGCTCGTTGGAGCGGAAGGTACCGGCCTGCCGGAGCAGGTGGTCGACGAGGGTGGTCTTGCCGTGGTCGACGTGAGCGACAATGGCGACGTTGCGGATGTTTTCGCGAGAGATCATGCGGACCAACTGACAGAAAGAAGGTGCGAGGAGACACGCCCAGAACGGGGAGTCTCAATCCCACCGGAACCCGGAAGGCGGGGGCTTATATGCCGGGGGCTTCCCGCCTGCAATGAACGCGGGTGTCCAGCAGGCAGACAATCAAGCCGCTCGCCCGCTCGGCGCTTATCCCACCTGCGGGCCTTGTTCCGCGTTCGTGACACCCAGCCGCTCCCTCAGGAAGCGCTCCACGCGCAGTTCCACCAGGCCTGGAACCTCCAATGGGGCGGTGTGGGTGCCCTCGGAAATCATCAGGAGCTCGGAGGCCGGGATGCGCTCGGCCATCTTCCGGGACAGCCAGCCGGGGGTGAAGCGGTCCTTCTCGCCCGCCACGACCAGGGTGGGCACGTCCACGTGCTCCAAATGGTCCTCCGCCGTGTGGTTCGCCAGTGAATCCAGGGTACGCACGAATACGACGGGGTCCATCCGGGCCAGGTGGGAGAAGTAGGGCGCCAGGTCGTTGCGCGCGATGAGCTCCGGGTTCATCTCCAGGCGGATGGCCAGCTGGATGACCCACTCGGTGGTGAGGGCCCCGTGCACGATGCGGGAGGTGTGACGGGGGAAGCGCTCCACCGCGGCGCGCAGGGTGGGGAACAGGCGCTTGAGCAGGGTGGAGTCGTGGAAGGTGTCCAGCGGCATGCCGTAGCTGCCACACACCAGCACCAGCCCCTCCACGCGGCGGGCGTAGCGGCGGTGGAACTCCAGGGCCACCTGCACGCCCATGGAGTGGCCGAAGAGGACGGCCTTCTCCATCCCCGCGGCGTCCATCACCCGCGCCAGGTCGTCGCAGGTGTAGGCCATGCCGATGCGGGTGCGGTCCGTGGGGACCGAGCTCTTGCCATGGCCCCGGTAGTGCCAGCGCAGCACCCGGTGGCGCCGGGCCAGATAGGGCAGCAGGTACTTCCACGCGAACCCGTCGCAGCCCAGGCCGTCGCACAGCACCATGGCGGGCGAGTGGTCTCCCCGGACCTGGAAGTAGAGGTCCGCCCCGTCGGGCACCCGCAGCGTGTCCTGGCGGAAGGAGGTCGTCCGCCCGTGGGCGCTCATGCCTCCACCTCGTCCGGGTCCAGGCCCTCGGGGAGGCCCTTGTCCAGCCCGTAGCGGGCGATCTTCAGGATGAGGTTGGAGCGGCTGATGCCCAGCTCGCGCGACAGCCGGCTCTTGTTGTAGCGGGTGCGCACCAGCCCCTGGTGGATCATCTCCTTCTCCAGCGACTCCACCGCCTCGTGCAGCTTGCCGTGCGCGCGCGGGGCGATGAAGGGCCCGCCGCCGGGGACGACGGTGTCGCGGATGCGGCTGGAGAGCAGCTCCGCGGGGATGACCTCCAGCTCGCCCCCCAGCACCAGCAGCCGCTCGATCTCGTTCTCCAGCTCGCGGATGTTCCCGGGCCACGCGTACGCGCCCAGGATGCCCAGGGCCTCCGGGGCGAGGCCCCGCGCGCGCTGGCCCTCGCGGTGGTGCTTGCGCAGGAAGTGGTCGATGAGGACGGGCAGGTCGTCCTTGCGCTCGCGCAGCGGGGGCAGCTGCAGGCGGATGACGTTGATGCGGTAGAAGAGGTCCTCCCGGAACTCGCCGCGCTTCACCAGTTCGCCCAGGTCCTTGTGGGTGGCGGCGATGACGCGCACGTCGACCTCGCGGGACTGGGTGCCGCCCACGGGCAGGAAGGTGCCCTCCTGGAGCACGCGCAGCAGCTTGACCTGGAGGGCCGGGGACATGTCGCCCACCTCGTCGAGGAAGAAGGTGCCCTGGTCCGCGACCTCGAAGAGGCCCTTCTTGTCCTTGAGCGCGCCGGTGAAGGAGCCCCGGGTGTGGCCGAAGAGGGCGCTCTCCAGCAGGTTGTCGTTGAAGGCGGAGCAGTTCTGCACGACGAACGGCTTGTCCTTGCGCGGGCCGTTGTGGTGGATGGCGCGCGCCACCAGCTCCTTGCCCGTGCCGGACTCGCCGTTGATGAGGACGGTGGAGTCGGAGTGGGCCACCTTCTCCATCAGGCGGAACACCTCGTTCATCGCCCCGGAGCGCCCGATGATCTTCTCGAAGCGGTAGCGGTTGGACAGCTCGGAGGCCATGGACTGGATGGTCTCCTCCTTGCGCGTGAGCTCCACCTCCTGGTTGGCGATCTCCGTCACCGCGAACTCCAGGAGGTCCGACAGCTTGCTCAGCTCCGAGCCGTCCAGCACCGGCACGCGCTCCGCCGCGCCCTCCAGGTCCGGCAGCGCCCCCGGCGCGATGTCGCGCATCTTCGACAGCAGCACCTGTCCGTCCCCGGGCGTGAGCGGCTGCCGGGCGAAGCCCTCCACGAAGAGGAAGCCCTCGTAGTCGTTGCGGATGTAGAGCGGCGCTCCCACGATGGACAGGCGCAGGTGGCAGTCGTGGAAGAGCGAGCGGCGCAGGTTCTTGGCCGCCTTGAACTTCTCGTGCAGCACCCGCACCGACTGGGCACACCGCCCCATCCCCTCCCGAGCCCCCAGCGAGTGGCGGCAGAAGTCGTTGGGCGGCGGGATGAAGTCCCCGCGCTGCCAGTCGTGCACCAGCCCGTTGCGATCCGCGAACGACAGCTCCACCTGCCACCACTTGCGGATGACATCCCTCAACATGACAATGGTGTGCAGATTCTGATGCTTCTCGAAGTCCATCCCCGCGGTCCTCGCCCTGTTCTGGAACAGGACAATGGATCTACGGGGTTGTCTGAAATCAATCCAGCGGCTCTTGTCCGAATGACGGCGCTGTTCGCATACCCTGGTTCCCTGTGAGCGCACCCCCACATACACACAGCAGGGCAGGGCACGACGCCTCGGACGGTCATGACCATTCCCACCATGGGCACTCGCATGGGCACGGCCATTCGCACGGGCCCCGGAAGGGGGGGCTGGCGGAGGAGCGGCGCAAGGACCGGCGGCGGCTGCTGTTCGCGCTGGGGCTGACGGCCACCATCATGGTGGCGGAGGCGGTGGGAGGCTTCCTCACCAACTCGCTGGCGCTGCTCTCCGACGCCGGGCACATGCTGACGGACGTGTCCGCGATGATCCTGAGCCTGCTGGCGCTGTGGTTCGCCGGGCGGCCCGCGGACCTGAAGAAGACGTACGGCTACTACCGGATGGAGATCCTGAGCGCGCTGCTCAACGGGGTGCTGCTGCTGCTCATCACCGCCTTCATCCTGATGGAGGCCTGGCAGCGCGTGCGCACGCCGGCGCCGGTGGAGCTGGGGCCCATGGCGCTGGTGGCGGGCGTCGGCCTGGTCGCGAACCTGGCGGCGCTGGCCTTCCTGCACCAGACGCACTCCATGAACGTGCGCGGCGCGTTCCTGCACGTGCTGGGGGACACCCTGTCGTCGGTGGGCGTGCTGGTGGGCGCGGGCGTGATGTGGTGGACGGGCTGGTACGTGGTGGACCCCATCATCTCCGTGCTCATCTCCGTCATCATCGTCGTGGGCGCGATCCGCCTGGTGAAGGACGCGGTGGACGTGCTGCTGGAGGCGGTGCCCGCGCACGTGGACCTGGAGCAGGTGCGCACGCTCATGGGGAAGGTGCCGGGGGTCCAGGCGGTGCATGACCTGCACGTGTGGACCATCTCCAGCGGGATGTACGCGCTGTCGGCGCACCTGGTGGTGGCGGACCCCATGGTCTGCAACAACGACGACATCCTGTCGGCCGTGAAGCACGACCTCTTCGACCGCTTCGGCATCGACCACACCACCATCCAGATCGAGAGCGAGTCCTACGCCCACCTGGGCGAGGTGCACTGACGCTGCTTGCGAAAGGCGCGCGGGGCGGGGATCCTCGGCGGCTCCTATGAGCGTGCTGGACAAGGTGTTGTCGCTGCGGCCGGGCAACGTGGTGGCCCGGGTGGGCCCGGGCTCCCGGGTGCCCTTCCTGGATCCGCGCGAGTTGCTGCGGGCGCTGGAGTCCACGCCCACGGCGCTCGCGTGCCTGCCCGTGCTGGCCAAGGGCGCGCTGCCCGGCCTGCTGGGCGCGGCGCGGGCGGAGGACGCGGTGCTGGGGCTGGCGTGTCCGCACCCGCTGGCGGACCGGGGCGCTCCCGAGCGCTTCGTGCAGGCGGTGCACGCCGCCGCCCGGGAGGCGGAGCACACCCGGCCCCTGTTCCTCCAGGCCGGCCCCGTGCGGGTGAACTCCACGGACGCGGATGTGCTGGACGCGCTCCAGGACGGGCTCTTCCGGGTGGTGGACGCGGGCTTCGCGCTGGTGTCCCTGGACCTGTCGCGCCTCACCTCCTACGAGGCGGTGGAGGCGGTGAACGCGCTGGTGGGCCCGCTGAAGGAGCGCGAGCTCTCACTGGAGGTCTCCCCGCCCCAGGTGTCCGCGGGCGGGCTCCTGGACGCGTGCGGCACGCTGCTGGAGGGGCTCGCCCAGTGGCGGGTGCCGCCGCGCTTCCTGCGCGTGTCGGAGGCCCAGCTGGGGGAGGGCGAGGTGGACGTGGCGCTGCTGCGGCGGGTGGTGGAGGTGGCCGCGGAGAAGGGCGTGGCGGTGGCGGTGGGAGACGTGTCGGCGGGGCCCTCGCGCGGGGTCTCCAGCTACGTGGCCGTGGGCGTGCGCAAGGTGGACCGGGGAGGCCCGTTCGGGCCCCTGGCCCTGCGCGCCTTCGCGCCGGAGGTTCGCGAGCAGGTGGTGGCGCGGGCCCAGGCGGCGGGCATGCCGGCCGGGGAGCTCCTGTCGGTGCTGGAGGAGGGCCTGCCGCCCCTGACGCCCGCCTCGCGCGAGACGCTGGAGGCGCTGTCCTTCACGGAGGCCACGGAGGTGCTGTCGGCGCTGGGGGCGCACCGGTCGGCTGGGGTGGCGATGGCGTTCCTCGCGAAGGCGGGCGGGGACCTGGGCTAGAAGGGCGCCCATGCGCATCGTTGCAGGCAGCGCGAAGGGCCGGGCCCTGACAGGGCCCAAGCCGTCGTCCGGACACATCCGCCCCACGGCGGACCGGGTCCGTGAAACCATCTTCAACATGCTGGGCCAGTTCCTGGACGGCCAGGCGGTGCTGGACCTGTACGCGGGCACCGGCGCGCTGGGGCTGGAGGCCCTGTCGCGAGGCGCGGGCAGGCTGGTGCTGGTGGATCAGGACCGCGAGGCGCTGGCCCTGTGCCGCAAGAACACCGACGCGCTGGGCTTCGCGGCCCAGGTGTCCATCCTGGCGCAGCCCGTGGCCCGCGCGGTGGAGGCGCTGGGCAAGCAGGGGGAGCGCTTCGAGCTCGTCTTCGCGGATCCGCCCTACGCGGCGCGCGTGGTGGAGACGGTGCTGGAGGCGGTGGTGGCCGCGGGCGTCGTGGCGCCGGGGGGCACGGTGGTGGTGGAGCACGACAAGCGGGAAGCGGCCCCGGACGCCCATGCGGGGCTCGGCCGGGAGGACCAGCGCCGGTTCGGCGATACCCTGGTGAGCTTCTACCGGGCGCCGTGACGTGCCCTTGACCCGCCCCGTGGGCCGGCCGAGACTCCCCGACACCCATGCCGGTTGCCATCTATCCTGGTTCGTTTGATCCGCTCACCAACGGGCACCTGAGCCTCATCCAGCGCAGCCTGAAGATGTTCGACCGGCTCATCGTCGCCATCGCGGTGAACCCGAAGAAGACGCCCCTCTTCAGCCAGGAGGAGCGCATCGAGCTCATCCGCGACGCGGTGAAGGATCCCCGGGTGGAGGTGGATTCCTTCCACGGCCTGCTCGTGGACTACGTGCACCAGCGCAACGTGAGCGTCGTCATCCGGGGGCTGCGCGCGGTGTCGGACTTCGAATACGAGTTCCAGCTGGCGAACATGAACCGCAAGCTGGCGCCGGACATCGACACGGTCTTCATGATGACGGGGGAGGACTACTTCTACATCTCCTCGCAGCTGGTCCGGGAGGTCGCGACCTTCGGAGGGAACGTGGAGGGGCTCGTCCCCCCGAACGTCTACGCGGGCCTGAAGAAGAAGTTCGGTCCCAAGCCCTAAGGCAGGCGGGCAACGCAGCGCGGCCGAAGGGCTTGTCCGCTCCGGGACTTCCGCGCTACGCATCAAGGCATGAAACTCGCCCGCCGGCTGCAAGCCATCAAGCCTTCCGCCACCCTGGCCCTCAACGCGCGCGCCAAGGCGCTCGCCGCGAAGGGGGAGGACGTGGTGGTGCTCGCCGCCGGCGAGCCGGACTTCGACACGCCGGAGTTCGTGAAGCAGGCGGCCATCGAAGCGCTCCGCTCGGGCTTCACCAAGTACACGGCCACCGCGGGCATGCCGGAGCTGCGTGAGGCCATCTGCCGCAAGCTGGAGAAGGACAACGGGCTGAAGTACGCGCCGGATCAGGTGGTGGTGACGGCGGGTGGCAAGCAGTCGCTCTACAACTGCTTCCAGGCGCTGCTGGATGAAGGCGACGAGGTCCTCGTCTTCGCGCCGTACTGGGTGAGCTACCCGGACATGGTGCACCTGGCGGGCGGCACGCCGGTCATCGTCCCCACGCGCGAGGAGGACGGCTACGCGCCGGACCCCGCGGCCATCCGCCGCGCGCTCACCCCCCGCACGCGCGCCATCGTGCTCAACAGCCCGGCCAACCCCACGGGCGCGGTGTACTCGCGCGCCACGCTGGAGGGCATCGCGGACGCGGTGCGCGGCCACGACTGCCTCCTCATCACCGACGACATGTACGAGAAGCTCCTCTACACGGGGGAGGCGTTCCTCAACATCGGCAACGTGGCGCCGGACCTGGTGCCCCGGCTCGTCGTGTCCAACGGCCTGTCCAAGTCCTACGCGATGACGGGCTGGCGGTTGGGCTACGCGGCGGGGCCCAAGGCGCTCATCTCCGGCATGCAGCTGGTGCAGGACCAGTCCACCTCCAACGCGTCCTCCATCACCCAGAAGGCGGCGCTGGCGGCGCTCAACGGCCCGCCCGATACCATCACCGCGATGGTGAACGAGTACCGCGAGCGCAGGGACCTGTTCGTCGCGGGGCTCAACGCCATCGACGGCATCCGCTGCCGAATGCCGGAGGGGGCCTTCTACGCGATGGCGGACGTGCGCGCGCTCCTGGGCCGCTCGTACAAGGGCACGCCGCTCACCAGCGCGCTCCAGCTCTCCGAGGTCCTGCTCAACGACTTCCTCGTGGCGGCGGTGCCGGGTGATCCGTTCGGGGCCCCGGGCTACATCCGCATGAGCTTCGTCACCTCGCGGGAGGTGCTCCAGAAGGGCCTCAAGCGGCTGCGTGAGTTCGTCGCGGCGCTGAGCTGATCCGCGGTGCGCGTAGGGGGGATGGGCGGGGATGCCCATCCGCCCGTCTCGTCCGGCATCAGTCGGTGTAGGCGAAGGCGCGCCAGCTCAGGTCCTGGCTGCCGCGGAAGAGGAAGATGGCCGCGTGGCCGGACAGGTTGCCCACGGCGGCCCAGGTGTCCTTGAGCGCGCGCGGGTCCAACCCCAGGCGCGCGGGCGGCTTGCCGTACTTCTTCTCCATCTCCGCGATGGGCAGCACTTCGATGTCGTAGAGCGTGATGAGGTCCGTGCGCCGCGCGCGCAGCTGCTTGACCCAGACCTGCACCAGCTCCTCGGGCGTGTTGTAGCGCTTGTCCTCGAGCTGGAACGGGTACGCCAGCTCCGCCGAGGCGTTGCGCACGTCGCCCGTCAGCAGGCTCTGGAAGAGGAAGCGCGCCTCCTGCTGGATGATCGCCCGCGCCATTCCCTCGGGGGACAGATCCTCCTCCGTGGGCCGTGAGCCCTCGCGGCCCGGGGCCAGCTGGGCGCCCGCGCTGGACGGCGTGGGGGGCAGGGCCGGGGCCCGGGTCGTGGCGGGAGCGGGCGCCGGGGGCGTGACCGCGGTGGCTGGCGGCGGCGTGGGGGCGGCGGCTGGAGGCGTGGCGGCGGCTGGAGGCGTGGCGGCGGCTGTTGGCGCCTTGCGCTGGGGAGGAGGCGGCGCGGCGGGCGCTGGCGCGGGCTCGCCGGCGGGTTTCTCCGCGGGGGCCTGGATGGCCGCCGGAGGAGGTGCGGCCGCGGGGGTTGGGGCAGGCGCTTCAGGGGCGGGCGGAGTGGCCGGAGCGGTGTCCTGGGCGAGGGCGGGCGCGGAGAAGAGGACGAGCAGGGCCAGGGGCCAGCGACGCATGGAACCTCCGGAAGGAAGCGCGAGAGCGTAGCAGAGGACCCGGAGCGGGTCCCCGACCGAGCGGGCGCCGGACAGGATACTCGGATGCCACAACGCACCGCGTGCATGTGGCGGCGGACGTTGGTATGGGGGGCGCCCGATGCCCAAGCGTACCGATATCCGGAAGGTTCTCGTGATTGGCTCGGGCCCGATTGTCATCGGGCAGGCCGTCGAGTTCGACTACTCAGGCACCCAGGCGATCAAGGCGCTTCGGGACGAGGGCGTGGAGGTGGTGCTGCTCAACAGCAACCCCGCCACGGTGATGACGGACCCTGAGTTCGCCCACCGTACCTACATTGAACCCATCACCGTGGAGGCGGCGGAGAAGATCCTCGCCGCCGAGCGCCCTGACTCCCTGCTGCCGACGATGGGCGGGCAGACGGCGCTCAACCTGGCGAAGGCGCTCGCCGAGCGGGGCATCCTGGAGAAGTACGGGGTGCGGCTCATCGGCGCGTCGCTGGAGGCCATCAACAAGGCGGAGGACCGTCAGCTCTTCAAGGCGGCCATGCAGAAGATTGGCGTCGCGCTGCCCAAGAGCGGCTACGCGACGACGCTCACGGACGCGATGGCGCTGGTGGAGGAGATCGGCTTCCCGGCCATCATCCGTCCCTCCTTCACGCTGGGTGGAACGGGCGGTGGCATCGCGTACAACCGCGAGGAGTTCGAGGCCATCTGCCGCTCCGGCCTGAAGGCGAGCCCCACCTCCACCATCCTCGTGGAGGAGAGCGTCCTCGGGTGGAAGGAGTACGAACTGGAGGTGGTCCGCGACTCCGCGGACAACGTCATCATCATCTGCTCCATCGAGAACCTGGATCCGATGGGCGTGCACACCGGTGACTCCATCACCGTGGCGCCCGCGCAGACCCTGACGGACCGCGAGTATCAGCGCATGCGCCAGGCGTCGCTGGCCATCATCCGCGAGATTGGCGTCGACACGGGCGGCTCGAACATCCAGTTCGGCATCCACCCGCGCGACGGGCGGATGGTCGTCATCGAAATGAACCCGCGCGTGTCTCGCTCCAGCGCGCTGGCGTCCAAGGCGACGGGCTACCCCATCGCGAAGGTCGCCGCGAAGCTGGCGCTGGGCTACACGCTGGACGAGCTGCGCAACGACATCACCCGCGACACGCCGGCCTCCTTCGAGCCGACGCTGGACTACGTGGTGGTGAAGGTGCCGCGCTTCAACTTCGAGAAGTTCCCGAAGGCAGACCGCACGCTGACGACGAGCATGCGTTCGGTGGGCGAGGTGATGGCGATTGGCCGCACCTTCCCCGAGGCGTACATGAAGGCGCTGCGCTCCATGGAGCTGGGGCGGGTGGGCCTGGAGTCGCCGGAGCTGCCGCAGGAGAAGGAAGAGCGGGAGAAGGTGCTGCGCGAGGGCCTGCGCGTTCCCCGTCCGGAGCGCCCGTGGTTCGTGGCGCAGGCGTTCCGCGAGGGGATGACGGTGGAGCAGGTCCACCAGCTGTCCGCCATCGACCCGTGGTTCCTGCGGCACATCGAGGCGCTGGTGCACGAGGCGCAGTCGCTGGCGGACATCGGCCGGTTGGATCACCTGCCGGATGACGTCCTCCGGCAGGCGAAGGCGCACGGCTTCTCCGACAAGTATCTGGGCAACCTGATGGGCTACCCGGAGGCGGAGGTGCGCGCGCACCGGCACGCGCGCGGCATCCGGCCCGTGTTCAAGCGGGTGGACACCTGCGCCGCGGAGTTCGAGGCGTACACGCCCTACCTGTACTCCACGTACGAGGAAGAGGACGAGGCGCCCCCCACGGACCGGCAGAAGGTGCTCATCCTGGGCAGCGGCCCCATCCGCATCGGCCAGGGCATCGAGTTCGACTACGCGTGCGTGCACGCGGCCTTCGCGCTGCGCGAGGCCGGGTACGAGACGGTGATGGTCAACTGCAACCCGGAGACGGTGTCCACGGACTACGACACGTCCGACCGCCTCTACTTCGAGCCGCTGACGATTGAAGACGTGCTGGAGGTCTCCCAGCGCGAGAAGCCGGTGGGCGCCATCGTGCAGTTCGGCGGCCAGACGCCGCTGCGCCTGAGCGTGCCGTTGGAGCTCGCGGGCCTGCCCATCCTGGGCACGTCGCCGGAGGCCATCGACCGGGCGGAGGACCGCGAGAAGTTCTCGAAGCTGATCGAGAAGCTGGGCCTGCGGCAGCCGGAGAACGGGGTGGCGCGCAGCCACGCGGAGGCCTTCAAGGTGGCCGAGCGGATTGGCTACCCGGTGATGGTGCGGCCCTCGTACGTGTTGGGCGGCCGGGCGATGGAGACGGTCTACGACGCGGCGAGCCTGGAGCGGTACATGCGCGAGGCGGTGAGCGCGTCGCCGGAGCACCCGGTGCTCATCGACCGCTTCCTGAAGGACGCCATCGAGGTGGACCTGGACCTGGTCGCGGACCGCACGGGGCAGGTGCTGATTGGCGGCGTGCTGGAGCACATCCAGGAGGCGGGGGTGCACTCGGGTGACGCGGCGGCGACGCTGCCGCCGCACTCGCTCTCGCCGGACCTGGTGGAGCGGATGAAGGACCAGGCCATCTCCATGGCGCGCGAGCTGGGCGTGGTGGGGCTGATGAACGTGCAGTTCGCCATCCAGGGGAAGAACATCTACATCCTGGAAGTGAACCCGCGCGCGAGCCGCACGGTGCCGTTCATCTCCAAGGCGACGGGCATGCCGATGGCGAAGATCGCGGCGCTCTGCATGGTGGGCAAGACGCTGAAGGAGCTGGGCCGCACGGAGGAGCCGGAGTTCAAGCACGTGGCGGTGAAGGAGAGCGTCTTCCCGTTCGCGCGCTTCGCCGGGGTGGACGTGATCCTGGGCCCGGAGATGAAGTCGACGGGCGAGGTGATGGGCATCGCGGAGGACTACGCGTCCGCGTTCGCGAAGAGCCAGCTGGCGGCCGGGGTGAAGCTGCCCAAGGCGGGGCGGGTGTTCATCTCCGTGAAGGACGAGGACAAGCCGGCGGTGGTGGACCTGGCGCGGCGGCTGCGGTCGCTGGGCTTCAGCCTGACGGCGACGGCGGGGACGCACGACTACCTGCAGACGAAGGGCATCGAGTCGCAGCGGGTGCAGAAGGTGAAGGAGGGCCGGCCGAACATCGTCGACAAGATTGTCGACGGGGAGATCGTGCTGGTCATCAACACCACCTTTGGCAAGCAGGAGATCTCGGACAGCTTCTCCATCCGCCGTGAGTCGTTGATGCACTCGGTGCCGTACTACACGACGGTGCAGGCGGCGCGCATGGCGGTGGGGGCGCTGGAGTCGCTGAAGCGCTCGGACCTCGCGGTGAAGCCGCTGCAGGCCTACCTGTACGGCGAGAACGGCGTTCCTCCAGTGCGCCGGTAGGGCAGGGCGGGATGTCAGGGCTTGCAGCCCCTGGGAATCCGGGGGCTGCGAGTCATCGCGGGCTGGGGATTCGCGGTGGCCTTGGTCCGGAATGGCCGTGCGCCTCGCGCGGGGGGCCAGACGGGCCCCCCGCCTCTACAAGATCGAGCGCGTGAGGTCGTTCCTGATCATGTTCTCTGAGAGGGAAGCCACTTCCGCGGAGTTATCCTTGTGTTTATTGCCCTGATGCTTGCACTGCTGTTCGTCCAGCAGCTTCGCTTTGTGCGATGCCAATGCGCGTCCCCCTGCGCTTCTCGGAGTTGATGTATTGGGATGGTCGGCGCATCTGGCCTCAACTACAAGAGCCAAGCCTTCGTGGATGGTTCCTTCAGATGCCATTGTACAGATGCAGCCCTGAAGTCGCTGCTGGATGGACGCGAGCATCGCGCGAGCCAAATGGCTCGATGGCTCCAGAATCCTCTCTCTGCGATGGCTGAGTACTGAGTCGAGATCCTCCGTCAGGTTCATGTCTGTCTTGTCACCGGGCTTCGTGCTTGTTGGGTGGCCTGAAGGGGCTCTGTGCTTCCGAGGAGGGGGAGTACGTGCGTGACAATGCGCCTCCGGAGATCGGTGTATCAGGGAGGGGCTGTACCGACCCGCACGGGGAGCATGGGCGTTGGTGTTCCTGTATTTCTCGTTAATCAATTCAGGGTGTCAATCGCGCGTCGCGCGGGGGTTGCAAAGTCTTGAGGATTTGGTAATGATGATGGCCCGTCGTCGCAGTCGCTCCCCTTCAACCGAGTCCACCCCGAGGCCCTGACTCCTCCTGTCTGGAGTTTGCCCGCAGGGTGTCGTGTTTCAACGACCGTGAAGGGGGATCACCTCGTCGTAGGTGGTTCCTTTCTATTGAGCTGAGCCAATCGGCACTCGCGCTTGCTGCGTGTGTGCTCTGGGGAGACGTACGCGCAATGAGAGTCCAGTGGATAGTGGTGTGTCTTTTGGGGTGGGGCCTGGCCTGTACGCCACAAGGTGAGCCTCCTTCCGCGCCTGAGCCACAGGCTACACCCGGAGTCAAGGTCGTGACGGAGTGGCGTCCAAAGGCTGTCGATAGGGGGGCTCCAAAGCTGACAGTAGGAGAGTCCTGCGTCGAGGGTGGAGACACTGCCTGTGAAAGCAGCCGGTGCGTGCACGCGCCCGGCGCTGGACTGGGTGAAGGCTATTTCTGCACGCGAACTTGTACCCAGACGGCTGAGTGTCCGGCGGGATGGCCTTGTGTGTTGTTGGACCCGAATGGGCGCGAGGGATTGTGCCAACCAGTCCGGGTCCCTGCACCGTCGAAGGACGAACGCCATGAGTGAACTTCAAGGGAGACGCAACGTGGAGAGCAATGCAGGGGTGACGGGGACGAAGCGGCGGTGGAGTCGGAGCGGGATCCGGGGATTGGCCGCCGGAGGCATATTAGTAGTGGGTCTTGGGGTCTCGTGGGCGGCGGATATGCTCACTGCCGAAGAGGTGCAGCAGCGTGTGGATCAGGCTCCGCTGAGTCCCGCGCCTCCATTGGGAGGACCGGGCACTTCAGGTGTTTCCGAAGCGGCTCCAGTCCCGGTGGGGTCGTTGCGCCCGACATACTCGGAGACGGACTTCAGCCTTGCCTCCGCGATTGGCGATTTCTCATTTACCCGCACCTTCAGTGCATCGACTGCGGCGAACGTGTTGGGCCTTCCCGAACAGAAATTGCTGACGCCCTTCGGACGCGTCATGCATTCGAATGGCGTGGGCGCAGCCTATCGCTGGACACACAGCCTATTTAGTTACGTCCAGTACGGTGAGAAATGGGCCAAGGACCCGTCAGAGACCGACGTCGTCGTTACCAGCTTTTGTACGGTGCAGACTCCCTCTGGTGGAACCCTGCGCTTCAGTCCATGCGATGCGCTGGTGCCCGGGACGTTCGCAACGTCCAACCGAGACCAGAACGTCAAACTGCGCTGGGATGGGGACGGCTACACGCTTATTAGTCGAGAGGGACGCTTCCGCTATTCCCAGATTGTCCCGGTGGGGGGGCGGTCAAAGCCATCTCTCCCATATACCCAATGGGGCGGAGCTTACTTCCTGACGGAGATTGAACCGACCAGCTACGGGACGACCACGGCCGCAGGTTCCACTGGACGGAGGCTCGTTGCTTCCCTTCAGTATCACACGGCGACGCCTGCGGGCTGCACCGTGCCGTCGACGACGTTCGGGCGGCCGGCTCAGCTCATCCAGTACGCAAACCTGTCCAATGGCTCGCGGCTGGCGTTCGCCTACGCCAGTCTCCCCACGCAGGACGCCAATCTGTCCTCAACACATGAGTGCGTACTGTCCAAGGTAGATCTGGAAGAGGGCACGTCGGGAACGGGACTGGGGACGCGAAACGTCGTCACGTATGACTACGCGATGCACAACAGCAACGGCCAGGTCGTTTCAAATCCTGCAGGCATGCTGGGCGGTGCACGGTATTTCGTGGGCGTCTCGCAGAGCGTGCCCGTGGGGGCCGAGGCCCCGGTGCCGACGCAGATGACCTACACCTGGGCGGACCAAGGCGCGTCGCTCGGAACCGTACGTTGGAAAGTGTTCCGGGACGGCGTGCTTGTCACTAGCAAATTGCTGCACCGTCAGCTGTTCTACGTGCTCGAGGATGAGACGGAATGGACCAAGCAGACCGTCACTGCGGAATTGTATGGCACGGGGGCCTACTGCGGGCCGGGAATGTTGAGCGGCACTTGCGCGTCCTCCCAGAAGCAGAGTTTTCGGGAGACAGTGAGCGCAGGCGATGGCTATCAGCAAACGCAGACCGAGTTGGTACGCGCATTCATTGCCACTCAGTCCATTACGCATGGCGTTGCTACGACAGGCGCTGAGGTGAAGTGTGGCAAGGATGGTGTCTATAATGATCCCTATTGCAAAGGAGTGGGTGTCAATCTGACGCCTCAGCATGGGCGTGGTTGGAATAGCCAAGTGCTCTTGGTTGGCAGCAACTTCGACCGCGCGATTGCCATGGCGAGAACTCAAAAAGACGCACGGGGTAATTATGCCGTCTTCGCGAATGAGCTGGCGGCAAAGGGTAACAGCAGCAGGGCCGAAGTCCCGTGGAATGTTGATGATGGATTCCTGGCGCCAGGGGAAATGCGGAGGGCTGACTTCGGCGCGACAGATGGGAATGGAAATGGCGCGTTGCTGACGAAGTACTACTCGTACGAGTACGGTCGGGCCGGGGCATATCCCGGGTATGAGCAGCAGCTGAAGACAGAGACGGGAACCTCCGCCATGGCCAGCAGGGTGGGTGCAGGAGCGCAAGCCGGTTGGACGTACCAGTACGACCCCACAACCAACCGGTTGATGGCGAAGGTCCGCAGTGGCTATACCTGGGACTTTGCAACCAGCTTTGGTCCGCCGGTCATGAAGCACCTTGCGACCTTCTATCGTACATACCGTTCGTGCGCGGGGAAGACGCCCGCAGACGCGGATCCGCAAGCCCGGGTTGTCGAAGTCGAGGGGCCGTGCTGGACTTCGAGCGCGACAGCGGTCTCATGCAGCGGCCCTGCGCCGGTTACACATTACTTCTATGGCGCGGAGAATGCGACAAATGGTCAGCAGCAACAGTTGGTGCGCAAGCGCGTATTTACGCAGCTCGTGGGATTTGCTCAGTGTGACAATACTCCATTTCTGGAGACTACCTACGACTCCTACGATGCTCAGGGCAGGCTGCTTCAGGTCACGGATCAGGCTGGCGTCCAGACCCGCTATGCCTACGCGGCGGGGAAGCTGGTTCGCAAGACGGTGAAGGCGGGGCTGCTCGCAGACCTCGTTACGGATTTTGGCTATGACAATGGCACACACGGCGACTACATCCGGCATCCGGATGGCCGTTATGAGGTTTTGTGCTACCGAATGGGCACGGGGAATGGCGGATGTACGGGCGGAGTCCTGACGGACAAGCTCCAGTGGAAGGCGACTGCGCCGTCCGCGAATGGGGCGAATTATAGCGAGCGTGTAAACTATTTTTACCAAAATGGGCGTCTCATCAAAGAGGAGACCCTTGCGACTGAGGGCGTGCTCCGTGCTCGACGGACCTATGACTCGGATCCGTTGGGTCGGCCGACCTTCCAGGGAATTTGCGAGAAGTGGGGCGAAGGGGAGTGCTGGAACTCCACCTATTCATCGACAAGACTCTTTGATGCGGAGAATAATGCGATTCGCGAAGGACTTCCGTACCTGGCAAATTTTGGTCGTCCGTCCGCCTTCTGTGGTGGTTTCAACACGACGAGTGGCGCTCTCAATGCGCTGCCGCCCGAATGCAGAGCATTCGAGTATGATAGACTTAATCGACTGGTGATGATGTTGGAAGCATCAGGTCCAACGGGAGGAATCGCGGCTTCGGCCACTCACCTTGCTTACGACGCTGCAGGTAATGTGCAGAGCATTAAGCAGGGGTGCGTGGTGGGCTCAACGATGGGCAGCTGCGCGAACCAGCCGGCACTGGAGTACCTCTACGACGACTTCGGCAACTTGCTGGAGGTGAAGGCGCCGTGGGGGGCGTCAGCCACTTTGGGGCCCAGCGTCACTCAATTCGCATACGACGCACAGGGAAATCCTGTCGTCAAACAGACATCGCAGATGGCCCAGACCGCGAGTTGGAATGCTTATCAACACGATGCTCTCGGCCGTCTCCGTTTTGCTGACGCGCGACGGGGATTGCAGGCGGAGCGCCTCTATCAGACTTGGTATGAAGAGCAGTTCCCTTTGCCTTCTGGATGTCCTGCTCATTACCCCGGAATGCCGCACTACACGGTGGATTCGTTCGGTGCGACCTGGTTCCAGTATGACGCCTTCGGGCGAGTGAGTTCGAAGCTCCGGGTTCGTGGCGCGGAAACGAGTCCACCGACACGTAAATGCAACACGTCGCCCTTCTTTTCCGGAAAGGACAGCCCGAACCACTTCTTTAACTATGACTCCTTGGGGCGCCTGGTTGGGGAAATCTATCCATATGGTCGAGGGATTGAATATCGGTACTATGCGTCCGGCACGGGTATGTCTCACCGCGTCAGCGGAATCTATGTGGCGCACCTATATCCCAATGGGTCGTCAAGCAATGATCCGCTCATCACTGGAGTGGAGTGGGAGCCTTACGGAGGTCTGAAGGCCTACTGGGTGCACTCACGTGGCGAGAACGGCGTGCCGACGTCCGCCCAGGTCCGCTATCATCAGGGAGGCACCAACGCGGGAATTGTGGACTGCTCAGCTGCGTCGTTTACCCAGGCGGTGGATAGCGCCGGCATCCCGTTTGGGCGCCTCTCGGGTCTGAGCGTGACCCGCGTGACATCTGGCGACGTCTTCAAGAGAGCTTATAGGTATCAGGCTGACCAGCTTCTGGGGGAAGACACGTGCCTTCTCCAAGGCTCGGCTTGGGACAAGCCGTCTACGCAGACTTATGTTGGCGCATCAGGCGAGCCGGGCTACGATGCCCGGCTGCAATTGAGCCGCGTGACAAACCGTCATGTGCAGGACGGTTCAGTGGTGACGGATAGGGCGCTTGCGTACACGTATGACACCCGCGGCAACCGGACCAGCGAAGCGCAGGGCGGCTACACGGTACAGTCGGAGTACACGAGCAATTTTCCTCGGGTTGATCAGCTCGTTACGCGCAGGTTCTCGGCGCCTGCGTGTTCGCCAGGCGATATGAGCTGCCTGAGTTATGGCATCACGGCGCGCTATCAGCATGACATGTCGGGCCGAATCAGCAATGTGGCCTGGTATCTTAATCAGACGGCCACGCAACCGTACTACGAGTTGCTACTCAATGCGACCACGGCCTCGCCCATGGATCTCGGGGCCGTTTATCGACAGGTAAAGAGCACTCAGATAGGAGGGGCTGATGTTAATTACGAATACTTCTACGATGTGGCAGGAAGGCGACGTTTGAAGCGAAGTTGGGATGGGCGTGAGGACGAGTACTTCTACTCGGGTACACAGTTGCTCGTGGATGTGGGGCAAATTGCTTCGAACCCGAGCACGACGGAATACGTGCTAGACGAGTACATTTGGCTGGGCGGTCGACCGGTGTCGCTCATTAAGTCTCGCTTTTCACATGAGCCGTTCCTGCGTTTCGCCGACAATACACAGGACTGTTCGCGGTTTGGCGTCGAATCGGATGTGCCATGCGGTGCCTACTTCCCCGTGACAGACGACCGTGGGAAGCCGGTTCTCCTCTTGAACTCGAAGGGGCGGATTAGTGGGACTGGCGATTATGAGCCCTTTGGCCACGTCAATCGTGTCACCCACTTTGCTGCGGCGCAAGATGCCGTCCCGTCGATGGCGACGCTCCGTGCTCCATCGAATCCGGCGCTAGTGACCCAGGTGCGAGCTCGTTTTGAGTGGGTCTCTGCGGGTGGCCAAGAGGGTGTCTATCTCGCTGATTCCCAGAGCGCGCCCCTGCAGGGCACTAACCTTGGGGATGGACAGCTTGTGGGAGTAACCATGGGCCGGACGCTCACGCCGGGCTGGGTGAACACACCGGCTGATGGCTATTTCTATGTGGTGATGGGGCTCGACAATGATGCACAGACTCATGTGGTGGCCCATCTCAGCGGCTTTGATTACCGCCGCCATGAGCCGACGGCCAAGCCTGTCTGGTTGCCACTGCGGTTTCCGGGGCAGTATTGGGATTCCGAGACCGATCTATTCGAGAACTGGAACCGGTATTACGAACCAAGTCTCGGACGTTATTTGGCTCCGGAACCCATGGCGCTTGCACCTGAGTTCGTCAGATCGCAGCTTCGGGCTGGGCGGAATGTTCTTTCTTATGCCTATGCCTCAAATAATCCAGTGGCATATTTCGACCCGGATGGGCTGGAGATGACGGATGAGGAGAAGGAGGGCAAGCGACTTGCGGATGAAATGGCGCGGCGAAGGGCAAAAGAAGAAGAGGAGAGAAGGAAAAAAAACGAGGAGAACAAAGGGGCAAAGAGAGAGTTGGGTGCAAGAATTGATAAAATAGCAAAGCTTGACAAGGCATCGGGAAAGAGAGTCTACGTCTACAAGGGCAGCGAGCCTGAGTCAGGAGAAAAGAATGATGACTTGCATGGGGCCATTCCCACGGGGGCGAACACAACGGCCACCGTTCATGATCATGTCAGAAAAGACAATGGGCTACCTTCGTTTACTGACTACATGGCGGCACAGACTAAGGATGACGGTAGTTCGCATGGCATATATGTCTTGACGAACTCGCCACAGGATGTCTACAAGATCGAGGCAGGGAGCGGTCGCATAAAAAAGTACGATGGGGAGGCGGACAATGGGGTGGGCGAATTCAAAGAGACTTCATTGACATTTATTGACTTGATGAAAAACCATCCTTGATTCGGGATGAGCTTGGATTTGTCGCTCGGCTTGCGTGGCGGCGGTGGTGGTGGTTGATGTGTGTGGGGGGGGTGCCCCCCCCCTTTTTTTTCCCGGTCGCTGCTTGTTGTTATGTGTTTCGTGGGTGTGTTGATTTTTCGCGGAGTGTGCTTGTGGTGGCTGGGGATGGTTTGTGGTTTGGATTGAGACTTGTGGGTGATTGATGGCATTGGCTCGAGTGTGTATGTCTGCGTTGCTGGCGCTGGTGGGCTGCGCTTCTGTTGACCGCCCTGGTAGGGGCGGGTCTATTGTTGATGCGGAGCCTTGTAGCGCTCTTGATGTGCAGGTGCGAAAATATCTCCCTGAGCATTCCGAGGCGGTGCTGGCAAAGGTCTTTGCGGGCGAACTCTGTCGCATGAGGGAGCCAAGCCTCTTTGTGGCTGCTGGCGGGGGGGGGCGGGTGGTGCGTTGTGTTTACTACCCGAGCTTCGAGCCTTCGATTTCAGTTCGACTGTCTGAAGTGAGTTGCACTGCGGAGTGGGTGTCGCTCGGAGAGAGTGGTGGACCCGTTTCTCTGAGGAGTGGGTCGGTAAGGGTTGAGCAGTGCTCTCGACTTGTTGATGGTATTTTGGATGTTGTTCGGCGGCCGGATTCCGAGAGGACTTGTAGCTATGATGTTGTTGATGGCGGGCTGTGGTTGCTGGAGGCGCAGAGCGGAGCTGTGCATTTTTCCAGATATGGCGGGCAGGGCGAGATTTCTGGTCGCGGCAATATTGAGAGGGCGTGTGTGGCATTGTTCAATTTGGTGAAGGGCTCATTGGTCGAAAGCCGCTCAAGTTTGGCTTGGACGAAAGAGCCGCCACGGCTCCCCGAATGCGATGAAAGTTTGGGCGGGAACTAGTACCACTTAGTCGGTTGTTGAAGCCGCCGGTCGATCATGATCTACGTTCGCGATGGACCGGCGGACGCTGAAGCGACTCGATGAGGAGTTGCGCGAGTACCTCGACTCGATGGTGGAAGGCATGGGCCGCCCCGAGCGGCGCGCCGCGATGGCGGCGTACGTGACGGGGCTGCTGCTCGACGGCGAGCGCAAGAGCATTCAACCCATGGCGGCTCGGCTGGTGGATGACGCGTCGGAGACGGAGGCGATGCGCCAGCGGCTTCAGGAGTGCGTCGTCATCAGCGGATGGTCCGATGCGGAGGTGTTCCGACGCCTGAGCCAAAAGCTGGAGCGGGAACTGCCGGGACTGGAGGCGTTCGTCCTCGACGATACGGGCTTTCCGAAGAAGGGGACGCACTCGGCCGGCGTGGCACGCCAGTACTCGGGCACGCTGGGGCGAATCGACAACTGCCAGGTGGCGGTGAGTCTGCACCTGGCGGGCGAGAATGGCTCTGGCTGCATCGGCATGCAGATGTACCTCCCTGAGGCCTGGGCGGAGGACACCGCACGTCGCAAGAAGGCAGGCATTCCAGAGGACGTGGGCCTCACGGAGAAGTGGCGGCTGGCTCTGGCGCAGTTGGACTCGGCGCTTGCCTCTGGCGTGCGCAAGCATGTCGTGCTTGCCGACCCGGGCTACGGGGACTGCGGGGAGTTTCGCGATGGCCTCGTCGAGCGAGGGCTGGGCTATGTGTGTCAAGGACCGGGGCCATGGATCGCATGCGGGTCGGCCAAGCGGATCGCCTTGGTGAGCTGACAAGGGTATCCGTCCGGCCAACGACGTGCTGAGAGGCGTTGAGTGAGGCGTCGGCGCGGTGGACCCTGGGGTGCATGTCGAA
>NZ_VKLU01000024.1:0-62259 GCF_007352635.1 Corallococcus sp. Z5C101001
TCAACTACCTGGCCCTGGTGCAGGTGGCGCTCATCTTCTCCTACCTGCGCCACCTGCATCCATCAGACACGGCCTAGCGCCGGTGCGGATCCGCGTCGCGGCGCGCGGCCTCGCGCTCGTCGCGCTTGTCCTTGATGGCGTGCTTCACGTCCTCCACCACGCCTTTGATCTTCCCCTTGAGCGTGTCCGCCTTGCCCTCGGCTTCCAGCGAACGGTCGCCGGTCGCCGCGCCCACGGTCTCCTTCACCTTGCCCTTGGCCTTGTCAGTCCACTCACCCATGGCGTCCTCCTGACGTCGGTGTTTGAAGCGTTGGTGAAGGCAACGTGCGCATGTCTTCCGCGGCCGGCAGGCGACGCGGGCCCGCCCGCACGGCTGCCCTGCCCGGAGTCGGGCGAGGCCAGGACATCCATGGAGGTCAAGGCAACGGACGACACGCGACGCGCGCGGGTCCGACACGCTCCCCGCCCCCCCTACCCGTGGCGTCCCTGTTATTCAGGGAGCCCCTGGAGTCATTGTCACAAGACGAGGACGTTGCATTGACGCACCCGTGCTTCGCGCACAGGCTTGCGAGCACTTCCCGGATCCGCTGCCCGATGAATCCACCTCCGACCCCGTCGACGAACGCGCTGCTCTTCAAGCTGCTGATGCTGCGCACCCTGGTCGTCACGGTGGCGGTGGCTCCCGCCATCTACGTCGACATGCAGTTGTTGGACGTGGGGAGCGCGATGGGGTTCGTGCTGGGGGTGGTCACGCCCATCGTGATTGGCGGGCTGGCGTTGGTGGTGCCCATCGGGGCGGTGGGCGCGCTGCTGCGGCACGCGGTGCAGGAGGAGGCCGCCCCGCCGGAGCGGCTCCGGCGGCTGCTGCGGCTGCCGGGCGTGCTCACGTTCGTGGAGGCGCAGGCGGGCTGGTTCCTGGGCGGCATCTTCTTCAACGGCGCCATCGGTCTGGCGTTGGACCGGCCGCCGCGCGTCATCCTGGTGGGCGTGGCGGTGGCGATGAGCGCGGGGCTCTTCAGCGCGCCCATCATGTACATGCTCTACGAGCGGGCGCTGGCCGGGGTGACGCTGGAGGCCTTCCGCCGCGCGCCGCATGAGCGCCCCGCCGGAGAGGGCCTGTTCCTGCCCCGGCAGAGCTGGTTCCTGCCGGCCATCGTCGTGTCCGCGCTGCTCATCACCTGCATCACCAGCATCGCCACGTTGCAGCTGCGGCTGGAGAGGAACCTCTCGTCGCTGGCGGAGGACCTGGAGCTGTCGGGCGACCCCCGGGGCGCGGCGCGGGTGCGCGCGCGCATCCAGCCGCTGCAGGAGGATTTGACGACGCCGGTGGCGCTGCTGGGCGGGTTCGCGGCGCTGGGCGCCATCTTCACCGCGGCGTGGGCGGCGCGGCGGCTGGCGCAGGGAGCGAAGGCGGTGGGCGCGTCGCTGGACGCGCTGGTGGAGGGCCGCGCGTCGCCGCCGCAGTGGGTGTCCACGGACGAGCTGGGCGACCTGTCGGCGCGCACGTGGCTGCTCTACGAGCAGTTGCAGGAGCTGCCCCGGTCGCTGCGCTCGTCGGCGGGGCACCTGGCGAAGGCGGGCACGCGGCTGACGGAGGCGAGCGACCAGCAGAACCGCACGCTGTCGCGGCAGGCGGCGGCCATCCATCAAGCGCGCTCCACGGCGCATGAGATTCAGCAGACGTCGAAGCTGGCGGCCAGCCGCGCGGGGAGCATCCTCGCGGTGGCGGAGCGCGCGGCGGCGATGGGCCGGCTGGGCGCGGAGTCGCTGGCGGGCACGGAGCAGGGGCTCGCGGACATCCGCGACCTGACGCACGGCCTGAACCAGCAGGTGAGCGACCTGGGCACGCGCGCCCGCGAGGTGGGCCGGGTGTCGGAGGTGGTGAAGTCGCTGGCGGACCAGTCGCACATGCTGGCCATCAACGCGGCCATCGAGGCGAGCCGCGCGGGCGAGCAGGGCCGGGGCTTCGCGGTGGTGGCGCGGCAGATGCGCGAGCTGGCGGACCAGTCCATCAAGGCGACGGGCCAGGTGCGCGGGCTCTTGGAGGGCATGGAGGCCGCCACGGGCGAGGCCGTGACGACGGCGGACAAGAGCGCCCAGGGCGTGGAGGCGGCGCTGGTGCCGCTGCGCAAGAGCGGCGAGCGGCTGCGCGAGCTCATCTCGCTGGCGCAGGAGTCCGCGACGGTGGTGCGGCAGATCGCCGAAGCGGTGGCGCAGCAGCACGCGGGCGTGGATCAGCTCTTCGTCGCGGTGAGCGAGATGGACGAGCTGATGGCCGCGACGCTGCGCCAGCTGGACACCACGCAGGAAGCAGCGACGGCGGTGGCCCAGGCGACCGGGCAGGTGTCGGAGCTGGCGGAGCGGTACGTGGCCTGAGGTGCCGTCCGTGCGGGATGGCTTGCCACGCGTCCCTGCCCACCGTTAGCGTCCACCCCGGTCGAAAAACGGCGGACCGGTTCGGTGAGCCCCGGTCACTTCCATGGTGGAAGCACTTGTCCGTCTCCCTCGGGAGTCAGGACCCCCGGCCCTTCGAAGGCACGCGTGTGCCTTCGCGAGGCTCGCCATGAAACTGAATCACCTCGATCTGCAGGTCCCCGACGTCCAGGCCACCGCCCGCTTCTTCACGCGCTACTGCGGCTTCACGTCGCACGCGAAGAACCACGACTCGCCCGCCATCGCCATGCTCGCCGGCCAGGATGGCTTCGCGCTCATCCTCCAGCGCCGCAAGCGCGACACCGACACCTTCCCGGAGGACTTCCACGTCGGCTTCCTCCAGGACTCCGAAGCCCCCGTGCTCGACTTCCACGCGCGCGTGAAGGCCGACGGCCTGGAGGTGTCCGACGTCATCCGCAACAACCGGGGCACCCTCGTCTACTGCCGCGCCCCGGGCGGGCTCCTCGTGGAGGTGAGCTGCCGCCCCGGCGCCGCCTGAGCCCCGGCGGCGCTCCCGCGTCATGACCGACAGCCGCCTCAGGCCGCGCGCGGCCGGGGCGGCGCACTCGCCGCGTCATCCTCCAGCGGCGGCACGTAGGGCCAGCCCTTCAGCGGCCCCTTTCCCGCCTCGCGCGTGAGGTAGTCCGCCGCGATGTTCGCGCTCTCCATGATGGTGAGCAGCCCGCTGCCCGGGTGCGTGCCGCCGCCCACGAAGTACAGGCCCTCCACCTGCCCGTTCTTCACCCGGGGCCGCAGCGGCCCCAGCTGCAGCCACGTATGAGACAGGTTGAACACCGCGCCCCGGAACACGTTGAAGTCGTCCCGCCACGTCTCCGCCGTGAAGTAGCGCTCCGCCTTCACGTGTTCGCGCAGGTTCCGGATGCCCACCTTCTCCAGCATCCTCGGGATGCGCTCGCGCAGCGTGGCCTCTGTCCTCGCCCAGTCCACCGGCCTCGCGGTGTTGGGCGTGGGCACCAGCACGTACAGCGTGGAGTGCCCCGCGGGCGCCCCGGATGCGTCCGACACGCCCGGGTTGCACACGTAGAAGGGCGGGTCGTCCACGTCCACCGTCCGGTCCTCCAGCGCGTCCCGGTCCGTCCGCCGCGCGCTCTCCGACAGGTAGATGAGGTGGTGCGGCAGGTCCGCGTACGTCGTGTCCACGCCGTAGTACGCCATGAACGTGCTGCACGAATACTTCGCCCGCTCCAGCGCCGCGTCCGTCAGCCGGCTGCCCTCGCGCACCTCCGGGGCCAGCAGCGTCCGCGCCGCGTAGGCCAGGTCCGCGTTCACCACCACCGCGTCCGCGTCCAGCACCTCGCCGTTCGCGAGCTTCACGCCCACGGCGCGGCCCGCTTCCGTCCGCACCCGCTCCACCGCCGTGCCCATGCGGAAGGTGGCCCCCAGGTCCTGGGCGCACTTCATCATCCCGCGCGCCAGCTCCCGGAAGCCGCCCTGCACGTGCCACACGCCGAAGGCCAGCTCGATGAACGGAATCACGCTGAACACCGATGAGCACGTCGTCGGGTGCAGCCCCAGGTACTTGGATGGATACGCCAGCGCGTAGGTCATCCGGTCGTCGTGGAAGAACCCGTCCAGCTGCGCGTAGAGCGTCCGCCACGGCTTGAAGCGCAGCGTGGGCGCGAGCCGCCAGGGCGCGTAGTAGCTCAGGCTCCCCGCGTGGGTGCAGATGAACTTCTCATACGCGAGCGCGTACTTCTCCCGCCCGTCCGCCATCCAATCCCTCAGCGCCCGCGACTTGCCCGCGCCGAACTTCTCCAGCTCCTGCCCCATCCGCTCCAGGTCGCGCCGCGTGTCCAGGTGCGTGCCGTCCCAGAAGTGCACGCGCGTGTTGGGGTCCACCGGCGTGAGCGTGACGTAGTCCTCCAGCTGCTTGCCCGCGCGCTGGAAGATCTGCCTCAGCACGCCGGGCAGCTGGAGGATGGACGGGCCGGTGTCCACCGCGTACTCGCCGTCCTGCCCCAGCCGCAGCCCCTTCATGCGGCCACCGGGGATGGCGTCCTTCTCCACCACGGTGACCTGGAAGCCCTGCCCCGCCAGGTTGATGGCGGCCGACAGGCCCCCCGGCCCCGCGCCCACGACGATGACGTGCTGAACCATGTGCCTCACGATGCCCGGCCCCACGCCGGCTTGCGATTGCCCCATCGGGACGGCCATCCCGAAAAAGCGTTTCCGCCCGGGATTCCCGGCCGCGCGCCAGCGGTTGATTCCGGGCCGAAGCGCTCCCTCTCCCACGGAGCGTCTTCTAGAGGACGGGACACCATCCTGAATCCCCAGGGTGCATTCCGTCCTGTAGCCTGCGACGCGCATCCATGAATCCCCCCGCGGAGGCCCGCCCACTGGAAGTCTTGTTGTTCACCCTGGAGCGGCAGCGCTACGGCCTGCCCATGGAGGACGTGCGCGAGCTGGTGCGCGCCGCGCGCCTCACGCCCCTGCCCCAGGCACCGGACGTAGTGGAGGGCCTGCTCAACCTGCGCGGCGAGCTGCTGCCCGTGCTGGACCTGCGCCGCCGCTTCCGTCACGCCGCGCGGCCCCTGTCGCCCATGGACCACTTCATCGTCGCCAGCGCGGGCGGACGTCCGGTGGCGCTGCGCGTGGACCGCGCGGAGGGGCTGCACCCCATCACCCCTGGCGAATGGGATGCCTCCCCCGGGGCGCTGCCCGGCGTGGGTTATGTCGCGGGGGCCGCGAAGCTGGCGGACGGTCTGGTGTTGGTGCACGACCTGCGCTCCTTCCTCTCCGAGGCCGAAGCGATGCAGTTGGACACCGCGCTCGGAGCCCTTCCGGAGCCCGCTTGATAGGCGGCGTCCTTCCCCCGGGCTTCAAGGAAGTGCTCACCCTGGTGGAGGAGCGCGCGGGGCTCGCCGCGCCCAGCTGCCTGGCCGCGGCGCTGGAAGGCATCCAGCGCGCCATGGCCCGCGCCAACCAGGACGACGTGGAGGTCTACCTGCGGGAGCTGGCGCAGGACAGCTCCCTGCTGGACGACCTGCTCACCGAGCTGACCATCGGGGAGACGTACTTCTTCCGCACCCACGAGCACTTCGACCACCTGCGCCGCGTGGTGCTGCCGGAGCTCCGCGAGCGCAAGGGCCCGGACCACCTGCTGCGCGCGTGGAGCGCGGCCTGCGCCTCCGGCGAGGAGCCCTACTCCATCGCCGCGCTGCTGATGGCCGAGGGCTGGGAGGACCACATGCTGGTGCGCGCGACGGATGTGTCGCGCACGGCGCTCGCCCGCGCCCAGCAGGGCCGCTACACCGACTGGTCCCTGCGCGGCCCCTCCGCGGACCGCATGCGCGCCCACCTCAAGCAGGAGGGCCGCCACTACCTGCTGTCCCCCGCCGTGAAGCGCCACGTGCAGCTGGGCTACCTCAACCTCGCGTTGGAGACGTGGCCCTCCGCGGAGAGCGGCATCTGGCAGTTGGATGTCATCTTCTGCCGCAACGTCCTCATCTACTTCAACCGCGCCACCATCGAGGGCGTGGCGCGCAGGCTCCACGCGTCGCTGGATGAGGGTGGCTATCTCTTCACCGGCCCCTCCGACCCGCCGCTGGGCGACTATGCCCCGCTCGAGCCCGTCCTCACGGAGTGGGGCGTGCTGTACCGCAAGCCCCTGGCCGGACAGCACGCCGGGCACTTCGTTCCGCTCCAGCCCCTGGCGCCCCTGCGCGCGGACGGCACGCCGTTTCCGGCCACGCCTCCAAACGCGCCTCCCCGGCCCGACACCTCCCCCGCCGCGTCCACGCCGCACGCCCCGCGCGCGCCGACGACGCCTGGGATCCGCCCCGGCGCGGGAACGTCAGCGCTGACGGGCGCAGGGCCTTCTGGCGCGGTTCGGCCATCCTCGGGCGGCGGGTTTCGCGGCTCGGGAGACTCCGCGTCCTCCAGCAGCGGGCCTTCCGGCGCCTCGGGAGCCGGACCCGCGGCCACGGCGACTCCCGTGTCTCCAGGGCGCGGGCCGTCTGGCTCGGGCTCCTCCGCATCCTCAAGCGGCGGCCCCTCCAGCACGGGCGCTCCGGGCCCCGGGCCTTCGGCCACCGGGACTCCAGGAGGCGTGCCCTCTTCCGGCGGGGCTCCCGCGACGCGGCCGGCGGCGCGCTTCACCCTGGGCGTGGAGGCCCTGGAGGCGGTGCGGCAGGCCCTGGCCCGAGGCGACTGGCGCGAAGCCGCTCGGCGGGCGGGGGCCCAGGCCGCCGACCCCGACCACTCCGTGGCGGCGGTTCGTGCACTGGCCAACCTCGACTCCCGCGCCGCGGTGTTCGCGTGCGGTGAGGCCTCGCTTCGTCACCCGCTGGTCGCCGGTCTGCGCTATCTGGAGGCGCTGCTGCTGCTGGGACAGGGACGGCTGACCGACGCGGAGAAATCCGTCCGGCAGGCGCTCTACCTGGAGCCGGGGCTCGCCGTGGGCCACCTGCTCCTGGGCCACGTGCTGCGCCAGCAGGACCAGGCCGCCGCCGCGGCCCGGGCCTACCGCGAAGCCGAGGCGCTGTGCCGGAAGCTGCCGCCAGAGGCGCTGGTGCCGCTGGCGGAGGGAGAACGGGCAGGTGCCCTGGCGGACGTGGCCCGCGCGGAGTGGCGGCGCCTGGAGCGGTCCGGGACTGAAGGCGGAGAGGCGAGCTGATGGTCAAGCGCGAGGGAGTCATCGACTGGCAGCAGGTCCGGGCCCGGCTGGAAGCGCTGGAGCGCGCCACCGAGGCGCGCGACTCCCTCACGGACGCGGCGGCCCAAGCCCAGCTCGACGCGCGCGCCCTCATCCTCGCGCGTCCGCCGGAAGTCCCCGCGCTGCCCGGCAGCCAGCGCGAGGTGGTCCGCTTCCGCGCCGCGGGCCAGACGTACGCGCTGGAGTCGCGCTTCATCCTGGAGGTGATGCGCGCGCCGGAGCTCACCCCGCTGCCCGGCTCGCCGCCGCTGCTGCGCGGCCTGACCCTGCTGCGCGGCGAGGTGCTGCCCGTGGTGGAGCTGGCGCCGCTGTTCGGCCGGCCCGCCGCCAACGCGAGCGGCCCGGTGCTGGTGGTGGGCACCGCGCGGGCGGAGCTGGGGCTGCGCACGGACGAGGTGTCGGAGGTGGCGGTGCTCACGGGCACGGAGCTGTTGCCCGCGCCCCCCTCCCTGGAAGAGGAAGCGGGCGCGCTGGTGTCCGGCGTGAGCCCCGACGGCACGCTCGTCCTGGAGGGAGAAGCCCTCCTCGGTGACGAGCGTCTCGTGTTCGAGCTGTCCGAAGAAGGAGTCGCATGAGCATCGGGAATCGCATCGCGCTGGGCTTCGGCTTGTCCCTGCTGGTCCTGCTGGTAATCGCGGGCGTGGCCTTCCAGGGCGCGCAGCAACTCACCGCCACCACCGACGGCCTGCTGGAGTCCCACAACAACTACAAGCTGCTGCGCGAGGTGCGCGCGCTCGTCGTGGACGCGGAGACAGGCCAGCGCGGCTACGTGCTCACCGGCGACGACTCCTACCTGCGCCCGTACCAGAGCGCCCTGGGCGAGCTGCGCTCGGACCTGGACGCCTTGCGCCCCGCGATGGCGAAGTACCCGGACCAGCGCGCGCGCCTCCAGAAGCTGGAGCCCCTGGTCGCCAACAAGCTGGACGAGATGTCGGAGACCATCCGCCTGCGCCGCGAGCAGGGCTTCGACGCGGCCCTGGCCCTGGTGAAGACCAACCGCGGCCAGCGCGACATGGATGCCATCCGCGAAATCATCTACGAGATGCGCGACACCGAAGAGGAGCGCTGGCAGCAACACTCCGACGCCGCCACCCGGGCCGCGCAGCGCAGCATCTGGGTGCTGGCGCTGGGCACCCTGCTGGGCCTGGCCATCGTGGGCGTGGGCAGCTTCGTCATCACCCGGGGCATCACCGGTCCCTTGCGCAAGCTCACCTTCGGCGCCGAACAGCTGGGCAAGGGCGACCTCACCCACCGCATCGACGTGCGCGGCCGTGATGAGATGGCGGACCTGGCGAACACCTTCAACGCCATGGCCGACCGCCGCCAGCAAGCGGAAGTCCAATTGGCCCGGCAGGCCGAACAGCGCGAACACACCCTCAAGACGGTGGCGGAGTTCGTCAACCAGCTCGCGGGCGCGTCCTCCGAAATCCTCGCCAGCACCACCGAACAGGTGGCCGGCGCCCAGGAGCAGGGCACCGCCGTGACGGAGACGGTGAGCACCATCGAGGAGATCACCAAGACGTCGGAGGAGGCCGCGGGCCGCGCCCGCGCGGTGAGCGAGTCCGCCCGGCACTCGGAGGAGGTGGGCCGCTCCGGCCGCCGCGCCGTGGAGGAGGCCGTGTCCGCGATGGGCGCGGTGCGCGACCAGGTGGAGTCCATCGCGTCGCGCATCCTCGCCCTGGCCGAGCAGGCCCAGGCCATTGGCGACATCATCACCACCGTCAACGACATCTCCGAACAGACGCACATGCTGGCGCTCAACGCGTCCATCGAAGCGAGCCGCGCGGGCGAGCACGGCCGAGGCTTCGCCGTCGTCGCATCAGAGGTGAAGGCCCTGGCGGAGCAGTCCAAGAAGGCCACCGCGCAGGTGCGGCAGATCCTCGGTCAAATCCAGAAGGCCACCCACGGCGCGGTGATGACCACGGAGGAGGGCACCAAGAGCGTGTCGTCCGCCACCCGCGTCGTCACGGAGGCCGGCACCACCATCCAGCAGCTGGCGGACCTGCTCACGCAGGCCTCGCTCACGGCCGCGCAGATCGCCGCGTCCGCCAACCAGCAGGCCACCGGCATCGGGCAGATCCGCCAGGCGATGCACGACGTGAACCAGGCCACGCAGCAGGGCCTCACCTCGTCGCGGCAGACGGAGCGCGCGATGCAGGACATCAACGCCATGGGCCAGAAGCTCAAGGGGCTGCTCGGGGAGTTCGGGCGCTAACCCATGGATCGCGACAGGCTGGCGCAGGCACTGCTGGACTCGTTCCTGGAGGAGCTGGAGGGGCACGTCGTGTCCCTCAACCGGGACCTGCTCGCGCTGGAGCAGGCCCCGGCGCGCGCGCGGGAGCTCATCCCGGGCCTCTTGCGCACGCTGCACAGCGTGAAGGGCGCGTCGCGCGCGGCCAGCGCCAGCATGGTGGAGAACGCCTGCCACCGCATGGAGGAGGTGCTGGAGTCCCTCCTCCACGGGCGCGCCCCGACGCCGGACCTGTTCGAGCTGTGCTTCGCCACCGTGGACGCGCTGGACGACGCGGGCCGCCGCCTGGCGTCGCGCCAGGAGCTGCCCGGCTCGCCGCTGGAGGCGCTGCTGCCCCAGCTGGAGCAGGCCGCGCACGGCATGCCCGCACGGGCGCCGGAGCCCCCCCGGGCCGGCGCGAGGCCCCCCTCGCCCGAAGCCGCGGACGCGGAGCCGGAGCCGGAGCCCGCGGTCCCGGCGCAGGCCAGCGGGGAGGCGCTGCCGGTGCGCGTGTCCGGCCAGAAGCTGGACGCGCTCCTGAGCCGCAGCGGCGAGCTGCGCGTGGCCATGCTGCGCCTGGAAGGCCACGCCGAGTCGCTGGAGCAGCTGCGCGACGACGCCGCCAGCCTGCGCGGGACGGTGCGCGGCACCTCCTCTGAAACGACGCTGCGCCGGGTGGAGATGGAGCTGGCGCGGGTGGCGCGCGTGCTGGCGCAGGACCGCCGCGCGCTGTTCCAGTCCTCCACCGGCCTGGACGACGAGGTGCGCCGCGCCCGCATGCTCCCCTTCGAGGAGGGCTGCACGGGCCTGGAGCGCGCCGCGCGCGACGTGGCGCACGGCCTGGGCCGGCGCGCGCGCATGGAGGTGCACGGCGGCGGGCTGGAGCTGGACCGCTCGCTGCTCCAGTCCCTGCGCGAGCCGCTGCTGCACCTGGTGCGCAACGCGGTGGCGCACGGCCTGGAGGCGCCCGAGGAGCGCGTGCGCCACGGCAAGTCCGAGGAGGGCCGCGTGGTGCTGTCCGCGCGGCTGCGCGGCAGCCGGGTGGAGGTGGCGGTGGAGGACGACGGGCGCGGCCTGGACCTGGAGGCGCTGCGCGAGCGCGCGCGCGCCCGGGGCCTGGAGGCGCCCGAGGACGACGAGGAGGCCGCCCGGCTCGTCTTCATGCCCGGGCTGTCCACCGCGGCGAAGGTGACGGCGGTGTCCGGCCGGGGCGTGGGCCTGGACGTGGTGCGCGCCCAGGTGGAGGCCCTGCGCGGCAGCGTGGAGGTGGCCTTCAAGGCCGGCCAGGGCACCCGCTTCACGCTGGACGTGCCCCTCACCCTGAGCACCCTGCGCGTGCTGCTGGTGACCGCGGGCGGGCAGATCCTCGCGCTCGCGAGCGAGGGCGTGGACCGGCTGCTGCGCCTGTCCCCCTCCGACGTGCGCGAGGTGGAGGGCCGCATGTCCTGGGTGACGCCGGACGCGCTCGTGCCCCTGGCGTCGCTCGCGGGCGTGCTGGACCTGCCCGCGGGCGCGCCCAAGGCGCGGCCGTCCGCGGTGGTGCTGTCCGCGGGCACCGCGCGGGCGGCGCTGGTGGTGGACGAGGTCATCGCCGAGCAGGAGGTGCTGGTGCGCTCGCTGGGCGGCCGCGTGAAGCGCGCGCGGCACGTGGCGGCGGCGGCGGTGCTGCCGGATGGCCGCATGGCGCTGCTGCTCAACCCGGCCTCGCTGGTGCGGGCCGCGGGCGGGCGCCCGTCCGCCCACTTCTTCCCCACGCCCCGGGAGAAGGCGGTGCGCAAGCACGTGGTGCTGGCGGACGACTCGCCCACCACGCGCATGCTGGAGCAGAGCATCCTGGAGGGCGCCGGGTTCGACGTCACGGCGTGCGCGGATGGCGCGGAGGCGTGGGAGCGGCTCCAGGCGGGCGGCGCGGACGCGCTGGTGCTGGACGTGGAGATGCCGCGCATGGATGGCTTCCAGGTCACGGAGGCCGTGCGCGCGTCGCCCCGCTTCGGGCGGGTGCCGGTGGTGCTCGTCACGTCGCGCGAGAAGCCCGAGGACAAGGCGCGCGGACTGCAGGCCGGCGCCAGCGCCTACATCGTGAAGAGCGCGTTTGACCCGACGAGCCTGCTGGAGACGCTGAGGCGACTGCTATGAAGACCGAACCGTTGCGCATCCTGGTGGCCGAGGACTCGCCCACCGCCCGGCGGCTGCTGGTGGAGATCCTGCGCACCGACCCGGCGCTCACCGTGGTGGGTGAGGCCAAGGATGGCCTGGAGGCCGTGGAGCTGTGCCAGCGCCTCCAGCCCTCCCTGGTGACGATGGACATCCAGATGCCGCGCATGGACGGCCTGGACGCCACCCGCCGCATCATGACGGAGGTGCCCACGCCCGTGGTGGTGGTGTCCACGCTGGTGGAGCGCGACATCCAGACATCCATGGCCGCGCTGAGGGCCGGAGCGCTCGCGGTGCTCCAGAAGCCGGTGGGCCCGGAGTCGCCGGACTTCGAGGCGGACAGCCGCCGCCTGCGCGACACGCTCAAGGCCATGGCCCAGGTGAAGGTGGTGCGCCGCTGGCCGGACCGCGCCGCCCCGCCGCCGCCCCCGGCCGAGCCCACGTCCACCCCCCAGCCGCGCCCGCCGTCCGTGCTGGCCATGGCCGCGTCCACCGGCGGCCCCGCCGCCCTCCACCGCATCCTGTCCGACCTCAACGGCCGGGACACGCCCCCGCCGCCCATCCTGGTGGTGCAGCACATCGCGCTGGGCTTCGGGTCGGGGCTGGCGACGTGGCTGGGCACGGCCACGAAGCTGCGGGTGAAGGTGGCCGAGGACTGCGAGCCGCTCCTGCCCGGCACGGTGTACCTGGCCCCGGACGACAAGCACCTGGGCGTGACGACGGACCACCGCGTCCAGGTGTCCGGCGCCGCCCCCATCCAGGGGTTCCGCCCCTCCGCCAACTGGCTGTTCCGCGCCGTCGCCCGCGCGTATGGGCAGACGTCACTGGCCGTGGTGCTCACCGGCATGGGCCAGGACGGGCTGGACGGAATCCGGGACGTGCACCAGGCGGGCGGGCGCGTGATTGCCCAGGACGAGGCGACGTCCGTCGTCTACGGCATGCCCGCGGTGGTGGTGGGCGCCAACCTGGCGCACGAAGTCCTCCCCCTGGGGCAGATCGCCCGCAGGTTGCAGGCGCTCTACCAGCCGGCGGGCCGCACGCCCTGAAGTGTTGGTTGAGTGAAACTCATCCGGTTGGATTCCGGGGCGGAATGGCGTCCCTGGCACGGAGTGTCAATATCGAGTCCAATGGGACATCTCCCCGTCCCCTCCTCCCCGATGAGCGCTCCCACGACTGGTCCGGCCTATGAAGCGGCCTTCGCCGCCATCCCCGATCCTGCCTATCTGCTGGATGGCTCGGGGCGGCTGGTGTCGTGCAGCGCCGCGGGCGCCCGGGCGCTCGGGCGGACCGAGGGGGAGCTCGCCGGCCGGCACTGGAGCGAGCTGGGCCTGCCCCAGGACGCGCTGAGGGCGCTGGAGGCCGCGCGCGTCCGGGTGATGACGCTGCGCGAGTCCACCACCGTGGAGGCGCCCTGGCCGGGCATGCAGGGCCTGCGGCCGCACGCGCTGGTGCTCACGCCGCTGGGGACGGACGCGGACGTGTCCCCTGCCGTCCTGGTGACCGCGCGGGCGCTCACGGAGGCGGAGGCCGTCTACTCGCGCGCCCTGGAGCTGGAGCTGGCGTCGCGCGCGGAGGTGGAGACGGCCGAGCGCCGCCGCTCGTTCCTCTACCAGGCGATGACGACGCTCTTCACCCACCCGCCGGATCCCCAGGGCATGTACACGCTGCTCGCGCACCTGGCCGTGCCGGACCTGGCGGACTGGTGCCTGGTGGACGCGCTGGAGCATGGGCCGTGGGTGGGCCGCGCGGCGGTGGCGTGCCTGGACCCGACGCAGCAGGAGCGCGCCCGGGGCCTGCCCATGCGCACGGAGGTGCGCGACGACGCGCCGGTGGGCCTCTTGCGCGTGCTGCGCACCGGAGAGCCGGAGCTGGTGCCGGCGGTGACGGAGTCGCTGCTGCGCGCCGCGGCGGCGGAGCCCGCGCACCCGGCGATGCTGGAGGCGCTCCAGGCGCGCTCGTACATGATCATCCCGCTGCGCGCGCGCGGCCACACGCTGGGCGCGGTGACGTTCGTGAGCTCCGGCTCCGGGCGCCGGTACGGCCCGGATGACCTGGCGCTGGCGGAGGACCTGTGCCTGCGCGCGAGCCTCGCCATCGACAACGCGCGGCTGGTGGGCGAGTCGCGCCGGGCGGCCCGCGCGCGCGAGGACCTGCTCGCCGTCGTGTCGCACGACCTGAAGAACCCGCTGGGCGTGGTGCAGTTGGGCGCGGCGCTGCTGCTGCGCGGCACGGCGGGCAAGCCGGGCGGCGAGGCCGTGGCCAAGCAGGCCACGCGCATCAACGACGCGGCGGAGCGCATGTCGCGGCTCATCTCCGACCTGCTGGACTGGGGCCGCCTGGAAGCCGGGCACCTGCCGCTGGAGCTGGGCGAGTACCCCGCGGCGTCGCTGGCCACCGAGGCGCTGGAGGCCATCCGTCCGCTGGCGGAGGCCAAGGGGCTGCACCTGGAGGCGGACCTGCCCCCGGAGTCGCTGCGCGTGAAGTGCGACCGCAGCCGCGTGCTCCAGGTGATGGGCAACCTGCTGGGCAACGCGGTGAAGTTCACCCCGCCGGGCGGCACCCTGTCGATGCGCGCGACGGTGCGCGGCAACGAGGTGTCCTTCGACGTGCGCGACACGGGCAACGGCATCACCCCGGACGCGCTGCCGCACATCTTCGACCGCTACTGGCAGGCGCGCGACGCGGCCAGCCGGGGCACCGGCCTGGGCCTGGCCATCGCCAAGGGACTGGTGGAAGCCCACGGCGGCGGCATCCGCGCGGAGAGCACCCTGGGCACCGGCAGCGTCTTCACCTTCACGCTGCCCGTGGCGCACCTCGCCGCGCCCGCGACCGTCACGCAGCAGGCGGGAGCCGGCGGCCCCCTGACGCGCCCGCGCGACGCCTACGAGCACTGACGCGCCCGCGTCCGCGCCCCTCACCCTGTTGCCCACCCAGCAGGTGAGAGCCCCCTCGGCTCCAGTTGCCGCACCGCCTTAAGCGTGCCATGCAGGCGCCTTATGTCATTCCTGCATCAGGCGCTGGTGTTCCTGGCCGCCACGGTCATCGCCGTGCCCCTCTTCAAGCGGTTGGGGCTGGGCTCCGTGCTGGGGTACCTGGCGGCGGGCGCGGCCATCGGGCCGTATGGCGCGGGCCTCATCTCCGACGTGGAGAACATCCTCCACATCGCGGAGCTGGGCGTGGTGTTGCTGCTGTTCGTGATTGGCCTGGAGCTGCAGCCGTCGCGCCTGTGGAGCCTGCGCCGGTCGGTGTTCGGGATGGGCGGGGCGCAGGTGGTGCTGACGGGGCTGCTCCTGGCGGGCGTGGGGCGGGCGCTGGGGCTCGCCTGGGGCGCGGCCATCATCGCGGGCTTCGGCCTGTCGCTGTCCTCCACCGCGTTCGCGCTCCAGCTGCTGGGGGAGAAGAACCAGCTCGCCGCGGAGCACGGGCAGCTGGCCTTCGGCATCCTGCTGTTCCAGGACCTGGCGGTCATCCCGCTCCTGGCCCTGCTGCCGCTGCTGGGCGTCTCCGAGGCGCCGGCCACGGAGGCCGGCTGGCTGACGGCGCTGAAGGCCGCGGGCGCGGTGGTGCTGGTGGTGGTGGCGGGCCGCTACCTCCTGCGGCCGGTGTTCCGCGCGGTGGCGTCCGTGCACAGCCAGGAGCTGTTCACCGCGACGGCGCTGCTCGTGGTCGTGGGCACCGCGTCGCTGGTCAGCGCGGTGGGGCTGTCCATGGCGCTGGGCGCGTTCCTCGCGGGCGTGCTGCTGTCGGAGTCCGAGTACCGCCACGAGCTGGAAGCGGACATCGAACCGTTCAAGGGCCTCTTGCTGGGCCTGTTCTTCATCGCGGTGGGCATGTCCGTGAACCTCACGCTGCTGGCGCATGAGCCGCTGCGCGTGCTGGCGCTGGTGCTGGGCCTCACCTTCCTCAAGGCGCTGGTGCTGTACGGGCTGGGGCGCGTGGGCCTGAAGAAGCCGGGCTCCGCGCTGAACCTGGCGGTGGTGATTTCGCAGGGCGGTGAGTTCGCCTTCGTCCTCTTCTCCCTGGCGGTGGCCTTCCACGTGATGGACCGCCCGCAGGCGGACCTGCTGGTGCTGGTGGTGGGCATGTCCATGGCGGTGACGCCGTTCCTGTCCGTCATCCACGAGCGCTGGGTGGCGCCGCGCTTCAAGAAGAAGGGGCCGCAGCGCGAATACGACGTGTCCCCGGACCAGGACCACCCGGTCATCATCGCGGGCATGGGCCGCGTGGGGCAGGTGGTGGCCCGCCTGCTGCGCGCCCGGCGCATCGGCTTCACCGCCATTGACGCGAGCGCGGAGCACATCGACTTCATCCAGCGCTTCGGCAACCAGGTGTTCTACGGCGACGCGTCCCGGCTGGACCTCTTGCGCGCGGCCCGCGCGGACAAGGCGAAGGTGTTCGTGCTGGCCATCGACGACATGGCCGCGTCCCTGCGCACCGCGCAGATGGTCCAGGAGCACTTCCCCAACCTCACCATCTACGCGCGGGCGCGCAACCGCGAGCACGCGTACCGGCTGCTGGACCTGGGCGTCACGCACCTGGTGCGTGAGACGTTCGACGCCAGCCTCGTGATGGCCAACGACGTGCTCCAGGCCATGGGCCTCACCTTCGGGGAGGCCCGCCGCTCCGTGGAGCGCTTCCGCGAGCACGACGAGGCCCTGATGCTGGAGAGCGCGAAGGTGTTCCGCGACGAGAAGAAGATGATGGAGGTCATCGTCCGCGCGCGCCGCGAGCTGGAGCAGCTGTTCGAGAAGGACGAAGCCGAACAGAAGTCAGCCTGAGGACGACAGGACCATGAGCGCCGACACCGCGGAAGCCGGACCCCCGAAGTCCTCCTCGCGCCTCTACCTGTGGGTCCTGGCGGCCATCTTCGCCGGGGGCCTCCTGGGTCACCTCCTCCCGGCCACGGCGGTGAAGCTCAAGCCGCTGGGCGACGCGTTCATCGCGCTGGTGAAGATGCTCATCTCCCCGGTCATCTTCCTGACCGTGGTGCTGGGGGTCGCCAACGTGGCGGACATGAAGAAGGTGGGCCGGGTGGGCGGCAAGGCGCTGCTCTACTTCGAGGTCATCTCCACGTTCGCGCTGCTCATCGGCGCGCTGGTGGTGACGGTGCTCAAGCCCGGGTCCGGCTTCAACGTGGATCCCCGCACGCTGGACGCGAGCGCCGTGGCCCGCTTCGCCCAGCAGGCGCACGACCAGTCCACCACGGGCTTCCTGCTGCACATCATCCCGCGCACCTTCGTGGACGCCTTCACCGGCGAGGGCGACCTGCTCCAGGTGCTGCTGCTGGCGCTGCTGTTCGGCTTCTCCCTCACCGCGCTGGGCGCCACCGCGAGGCCCGTGGTCGTCCTCCTGGAGGCGCTGTCCAAGGCCTTCTTCCACATGATTGGCACCGTGATGAAGCTGGCGCCCATTGGCGCGGGGGCCTCCATGGCCTTCACCCTGGGCGCCTACGGCATCACCAGCCTGGGCCCGCTGCTGCGCCTGATGGGCTGCTTCTACCTGGCGTGCGGCCTCTTCGTGGTGGGCGTGCTGGGCGTGGTGGCGCGGCTGACGGGCTTCTCCATCCTGAAGTTCCTGCGCTACATCCGCGCGGAGCTGCTCCTGGTGCTGGGCACGTCGTCGTCGGAGTCCGCGCTGGTGCCGCTGATGCAGAAGCTGGAGCGGCTGGGCTGCTCCAAGTCCGTGGTGGGGCTGGTGGTGCCCAGCGGCTACTCGTTCAACCTGGACGGCACCAACATCTACCTGACCATGGCGGCGCTGTTCGTGGCCCAGGCGCTCAACGTGGACCTCACCCTCGCCCAGACGGCCACGCTGCTGGGCGTGGCGATGCTCACGTCCAAGGGCGCCTCCGGCGTGACGGGCGCGGGCTTCATCACCCTGGCCGCCACGCTGGCGGTGGTGCCGTCCGTGCCGGTGGCCGGCCTGGCGCTCATCCTGGGCATCGACCGGTTCATGAGCGAGGCGCGCGCGCTCACCAACTTCATCGGCAACGGCGTCGCCAGCATCGTCGTCTCCCGCTGGGAGGGGGAGCTGGACCGCGACCGGCTCCACGCCGAGCTCCACGGCCAGCCGCTGCCCGCCCCCCAGGCGCCCGGCGCCGAGCCCGAGGAGATGCCCGGCTAGGGCCGCGCCACCGCTTCACGCACCGCCGCCTTCAGCACGTCCAGGTCCACCGGCTTGTCCAGCAGCTGGCGCGCGCCCAGCCGCAGGGCCTCCGCGTGCGTCTCGTCGTCCGCGAAGGCGCTGAGCAGGAGGACGGGGCACGCGATGCCCTGCTCGCGCAGCCGCTTCAGGGCCTCCAGGCCGCTGCGGCCCGGCATGCGCACGTCGCTGACGATGAGGTCCGGCGGCGCGAGCGTGCCGCCCTGGCCCTGCATCATGGCCACGTAGTCCCCCAGCTCGAAGCCGTCCTCCACCTCCACCACCGTGTAGCCCGCGCGCACCAGCGTGCGCACGAGCATGGCCCGCATCGCGTCGTCGTCCTCGGCCACCAGGATGCGCACGGGGGACGCGGCTGCTTCATGCGGGGGGGCGTTGGTCATTTCGCCCCCCAGGAGCATGGCCCATGCCACGCACCCTCCGGGTCCGGGGATCCGTCCGGCCCCGCATGTTCCGGGGCATCCTGCCCCTCTCGGGGCAATACGCCCCAGGCATTTCGCGGGTATCAGGCCCCCCGTCCGCCCGTGCGTCCCTCTGGAGCGGGAGTTGGCACGAGCAATGCTCTAGGCCCGGTCAGCCCCGCACCCAACTTCTCGCGGGCCTGAACCGGAGTCTTCCATGAAGCGCACTTCCGCCCTCGTCCTCGGTCTGTCCCTGTCCCTCGCCTCCATGGGCGCCTTCGCCGCGGCCCCCAAGGCCCCCAAGGCCGCTGCCCCCACCACCCAGGCGAAGCCCACCAAGGCGAAGAAGGCGAAGCCGGCGGCCAGCCAGAAGGCGGCCACCACCCCGTCCGAGAGCTCGGGCAGCAACTAGCCATCTGTCGCAGTGACGCAGCACCCGCGGTACCCGTAGCGTACCACCCCGGTCCGTGTGTTCCTTCCCCCTCACGCACGAACCGGGGGTTGCCTTTTCCGTGAAGCTCGCTCGCAAATTCACCCTGGCCCTCGTGCTGCTCGCCGTCGCCGTGATGGCCGGGCTCCAGGCGTTCCAGGTCCACCAGGAGCTCACCCGGTCGGAGATCGACTCGCAGCACGACCACCGCCTGCTCGGCCACACGCTGGCCGGCTCCATTGGCAAGGCGTGGCAGCTGGCGGGCGAGGCCGAGGCCCTCACGCTCCTCAACCAGGCCAACCGCTTCCAGGAGCAGGTGCGGCTGCGCTGGGTGTGGCTGGACGGCGGGCCGGGCTCCGGCTTCGCGCCGGCGCTGCCCCCCGCGCTGCTGCTCAGCCTGCGCGCGGGCCACGACGGCTGGTTGATGGACACGTCCAGCAGCCCGGGCGTGCTGCGCTCGTACACGCCGGTGTTCCTGGGCCGGCGCGCGGGCGCCATCGAAATCACCGAGTCCCTGTCCGAGCAGGAGCAGCACGTGCACACCACGGTGGTGGGCACGGTCATCGCCACCGCCGCGCTCTCCGTGTTCTTCCTGCTGGCCGCCATGGCCATGGGCCGCAAGCTGGTGGGGCAGCCCGTGGAGCAGTTGGTGCATCTGGCGGGGCGCATTGGAGAGGGCGACCTCACGGCGCGAGTGCCCTTGCGCAACGAGCGCGGCGACGAACTGACGACGTTGGCGGTGGCCATGAACCGGATGGGCGAGCAGTTGGAGGAGACGCGGGCGCGGCTGGCGTCGGAGACGGCGGCGCGGCTGGCCACGGTGGAGCACCTGCGCCACGCGGACCGGCTCACCACGGTGGGCAAGCTGGCGTCGGGCGTGGCGCACGAGCTGGGCACGCCGCTCAACGTGGTGATGGGCCGCGCGAAGATGGTGTCCTCCGGGGAAGCGGAGGGCGAGGAGGTGGGCGAGTGCGCCCGCATCATCTTCCAGCAGGCGCAGCACATGACCGGCATCATCCGCCAGCTGCTGGACTTCGCCCGGCGGAGGGCGCCGTCGCGCGCGCCGGAGGACCTGTCGCTGCTGGCCGAGCGCACCCTGGCGCTGCTCAAGCCCATGGCCACCAAGCGCGGCGTCGCGCTGTCGCAGGAGGTGCCCCAGGGCTTCACGGTGGAGGTGGACGCGGGGCAGTTCCAGCAGGTGCTCACCAACCTGGTGATGAACGGCCTCCACGCGATGAACCGGCCGGGCACCCTGCGGGTGCGCTCGCAGGTGCTGCGCGCCACGCCGCCCGCGGACGTGGGCGGGCCGGAGCAGGACTGGGTGCGGCTGGACGTGGAGGACGAGGGCACGGGCATCGCGCCGGACGTGCTGCCCCACGTCTTCGAGCCCTTCTTCACCACCAAGGACGTGGGCGAGGGAACGGGCCTGGGTCTGTCCGTCTCCTATGGGATGGTGCGGGACCACGGCGGCTGGATTGACGTGAAAAGCGAGCCGGGCCGTGGGAGTTGTTTCTCCATCTATCTGCCGCCGGGGACGCACGCATGCCAGGCCGCATCCTGATTGTCGAAGACGAGCGCGAGATGCGCGCCATGGTGGAGAAGGGCCTCCAGCGCCGGGGCTTCCAGCCCGTGGCCGTGGCCGCGGCGGACGAGGCCCTCCAGCGCCTGTCCGGCGAGGACTTCGACACGGTGCTCACCGACCTGCGCATGCCGGGCATGGACGGCCTGGCGCTGTGCGAGCGCATCGTGCTCAACCGGCCGGACATCCCGGTGGTGGTGGTGACGGCCTTCGGCAGCCTGGAGACGGCGGTGGCCGCCATCCGCGCGGGCGCCTATGACTTCATCACCAAGCCCATCGACCTGGACGCGCTGGTGCTGGTGCTGGAGCGGGCCGTGCAGCACCGCGCCCTGCGCGCGGAGGTGCGGCGGCTGCGCCAGGCGTTGGATCAACGCCAGGACGACGGCGTGCTCGTGGGGGAGAGCCCCGCCCTGAAGCAGGCGTACGCGCTCATCGACCGGGTGGCGGACGTGGACGCCACGGTGCTGATCACCGGTGAGAGCGGCACGGGCAAGGAGGTGGCCGCGAGGGCGCTCCATGCGCGCGGCCGGCGCAAGGAGGGGCCCTTCGTGGCCATCAACTGCGCGGCGATGCCGGAGCAGCTGTTGGAGAGCGAGCTGTTCGGCCACGCCAAGGGGGCCTTCACCGACGCGAAGGCCTCGCGCACGGGCCTGTTCGTGAAGGCCAACGGCGGCACGCTGTTCCTGGACGAGGTGGGCGAGCTGCCCATGACGCTCCAGCCGAAGCTGCTGCGCGCGTTGCAGGAGCGCGTGGTGCGTCCGGTGGGTGGGGACACGGAGACGCCGTTCGACGCGCGCATCGTCGCGGCGACGAACCGCGACCTGGAGCTGGCGGTGGAGGAGAGCCGCTTCCGCGAGGACCTGTACTACCGACTCAACGTCATTGGCCTGGAGCTGCCCCCGCTGCGCGCGCGCGGCAACGACGTGCTGCTGTTGTCGCAGCGCTTCGTGGAGCAGTTCGCGTCGCGCACGGGCAAGAAGGTGGACGGGCTGTCACCGGCGGCGGCGCAGCGCCTGCTGGCGTACGGGTGGCCGGGCAACGTCCGCGAGTTGCAGAACTGCATCGAGCGCGCGGTGGCGCTCACGTCCTTCGAGCAGCTCACGGTGGACGACCTGCCGGAGCGCATCCGCAACTACAGCACGCCGCGCGTGGTGCCGGAGAACACGGACGCGTCGGAGCTGGTGACGCTGGAGGAGCTGGAGCGCCGCTACATCCACCGCGTGCTGGAGGCGGTGGGCGGCAGCCGGACGCTGGCGGCGCGCATCCTGGGCGTGGACCGCAAGACGCTCTACCGCAAGCTGGAGCGCGGCGACGCGGAGGCGAAGGAGTCGCGCGAGGCGAAGAAGCCCTGACGCTGGCACGGCGGATGCTCCTCTTCGCGGTCGGACAGCGCGACCCCGGAGGAGCACCCCATGGCGTTCCAGGACACGACACACGACGCGGAGCAGGAGGAGACGCCGTGGGCGCCGGGCTACGAGGCCCCCGCCACGCGGCCCCGGGTGTTGATCGCCGAGGACGACCGGGAGATGCGCCGCATGCTGGTGCGCGCGCTCCAGCGGCGCGGCTGTGACGTGCACGAGGTGCCCAACGGGCGCGAGCTGCTGGGCACGCTGACGCGGGGCCTGGCGGGCGTGGAGGGCGCGGCGCCGGACGTCATCATCACGGACGTGCGCATGCCGGGCGTCACCGGACTGGAGGCCCTGGCGCGCCTGCGCCGGGTGGACTGGGCCACGCCGGTCATCCTCATCACCGCCTTCGGCGACGCCGCCACCCACGCGGAGGCCATGCGCCTGGGCGCCGCGTTCGTCTTCGACAAGCCGTTCGACCTGGACGTGCTCTGCGGAGCGGTGACGCGCCTCATCGGGGAGGGGTGAGGCCCGGCATCTCCCGCGACGGCAGCCTGCTATGCTCCCACGCTCTGCGGACCGCGGGAGCGGACCATGCGTCTTCCACAACGAGCGCGGAAGGGCCTGACCCTCTGCGCCCTGCTGTCAGGCTGCGCTGGTGGAAGCACTCAACAGGGCAGGAGCGACTACGGCTTCGTGGACGCCACTTCTCGTCGCGTGTGGGCGCGCGGCCCCTGGGAGCGCGTCCAACCTTCACGCGACGTCGATGACGTCATCGATCAACTCTGCCCCGCCATCATGACCCTGCCCGCCGCCACCTTGGGTGACTACGGGATGGAGTACTGCGGCGTCATCTACAGCCTGGGGCAGGGCGTCTACTACGCGAGCAATCCCTCTCCCCTCGCCACGCGGGTCCAGGTGGGGACGAGCCGGCGCAAATCCTGTCGTCCTCCCATGGAGGTCCGGGATCCCCGGGGCAGGGCCTCCATCCTCGCTGACTTCCACAGCCACCCCTGGTTCCCCTCGAGCCTTTCCGAGGAGGACCGGAAGTCGGATACACAGTGGTACTCCCTCCGGATCCAGTTCGACACCCACTGCATCATCCACAAGCTGGTGCCGCATGCGGACGACAACCTGCCAGGCGAAATCTATGTCCGCGAAGGGCGCCGCTGGAGGCGCGTCGGAAGCATCCTCCCGGAGGACAAGGCCACTGGACGCATCACCGCCGTGGAGGAGCCATGAGGAACTCGCCGCATCCCGGGCCCGGCCCGGACGACATGCACGGGGGTCGGCGATGAAGCCCTCGATGCTCTTGCTCTGCGCGCTCCTGGGCGCATGCGCTCCCCGGCCGTCGCTTCCCGCGCGGGTTCCCGCCAGGGAAGCAGCCTGGTTCAAGTTCCCCTCGACCTTGAATGAGTCGGAACAGGTCGTGGTACCGGCGGCGACGGCCGCCGCCATCCAGCTGGCGCTCGAAGACTTCCGGCCTCTTGGCACGCAGCCTCCTCGTGGAGGCGATCCCGTCGAAGCATGCCTGTTCCAGCGTCAGTCGTTCGACGTGCAGGCGGCGCCCTGGAATGAAGACGTCGTGCTGGTGCGCTTCTCCCTGAGCCCGGGTGCATGCATCGAAGAAGGCCCGGTCACGGACATGGGAGCGACCTATGCCGTGGATCCACGACACGGACGCATCATCGCGGTTCAACGCCCGTGAGCCTCCGAACAAGAAGGAGCCTTCCGTGAAGCCCTGGATGCCGTGCCTGCTCTTGCTCGCCCTGGGGGGTTGCCGGACGGCTGGGGGGATTCCCCACGCCTCCGCCGAGGACGCAGCGCGATTCACCTTCCCCATCGAGCTGCCGCGCCAGGGGCTCCTCCACATCGATGGCAACACGACCGCCGCCATCCAGCTCGCCATGGAGCACTTCCTGCCGTGGGATGCGCCTTCATCCCGTCAGCCCGCGTGCCTGGATCAGCGGGACTCCTATGACGTGACCGCGGCGCCAGGTCCCGAGGGTGTGGTGTTGGTGCAACTCGTCGCCAACGCTCAACGCTGTCCGCCAGAGCCCACTCAGTCTGTCGAGGCCACCACCGGAAAGCCCCTCCAGGAGGTCGTGCTCTATGCCGTGGACCTCCGCACGATGCGGCTGCTCTCCATCGGGCGGTATTTCCGGCGACACCTCTGACCCGGGTTTCCTGGACCCCGCCCATCCCTGGCACCCGAGCGGCCCTGTTTCATCCGCTCCCGCCGCAACCGTCCGCCATCAGCGCACGGCTGAAGGCCCTGGGTGGGACGCACCGTGCGGAAGCCAGCCGTCCCCCGGGCTGAAGCCCCCGCTTCGCCTTGGGCGCGGTATGGTTCAGACGGATGCGCCCCGTCCCCTTCCAGCCCCGTTCCGTGTGTCGCCTGAGTGACCTCGTGCGGAAAGGGAGCGACAGGAGCACCGCCGACCCGTTTCATCCCGGAGGTTTCTGCCTACCCTCGGAAATCCACCAGCGTGCCCTTCCCGTAACGGCCTGTCTGGACGCAACCCTGCCTCCCGCTCCCCGGACCTGATGCCGGGCACGCTCCGCCCACGCGCCGTGTTTCCTCCCTGAAGGGGCCCGCTCCCCAAGTTCCCGCCGACCCCACGATGGCCCACGTCCCCGCCCGCCCGCGCTCCCGCTCCTCCGCTCCGCCTTCGTCGGACGCGCCTGGCCTGGGTCTGCTCGCACTGCTGGAGGGACTGCCGGAGGCCTTCCTCGGCGTGGACGCCGACTGGTGCGTCACCTACCTGAGCCCCCGCATGCGCGAGCTGCTCGCGGATCGCGCCCAGCCAGGGGACGACGTGCGCAAGAAGGTGGCGGACCTGCTGGGCCTGGGGCCCCACCTGCGCCTGGAGGCCCCCGCCACCGGACAGCCCGCCGTGCGCTACGAGCACCGCTGGCCCGAAGGCGACCTCTGCTTCGACGTGAGCGCCCGCCCCGTGGAGGGCGGCCTGCTGGTGCACTGCCGCGACATCAGCCGCGAATACATGGCCCGGCAGGAGCTCCAGCGCGCCGGCCAGCTCTTCCAGGCGGTGATGGAGGGCACCACCGACGCCATCTACATCAAGGACCTGGACGGCCGTTACCAGGTCATCAACTCCGCGGGCGCCAGGGCCCTGGGCCGCACCGTGTCCGAGGTGCGCGAGCACACCGACGCGGAGCTGTTCCCCCCCGAGGAGGCCCGCGTCAACCTCCGGCACGACCGGGACGTGCTGGAGGCGGGCCAGCCGCTCACCTACGAGGACTCCCAGCAGGGCCCCGACGGAGACGTGCGCGTGTGGCTGTCCACCAAGGGCCCCCTGCGCGACCCCGAAGGCAACGTGTTCGGCCTGTTCGGCATCAGCCGCGACATCACCCAGCGCAAGTGGGCGGAAGAAGAGGTGCGCCGGCACTCCGAGTTCCAGGAACACCTGATGGGCATCATCAGCCACGACATCCGCAGCCCGCTCGGCGCCATCATGAACTGGTCGCGCGTGCTGGCGGCGGGCGGCCCCGCGGAGGAGACGGCGCGCACCAGCCAGCGCATCGCCACCGCGGCGGTGCGCATCGAGCGGCTGACCCGCCTGCTGCTGGACTTCACCCGCGCGCGGCTGGTGGGCGGCGTCGTCATTGAACCGCGCGGCGCGGACACGCAGGAGCTGCTCGCCAAGGTGGCGCACGAGTTCCGCGTGGCCTTCCCCAAGCGGCACATCGAGGTGGAGCACAAGGGCAACACCCAGGGCCAGTGGGACCCGGACCGGCTGGCCCAGGTGGTGTCCAACCTGGTGGAGAACGCCCTCAAGTACAGCCCGGCGGACGCGCCCGTGCGCCTGTCCACGCGGGGCCTGCGCAACAAGGTGGTGGTCAGCGTCCACAACGAGGGCCGCCCCATCCCGGAGGCCACCCTGCCCCACCTCTTCGAACCCTTCCGCCAGGGTCCGCAGCAGACGCGCACGCTGAAGATGAGCTACGGCCTGGGCCTCTACATCGTGCGGGAGATCGTCCACGCCCACGGCGGCACCATCGACGTCACCTCCACCGAGGACGACGGCACCACCTTCACCGTCACCCTGCCGCGCCGCGCGCCGCCCAAGAAGGGGCCGCCGCCCGAGCCGCCTCCCCCGCCCCCCGCGCACCGGCCCTGAAGCCGGCGCCCGCGAGGCCACACCTCAGGGGATGTACCGCCCGAGCAGGGGCACCAGCTCATCCAGCGGCGCGCTGCCGTGCGACAGCCCGGCTTCAGCCACCGCGCGCGGCATGCCGTACACCACGCAGGACGACTCCGCCTCCGTCAGCACCACGCCGCCCGCGGCGCGCACGGCCCGGGCGCCCTGGAGCCCGTCCTCGCCCATGCCGGTGAGCACCAGCGCCACGGCGTCCCGCCCCCAGCCCTCCGCCGCGCTCTGGAAGAGCACGTCCACGGAGGGGTGGTGCGGCGTGCCCAGCGGCTGGCGGTCCAGGCGCGCCAGGTCCAGCGCCCCGTGCCGCTGCACCCGCAGGTGCAACCCCGCGCGGGCCAGCACCACGCGGCCCGGCCGGAGCTCCAGGCCGTCCGTCGCCTCCACCACCTCCAGCGCGCTCTGGGAGTCCAGCCGCTTCGCCACGGCCTCCGTGTAGCCGGCGGGGATGTGCAGCGCGAGCACCACCGGCGCGGGGAAGTCCCGGGGCAGCGCCGCCAACAGCCGCGTCAGGGCCTGCGGCCCGCCCGTGGACGTGCCCACCGCCAGCAGCTTCGGGGACGCCGCCGGGGACAGCGGCCTCGCCGCCCGGGCGCCCGCGGCCGCCAGCTCCTGCGCGTAGCGCGGCACCGCTCGGCCCGCGATGCGCACCTTCTCCACCAGCTCCGCGCCCAGCTCGTAGAGCCGGTCGGTGGCGAGCGCCGTGGGCTTGTGCACCAGGTCCACCGCGCCCGCCTGGAGCGCGGCCACCGCCAGGTCGCTGTCCGCGTCCGCGCTGCTCACCACCACCACGCGGGGCGCGTCCGGCATCCCGGACAGCGCGCGCAGGAAGCCCGGGCCGTCCAGCGCCGGCATCACCAGGTCCAGCGTGATGACGTCCGGCTTGAGCTCCGCCACGCGCTCCAGCGCGTCCAGCCCGTCGCGGGCGGTGCCCACCACCTCCAGGCCCTCCCCCTCCGACAGCACCTTGCGCAGCACCTTGCGCGCGAACGCCGAGTCATCCACCACCAGCACGCGCAACGTCATGGGCCCGCCTTGCCGTAGAAGAACGCGCCGCGACGCTCCTCGCACCGCAGCGCCGTGCCGAAGCGCATCAGCGACTCCGACGTGCCCACCAGCAGGTGCCCGCCGGGCTTCAGCGTCCGGGTGATGCCGTCCACCACGCGGCGCGCGGTGGCGTCCTGGAAGTAGATGAGCACGTTGCGGCAGAGGACCGCATCGCAGCTCTCCGGCGGGGGGAAGTCCGCGGTGTCCATCAGGTTGAGCTGCCGCCACTCCACCGCGGCCACCAGCTCCGGCCTCACGCGCGGACGGCCGTTCACCACGTCCAGCCAGCGGCCCTCCACGCCCTGGGGCAGCGCGCGCATGCAGCGCAGGTTGTGCTCCCCCGCCCTGGCGCGCTCCAGCGCCCGCGCGCTCAGGTCCGTGGCCAGGAGGGACACGTCGCCCAGCACGCCCCGCGCGTCCAGGAGCATGGCCAGCGTCAGGGGCTCCTCGCCGGTGGAGCACGCCGCGCACCACACGCGGGGACGGCGGCCGGCGCGCACCTGGGGCACGAGCAGCTCGTCCACCAGCACCTCCAGCGCCGGGGGCTCGCGGAAGAAGTACGTCTCATGCACCAGCAGCGCCTCCACCAGCGCGTCCAGCGCCTCCGTGCCCTTCGGGTCGTAGCGGAGGAAGTAGTAGTAGTCGAGCAGCGAGTCGAACCCCGCGTCGATGGCCCGCGTGGACAGCTTCTCCGCCAGCAGCTCCCGGTCCTCCAGGCCATAGTGCAGGCCCGCGCGCTGCTCGATGAGCATCGCGAGGATGGCCAGGACCTGCGGTGACAACGGCAGCGTGCTCATGGGCGGTGGGGGCTCAACGTCCCAGCGCCAGCAGGCAGGCGCGGCGCACGTCCGCGTCCTCGTCGCGGTGGGCCGCGCGGTCCAGCGCCTCGCGCGCCTCCACCGTGCCCAGCGCCGCCACCGCGGGGGCCGCCGCGCGCCGTCCGGAGGAGCTCGCGGAGGCCAGCGCCTGCATCAGCGCCGCCCGCGCGTCCGCCCGGCGCATGCGCGCCAGGGCCGCCACCAGCAGGGGCGCGGTCGCGTCGTCCGCCACCTCCAGCGCCGACAAGAGCCCGGGCAGCCGCCCGTCCACCGGCAGCGCCAGCGCGCCCACCACCTGCTCGCGCAGCATCACGTCCCCCAGCAGCGACACCAGCGACTGCGTGGCGTGCGTGCCCGTGCGCGTGGCGAGGAAGCCCACCGCCGCGCTCCGCACGCTGTCGTCCCGGTCCCCCGCCGCGCGCAGCAGCGCGGGCAGCGTCTCCGGCGCGTCGTACTCCGCCACCGCCGACAGGGCGACGAGCCGCGTGGCCGGGTCCTCCGAGTGCACCGCCTCCAGCAGCACCGGCAGCGCGTCCGGGCGGCGCGCCACGCCCAGGCCCAGGAGCGCCGCGCGGCGCACGTCCGCGTCCGCGGACGCGGCGGCCCGGCGCAGCGCCGCCATGGCGCTCTCCGTGTGCAGGTGCGCCAGCGCGTCCACCACCGCCACGCGCACCTGCCCCGCGTCGTCGTTGGCCAGCGCGACGATGGCGTCCGCGGCGGCCTCCTCGTTGAGCTTCCCCAGCGACTGGCACGCGTAGTAGCGCACCCACGGGTCGCGGTCGTTCAGGCCGCCCAGCAGCGTGGAGGTGATGCGGGCCTGCTTGTCCGTCTGGCCCAGCGCGCGCATGGCGGTGGCGCGCGTGCGCTCCGACTCGTGGCTCGCGGCGGACAGGAGCGCGTCCACCGCCCGCGGGTCGTCGATGAAGGGCAGGCCGTAGATGGCCGCGTCGCGCAGGCGCTCGTCCGGGTCCCGCATGGCCAGCAGCAGCGCGTCCAGGCCGCGCGGGTAGCCGAAGTACGCCACGATGCGCAGCGCCGCACGCCGCTGGCGCGTGTCCGGTGAGCGCGCCGCCTCCAGCGCCAGGGCCTCCGTCGTGTCGCTGCCCAGCGACTGGATGGCGCCCACCACCGCCTGCGACACGCGGGGGTCCTCGTCCGACAGCCGCGCGAAGAGGGCGGGCACCGCGGAGGTGTCCCCGATGCGCGACAGCGTCTCCGCCGACAGCGCGCGCACCGTCGCGTCCCGGTCCTCCAGGCACAGGAGCACGTCCGGCACCGCGGCGGAGCGCTTGCCCACCAATGGCAGGAGCACCCGGCGCCGGGAGCTGTCGCCGTCGCGCAGCGCCTGCAATATCTGCGCGTCCGCGTCCGCGCCCAGCTCTCCCAGCGCCGCCGCCGCCGCGCGCGACACGCCCAGGTCCTGTGAGTCCAGCAGCTTCAGGAGCCCGGTCGCCGCGTCCGCGCCGCCCACCCAGCCCAGCAGCCGCGCCACCGAGGTCTTCTCCCCCGCGTCCGCGCCCGCGATGACCTGGGCCAGCCGGCGTCCGGTGGGGTGAGGCTCCGCCGAGGCGGAGCGCAGCACCGACGGCACCGTGCGCGCGCCGCCGAAGCGCTGCACCTGCGCGTCGTGGATCTCCACCAGCGCCACCGCCGCCACGCGCACCACCGCGTCGTTGCCGCGCTGGAGCAGGCCCACGAGCGCGGGCACCGCGGCCTCCTGGCCGGTGCGGCCCAGCGCGCGCGCCGCCTCCAGCACGTAGAAGGGGTCCGACAGGAGCGCCATCAGCGCCGGCACGACGGTGGGGTCGCCCGAGCGGCCCAGCACGTCGATGGCGGGGAAGATGCGGAAGAAGTTGCCGCTGCCCAGCGACTCCAGCAGCGCGTCCACCGCGGCGCCGCCGCCCACGCGCCCCAGCGCCTCGATGGCGGCCACCGCCACGTTGTCGTCCGGGTGCACGATGAGCCGCGACAGCAGCGGCACGGACTGGCGGCTGCGGCGGCGCCCCAGCACCTGGGCGGCGTCGCAGACGATGGCGGGGTTGGCGTTCTCCCCCAGGGCCTCCACCGGGCGCTCCACGTCGCCGGTGGCGGCCACCAGCGCGTCCACCGCCGCGGCGAGGCGCGCCTCGTTGTCCCGCGAGTGGCGGAGCACGTCGCACAGGGGCTCCACCGCGGGGGTGCCCAGCCGCGCCAGCGCGGACACCACGGCGCGGCGCACCGCCCACGACGGCGCGTCCAGCCCGGCCACCAGCACCGGCAGGCTCGCCGGGCCCCGGCGCGCCAGCTGCTCCACCTCCTCCACCCGGGCGCGGTCCTCCGCGGACAGCGACAGCGGGTGGTGCCGCGTGCTCGGGCCCGTCACGTGGGCTGCTCCCGGGGGTTCCGGGCGGCGGCCGGCTCCGCCGCGCCCAACAGCCCGCTCAAGTGAGAGAGCCCCTCCACCTGCTCGCCTTGCAGCCGCGTGAGCTGGCCCAGCCGGCCCGCCACCTCGCGCACCTCCCGGGCGCTGACGGCCGTGGAGCGCGCCTGTTCGGCGGTGGTGACGGCGATCTCCCGCGCTCGCGTGCGCATCTCCTCCACGGACCGCCCCAGCTGCTCCGTCACCGACGCCTGCTCCTGCGCGGCCTTCGCCACCGCCGCCGCGCCCGAGGCCTGCTTCGCGGCCGACGTGGACAGCAGGCTCAGGGCCTCCGTCTGTTCATCCAGCGCGCGCGCGGTCATCTTCGCCACCCGGCGCACGTCCTCCGCGCCGCGCACCAGCGACGTCAGCGCCTGGGCCTGCTCCTCCGTGGCGCGCGTCACCTCCTTGGCCAGGTTCGCCACCTGGCGGCTGGCCACCTCGCCCTGCTTGAGGGCGCGGGCCTGCTCCGCCATGGCGCGCGTGGACTGGGCCACCTCCTTGCGCGTGGCCTCCATGGCGCGCGCCACCTCCTGCGCGGCCTTGGCCTGCTCCGCGACGCCGGTGAGCGTGCGCTGCGTGGAGGACGCCACCTCCTGCGCCGTGGCCCCCATCACGGCCACCTGCTGCCCCTGCGCCGTCACGGCGCCGCTCACGCCCTGCACCAGCTGCCGCATCTGCACCGTGCCCCGGGCCAGGTCCGTGGCGGCCTGCGCCTGCTCCTGCATCGCGCGCGACACCTTCTCCGCCACCTCCGTCAGCTGGTGGTTGGAGCGCACCGCGTCGCGCAGCGCCTTGGCCTGGTCCTGCGTGGCCTGGGTGGTCTGCCGCGCCATGCGCCGCATCTCCGTGCCGCCCTGGGCCAGGGCCTGCGCGGCCTGCGCCTGCTCCACCGAGGACGCGGCGATGAGCCGGCCCTGTTCGCTCACCTTCGCCGTGGCCAGGACCAGCGACTGCACGGCTTGCACCTGCTCCGCCGACGCGCGCGACGCCTCGCGCACGCTCTGGCCCAGGTCATCCACGCCCTTGAGGATGGTGCCCAGCGCCCGCTCCGCGTCCCCCGCCAGCGCCGCGCCCTCGTCCGCCGCCCGCACGCCCTCGCCGGTGGCCACGGCCGCCTCGCGCGCCGTCGTCTGGAGGCCCCGGACGATCTTCGCCACGTCGGCGCTGGCCACCGCCGCCCGGTCCGCCAGGGCGCGGATCTCCTCCGCCACCACCGCGAAGCCGCGGCCGTGCTCCCCGGCGCGCGCCGCCTCGATGCTGGCGTTGAGCGACAGGAGGTTGGTGCGGTCCGCGATGAGGTTGATGGCCTGCACGATGTCGCCGATCTCCTCCGCGCGCCGGCCCATCTCCTTCATCACCCCGGAGGACTCCACGATGGACTGGCGGATGCGGCCGAAGCCCGCGATGGAGCGCGCCACCGTGGCGCCGCCCTCGCGCGCGCTCGTGCCCACCCGTTCGGCGGCCAGCCGCGCCTCCTCCGTCATCTGCGCGGCGCGGCGCGTGGACGCCTCCAGCTGCGCGGACGCGGTGGCGCTGGTGGACGCCAGGCCGTTGATGCTCTCCGCGGCGCGCGCCACCGCCTGGGCGGAGCGCGACAGCTGCTCGATGGTGGCCGCGTTGGCGTCCACCACGGCCGCGTTCTTCTCCGCGGTGGCGGCCACCTCCTCCACGCTGGCGGCCACCTCCTGCACGGTGGACGCGGTGGCGACCGCGCTCGCCTCCAGGGTGCGCGCGTGGTCCGCGACGCCGCGCGCGCTGCGGGCCACCTGTTCGGTGGTGGCCGCCGTGTCCTCCACGCTGGCGGCCATGGTGGCCGCGTCGCGCCCCACCTCCTGGAGCGCCTTGCCCAGCGACACCACGGCGCCGGACACCTGCCCCATGCGCTCGCCCACGCCCTGCGCGTCCTGCGACAGCCGGGTGATGCCCTTGGACATCTCCTCCACGGTGGCGCCCACCTGCTCCGTGGTGGCGGCGCTCGTCTGGTTGCGCACCACCAGGTCCTCCACGGTGGCGGTCATCTCCTGCATGCTCGCCAGCAGCTCCTCGCTGGAGGCGGCCAGCTCCTCCGCGTTGGCGCTCACGCCCTTCACCGAGCGCGCCACCTCCTCCAGGGTGGTGGCCGTCGCGTCCGCGCTCGTGGCGAGCACGCCCGCGTCCTTGCGCACGCCGGACACCGACGCGGTGATCTCCTGCATCGTGCCCGCGGTGGCCTCCACCTCCTGCTGCACGCCCTTCGCCAGCGTGCCCACCGCGCCCTGGCTCTTCACCAGCGACTGCACCGCCGCGCTGGTCTGCTCCACCTGGGCGGCCACGGACTCGATGGCGATGCGCACCTGCTCGCCCGCCGCCGCCTGCTCGTTGCCCGCGGAGGCCAGCCGCGTGGCCAGCTGCTCGGTGGACTTCACCAGGCCCGCGCCCTCCTCCACCTGGAGCGAGGCCCGCTCCGCCAGCGCGCGCGCGTCTTCCAGGCGCAGTCCGCTGCTACCCTTGTCCGTCGACATCCGCCGCCTCCTCCCCCACCACGCGGGGGAAATCGATGAGCATCACCAGCCGCGGGCCCACCTGCGCCACGGCCTTCACGAACCCCTTCGCGCCCTCCACCACCATGGGCGGGGGCGGCTGGATGGTGCGAGGGTCCAGCTTCAGCACCTCGCGGGCGCTGTCCACCAGCAACCCCACGGTGCGCTCGCCCAGCTGGCCCACCACCACCCGCCAGTCCAGCGACGGCGTCCCGGCCGGCAGCCCGAAGCGGGCCCGCGCGTCCACCACCGGCACCACCCGGCCGCGCACCTGCACCAGCCCCGCCACGTGCGCGGGCGCCCCTGGCACCGGCGTCGCGCCGGTGAAGGACTCCATCTGCACCACGTCCGCCGCGGGCATCGCGTATTCCGTCCCGTCCACCTTGAACAACACGTGCAACACGCTCATGACACCCACTCCCCTGCCCTGGGCTTGCGCCCGCGGCGGCCCAGGTGCGCCGCGCCGAGCGCCCCCAGGTCCAGCACCAGCGTGGGCCGGCCGTCGCCCAGGTCCGTGGCGCCCGCCACGCCCGGCACGCGCACCAGCGGATCCTCCAGCGGACGCAGCACGATCTCCTGCTGGCCCAGGAGCCGGTCCACCGCGAAGGCCACCGGCTCCCCGCGCTGCCGCACGATGAGCGCCTTGCACTCCCGGGTGGGGCCCGCGTCCGCCTCCGAAGGCGCCCGCCGCGCCGCCGGGTCCAGCAGCCGCGCCAGCGACACCAGCGGCACCGCCGCGCCCCGCCGCTCCACCAGCCCCACGCCGTCCACGCCCGCGGGGCGCACCACGCTCCCCACGTCGATGAGCTCCTCCACCGTGCCCACCGCGACCGCGTACTTGAGGCCCGCGCACTCGAAGACGATGGCGTCCAGCAGCGTCACCGTGAGCGGGACGCGCAGGCTGAAGGTGGTGCCCGCGCCCTTGCGCGTCTCCATCCGCAGCTCGCCGCCCAGCTGCTCCACGACGATGCGCCGCACGATGTCCATGCCCATGCCCCGGCCGCTGGTGCGCGTGGCCTCCTGGCGCGTGGACAGGCCGGGCCGGCACAGCAGGTCCAGCAGCGCGTCCACCGACTCCGGCACGGGGGCGTTCGCCGCCTTCGCCACCGCCTTCGCGTCCACGCCCCGGCCATCGTCGCGCAGGGTGATCTCCAGCTGGCCCCCGGCGCGCGCGTGGCTGGTGAGGCGCACCAGCCCCTCCGGCGGCTTGCCCAGGGCCTGACGCTCCTCGGGCAGCTCCAGCGCGTGGTCCACCGCGTTGCGCACCAGGTGCACCAGCGCGGGCAGGAGCCGGTCCGCCACGGCCTTGTCCAGCTCCGCGTCGCCCACGTCCAGCTCCAGGCGCACCGCCTTGCCCGTGGTGCGGCGCAGGCCGCGCACCAGCAGGGGCAGCCGCTCCAGCACGTCGCCCACGCGCACCATGCGCAGCCGCAGGATGGCCGAGCGCAGGTCGCGCAGCTGCCGGCCATTCTCCTGGAGGATGGCGACAAGCTCCCGCGTGGGGGCCCCCGCCTGGGTGAGCGCCGCCACCGCGCGCGTCAGCCGGGAGCGGTTGACCACGAGCGCCGCCAGCCACTCCATGGCCTCGTCCAGCCGCGACACCTCCACGCGCAGCAGGCCCCCGCCCCGGCGCGCCTCCGGCTCGTCGTTCAGCGCGTCGTCCAAGGCCAGGGGCGGGGCCGGGGTGTCCACCCCACCCGAGGCCAGGGCCGCCACGGAGGCCACCGGCTCGGCCTCCTCCAGCGCGGCGGCGGCCAGCGAGCGCACCGTGGCGGGCGGGCCGCCCACGGCCTCCAGCAGCGCGGCGTCCTCCGCGCGGGTGACGAGCAGCAGCGCGAACGCGAGCGACGCGCCCGCCGCGGCGGCGCCGGACAGGGGCAGCACCTTCACGATGTCCGAAAGCTTCGCCACGCGCTCGCGCACGGTGTTGATGGTGAGGCCCTTCGCGGCGCGCTCCGCGGACGGCACGAAGTCCAGGCGCACCGCGCGCTGGTCTCCGGACAGTCCGCCCTCCAGCTGCTCGCGCTCCGACGGCGTCAGGCGCGAGGCGAACGCGGCCTCCACGTCCAGCGCCACGGCCCGGGTCCGGCGCGGCGCGGACTCCAACACCTGGGGGCCCAGCGCCTCCAGCCGCTCCAGCAGGCCCACCGGCGCGGGCGAGGCCGGCTTCCCGGCGCCCAGCTGCCGCACGCGCTGCTCGATGGCGCGCAGGCCCTCCACCAGCGGCTCCACGCTGGCCTCCGGCAGACGGCCACCGGCTTGATCCGCCAGCCGCAGCGAGGCCTCCATCCAGTGCGCCAGCGCGACGATGGGCTCCACGTCCACCATGGCGGACAGGCCCTTGAGGGTGTGCACCGCGCGGAACAGCTCCCGCACGGCGCGGGGCTGGGCGGCACCCCGGCGGACGGCCTCCTCCACCGCGAGCAGGTCCTTCTGCGCGGAGGCCAGCAGCTCATCCACCTCCGCCAGGTAGGCGGGGAGGAACTCCGCGAACTCCCCGGATGCCGTCACCCGCGCGGCGCCTCGGCCGGGCGCTTCTCCAGGAGTTCCCGGGCCGCGCCCTGGATGGAGTCCGGCGTGAAGGGCTTGGTCATGAACCGGTCCGCGCCGGCCCGCAGGGCGCGCTCGCGGGAGGCTTCGTCGCCTCGGGTCGTGACGATGATGATGGGCAGCGCCCGCAGGTGATCCTGCCCCCGCACGAACTCCACCACCTCGATGCCGCCGATATCGGGCATGTTGAGGTCCAGGACGAGCAGGTCGTAGGGCTTGAGCGACAGCTGCTCGATGGCCTCCAGGCCGCTGGAGGCCTGGGTGAAGCGGCTCTCCGGGTAGGGGCGCAGGCAGGCGACCACCATGTCGCGCATCACCTTGCTGTCATCGACGACGAGTACTTCGGGCATGGCGTCCTCTGGAAACGACCGGCCAAGCTAGACCGATTCCAACCCGCTGAAAGAAATGAGTCATGGAGGGCACGGTGAACGTTGGCTTCTCCACGCATGCTCCGGACGAATCCCCGTGGCCCCCTACTGGATGACGCCTGTCGCGTGAACATCCCTCCCCTCCTCGCGCACCCGCCGCGTCCATCCCGCGAATCGACCCCCGTCCATGCCTCCACCGTCCGACACCTTCTTCCCCCGCCCTCCGGGAGCCCCCTCCGGTGACACCAGCACCCCACCCTGCGTCTGGGTGGTGGATGACAGCGCGAGCGAGGCGCGGTTCATCACGTCGGCCCTGGGAACGGGATTCAAGGTGGAGACGTTCCCGGATGGCGCTGGGATGCTCGAGCGCCTGCACGCCGGGCGTGCGCCGGACGTGGTGGTGCTGGACTGGGAGATGCCGGGGATGTCCGGTCTGGAGGTATGCCAGTTCCTGCGCGGCGAGCCGGAGACGCAAGCACTCCCGGTGCTGCTGCTCACCGCGCATGGCCGGCCGGAGGACCTGGTGCAGGGGCTGCGCGCGGGCGCCAACGACTACGTGGCCAAGCCCTTCCGCACGGAGGAGGTGCGCGCGCGCGTGGACGCGCTGGTGCGCACCAAGCGGCTGATGGACGACGTGCGGCGCGCGGACCGGGAGAAGGCGGAGGTGTTCGCGCAGTTGGAGGCGCTCCTCACGTCCGCGCCCGTGGGCATGGCGCTGCTGGACCGGGACCTGCGCTTCATGCGCGTCAACGCGCGGATGGCGAGGATGGACGGGCTGTCGGTGGACGCCTACGGGGGCAGGACCCTGGCGGAGGTGCTGCCCCTGCGGGCCCCGAGGCTGGAGCCCGTCCTCCGCCGCGTGCTGGAGACGGGCGAGGCCACCGAGGAGCTGCCCTTCACGCAGAGGCGGCCGGGCGTGCCGCCCGATGGGCCGGGAAGCGACCTGCACCTGATGGGCAGCTACCACCCGGTGCGCACCGCGCGGGGCGAGGTGCTGGGCGTGGGCGCGGTGGTGGTGGACGTCACCCGGCACATGCAGGCGGAGGGCGAGCTGCGCGCGTCCGCGGAGTTCCGCGAGCGCTTCCTGGGCATCGTCGGCCACGACCTGCGCAACCCGCTCAACGCCATCCGCATGGCGGCCAGCTTCCTCCTGGCCAGTGAACAGATGCCCGCCGCGCTGGTGCGCACCGCCAGCCGCATCATCACCAGCACGGACCGGATGACGCGGATGATCACCGAGCTCTTGGACTTCACGCGCAGCCGGCTGGGCGGCGGCATCCCGCTGACGCCGGGCGCCACGGACCTGGGGCAGGTGGCGCGTCAGGTGGTGGAGGAGCTGGAGCTGGCGCACCCGAACCGCACCGTGAAGGTGACGGCCATGGGGCCGCTGGCGGGACGGTGGGACGCGGACCGGCTGGCGCAGGTGCTGAGCAACCTGCTGGGCAACGCGCTCCAGTACAGCCCCGCGGAGAGCACGGTGGAGCTCACGCTCCGGGGCGAAGCGGAGCGGGTGGTGGCCTGGGTGAGCAACCCCGGGGAGCCCATCGCCCCGGAGGACCTGGCCCTGCTCTTCCACCCCTTCCAGCGCGCGCACACGGGCGCCCACGTGCCGTCCGGCCTGGGCCTGGGGCTCTTCATCTCCGAGCAGATCATCCGCGGCCACCGGGGCACGCTGGACGTGGCCTCGGACGCGAAGCGGACGGTCTTCACCCTCACCCTGCCGCGAGGGGGAGCCTGAGCGGACGCCGCGCGCGCGGGCCCGCTCAGGCGGCGGGGCAGTGCCGGGCCACCGTGGCCAGCAGCTCCGCGATGTCCACGGGCTTGCGCAGCAGGCCCACCGTGCCCGGAGGCGCCTTGGCGGAGAAGTGGGCGGTGAGCATCAGCACCGGCAGCTCGCGGTAGCGGTCGTCCTGCCGCAGCCGGTGGAGGAACTCATGTCCATCCATCACCGGCATCATCAGGTCCAGCAGCACCAGGCACGGCTGGGACGTGGCGGCCAGCACGTCCAGGGCGGCCTGACCATTGGCGGCCTGGAGCACGGTGTAGTCCTCCATCTCCAGCAGCTCCGCGACGACCTCGCGCAGGTCGGGCTCGTCGTCGACGATGAGGATGGTGGAGCGAGGAGACGGGGTCACCACGGCGGACAGCCTACGCAGGCCGCCCCACTGCCGCCAGCAATGACGTGCGTCCTCCGCGAGGACGGGACGGGCAGGCGGACGGGGGATGAGGCCGCACGGCCGGGCGTCCCCTGGGTCCAGGGCAACCGTTGGAGCACGCCATCCCCCGCCGCGTCCATCCGGTGACACCGCGTGCCTAGGCTTGGGACATGCCCACGCATTCGACCTTGGAGGTCATCGGGAACGCCGCCCCCTGGGTGGATGTGACGGTGCCCGTCCACGACGGGATGGTGCACTGGCCGGACAACCCGCCCATCCAGGTGCGCCACCACCTGGACCTGTCGAAGGGGGACGCGGCCAACGTCTCGCACCTGTCCCTGGGCGTCCACTCCGGCACGCACGTGGACGCGCCCGTGCACTTCATTCCAGGCGGGATGGGGGTGGACGCGATGCCACTCGACCGGCTGCTCGGCGACGTGCGGGTGGTGTCCCTGCCGCGAGGCCCGGCCATCACGGTGGAGGCCCTGAAGGCCCATGCGCCCCGGCGGGGCGAGCGCCTGCTCTTCAAGACGCGCAACTCCTCTCACCCGTGGCACGCGGCGGACTTCCAGCCGGGCTTCACGTACCTGTCGAGCGACGGGGCGCGCTACCTGGTGGAGACGGGCGTGCGCACGGTGGGCATCGACTACCTGTCCATCGCGGGCATGGATGAAGGGGAGACGACCCACCGGCTCCTGCTGGAGGCGGGGGTGTGCATCATCGAAGGGCTGGACCTGACGGAGGTGGAGCCCGGCGACTACGAGATGATGTGTCTGCCCTTGCGGCTCGCGGATGGGGACGGGGCGCCGGCACGTGTGTTGTTGCGCTCACGGATGGATGAACGAGGAGGGCCGCCATGAAGGCCGTTGCCGTGTTTCCGGGCACCCATGAGGTGCGAGTGATTGACGAGCCGCAGCCCCAGGTGATCCGGGGCACGGAGGTGCTGCTGCGGATGCGGGAGGTCGGCATCTGCGGCACGGACCGGGAGGTCGCCGCGTTCGAGTACGGCGAACCGCCGCCGGGCGAGGACCACCTCATCATCGGGCACGAGGCGCTGGCCGAGGTGGTGGCGGTGGGGCCGGAGGTGACCAAGCTGCGGCCGGGGGACCTGGTGATCCCCTCCGTGCGCCGGCCGTGTCTGCACGCGGAGTGTCTGGCCTGCCGTTCCGGACGGCAGGACTTCTGTGTCACCGGCGACTTCCGGGAGCGGGGCATCAAGCAGACGCACGGCTTCCTCACGGAGTCCACGGTGGAGGACGAGGCGAACCTCACGCTGGTGCCTCCGGACCTGGCGGACGTCGCGGTGCTCACGGAGCCGCTGACCATCGCGGCGAAGGCGATGCAGCAGGTGAAGACGCTGCAACAGCGGCTGCCCTGGGAGCCGTCGCGCCAGCGGTCCGTGGTGCTGGGCGCCGGGCCGGTGGGGCTGCTGGGCGCGATGACGATGGTGGCGAACAACTTCGAAACGCACGTGTATTCGATGGAGAGCGGCGACAGCGACCGGGCGGACCTGGTGCGCTCGTTTGGCGCGGGCTACATCTGCAGCCAGGACTGCGCCCCGGAGGATTTGGGCAAGCGGCTGGGCAACATCGACCTCATCTACGAAGCGGTGGGCAGCTCCCATCTGGCGTTCACCGCGCTGGAGTCGCTGGGGCCCAACGGGCTGTTCATCTTCACGGGCATCCCGCCGCTGGGCGGCCCCTCGCCGCTGCCGGCGGACCAGCTCATGCGGAACATCGTGCTGGAGAACCAGCTGATCTTCGGCACGGTCAACGCCAGCCGCAGCGCGTATGCCCTGGCCCTGCGCCTGCTGGGACAGTGCATGGCGCTGTTCCCCGACAGCGTGCGGCGGATCATCACCGCGCACCGGACCATCGACGAGGCGCCGGGGATGCTGCGCAAGCGCAGCGGCATCAAGGAGGTCGTGCGGCTGTCGTGAAGCCCGGCAGGGGCTGCCCCAGCACGTCGAAGGCCTGGACCGGTATCCCGGCGGCGCGGCTGCCGGGATACGCGTCCGCGAACAGGGTCCAGATCATCGTGTCCCGGAGCAGGCCGTCGGGCGCGACCAGGCGCTTCTGGAGGGTGGCCTCGTGGGTGAACCCCAACCTGCGGGCCACCTCCGCGCTCCGGACGTTGCGGGGGTCGCAGTGGATCTCCACCCTTCGCACCCGCTCCACCTCGAAGGCGACGCGGGTGAGCGCCCCCGCCACCTCGGTCGCGAGGCCGCGGCCCACGTGCGCGGCCGCGATCCAGTAGCCAATCTCCAGGGCCCCCTCCCCCACGCGGGGATGCAGGCCGGTGCCGCCCAGGACCTCGATGCCGTCGCGGGCGAACACGCCATAGGCGTAGTCCTGCCCCAGGTCGAAGAGACCGCGCATGCGGCGCAGGTGCCCGGCCTGCCGCGTGACATCCATCGGGTAGCTCTTGGCCCACTCCATCCAGGGGAGCAGGTGGTCCAGGCTGGACTCGATGGCGCGCAGCGCCAGCCCCGCATCCGCCGGGGACCAGCAGCACAGGCGGGCGTGCTCGGTCTGGACGGTGTAGGCGGGACCGGAAGGGATTGTATTCATGGCGAACCCGGGGGTTGGGGGCCCATCGTAGACGATGCCCCGCAACTCTTCCGGCGGTCGCGTGTTCACCCTGGAAGACCCCGCGGATTTTCCTCCGCCCCTTCCGGAGTTCCCATGCGCCGCTCCATTGTCGCCGCCACCGCCACCGTCGCCTTCTTCCTGGGCTGTGCCGCCAACCACGCGTACGCGGAGCGTCAGCCGCGCATGCGCGACGCGCTCGCGCACCTGGAGTCCGCCCTGGCCGACCTGCGCGCCGCGAGCGCGGACAAGGGCGGCTACCGCGTGAAGGCCATCAGCCTCACGGAGCAGGCCATCACCTCCGTCCGGGATGGCATCCAGTACGACAACCGCCACTGACGCATCCCCGTCCTCCGCGCTCAGTCAGCCAGGGGGAATCCCCCGCCTCCTCCGGGCGTGATGTGTCACGCCCTGAAGACTCCGGGGGGACGCCATCGGGAAAGGGACTGCCTGCCTGATGCGCCTTTAGTCGCTGCCGGGGATAGGACGACCGTGCTCCGCGGTGGGCGGTGCCGCGGTCGGCTCCGCGCCGGTGAAGAAGGCGATCAGCCCGTGCGGAGCGTCGTCGCCGAAGCACAAGCGGTGGATGTTCGCGGAGTCGACGGCCTCCTTCGCGCTCCGGGCGAACATGGCTTCCTCGTACTCGGCGAGCGCGGCTTCAAGGTCGCCTCGGTGCTCGGCGAGGGCCTTGCCGAGCTCCGCGCCGTCATACATCGCGAGGTTGGCGCCCTCACCGGACGGTGGCATCAGGTGCGCGGCGTCGCCGAGGAGCGTCACGCCGGGCACGCGCTCCCACCGGTGTCCCACCGGGAGCGTGTGGATCATCCGGGGGACGAGGTCCGTCTCGCCGTCGGTGATCAGCGCGGTGAGCTCGGGCGCCCAGCCCTCGAACTCCGCCGCGATTCGAGCCTTCGCCACCTTCACGTTGGTGAAGTCGATGCCCGCGATCCACTCCCGTGGCTGGCTGACCGCGACGTAGGTGTGCAGGGCGCCGTGGGTCTCGCGGTGGGCCTGGATGCCCTTGCCGGGCGCGAGGGCGAGCATGGCCCCGCCTCCGACGACCTTCGCGCTGGCCGGGTGACGCGCGTCGGCGTCGAGCAGGTAGGTCTCGATGAACGAGAGGCCGACATACTCGGGCCTCGCGTCGGACAGCAGCGGCCGAACCTTCGACCAGGCACCGTCCGCGCCGACCAGGAGGCCCGTCGTGACCGTCGACCCGTCCGCGAACGTCACCTCATGACGCCCGCCGCCGAGCGGGCGGACGGCGGTGACCTTGCGTCCCCACTGGACGGCTCCCTCGGGCAGCGAGTCCAGCAGGATGCGCCGCAGCTCACCGCGATGCACCTCGGGGCGACGGCCGCCGCCGTCGTCGGGCTCGTCGTAGAGGACCGTGCCGTGTGAGTCGAGCACCCGCGTCGCCTCGCCGCCTTCATGGATGATCCGGCGGAACTCGTCGAACAGTCCGGCCGCCTTCAGCGCGAGCTGCCCGTTGTAGTCGTGGATGTCGAGCATCCCGCCCTGCGTGCGCGCCCCCGCGGACGCCTCGGCCTCGTAGACCGTGGCGGCGATGCCGTGGACCTGGAGGACGCGCGCGAGCGTCAGCCCGCCGAGGCCGGCGCCAATGATGGCAATCGAAGTCATCGTGCTTCCTTTCGAAGGAGAGGCCGCTCGCCGGCACGGCCGCCGGACTCTGGAACGCCGTTCCATGAATCATACTGGAACGCCGTTCCAGACCTGTCAAGATGAGGCCATGGCGAAGGCAACGCGCGGGTCGGAACGACGTGAGGACGCGCTCTCACGCGAGCGGATCGTCGACGCGGCGATCCAACTGCTCGACGACGAGGGCGAGGACGGGTTGACCTTCCGCGCGCTGGCCACGCGGCTGGCGACGGGGCCCGGGGCGATCTATTGGCACATCGCGAACAAGAGCGAGCTGCTCGTCGCCGCTAGTGACGCGGTCGTCGCCCGCGCGATGAGCGAGGTCCCCGCCTTCGCCACGCCGCACAAGGCGATCCGCGGGATCGCCGTCGGGGTGTTCGAGATGATCGACGCGCATCCGTGGGTGGGCGCGCAGCTCTCTCACGCTCCGTGGCGGACCGCGATGCTGCAGCTCTTCGAGCGCATCGGGCGCCAGCTCCAGGCGCTGCGGGTCCCACGCGGCGCCTGGTTCACGTCGGCGTCGGCGCTGTTGAGCTACATCATCAGCGTGAGCGTCCAGAACGCCGCGAACGGCCGCCTGTTCGAGCCGTCCGTGGACCGCGCTGACTTCCTCGAGACGGTGTCGGCCCAGTGGAAGGAGCTCGACGCCCACGAATATCCGTTCACCCGGAGCGTCGCGGCCCAGCTGCGCGAGCACGACGACCGCGCCGAGTTCCTCGCCGGCATCGACCTCATCCTCGCCGGGATCACGGCCTCGCTGTAGCCAGTCCCAGAGCGGCGCCCGACACCTTCCGTCAGGCCGTGAATCAGGCGGCGGCGACGGGAGGTCCAGCCAGCGGCAGGCGCACGCTGAAGGCGGAGCCCGCTCCAGGGGTGCTCGACACCGTCACCTGACCGCCGTGGGCCTCCACGATGCGCTGCAAGCGGTACAGCCCCAGGCCCAGGCCACCGTAGTTTCGCGCGGGCACCGCGCGCTCGAAGCGGCGGAAGAGCCCATCCACCCGGTCCGGCGCGATGCCGATGCCGTGGTCGCGCACCACCAGCAGCGCCGAGTCCGCGTCCGCTTGGATCTCCAGCTCCACCGGCCTGCCCGGCCCGAACTTCACCGCGTTGGACAACAGGTGCGTCACCACCTGCCCCAGCCGCAGCGCGTCCCAGCGGCCCACCGCCGGCTGGGCCTCGCGCACCACCAGCAGGCACCCCGCGCGCGACGCCATCTCCTCCGAGCGCAGCACCACGTCCCGCACCACCCGCCCCAGGTCCACGGCCTCCAGGTTCAGCCGGGGTGCGTGGCTCTGGAGCCGCGACACGTCCAGCAACCCCTCCACCAGGTCCGCCAGCCGCTGCACCTGCCGGTCCGCCGCCACCAGCGCGCGCTCCAGCCGCTCCGGCCCCACGTGCTGCTCGTGCTTGAGCGCCGCCGCCGTGCCCTGCACGCGCAGGCGCAGCGCGGCCAGCGGCGTGCGCAGCTCGTGCGCGGCCACCGACAGGAACTCGTCCCGCGCGCGCACCGCCTCACGCGTCTCGCGGTACAGCCGCAGCTGCTCCGTCACATCGCCGATGATGCCCGCCATGCGCACGGGCCGCCCCTGTCCGTCCCGGAGCGCGCGCCCCCGGCTCACGCACGAGCGGTAGCCCCCCGCCTCGTGCTTGAGCCGGAAGGACACGTCATAGGGCGAGCCCTGCTCCAGGTGCTGGGTCAACGCGGCCGCCACCGCGTCCCGGTCCTCCGGGTGCACCCGCGCGAGGAACGCGTCCGGGGTGCCCGGGAAGTCCTCCGGCTTCAGGCCCAGCATCTCCAGCAGGCGCGGGCTCCAGTACATCGTCTGGCGGCGCACATCCCAATCCCATACACCGTCGTAGGAGCCGGACACCACCAGCCGGTAGCGCTCCTCGCTCTCGCGCGCCACGCGCTCGGCCTGCTCCAGCAGTCCCACCCGCCGCTCCAGCTGCCGCACCATCGCGTACAGGTGCGCTTCGGTGGACAGCTCGCCCGGCACAGGCGCGGGCAGCGGCCCCTCCGCGCCGGACTCCCGGAGCAGCACCGCCACCAGCGCGTCATCCCCCTGCGCGCGCCGCACGAAGCCGTTGGCGCCCACGTTGGCCGCCATGCGCAGGTCCAGCTCGTCCGGCGCGGTGGCGTGCGTGAGGACGACGGGCACCCGTGAAAGCTTTGGGTCCTGGCGCAATGCCAGACACAGTCGGAAGCCATCCAACCGGGGCATCAACACATCCGCCAGCACGATGTCCGGCCGCCGCCGCCGCGCCAGCTCCAGCGCGGACAGGCCGTCCTCCGCCAGCAGGACCTCGAAGCGGAACGGAGCCAGCGCCAGCTGCAGGAGCTTGCGGAAGACCGGGTCGTCCTCCGCCACCAGCACCCGCCAGGGAGGCGCGCCCCCCGCGCCCCGCGCTTCGGGCGGCAGCGCCTGGCGCACCGCCTCCACCCGCGCGCCCAGCGACAGGGGCGGCGTGAGGAAGCCCGCCACCGGCACGTCCAGGCGGCCCAGCGCCTCCTGCTCCGCCAGCGGCGCCTCCACCCAGAGGCTCGCGCCAGAGGCCCCCAGCGCCTCGCGCAGCGCCGTCAGCGGCCCGCCCGCGGACGCCAGCAGGCCCGCCGTCACCAGCACCAGCTGCACCGGCGCGGACTCCCGCAGCGCCCGCACCAGCGGCTCCAGCCCCACCGCCAGGAGCACCCTCCAACCCTGGCTCTGGAAGGCCAGGGACAAGAGCTCCCGGTGGGGTCCGGGGGCTTCGACGAGCAGCAGGGTGGGCTTCATCGGGGCGGGGAACCAGAAGAACGGGCGCGGGCGACAGGTCGTGCTGGAAAGGTGGGACCCCAACGGCCCACGTCCAGGCTGGGAAGAGGCGCAGTGTGGGGACCAGGCCCCCTGAGTCAAGGCAACCGTGCGGAAGTGTTGGAAGTTGGAAGGGCACGGACCGGGGAGTCGGCCCACGGCTGGCTCGGCGCGTCACAGCTACAACCGGGCTACAGGTACACCTGACTTGCACTGGCACCGGGACGTAACGCGGTGGGTGTGTTATTCGACCGCGCATGGGTGCCAAGAAAGTCACCGCGCAGGAGAAACTGACCGGGTTCCAGGACCGGATTCGCGCCGCGGGGCTGCGCAGCACCGCGCCTCGGGTGGCCGTGCTGCGCAAGCTGGAGACCGCCACGGCGCCCATGAGCCACGCGGACCTGGTGGAAGAGCTGGGCGGCGAGGGCTACGACCGGGTCACCATCTACCGCAACCTCACCGACCTCACCGAGGCGGGCCTCGTCGTGCGCGCCGACCTGGGCGACCACGTCTGGCGCTTCGAGCTCAAGCGCGCCGGCGGCACCGAGCACGCCAACAGCCACCCCCACTTCACCTGCACCGACTGCGGCACCGTGGCCTGCCTGCCCGAGGAGTCCGTGCGCCTCACCACCGCCCGCGGCGTCCCTCGCGCCGTGTCCCAGCGCGCCGTGGAAGTGCAGCTGCGCGGCCTCTGCGACCGCTGCGAGTAGTCCCCCCTCCTCCCCCTCCCGCCAGGCATGGAGACGCCCGTTCAGGGTGTGCTCACTGGTAGGCACACGCCCACACCAGAACTTCCGCTTCGTTGGACCCGGGCACAGATTCGTTCTGGCGAAGGCGGGGCCCCGCCGTCCTGGCTCGGGGGACGGAGCGGCGGCTCCCAGGCTCACAGGGGGGACTGATGGAAGCCCATCACACGCTGCTGGTCGTCGACGACGACATGGACATCCGGGACGCGCTCCAGGACGCGCTGGAGCTGGAAGGGTACGCCGTGCAGCTGGCGGCGGACGGCCTGGAGGCGCTGGAGCGGCTGCGCTCCTCGGAGCCCCGGCCCCAGCTCATCCTGCTGGACCTGATGATGCCGCGCATGGACGGCGTCGCCTTCCGCGAGGCCCTGCGCCACGAGCGCGCGTGCTCGGACATCCCGGTGTTGGTGGCCAGCGCGGACCTGGACGTGCGGGACACCGTGGACGGGATGGGCGTGGCGGGCTACCTGCGCAAGCCGCTGGACCTGTCCGCGCTGCTCTTGACCGTGAAGCAGCTCTGCCTGCCGGTCTGAACGCCTGCCTGCTCCCCCCTCGACGGGGCGGACTGGCCACGAGGGGCCGCTTGGCGCGGCAGCATGTCCGCCCCACCCTTCTGGCCAGACATCGCCTCCATCCACGAAAGGGAGCGGACCATGAAGAAGCTCATCGTCGCGACTGTGCTGTGCCTGGGAACGGCCGCGTTCGCGCAGGAGCGCACCGGCACGCCGCAGAACCCGGCCCCGACCGCGCCCAGCGCGCAGCAGTACAATGGCCCCTCCACGGGCGTGGAGGCCCAGCAGGTGGGCCCCGCCATCGGTGACGCCGCGAAGTCGGCGGTGGGCGCGGACACGTCCAAGGACAAGGCGGACGCCGCGAACAAGACCGGCGTGTGGAAGATGAAGGACGCCTACAGCCTGAGCGGCACCGTGAAGAAGCCGGAGAAGGGAGACATCACCATCACCCGCACCGATACGCTTCCGGAGGTGAAGCTGGAGGTGCGTGACGCGACGGTCGTGACCCTGGACGGCAAGACGGTGAAGGCGAACGAGCTGCCGGAGGGCGCCAGCGTGCGCGCGAAGTTCCAGCTGCAGGGGGATGACTCCGTCGCGCTGGAGCTGAGGGCCAGCTCGCCGAAGAAGTAATCACAGACCGTCTCCTCGTGACGCACCGCCGGGCCCGCTCCCCCTCCACGGAGAAGCGGGCCCGGCTTTTTTGCTACCCAGCCTGGGCACCCGAGACGCCCTCCTGGGAAAGGGATTGCCCCGCGACCGACGAAGACCCGCACGCCCGGTCGCTCCGTGGGTGGGTACACCGCTTGCTTAGCCGCTGTGTGGGGAGACCATGGTGAAACGACGATTGTTGGGCGTGTGTATGGGGGCGATGCTGCTGGCGGCGGGGGGATGTGGCGGGGGGGATGTGCATTCGAACCCGGCGGAGGGCACGGACCCCATCGATCCTCCGCCAGAGACTGACGCGGGGACCGACGCGGGCACGGAGGACGGTGGCATCGACGCAGGCACGGATGCGGGGACGGACGGTGGCACCGACGCGGGGATGGATGCGGGCACGGACGCGGGCACCGACGCGGGGACGGACGGCGGCAGCGACGGGGGCACGACCGAGGACCCGTGGCCGACGGACGCGGTGATGAACTACTCGGACCGCTATGGCATTGGCCGGGTGCGGTCGGTGGGCATGGACCTGGGCCGGAACATCTGGGTGCTGGACGGCGAGCGCATCGGCGTGGTGCGCGCGGACACGCAGAAGCTGGTCTGGGTGTCCGGCGCGGTGGGCCAGGCGGCCCAGGGCAACAGCTCCACGGTCATCTGCGGCGGCGAGGCGGGGCGGGCCTACGTGGGCTACGGCGCGCCGGACCTCCAGGTGGATCCCGAGTTCCCGGGGCTGCACACCAACTTCATCGTCACGGCGAAGCCGTGTGAAGTCCCGGTGAGCACCCAGACCTGCTACCCCTTCAGCGAGCGTCGACTCCAGCTCTACCGGCAGGGCGACGTGGACGCGGTGAAGCTGGACGCCAGCGGCCAGGTCGTCTTGGAGGAGCACATCAACCAGTCGGTGCGCGCCAACACCGACGCGCAGGGCAACCCCATCCTCCAGACCGGCCCCCGCGTCGTGGACGGCGTCAGCCTGGGCATCCGCAACAGCAACGACCACCACTTCGATGAAGACCGCGCCATGCTCAGCTGCACGTCGGTGCTGCGCGGCGCGAACAAGGGCGACGTCTTCTTCGGCACCAACCACGGCGTCGTGCGCATCCGCGGCCTGACGTACAACGCGCACCGGCACCCGGTGTGGTTCGACTCGCACGGCTCGCAGTACGCGGGCTACACGTACAGCCTGGGCATCTCGCCGGACGGCGACGTGCTCATCGCGAACGAGTGGAACTTCGGCACCGTCACGCCCTCCACGAAGGTGGAGACCTGGGACGACACCCAGACTCCCACCATCAACCAGCAGAAGGTGAAGTCCTCCTTCCTGCCGGAGGTCAACTCGCAGGCGGAGTTCGACTCGTGGCGCGGCTTCCAGCAGACGACCGACGGGGTCTACTACCTGGGCAGCAAGTCCTTGGGCCTGTGGCAGATGACCATCATCTCCGCCGGCAATCCCTACCAGAAGGGCACCCGCATCGGCGCGGACGTGTCGGCGCTGGACGCCATCAACTCGCTGGCGTCCACCAACGACGGCTCGCTCTTCATCGGCACCAACGCGGGCGGCCTGTACCGGCTCACCCCCGCGAAGACGCTGGAGAAGGTAACGGGCGTGCGAGGCAGCAAGGTGCTCCAGCTCGTCTACGACGGCTCCGCGACGCCCGGCATGTTGCTGGTGCTCACCTCGGAGGGCCTGACGGTGCTGCGGGGCAACTGACCGCGGCGGCGCGCGCCACCGCCATCAAGGGCCCCTCGGCACGCCGCGCTGGCGCCGAGGGGGCCTCCCCGGCGGAAGACGGGTCCCACCCTGGCGCCGGGGCGCGGCGCATGTCGCACCGGAGGGGCGCGGCGAGCTCGCCTGGAAGCGCGCGGAAATGTTCCAGAAACCGGCCCGGTTCTGCTTCCGCCCTCCTGCTGACCGCGAGGGAGCAGGCGGGCCGGGCAGCCGGGCTTCACGCATGTCCGCGCCGTTCTCTACAATCGCCCTCGTCTCGCAGGAGGAATCCGAAAGCATGCGCCTGAGACTCGCCCGCCGCCGCCACGCCGCTGGTGCCGCCTCCACCGTCGCCCAGGCGGAGGCCGAAGCGCTGGAGCCCCACGGCCGCAACGAGCTCCAGGCGCGGGGACCGGATCCCTTCCGGCCGGACCAGCGCCTGCGGTGGCGCGACCACTTCGTGCTGACGGAGCACCTGCTCCAGCTGGACAGCATCCCCGCGGAGCATGACGGCCTGCGCATCGCGCAGCTGTCGGACGTGCACGTGGGGCAGGCGACGTCGGACGTGCGGATCCGCCGCGCGGTGGCCGCGGTGAACGAGGCGGCGCCGGACCTGGTGTTCCTCACGGGCGACTACGTCACGCACAGCCCCAAGCCGCTGCCGCGCGTGCGCCAGCTGCTCCAGGGCCTCCAGGGTCCCGTCTTCGTGGTGCTGGGCAACCACGACCACTGGGTGGACGCGGCGTACCTGCGCGCGGGCTTCGAGGACCTGGGCTACACGGTGCTCCAGAACGAGCACCGGGTGGTGCACGTGAAGGGCGCGCCGGTGACGGTGCTGGGCGTCGACGACGGGCTCACGCGCATGGACGACGTGGAAGCCACGTTCCGGGGGGCGCCCACGTCCGGCACGCGGCTGGTGCTGGCCCACACGCCGCCCACCGCGGAGAAGCTGCCGGCGCACGCGGGGCTGGTGCAGTTCTCCGGGCACACCCACGGCGGGCAGTTCGTCGTGCGCGGCCTGACGGAGGCCCTCTTCCGCCGCGCGGGGCAGCCGTACATCCGCGGCCACTACCGGGTGAACGGCAACCACCTGTACGTGAACCAGGGCCTGGGCTTCGGCTTCGGAGGCCCGTACCTGCGCCGGGGCAGCACGCCGGAGGTCGCCTTCTTCACGCTGCGCACCGCGCGGGCGGCCCACGTCGGGGCGCCCTGAGGACGCTCAGCGCAGGGGCGCGCCCAGCTTCATCCCTCCGAGCGAGGCCTCGCGCTTCTTGCGCGACAGGCTGAAGGGGCCGGGCCCGAAGTAGACGATGAGCAGCGCGCCCCCCGCCATGGAGAGGTTCTTCATGAAGTGGATGAGGTTGTTCTGCGCCTGCACCGGATCCGCCATCCGCCAGAAGTGATGGACCATGAAGGCGGAGGCCACCAGGAACACGGCGAGCATGGCGGCGCCCAGGCGGGCGAAGACGCCCAAGAGGACGCACAGGCCGCCCACCACCAGCACGCCACCGGACACCAGCACCGCGAGCCGCGCGTCGGGCACGCCGGAGGCCTGGGCGTAGGCGGTGAGCGCCTGGAGCTGGATGAAGTGATTGAGTCCGCTGGTGATGAAGATGACCGAGAACAGCAGCCGTCCCAGCGGCGCGAGCAACCCCATGAATGACCTCCATGCCTCCGGCGTGCCCCGCCCCAACGCGGACGGGCGGGTGTCATTCTCCAGATAGGCATGGACGGGGGGACGCACAGGCGGCCCCGCTCTCCCGCCCGCTCCCCGTACCTGGGGGCGGGGGCTCCGTCCCCGGGGTGACGTCCCCTCGGACTGCGACAACACGCCGCAGTCCGCCAGGAGAGGGGGAGGCTAGTGTGGCCACGCCTTGAGAACCCTGTCCCTGGCCGTCCTGTGCGTCGCGCTCCTGCTCATGCCCGCCTCGAGGGCGTGGGCGTGCGCGAGCTGCGCGTGTGGTGACCCCACGCTCACCTCCATGGGGGGCGAGCAGCCCTTCGAGGGCCGCCTGCGGCTGTCCACCATGCTGCGCGCCTGGGGGCACACGGAGGGCCGGGAGGGCGTGGATGCCCAGCGCCTCCGCGAGCTGCGCATGGACGTGGCGGTGGCGTACGCGCCCCGGCCCTGGCTGGTGCTGGCGGTGAACCTGCCGCTCCAGGCCCGCGAGGTGCGGGACGTGAGCCTCGCGCGGGAGCGCGGCTGGGGGCTGGGAGACATCGACGTGAGCGCGAAGGCGTTCGTGTGGAAGGACAAGCAGTTCTCGCCGGACCACCTGGTGAGCGTGGTGGGCGGGCTGAAGCTGCCCACGGGCCCGCGGCTGAACGCGCGGGACGGGACGGCGCTGGGCATCGACGCGCAGCCGGGCAGCGGCTCCGTGGACCCGATGGCGGGGCTGGCGTGGCAGGGCTTCCGGGGCAACTGGTCGTTCCTGGCGAGCGCCCTGGGCTTCCTGCCCACGCGAGGCCGCGAGGGCTTCCGGCTGGGCGCGTCCGTGCGCACGCAGGTGGCGGCGCAGTACCAGCCCTCCGTGAAGTGGGCGGTGCGCCTGGGCGTGGACAGCCGGGCGGAGCGGGCGGCGGACACGCACGGCGCGCCGGAGGAGTCCGGCGGAGGCTTCATCGCGTACGCGTCACCGGACGTGCTCTTCAGCCCGGGGATGGACGTGGTGGTGCAGGCCGGGGTGCGCATCCCGTTCGTCAACCAGCTGCGCCGGGTGTCGTCGACGCCCATCGCGCAGCTCTCGCTCGCGTACGACCTGTGATGCGCCTGCCTTCGCTGCTGGTGCTGGTGCTCGCGCTGTGCGCGTGCGGCGAGCGCGTGGACGGCGTGCACGTGACGCTGGGCCTGGAGCACAAGGCCACCGCCGAGGGCGTGGTCGCGGCGGGGGGCGCGCGCACCATCACGCGGGCGGATGGACAGACGCTCACGCTGACGCGCGGCTACGTGACGCTGGGCAGCGTGGAGCTGAGGCCCTGTGAAGAGGCGCTGGGGTGGAGGCTGCTCCGGGCGCTGTCGCCGGTGGGGACCGCGCACGCGCACTCGGCGGGGTCGCCGTTGAAGCTGGGCACGCCGCACGTGAGCGGGCTGGAGCGGCCGGATGGGAACGTGCTGACGCTGGGCACGCTGCGCCCGCCGCCGGGGCGGTATTGCCGGGCGCGGCTCACCTTCGAGCCGGCGGACGGGGACGCGGAAGGGATGCCGGCGGCGGACAGCGGCGTGGCCATGGAGGGGCGCACGCTGTGGCTGGAAGGGACGCGGGTGCCCGCGGGAGGTGGGGAGCCCCAGCCCTTCCGGCTGGTGAGCTCGCGCATCGCGACGGTGGACGTGGTGCTGGACGGGCTGACGCTCTCCGAGGACGAGCCGGCGGCCGAGCGCACCTTCGTGCTCGCCTGGGACTCGTGGCTGGCGACGGTGGACGTGGAGTCCGAGGAAGTGGCGGGCGCGGTGCTGGACACGGTGGCCCGCTCCGTGGCGATGTCCTCCGCCGCGCCATGACGACTCCGCCTCCGACGTCCGAACCCTCGCTCCGGGCCCGCATCAACCTGGTGTGGCTCTTGCGGCTGCGCTGGGGCGTGCTGGTGGGGCAGGCGGTGTTGGTGGCGGTGGCGGCCTGGGGGCTCAAGCTGGACCTGCCGGTGCCGGCGCTGTGCACGCTGCTGGCGGTGGAGGCGCTGACGAACGCGGCGGTGCGCGCGGGGCTCGCGAAGGCGAGGCCGGTGGCGGAGGCGGCCATCTTCGGGTTGATGCTCTGGGACACGCTGGTGCTGACGGGGCTGCTGGCGCTGAGTGGCGGGACGCACAACCCCTTCACCACGCTGTACCTGGTGAACGTGGCGCTGGGGACGGTGTTGCTGCCGCCGCGTCGCACGTGGGCGATGCTGGGGTTCACGCTGGTGGCGTTCGGCTCGCTGTTCGTGTTGCAGGACGTGACGCTGCCGGGGCTGGAGCGGCCGGACCACGCGGAGCTGATGCGGCTGCACCTGAGCGGCATGTGGGTGGCGTTCGCGGTGGCGGCGGGCTTCATCGTGTATTTCATTCAAAGGGTGACCCGGGCGCTGGCGCGGCGTGAGCAGGAATTGGCGCAGGCGAGGACCCGGCACGCGCGTCAGGAGAAGGTGGCCTCGCTGGCGACGCTGGCGGCGGGCGCGGCGCATGAATTGTCCACGCCGCTGTCCACCATCGCGGTGGTGGCGAAGGAGCTGGAGCGGGCGCTCGCGGTGTCCCAGACGTCCGAGACCGTGAGGGAGGATTTGAGGCTCATCCGCCAGCAGGTGGACCGGTGCCGGGACGTGCTGGTGCAGATGTCCGCGGACGCGGGCCAGACGACGGGAGAGCCCTTCCAGGCCATTCCGCTGGAGCGGCTGGTGGAGGAGACGCTGGCGGAGCTGCCGGGCCGGGAGCGCGTGCGGGTGGACGTGCCGGACGCGCTGAGGACGTACCCGGTGCACGGCCCGCCGAGGGCGCTGGCCCGGGTGCTGCGAGGGCTGGTGAAGAACGCGCTCCAGGCCACGCCCGTGGGCCGGCCGGTGGAGCTGCGCGCGACCGGGGACGGGACGGGGGCGAGGTTGGAGGTGCGCGACGAGGGCCAGGGCATGCCAGAGGCGGTGCTGTCGCGAGCGGGGGAGCCGTTCTTCACCACCAAGGCGCCGGGAGAGGGCATGGGGTTGGGGCTGTTCCTGGCGCGTTCGCTGGCGGAGCAGTTGGGCGGGTCGCTGGAGCTGCGCTCGAAGGCGGGAGAGGGCACGACGGCGCGGCTGAGCCTGCCGGGCGAGGGCGCGCGGGAGGTGGCGGCGTGAGCACGACTCCGGTGGACCACAGGCCCAGCCTGCTGCTGGTGGACGACGACCACACGCTGCGCGAGCGGCTGGCGCGGGCGTTCCGGGAGCGCGGCTGGGACGTGACGACGGCGGGCAACCACGAGGAGGCGATGGTGGTGGCGGGGCGCGAGTCACCGGAGTACGCGGTGGTGGACCTGCGCATGCCGGGACACAGCGGGTTGGAGTTGGTGAGGGACTTGCTGGCGGTGGACGCGTCCACGCGAGTCATCGTGCTCACGGGGTACGGCAGCATCTCCACGACGGTGGACGCCATCCGGCTGGGGGCGGTGAACTACCTGCCGAAGCCGGCGGACGCGGACGACATCCTGGCGGCGTTCGCGAGAGCGGAGGAGGCGCCGAACGTGGCGGCGCCGGAGACGTTGCAGGCGCCATCCCTGGCCCGAGCGGAGTGGGAACACATCCACCGCGTGCTCGCGGACAGCGCCGGAAACATCTCCGAGGCCGCGCGCAAGCTGGGCATCCACCGGAGGTCGCTCCAGCGCAAGCTGCAGAAGTATCCGCCGTCGCGTTGATCCGACTTCGCGGGCACATCACCGGCAAGCCACCAGCGCGCTGATTGCAGCGGTGGAAGCCAGGCGGAGCGCATCCCCTCGCCAGGGAATGTCATCGTGAACGACGAGAATCCCCTGCGTACCGCGTCGAACCTCGCCCAAGCAGGCAGGACCGCCGAGGCCATCGCCTGCCTGGAGTCCGCGCTGGCGCGCACTCGGTCAAGCAAGGAAAGGCCAACCAACACATCCACCCTCGCGAGGGCGGCGGGACTCCTCTGCGACGAAGCCGGGAGGCTATCGCAGGCAGCGCTCTACTACGAAGAAGCAGTCGCGACCCCGGAGTGCGACCCACTCCTGCTGCTCGCCTTGGCGGACGTCCGCTGGCGGTCAGGACAGGCCGACAGCGCACATTCGTGCCTGGCAAGCGCCGAATCCATGGCCCAGTCGTCCTCCGATGCCGAGGCCTTGAAGATGATCGCCAACATCCGCTCGAAGTGGGCGAGCGACGAGGGTTGATCAGCTCTCACAAAAATACGGAAGTGACAGGAATCGTCCGGTGCTACCTTCGGCACTCCCGACGATCCACCGCTGACTTGCCGGAATCGCCCATGAAACCCCTGTGCGCGTTGTTGCTGTTCCTGGTCTCGTTGTCGGGGTGTGGCGGAGGTGGAGCGTCCGGGCCTGCTGATGCGGGCGTCGGCCTGGACGCGGTCACCGGCGTCTCCGTGACCGGGGCGGACCCTATCGCCTTCAAGGCCCGGACGGTGCTCAGGGCAGTCGTGGAGGGGACCGGGACGTTCTCCGCCGACGTGACGTGGAGCATCATGTCGGGCCCGGGCAGGCTTTCCTCCGTCGGAGGTTCGTCTGTCGCATACACAGCCCCCTTCGTCCGAGAGGACACGCGGGTGACCGTCCAGGCGGTGTCCCAGGCGGATTCGTCGAAGGTCGGCGTATTCACCTTCACCGTGAGCCGGGCCCCCGCCGCGAGGCGGATGGCGGGCATCTATGACTCGGTCCTCTCCTCCGTCACATCCCCCGGCGGTCCTTCCGGTTCATCCCAGCCCTGGCCGTACACGCTAGCGGTGGTGAGCGACACCCAGGTCCGACTCACACCCGTGAGCGGCTTCTCCGCGGGGGTCCTGGTGGACGTCGGAGAGGATGGGACACTCACCCTTCCGGCGATTGCCTCCGCTCGCACCCCCTATGACGAGTACTGCATCCGGCAGTACCTCCTGGGCGACGCGGCCTCCCCCGTCGCGGGAGCGGGAACCTGGGATGAGGAGGGCAATCTGTCCTTGTCCTGGGTGGAACGCCTGGCACAGGAGTGCAACGGGCCTCCCTGGGGCCAGCATTGGTCGTCTGAATGGCGCACCACGTATGAATTGACGGGCGTCCGAATGCCTGACGCCCCTCCAGCTTCCGCCGTGGACTTCCTCGTCGGGCATCATCCGGGGAAGTACGTCGGCCTGGAGGAGAAGACGGTGCCTGGCCATTCGCCGACCACCAAGCTCTGGGATGTGCCCATGTCCCTCTACATGGAGAGGGTGGATGACACCCAGATGCGGGTCCGAAAAGTCAGCTCCCCTCCGCCTACCATCGACTCCTGGCCCGGCATCTTCGTGGACGTCTTCGAGGACGGCACGTTTGAAATGCCCGCGTCTACGTTCGCTCCCTATTCCGGCGGGGAGGATTGCGAGTGGCAGTTCTTCATTGGAGATAGCGGGTCCCTCGAGCCGGGGACGGGGACCTGGGATGTGTGGGGAAACGTGACGTTCGAATGGATCGGCCGGTATCGGCACGATTGCATCGACTCCGAAGACCGACAGTACGTCACGCGCACCCGCAACAGCTTCAAGTCTGAATGGTAGCGCGACGGCGCGCGGTTCCTGGGGTCCTGCAGGAAGCGCATACGGAGAGCAGTGCTCCGCCTGGTAGAATGCAATGAAGAGGCAGGACTTCAGCAACTGCTCTGGTGGGATGCTCGGCCGGCCGGTGCCGCTGTACATCTCATCTCATCGAACGTCGGCGAAAGCGCCGCCAGCGCGGCGTCCGCCATGTCCTTCACCCTGCGCAGCGGATGGCCCGCGGGCACCCGGTCTCCCGGCGTCCTCAAGCCGAACAGCGTCGTCTGCTGCTTGGGCCGTCCGCGCATCCCTGCTTCCAATGCGCGGAGGACACCACGTCACGGTGCGGGGTGTCGCTCCCTCGGAGGGGTTGCTCAACACCCTGCTAGCAAGAACTGCGGGACTCCTCTGCGACGAAGCCGGGAGGCTATCGCAGGCAGCGCTCTACTACGAATAAGCAGTCGCGCCCCCGGAGCACGACCCGCTCCTGCTGCTCGCCTTGGCGGACGTTCGCTGGCGGTCAGGACAGGCAGACAGCGCACGTTCGTGCCTGGCAAGCGCCGAAGCCATGGCCCAGTCGTCCTCCGATGCCGATGTCTTGAAGATGATCGCCAACATTCGCTCGAAGTGGGCGAGCGACGACAGTCGATGGGATTGCCGCCCTGGCGTCGAGGGTGGGCCTGGGGGTGCTGGGTGCCACGCAAGGAGCGCGGCACCCGGTCCTCTCCTCAGAAACACTCGCCGCAGAACCTGTAGCTCGTCTCTCCGGCATCATAGACATCCGCCGGATTCGTATCGGAGCGGCAGTAGAGGTGCTCGATGAAGTCGCTGCCGTTGAAGTGATTGTAGCAGGGAGGCGTGAACCTGGGCGCGTAGGTGCATACCATCTCATAATACCCGGTATATCCCGGAGCGCATTGCGCGGCACGCTGCCCCTGCTCACGCATCTCCTCCGGCGGAATGGTCGCGTCGGCCTCATTCCCTCCACACCCCGAGAGGAATCCGGCCACGAGCAGCGCACAGCCCATGAAGCGAATTGCTTGCATTTCTCTCTCCATGAAATAATGGGATTCGCACGGCCTTGAAAGTGTAGCCATTCAAAGCGCTGGCGCGATACTCAGCGCGTCATACAGCGCACGACGTCGTGCGTTGGCTGGCCGCGAAATGTCAGGCATGGGAAAGAGCAACCCCACGGTGTTCCTGGGTATCCTGGAACCCGGAGGAGCTTGTCACCGCGGAGTGACAAGGCAAGGGACCGGGTCTCGCGCACATGAGTCCAAGTCAAGAGCACCTGCGAACGTGGGGCTGCGACCGCGCCCCCACAGTCTCCAGCTCTGAAAGGAGTCGCCGAGCCCTGAGCGACGCGCGCAAGCGAAGACGACGCTCACTCCTATCTTCGGCCACCGAGTTCCCGACGAAGCTCCATCGTCGAGTCCGTTCCGGCGGGAGTCCCTGGGGAAGTCAGCGAACCGAGCGCGCCCCACCAGAGGTCTCAGCGACCGGGCGCCAGACGATACGAGACATCACAACGGAGAGAACGTGGCCACACCCCGAGGTAGCAAGAAGGCGATGATCGACGCATTCCTGGAATGGATGCAGGCGATGGTCCTGCATCTGCCAGCGGCCGATCCCAAGCTTGGCAAGATCACCCTCACCAAGGGCACGCTCGAACTCCGCCTGCCGCGCGAGCCTCGCATGCTGCGAAGTAGGGTGTCCGCGCCCCTCTCGTTGCTCACAGGCGTGTTCATGGAGCTCGATGTCGCGGCCACGGAGCGCGTGTACACACAGTCGACGGGCCCGGCGGATAAGGTGCTGGCCCTGCTCCGCAGCGAAGGGGCTCCGCAACCGACCTATCTCGAACTGCTGCATGCGACGAAGGAGGCAGAGAGGAGAGCGAGGCGCTCCCGGGCATGCTCTTGGCCAAGGACATGTCCGATCCGCATGATCGCAAGCATCCCCTCTTCGTAACCGTCCGGCGAGCGACGTGTCGGGAGGCATTGCCGGGGAAGATTCTGTGGTCGACCCTGACCGGAATGTCGAGGCCGGTTGAGAAGCAGGAGTGGTTCCAGGTCGCCGCAGCATTCGAGGCAAGCGGCCTGACACAGAAGGAGTTCTCCGCGCAGCGAGGGTTGCGGCTGAGCACGCTGCAGTCGTGGGTGTACCGACGCCGACGCCAGCACGCGCGGAAGGTCCAGCAGGTGCGCCTGCTGCCGGTGGAGGTATCGACCGTCGCGCAGGCGAGTCCAGCGTTGCTGGAGGTCGTGCTGACCATCGGAGCGCGGCTGCGGTTCCCCGCGGGTGCGGACGTCGACTACGTCGCCCGGCTCGTCACCGCGCTGGGCAGGTGAGCGAGTGTTCACGCTTCCTGCGTCCGTGCGGGTGGTGCTGGCCACCGAGGCGGTGGACATGCGCAAGTCGATTGACGGCCTCATGGCGGTGGTGAAGTCCGCCTGGGGTGAGGACGTCTACTCTGGCCACCTGTTCGCCTTCGTCTCGAGGCGAGGCGACCGCATCAAGGTGCTGACGTGGAGTCGGGGTGGCTTCGTGCTGCTGTACAAGCGGCTGGAGACGGGCCGCTTCCGGCTGCCAAAGGTGGACGCCGACGCGAGCGCGGTGCAGTTGGACGCGACGCAGTTGGCGATGCTGCTGGATGGTATCGACGTCACCGAAGTCAAACGCTCGCCCGCCTGGACACCACCTGGGCGCACGTCCTCGTAGCGTGAGGACAGGCCGTGGCGCGGCAAGGTGTTGGCACCAGGTGCCACGCGAGCTGCCCCAAGACCACTTCTGCCCCTGGCGCGAGGAAGCCGAAGAGCTTCGCGAGCGGATGACGTCGCTGGAGGCGAAGATGGCGGCGTTGGAGCGGCGCGTCTTCGGCCGCAAGACGGAGAAGCTTCCGCCGGTGGCGAAGGAGCTGGGGCTGTCGTCCGCCAGTCCAGAGGACGAGGCCCTCCGGGCCGCGAGCGCACTCCAGACGCGACGAGCGCGCGCGGCGCGCAAGGCCGCGGTGGCCGTGGAGCGCGAAGTCCACCACGAGGTGCCTGCCGAGGACCGGCGCTGCCCGGCGTGCGGCGGCGAGACGCGCAAGCCCTTGGGCGAGGGGCGCCGGACGGTGGTGTACGAGCACGTGCCGGCCTTCTTCGAGAGGCAGGTGCACGTGCAAGAAGTTCTGGCGTGCACCTGCGGCCGAGGCGTCGTCACCGCGCCCGCGCCGCCCAAGGTGGTTGACAAGGGAGAATACGGCCCGGGCCTGCTGGCTCACGTGGTGGTCTCCAAGTGCGCGGACGCCATGCCCCTGCACCGCCTGGCCCAGCGGATGGAGCGGGGCGGCGTCCCGATGAGCCGCAGCACGCTGACGGACCTCTTCCACCAGTCCGCCGAGGTGCTACTGCCGCTGTCCTCTCACCTCTTGCAGTGCATCGCCTCGTCCGAGGTGGTGTGGGCAGACGAGACACCGCTTCGCGTGCTGGACGTGAAGAAGACGCGCCGGGGCTACCTCTGGACGTTTCTCGCCCAGATGCCCCAGGGCGAGTGGCTCATCGGCTACCGCTTCAGTCTGGGACGCGCGGGCAAGACGCCCAAGGACGTGCTGGGTGGCACCACGGGCGCGCTCGTGGTGGACGGGTACACCGGCTACAACGCGGTGACGCTGCCGGAGGGCCGCGCGCGTGTCGGCTGCTGGGCACACGTACGCCGCAGATTCTTCGAGGCCCTTCCCACCGCGCCCGAGGCCCGCGAGGCGATGGACCTCATCCTCGAACTCTATCGCGTGGAAGCGCAGGCGCGGGAGGCGGGCGTCGTGGGCACTGCGGCGCACCGAGCGCTGCGCCAGGAATTCAGCGCGCCCATTCTCGCGCGTCTCTCGACGTGGCTCGCAGTCCAGACGCCGCGCCACCCACCGAAGAGTCCGCTGGGCCAGGCCCTCTCCTACGCGACGAAGCAATGGGACGCGCTGACTCGCTTCATCGAGGACGCGCGACTGCCCTTGGACAACAACCGCTCGGAGGCGGCATTGCGCAAAGCCGCACTGGGCCGCAAGAACTTCCTCTTCGTCGGGCACGAGGCCGCGGGAGAGAACCTCGCGGGCCTCTACGCGCTGGTAGCCACCTGCGAAGCCAACGGCGTCAACCCCGAGGTGTACCTGGCCGACGCCCTGCTCCGCGTCCAAACGCATCCCAACTCGCGCATCGCGGAACTGCTGCCGCACGAGTGGAAGCGTCGGCAGACCACCGGTCCGCCCGAGTCCCACCTCCAGCCCCAGCCCTGAACTCCCCCCGGTCGCGGCGTCCGACGCGCACGGACCTCGTCCATCTTCAACCGCTTGCACCACGTCACTGACCGGACGGTTACCCCTCTTCGCCGAGCCGCTTCCGGCGCTGTCAGCCGGCGCGCGCAAGCCGGCCGTGGCAGGTTCGGAGGCGGCGTTCCTCGGGCGACGCCTGCGTGAAGGCATTGGACGGAGCGCGGTCGACGCGCTGCTCTTGGCGCTGGATCTCAACGAGCATCTGTCAGATGCCATCAGTGACGTAGGCGCACAGAAGACGCGCTTGGCGAAGTTGTTGGGCGCGGTCGACCGCACCCTTCCAGCGCTCGCCGCGAGCTCCGAGCTGGCCACACGCGACATCGTACGGCTCGTCCGCCAACAGCTTGGCAGCGCGCTCGCGTGCCGGTACGAGCAGGCCTGATTCACGAGTTGGATGGAGCTGTCATGGACCGTCCTATCGGGTCGCTCGCGGGTCACCCACGCGGATCGCGGTTTCGCTCAGAGCAAGGAGTCCGCGTGCTTGGAGCGTCAGGGGTGGGCTTCGCCAAAACCTGAACGATTCTGAGCCCTTGACCCTCTCTCCGCGTGCGGACGCAGGGCAAACGGCCGCCAACGGCCAGCCTGATGGATCAGCGAATGAGATCCGTTCAGCCGACCCGACACGGTCCGCATACCCGATCTCTGACATACTCAATGCGGCGAGGGAGAAGATTGGCTTCCAACAAGCAGCTCATGCTGTTCTCGCACCGAAGCCAATTCACACAGGCGGTGCACGTCCGCCGAATCTGGCCCGATTGAGCTCTAGCATCCTGAAGAGCTTGTCATCGGGTCCCATGCGCCATCCCCCTTCCTTCTCGCCACTCTCACTCCATCGCTGCTCCGCAACCAGAATTCCATACTCATAAACCGCTTCAACGCGGAGTCTCCCCTCCTCATCCCACGACCGAGACGGCCCATGGCGGACGCCGCCCCAGTGCTGAACTTCCTCGACCACCACACCCAACTCACTCCACGTGCGACTTCCCCCCTCCATCAGACCTTCCGCGTAGCCTGTTTCAATTGCGAGGCGGCCATTGGGGAAGAGCTCGAAGGCCACGCCTGAGAACGGGCGGTCTCCCCAGAACATCAACTGGTCGTCGCCCACCATCAGGTCGTCGAACTGCACTCGCTGCATCACGGACCTCCCAGCACTGCAATAGCCGGAGGAAGAATCGCCCTGCAGTTACTGCAGGGCGGAGGAACACCGAGCACCTTGGCTGCGCCGCAGTGACCCATTGTGGAAGAGCGAGTCCACAAGGGCATCAGCAGTCACCGTCCTCCCGAGCATGAAGCGCCTTGTCCAACGCGATCATCTCGGAGTGCGCTCCAGGCGATACGCATTGGGCACGGCTTCTGACAACCACCATTCCCAGAATTGAAGCCGACGCGCAGAGTCGGACAATACGTCCCAAACGGGTCCGCCTGCGCAGGCAGCCGATGCAAACGCCGAAGCATCCATGTCTTCGGCATCGACTTGGTTGTCGCGTAGCTTCTCATCCACCTCAGCCAGCGGGAACAACTCGTCCTCAATACAGGTGCACAAAGCCTGTACAGCAGAAAATCCCGCCGCTACCCCTCGCAGATCCTCCTCATCTGAGCACGACAACTCAACCATGTGATTCCAGGCCTGCTGCCAGAGGTCCTGGCCTTCACTCTTCTCACATCTTGCCACTCTCATCTCTTCCGCGAAGTCCAGCGCCGTGTGCGGCGTTCGATCCTGCAAGTACTTCGACTCCCACAGAGGAAGCACATGCCGCGCAGTCTCGAGCGCGAGCACCATACGCCGAGCATGCCCTGGCCCAAGGCCTCGCTCATGCCCCATCGACATCCAAATCTGTTGTCGCAAACCCAGTGAAAGATCGCACACGGGGTCAGCTCGCACCACAGTAGTCGCCCGCTGAACCAGCGACTTCAACACACCCATGTCACTCATCTTCACTCTCCGCCAATTCTACCTTGCCATTTCATCACCCTGCCATCAGGCGTGACCACCCCAGTGCAGATTGAGTCGCGCACAACCTGCTCAGCTTGGCGACTTTTCGTAAGTGCCATGAACATCCACCCAGTCTCCGGGGACAGCCAGCGGACGGCAAGCCGCACCTTCCACACCGCGTTTACGCTCGGAACGACGTCCTGGGGAGACTCGTGCAAGGAGGACGGCGTCGTCCCAACTGTAGCGCATGAATACTTCTTGGACTCAAGAGACTGGATAGCAGTAGGTGAATTCGCCATCGGCTCCCCTGGCAGAACACATCAACCACTCCGTGACACGCACATGCTCGGCTATCCTGGCGACTCAAGGTGGTTCTGGAATGAAGTTCATGCCCACAAATCTCTTGGCGAAGTCGTCTGGGTCAATCACTTCACCCCACTGACGTGCTTGGTCCTCGCTCTTCTTCCAGATCACAACGATCTCTGCGGCTGGATCTCGCTCCCACCGCATCGCAGCCCGGAGTACCTCCTGCCAAGTACCCTCGGCGTGGAATATCGCTCGCAGCTTCGGACTGACTGCTTCACGCCTCGCTTCGTCTGCAGCATTGAGGTGGCCGACAAACCACAGGATATAGCAATCCAACATCCAGATTAGAATTTGGCGGTATCCGTCCGGCCAACGACGTGCTGAGAGGCGTTGAGTGAGGCGTCGGCGCGGTGGACCCTGGGGTGCATGTCGAA
>NZ_VKLU01000025.1:0-58583 GCF_007352635.1 Corallococcus sp. Z5C101001
CTCGTAGCGCATCATCTCGCCTTGCCTCCTTGCGGAGACAACAACCGGCGCTCCCACATCCATCAGACACGGCCTAGCGCGCCGCCGCCAGCCTGCGCACCACCACGCCCGCGGCGTTCATCCCGAACGCGGAGGTGACGAACGCCACGCTGCCGTCAATCTGCGTGCGGTGGTCGCAGGTGTGGAACTCGTTGTCCTGCGGGCAGACGCAGAGGAAGCCGTCGGACGCGTCGTCGTAGTTCAGCGCCACCGGCTGGCGCCGCGTCTCGATGGAGTACACGGCGGTGATGCCCGTGTGGCGCTCCGTCTCCACGCCGTACTTGCGCTTGAGCAGCTTGCGGATGTCCTTGGCGAAGGGGTCCATGTGCGTCTCGCACAGGTCCTCCACGCGGATGGCCGTGGGGTCCAGGCGGCCCGCCGCGCCCATGGAGCTGACCACTGGCAGGCCCAGCGTCACGCACCGGTGCAAGAGGTGCAGCTTCGCCTTCACGTTGTCGATGGCGTCCACCACGAAGTCGTAGCGGCCCGGCGGCAGCAGCGTCTCCGCCAGCTCCTCGCGGTAGAACTCGCGCAGGGCCTCCACCTTCGCCTGGGGGTTGATGTCCTGGCAGCGCTGGGCCATCAGCTCCGCCTTGGACTTGCCCACCGACTTCACCGTCGCGTGCAACTGGCGGTTGGTGTTGGTGACGCACACGTCGTCGTGGTCCACCAGCGTGAGCCGGCCCACGCCGCTGCGCACCAGGCCCTCCGCGGTGAAGCTGCCCACGCCGCCCAGGCCGAACACCACCACGTGCGCGTTGGCCAGCCGCTCCATGGCGGTGTCGCCCAGCAGGCGCGCCGTCCGGTCGAAGCGGCGCGACAGCTTGAAGGGCTTCGCGAGCGACGTCGCGACGGCGTCCGAAGCGGCCGGGGAGGCGGGCGGCGCGTCGGTCTCGGCGGTGGGGGTGGGGGTGGGCTGCGGGTTCATGAAGGGCTCCTCTATCACGCGACGCTCGCCTACCGCGAAGGGGTGGGGAAAGCTTCCCGGAACAGGCGACGGGCGTTCTCGGTTGTCCGCTGGGCGAGCGCGTCCAAGGGCTCCCCCAGGGCCTGGGCCATCCCCGCGAGGATGTGGGGCAGGTAGCCCGGCTCGGAGCGCTGCCCCCGGAAGGGCGTGGGCGCCTGGTCCGGCGAGTCCGTCTCCGCCACCAGCCGCTCCGGCGGAATCACGCGCAGGGCGTCCAGCGGCTTGCGCGCCTCCGCCCAGGTGACGGGGCCCGCGAAGGAGAAGTGGCAGCCCCGCTGGACGTAGAAGCGCGCCAGCTCCGCGCCGCCGCTGTAGCTGTGCATGAGGATGCCCGCCTCCGGCCACGCCTCCGTCTTCAGCAGGTCGATGAGCGCGGGGTGGAGCCGGTGGCAGTGCATCAGCACCGGCAGCCCGTGCTTGCGCGCCAGGGCCAGGTGCCCGCGCAGCACCGCCACCTGCCGCTCCAGCGGGGCGCCGGTGACGGAAGGGCCATCCAGGCCGCACTCGCCCACCGCCACCGCGCCGCCCTTCGCGAGGAGCGCGTCCAGCCGCTCCAGGTTCGCGCCGTCGTCCTCGGCGGGGAGGTCCGGCAGGAACTGGGGGTGGATGCCCAGCCCCACCTGGATGCGCGCGTCCCGGCGCGGCAGCTCCAACAGCGGCTCCCACGTGTCAGGTCCTACTGCGGGAATGAGGATGCCTTGCAGGCCCGCGGCCCAGGCCCGTGTGACAACGCTGTCGCGGTCCGGGTCGAAGCGGGAGGCGTCCAGATGGCAGTGCGTGTCTATCATTGAGCACCCTTCTTCACAGAGCCGTTCAATCAGCGACAGGCTCGGATCATCTGCCCTTCAGGGCATCTCTGCTCACATGGATGGAAAGCTATGACCCGCCCCCTGACATGGGAGGCATGGGAATGACCAAGCGAGTGGTGTGGGGTGTGCTGTTCGGGGCGCTGGCGATTCTGGTCACGGGGTGTAGCGACGAGTGTGTCGATCGATTCGACTGCCGTGACAAGGGGACTCCGCCCGAAGGCCAGGAGTTCATCTGCAACGCGGATAACAAGTGCGAGCTGGTCACGATCAACCTCTCCCCCGAGGTGGACGCGGGGACGGAGGAGGACGCGGGGACGGAGGTGGATGCGGGCACGGAGGTCGATGCCGGCACGGAGGACGCGGGGACGGAGGAGGACGCGGGCACGGAGGTGGACGCGGGCGTCGACGCGGGCACGGTGGACGCGGGCATGACCGTGGGCAAGGGCGGCGCGTGCACCGCGTCCGCGGACTGCATGGCGGGCCTGCGCTGCGAGGCCGCCACCTGTCAGTCGCTCCTCATCGCCGTGACGGGCGTCGACGGGGGCACCCGGGCGCTGGTGACGGCGTTCGACGTGCCGGGGCCGATGTCGCTCAGCGCCGAGGGCGTCGCCAGCGCGTACCCGCGCTTTGGCCCGGGAGGCGCCCAGGTCGCCTTCGTCCAGGGGAACGTCACCGCCCCCACGGGCGAGCTCGCGGTGGCGGCGTTGCCGCTCGCGGCCGTGGCGCCCACGGTGCTGACGACCGGCACGGCCGCAGGCAACGCGCGCATCCGCTACATGGAGTGGGATCCCGGCAACCTGATTGCCTGGGTGCGCGGGGCGTCGGGCATCTCCACCATCGCGCCCACGGGTGGCGCGCCGACGCAGATCACCGTCAACGGCACGTTCCCGGACTTCGGCCCCAACGGCACGGACCTCGCGTACAACGTCTCGGGCACGGGCATCCTCGTCTCCCTCAATGGCGGCGCGCCGACTCCGCTGGCGGGCACGCCCACGTCGGCGGAGCAGCCGCACTTCAACCGCGTCACCTCGCAGCTGTTGTTCCTGGCCAATCCGGACAACCGCACGGTGCTCTTCGGGACGGAGTCCACCCCGGTGCTCCGGCTGTACTCGCTGCCCGTGACGGGCGGCGGCACCCCGACGCTGCTGGCTGACAGCACCTCCGAGGCCGTGGCGGGCGGCACCATCGATTCGTACATCGCGAACCCGAACTGGGCGCCGGACGGCAGCTGGGTGGCGTATGTGCGCGCCTACTACCAACTGGTCGGCACGGCGGCCGTGCTCTGTGGCAACGCCGCCGCGACCCTGTGCGCCAACCGCCCTGGCAACGTCATCTTCCTCCAGCACGTCAACACCGCCACCGGCGCGCCGGAAGGGGATCCGGTGTCCCTCAAGGAGAACGCCACGCTGCCGTCATTCTCTCCGGACGGCCAGCTCGTGGCCTTCATCCTGAGCGGCCAGCTCAACGTGCAGCCCATCGACACGACCACCGGTCAGCCGAACGGCGCGCTCATCACCCACCCGAAGGACACGTACACCGTGCTGACCAACGAGGGCGACGACCACCGCCCGCGCTGGCAGCCCCGCTAATCGTCGCCCCACAGAGCCCCGGCCACCGGGGCTTCCCGGCCCGTGTTCCCCGTTTCGCTGGGGAATGCGGGCCGTCGTTTTTTCGGGTGCGAAGCGTGGAGCCCACCTGTGCGAAGTGACGAACGCGGGCACCAAGGGGTCCGGATGAACCCGCTGGGCGCATCCATCCAGCGCACCCGTGGGTCCGGGTTCCAGGACGAAGAGAAGAGGAGGGGAGGGGGGCTCCACCGCGCTCCCGTGAAACGCGGCGACAGGTGGAGGAAGGCTGACAGCCGTGTCGCGACCTCTGGCGCCCGCGCGCTCCGTTTCCGGAGCACGGTCTGGGGCGCGCGAAAGGGGACGGCTGCTCTCAGCCCACGACGACGATGCGGCGGCCCAGCGCGCGGGCCATCTGCGGAGAGGTGACGAGCTCCAGCGCACCGCTCATCTCACCGCCCGCCGTGTCGAACGCCGCCGCGATGACCTCGCCCACGGTGAGCTGGGCCTTCTGGGCCGCCACGCGCGCGCGCTTCGCCGTGCGGCGCAGCGCCGGCATCACCCGCCGACCCTGCCGCCGCACCGTGCCACCCTTCGTCTTGCCTGCGGTCTGCTTCGCCATGGTTCCTCCCGCCACTTCATGCTGCGCGGGTGAGTACACCGTGGGTCTGACACCATGCAGGCGAGGTGCCAGGGCTCAGCCTCCCTGTCAGGTCCCTGAATCCAAGGGTTTCCCTGCCAGATGGTGGGTTGCCGAGGGGTGAAGGCGCCCACTTTCTTTCAGCCCTTCAGGGTCATTCCTCGTTCTGTCGAGTTTTCCGTTCAGCGAGTGCAGTGATTTCCACGCATCGTTCAATGGCTCGCACCTCGGGAGGAGCCCTGGGACACCCAAGGCTGGGTCAGGTGTCACCCTGTGGCCACGGTCCTGCGGCCAGGCGACCGCGGTCGTGTTGGGGCCGGCGGGGAAACGGGGTAGAGGGCGGACCGCCATGCGAGTCCAGGTCCTCTTCCACGACAATTGTTTCGACGGCGCCGCCAGCGCCGCGGTCTTCACCCGCTTCTACCGGGAGCGGGTGCGCGGGGACGCGACGTTCAGCTACCGGGGCCTGTCCCACAAGCCGGGGGCGGAGGGGATCGACCCGGCGGTGTTCACCGGGGACGAGAACGTCATCGTCGACTTCCGCTACAGCCAGGACGCGCGGCTCACCTGGTGGTTCGACCACCACGCCTCCGCCTTCCAGCAGCCCGGCGACGAGGCCCACTTCCAGCGCGACGCCAGCGGCCGGAAGTTCCACGACGCGCACCGCAAGAGCTGCACGCTGTACCTGGCGGACGTGGCGCGCGAGCGCTTCGGCTGGGACGCGTCCTCGCTGAAGGACCTGCTGCACTGGGCGGAAATCATCGACGGCGCGCAGTTCCCCAGCCCGCAGATGGCCGTGGCGCTGGAGGAGCCCGCGCTGCGCATCATGACGGTGCTGGAGGCCACCAAGGACGACACGCTCATCCCGGAGGTCATCCGGCGCATGCAGTCGGAGTCGCTCGCGGACATCGCCGCCTCGCCGCTCATCGCCGCCCCGCTGGAGCCGCTGCTCTTCCGGCACCAGCGCAACATCGACCTCGTGCGCGAGAAGGCCCGGTACGAGAACGGCGTCGTCCACTTCGACCTCGTGGACGAGGGCGTGGACAGCCTCAACAAGTTCATCGCCTACGCGCTCTACCCGGACGCGCGCTACACGCTGTGGGTGGGGAAGGGCGCTTCCCGCGCCAAGGTGTCGCTGGGCTCCAACCCGTGGAAGCCGGAGACGCGCAAGCACGACCTGGCCGCCATCGCCGGCCGCTACGGCGGAGGCGGGCACCCGGTGGTGTCCGCGGTGAGCTTCAAGGCGGATCAAGCCGACAAGGCCCGCGCCGCGTACCAGGAGATCCTCGCGGAGCTGTCCAGCGCGGGGTGAGCCCTCGCTCCGGCGCGTCAGGGGCGGGCGAAGAAGTCGAAGCCCGCCTGCCGCAAGAGCCGCACCACCGACAGCATGGGCAGTCCCTGCACGTTGGTGCGGTCCCCCTCCAGCTTCGCGAGCAGCGCTTGACCCCGGCCCTCCACGCGGTAGCTGCCCGCGCAGCCCTCCCACTCGCCGGTGTCCAGGTAGCGCTCCAGCTCCTCCGGGGGCACGTCGAAGAACGTGAGGCGCGTGTCCTCCGCGGTCTCCGTGTGGTGGCCGCCGGGCCCCACCAGGCACACCCCGGTGTGGATGACGTGGGTGCGGCCCAGCAGGCGCTTCAGTTGTGCCCGCGCCGCGTCCCGGTCCCGGGGCTTGCCCAGCACCTCCTGTCCCACCTCCACGAGCTGATCCGCGCCCAGCACCCAGGCGTCCGGGTGGCGCTCCTGCACCGCGCGGGCCTTGCGCACCGCGAGCATCCGCACGGCCTCCTCGGCGGACAGGTGGGCGGGGACCTGCTCGTCCACGCCGGGGGCTTCGGTGCGGTAGGGCAAGCCCAGGCCCTCCATCAGGGCCCTTCGCGCGCTGGAGGTCGATGCCAGGATGAGCGTTCGCATGGGAGCGACAGGGTAATGCAGCCGGAGCGGGCGGGGGACCCTTCAGGCGGGCAGGCACGTCCGCGCTTCCGGTGGATGGGGCGGATGCCATAGCCTCCCCGCCCATGTCGCGGCGCTGTCTGCTCGCTGTTTGTCTGCTCCTGCTCGTCTCCTGCAAGCGAACCCCTCCGGCGGCCGCCGACGCGGGGACGGATGCGGGCGGGCCGGACCTCGCCGCGAGCGCCGACGCGGGGAGGCCCGCCCCGTCGCTGGTGGACGCGGGCCTCCAGTCCTCGGTCGCGCCGCCTGACGACGCGGTGATGGGGGAGGTGCACCCGCTGGCGGTGTGCGACGCGCGGGGCGAGCCCCCCCTGGACGCGGCCCGTCGCTACTACGACGAGAGCCACTACGAGGAGGCGCTCTCCTGCGCCGCGCAGGCCGCCGCCCTGGAGCCGGACCTCGCCGCGGCCCACGCGGAGCGGGGCTCCGCCCTGGCCGCGCTCCACCGCGAGCCCGAGGCCCAGCTCGCCTTCGCCCGCGCGCTGGCCATCGACCCGGGGGACCCGGACGCGCTCCTGGGCGCCGCGCACCTGTACGCGGTTCAACTGCCCTCCACGCGCGAGCGGGACGAACTGGGGGCGCTCTACGCCGAGCGCGGCCTGTCCCAGCCCTCCACGCCTCCGGAGCTCATCCCGTCCCTGGCGCTGGTGGCCGCCATGGCCTTCAACGACCTGGGGCAGGCGGACCAGGCGCTGGACCGGGCCACCCTCGTCCTCGCCCGCGAGCCGGACAACCACGAGGCGAAGTACGAGAAGGCCCTGGCCCTCTTCGAGCTGTGCCGCTTCCGCGAGGCGAAGACGGCCTTCGCGTCGCTCCTGAAGGACAAGGAGCGCGCGGCGCACGCGCACCAGCACCTGGGGCTCCTGCTGGAGCGCGAGGGGCAGTGGGCGAAGGCCGAGGAGCACTTCGCGAAGGCCCGCGCGCTGGAGCCGGAGGACTTCCCCCCGCCGCCCCTGCCGTCCGCGGACGAGTTCAAGGCCCAGGTGACGCGGGCGCTGGCGGACCTGCCGGCGGACATGCGCCGCGACCTGGCGGGCGTGCCGGTGGCCACGGAGGAGATTCCGTCCGAGGACGACCTGCTCGCCAACCAGCCGCCCCTGTCCCCCACCATCCTGGGCCTGTTCCGGGGCCCGTCCCTCCAGGAGCCGTGCGACGGTTCGGAGACGCCCTGCCGGTCGGTGGCCCTCTACCGGCGCAACCTGGCCCGCGCGGTGCGGACGCCCGAGGAGCTGCGCGAACAGATTCGCGTGACACTGCTGCATGAAATCGGGCATCTGCGAGGGGAAGACGACGAGGAACTGGCCGCGCGCGGCCTGGAGTGAACCCCGACATGCCTTCCCTTCCCACCGCCCGGGTCAGTCTGAAGGGCGCCAAGACGCTGCGTCGCGGCACCCCCTGGGTCTACCGCACGGAGCTCACCGAGCCCCCGGCCACCGACACGCCGGGCGCGGTGGTCGCGGTGGTGGACCCCCAGGGGAACCCCATCGGGCAGGCGCTCTACGCCCGCCGCTCCCCGCTCGCCCTGCGGCTGCTCACGCGCAAGGGCCCCAACGAGGAGAAGGTGGATGACGCCTTCTTCATCCGCCGCGTGGAGGCCGCGCTGGCCCGCCGCGCGGTGCTCCCCGGCAGGGACGGCCTGCGGCTCGTCCACGGAGAAGCGGACCTCCTGCCCGGCTTCTTCGTGGACCGCTACGGCCAGGGCCTCTCCGTGCAGACCCTGTCGGAGGGAATGGACGCGCGCAAGGAGATGCTCGCGCGCGCGCTGGTGGAGCGCACGGGCGCGAGCCACGTGGTGTGCCGCGACGACGCCTCCGGCCGCGACTTCGAGAGCCTGCCCCGCGAGGTGCGCCTGCTGCACGGCGAGGGGGCCGCGCGCTTCACCTACCATGAGGGCGACACGCGCTTCGAAGTGGACCTCCTGGGCGACATGAAGACCGGGGCGTTCCTGGACCAGGTGGACAACCACCTGCGCGCGGGGGAGCTGGGCCGGGGCGAGGCGCTGGACTGCTTCAGCTACCACGGCGGCTTCGCGCTCGCGCTCGCGAAGCACTGCACGTCGGTGCTCGCGGTGGAGCAGGACGCGAAGGCCGCGGCCCGCGCCCAGGCGAACGCGGAGGCCAACGGCCGCGCCCACGTGAAGGTGGAGAACGCCAACGCGTTCGACGTGCTGCGCCGCTTCGACCAGGAGGGGCGCCGCTTCGACACCATCGTCCTGGACCCGCCGGGGCTGGCCAAGCGCCGCGAGGGCCTGGCCACCGCGCTGCGCGCCTACCACGAGCTGAACCTGCGCGCCCTGCGCTGCCTCAAGCCGGACGGGCTCCTGGTGACGTGCTCGTGCTCGGGGAAGCTGGACCGGGAGGGCTTCGAGTCCATGGTGCTGGACGCCGCCGCGGACGCGAAGCGCCCGGTGCAGATCCTCGAGCGGCGCGGCGCCGGGCTGGACCACCCGGTGCTCGCGGGCCTCGCGGAGACGGAGTACCTCAAGGCCCTCTACGTGCGCGCCCTGTAGTCCAGGGCGCGGGGGTGGGCCGCGCTAGGGAATGCCCAGGTCCTTGCGCAGCCTGCCCACGACCTTGAAGTACTCGGTGCGGGAGAAGCCCACGTTGAGGATGTGGAAGTCCTTCTTGGACAGGCCCACGCAGCCGAAGCAGTAGTTGCAGTCCTGCAGGTTCTTGCTCAGCACCACGTACGCGCTGCTGGAGCAGTTCTCGCTCTGCACGCAGTAGGCGCACGCGTGGCAGTTCTTGCACTCCACGCAGTGCGAGCAGTTGGTGCACAGCTCGCACCGGGTGCAGTGCGTGCACTGGTGGCAGCTGTCGCAGTCCTTGCAGAACATGCAGTTGGCGCAGCGCTGGCAGCCCTCGCACGCGTAGGAGCCGGGGTTGCCCGGGTCCACCGCGTAGCTCTTGGACAGCTTCTGGAACTGCTCCAGGAACTCGCGCTTGCCCAGGGACGACACGCCCAGGCGCGCCGCCTTCTCCTGCTCCAGCAACTCCTGGGTCGTCTGGGGCCGGGACCCCTTCTCCTTCACCGCCACAAACGCTCCTTGGACTCTGGAATCACTGCAGCCGGGACAGCCCGGCCAGGTCGATGCCTCGCGCCACCCGCCGCACCTCCACCGTGCTGGGGAAGCCGCGGCTGGTGACGGCCACCACGAACCGGTCACCCACCAGGAGGTTCGCCTCCGCGACGGCCTCGTCCGCGTCATAGCGCACGAAGCCCACCGCCTCCTTCCACTGGATGGGGGCCGTGGGGTCGCTGGCCGCGCGCCCCCGCGCCTTCTGCGCCGCCTCGCGGATGGCCTGCCCCAGCTTCAACCCCATGGTGGTGTCCACGATGCGCACCTTCACCTCGCGGCCCTCGCCCCGGGTGTAGGTGCGCTCCGCCTCCGACACCGACACGTCGCCGTACTTGCCCGTGGAGCCCGCGGTGGAACCCACCGTGAAGCCCTCCAGCGTGTCCGGCAGGAAGGGCGCCAGGTCCTTGAAGTACACGCACGGCGCGGCGGTGGTCACCACGTCGCGCGGGGTGGGAGAAGTCGTGCGTTCGCCGTCAAGGCATCCGCCGCCCACGCCGAGCGCGAGCATTGCGGTGGCCAGCCGTAGGAATTTGTCGCGCACGAACGAATCAAAGGGTATCCCTGGCCCGCGCGCAATGGACCTTTCGAAGCTCAATCCTCCTCAGCGCGAGGCAGTGCTGACGACCGAGGGCCCGCTGCTCGTGCTGGCGGGTGCCGGCAGCGGCAAGACGCGGGTCATCACCCACCGCATCGTCCACCTGCTCAACGAGCGGCCGGGCCACATCGTGGCCCGCAACATCCTCGCCGTCACCTTCACCAACAAGGCCGCCACGGAGATGAAGGAGCGGCTCATCCACATGGCCGGGCCGCGCGCCCAGGGCGTGCTGGTGTGCACCTTCCACGCGTTCGGCGCGGAGGTCCTGCGGGAGGACATCCACCGGCTGGGCTGGCCGAAGAAGTTCGCCATCGCGGACATGGGCGACCAGCTGGCCATCATCCGCCGCGCCATGCGCGAGAAGCGCATCGACGACCGCGCCTTCGACGCGCGCAAGGTCCTCACCCTCATCTCCAAGGCGAAGAACTCCGGCGAGGCGCCCCAGCCGAAGCCGGAGGGGCTGGGGGACGACTACGACCTCATCACCGCCATGGTGTTCGCGGACTACCAGCTGGCGCTCAAGGCGCAGGGCTCGGTGGACTTCGACGACCTGCTGGTGCTGCCCGCGCGCCTCTTGCGCGAGCACCCGGACCTGCACCGCAAGTACACCCAGCGCTTCCGCTACCTGCTGGTGGACGAGTTCCAGGACACCAACCACGCGCAGCTGGACCTGCTCAAGCTGCTCGCGGGCGAGGCGCGCAACGTGTGCGCGGTGGGGGACGACGACCAGTGCATCTATTCGTGGCGCGGCGCGGAGGTGCGCAACATCCTGGACTTCGACCGGCACTTCCCGGGCGGCAAGGAGGTGCGGCTGGAGCAGAACTACCGCTCCTCCCAGCGCGTGCTGGACGCGGCCAACGCCGTCATCGCCAAGAACCCGGAGCGCAAGGACAAGCGCATGTGGACCGACCGCAAGGGCGGCCCGCTGGTGAAGGTGGTGGCGTGTCCCAACGACGAGGAGGAGGCCCGCTTCGTCGCGCACGAAATCCAGAAGCACCTCTCCCAGGGCATCCCCGCGGACGACATCGCGGTGCTCTACCGCACCAACGGCCAGGCCCACCCGGTGGAGGAGACGCTGCGCGAGAAGAACATCGCCTACGAAGTGGTGGGCGGCAGCGAGTTCTTCGACCGCAGTGAGGTGAAGGACGTCATCGCGTACTTCAAGGTCCTGGCGAACCGGCTGGACGAAATCTCCCTCATGCGCATCGTCAACGTGCCGGCGCGCGGCATTGGCGACGTCACCATGGAGCGGCTGCACGCGCACTCCCGCGCGGAGGGCGTGACGCTCTGGACGGTGATGCGCCGCGCGGACACCTACGAGGACCTGCCCGCGGGCGCGGGCGGCAAGGTGCTGGAGTTCGTGGAGATGGTGGAGCGCTACCGCGACGCCTTCACCCAGACGCCCCGCCTGTCGGAGGCGACGCACAAGCTGCTGGAGGAGATCGGCTTCCGCGAGGCCACCCGCGCCAAGGCCGTCTCCGGCACCGCCGCGGACAAGAAGCTCAAGGGCGTGGACCAGGTGCTCGCGTCGCTGGAGAAGTTCGAGAAGCGCGAGGGCCCCAAGGCCAGCCTCCTCACGTACCTGAACCGCCTCAGCCTGGACACGCGCCAGGAGGAGGAGGACGTCCCCGGCCAGAACCGCCGCGTGACGCTGATGTCGCTGCACGCCTCCAAGGGCCTGGAGTACCGGCTCGTCTTCTTCCTGGGCATGGAGGAGGACCTGATGCCCCACGGCGGCATGCAGGGCGAGGCGCAGAACCTCGAGGAGGAGCGCCGGCTCTGCTACGTGGGCATCACCCGCGCCAAGGAACTGCTCTACCTCACCCGCTCCACGGTGCGCGTGAAGCGCGGCAAGGAGGTGCCCCGCACCCCCTCGCGCTTCCTGGAGGACCTCCCCCCGGACGCCTTCGAGAACGTGGACATGGACGCGCCGCGTCAGGGGCCCCCGGACGAGAAGGAGAAGAACTTCTTCGCCAACTTGAAGGAGCGCTTCAAGAAGCCCCCGCCCGGCAGCCCGGGTCCTGGCACTCCGGGCCAGGCGCCCTGACGCGGGCCGCCACCAAGGTCCGGATTCCCGGTCGATGTACGCCCAACCTTGACTTGATCGCGGCGTCCGACTAGGAGGGTCGGCCTTTCCGGGCTTCTGTCGGAGTTTTGGCAGAGGACCCGCGGTTGGTTTCGCACGAGCACGCGGCCTCTGGCATGCACCTGGGCGCCGCGCCGAAGTCTGGAGTGCACGAAATGTCGCAGAAGACCTACAGCGCCAAAGCTGGGGACATCAAGCGCCAGTGGCACGTCATCGACGTGTCCGACAAGGTGCTTGGTCGCGCCGCCAGTCAGATCGCCACCCTCCTGAAGGGCAAGCACAAGCCCACGTACACCCCGTCCATCGACACGGGTGACCACGTCATCGTCATCAACGCCGAGAAGGTGAAGGTGACGGGCACGAAGGAGACGGACAAGCAGTACTACCGTCACCCGTACGCCGGTTTCCCGGGCGCCCTGAAGATCACCAACCTCCAGAAGCTGCGCCAGCGTCACCCCGAGGACATCATCCTCAACGCCGTGCGCCGCATGCTGCCCCGCAGCGCCCTGGGCCGTCAGATGATGACGAAGCTCAAGGTGTATGCTGGTGACACCCATCCGCACACCGCGCAGAAGCCGGTGGCGTACAAGGTCGAGGCGTAAGGAACAGCCATGGCGATCAATCCTGAACTCGGTTTCTACGCCACGGGCCGCCGCAAGGAGGCCACCGCTCGCGTCTGGGTGCGTCCCGGCAACGGCGCTGTCGTCATCAACGGCCGCGACATCAACGAGTACTTCGGCCGTGAGACGTCGAAGATGGTGCTCAACCAGCCGCTGGAGATCCTGGAGCAGAAGGGCAAGCTCGACGTCACGGTCAACGTGCGCGGCGGCGGTCTCTCTGGCCAGGCCGGTGCCATCCGTCACGGCATCGCGCGCGCGCTGTGCGCCTTCAACCCGGAGTTCCGTCCGGCGCTGAAGAAGGCCGGCTTCCTCACCCGCGATGCTCGCGCGGTCGAGCGCAAGAAGTACGGCCAGCCCGGCGCCCGTCGTCGGTTCCAGTTCTCCAAGCGCTAATCGCGCTTGTCGGCCAGCGGTCCGGCCGCTCTTCGGCGGGGGTTTCCTTCGGGAAGCCTCCGCCGTCGTGCTTTGCGGGCTCGTGAAGGGGGCGTGCCCCGTCGCGGCGGGCGCGGGCGTTCTGCTACCATCCGGGCCCTCCCATGGAACTCAACGAAATCCTGCAGATCGCCCTGCGTGGCGGTGCCTCCGACATCCACCTGAAGGCGGGCCTGCCGCCCATGTTCCGCGTGGACGGTTCGCTGGTGCCGCTCAAGGACGGCCGCCGCCTTCCGCCGGAAGAGGTGGCGCGCATGGCGTTCGGCATCATGAACGAGTTCCAGAAGGAGAAGTTCAAGGTCAGCAACGAGGTGGACCTGGCCTACGGCGTGCCGGGCCTGGGTCGCTTCCGCGTGAACGTCTTCCAGCAGCGCGGCACGGTGGGCGCGGTGCTCCGCGTCATCCCCTTCAAGGTGATGACGATGAAGGACCTGCTCCTGCCCACGGTGCTGGAGAAGGTGTGCGGCGAGGAGCGCGGGCTGGTGCTGGTGACGGGCACCACGGGCTCCGGCAAGTCCACGACGTTGGCGGCGATGATCGACTTCATCAACTCCAACGAAACCAACCACATCATGACCATCGAGGACCCCATCGAGTTCCTCATCCGCGACAAGCGCTCCATCGTGAACCAGCGCGAAGTGGGTGTGGACACGATGAGCTTCTCGCAGGCGCTCAAGAGCGCGCTGCGCCAGGACCCGGACGTCATCCTGGTGGGCGAAATGCGCGACCACGAGACCATTGAAACGGCGCTCCACGCCGCGGAGACGGGCCACCTGGTGATGTCCACGCTGCACACGCTGGACGCGACGGAGACCATCAACCGCATCGTGTCCGCCTTCCCCCCGCACCAGCAGAAGCAGGTGCGCCTGCAGCTCTCCAGCGTGCTGCGCGGCGTGGTGAGCCAGCGCCTCGTGCCGCGCGCGGACGGCAAGGGCCGCGTGGCGGCGGTGGAGGTGCTGCGCGTCACCGCGCGCGTGCGCGAGCTGATTGAAGACAAGGACCGCACGAAGGAGATCCACGACGCCATCTCGCAGGGCACGGACTCCTACGGGATGCAGACCTTCGACCAGTCGCTGATGAGCCTGGTTCGCAACGGGCTGGTCACGTACGACGAGGCCCACCGTCAGGCCAGCAACCCGGACGACTTCGCGCTGCGCTTCTCCGGCATCAGCGGCACGTCCGACTCGAAGTGGGACAACTTCGACGCCAAGGCCGGCGAGGAGCGGCCCATCCCGGGTTCGGCGTCCTTCGCGCAGAAGGGGGCGCCCGCCCAGGCCCAGGCTCCCGTCCAGGCGCCGCCCGCGCCGGTGGCCCAGGCCCCTCGCCCCGGAGCGCCCATGGCCGCCCGGCCTGCGACGCCTCCGCCCGGTGTCGCGGCTCCTCGCCCCGCGGGGCCTCCGCCGGGTGTCGTCCAGGGACGGCCCCTGCCTCCGCAGGCGCCTCGTCCGCCCGCGCCCGCCCCGGTGCCCGCGCCCGCTCCGGCGGCCGGGGGCGACGACGACTTCCAGATCGAGCGCTTCTGACGCGCCCGAGGGGGCGGAGGAGCCGACAGCGGCTCAGGACCTGACTCGAGCGCTTCTGACGCGCCCGAGGAGGAGAAGGGTCCGACGGCGGCTCACGGCCTGCCCTGCGTGTCCCCGGGCCTTGTGCCCGGGCAGCGGCTCAGGCGTCGTCGTCACCCAGCTGCGCGCGCAGCCGGGTGAGGCGCAGCGGCCCCACGAGGCCCTGGTGCGCCAGCGTCTGCAGCAGCGACACGGTGGCGCGCACGCGCGCGTCCTGCACCTCGTCGGACTCCTGGACGACCTCGTTGTCGAGCAGCGTCTCCAGGTGCTCCGGGTTGATGGACGTGGGGCCCTCCGACCAGGCGATGTCGAACAGCGCCCGCGCGACGTGCTCGCGCGCCTTGCGGTCCGCGTCGTTGGGCGCCGCCTTGGCGAAGGCCAGGAACAGCGCGTCCACGGACTCCTTGGACAGCGCGGCCAGGGCGGGCACCTCGCCCAGGGACTCCTTCACGTAGTCCGCGTCGAAGTGGTCCACCTCCTGCTCGTACCCGAAGGCCTCCTCCAGGAGGATGGAGGCGATGAAGGCGTCCGACTCCTCGTCGCTCGCGCCTTCCTCCTTCAGCGCCTCGCGCGCCTTCTGGAGGGCGGGCGCCAGGCTCGGGTCTTCCGACAGGGCCCGGGCGGAGGCGTGCGCGGCCAGGAGCACCAGCGCGGCCTGGGCGTCCGAGGACAGCGCGCGACCACTCACGCCCTGCAGCATCGCGCGCTGCTTGGGATGGGCGTCCGCGGCGGCCACGAAGTGCTGCTCCTCGGGAGTCAGCGGTTCACCCGCCTTCTCCTTGCGGAGCGTCTCCCTGGCGGCATCGGCGGTGAGGAAGCGGGCGAGGATGGGGTGCATGGCGGGGCCTGTTACCACATGGTAGGGACTCCGCGATGGTTGACGAGCCCGAAGGACCGGAGGCTGTCCAGCGCGCCACCGACGCCTGCCTTCGCCTGCTCAAGGCGCGGGGCCGCAGCCGGCATGAGCTGACGCTCGCCCTGGAGCGCAAGGGCTACCCCGCGGCCGTCCGGGACGCGGTCCTCGCGCGGCTCTCCGAGTGGGGCTACCTGGACGACGCGAAGTTCGCCCGCGACCGCGCCACGGCCCTTTTGGGCAAGGGCAAGCTGGGGCCGCGCGCCGTGCTGCAGCGGCTGCAGGCGCACGGGCTGGAGGGCACGCAAGCCCGTCGGGCGCTGGCCGAGGCGAAGGACGCGGTGGGCTTCGACGCGCTGGCCGCCGCCCGTCAGGTGCTGGAGCGCCGGCGCCTGGCTGGCCGCCCGCTGGACGCGAAGGAACAGGCACGGGCAGGGCGGCTCCTCCTCAGCCGGGGTTTCGCGCCGGACATCGTGACCCAACTGGTGGGAGAACCTTCGCTGGACCCCTCCGGGCAGGACGAATAGTTTGGGGGCGTGATGCGCTCCGCCGTCCTCGTCCTGTCCGTCCTGTTGCTGTCCGCTTGTGCCTCCCTCACCCAGGGGCCCGCGGGTGAGCCGAACTACGCCAACCAGGCCGCGGAGAATCTGGCGCTGGGGGAGGCCGCCCTGGAGGACAAGGACTTCCTCAAGGCGGAGAAGTACTTCGACCACGTCCGCACCAAGTTCCCGTACCTGGAGGCGGCCCGCGAGGCGGAGCTGAAGCTCGGCGACCTCGACTTCGCCCGGGAGATGTACGCGGAGGCGCGCGAGAAGTTCGACTCCTTCATCAAGCTGCACCCCACGCACCCCAAGGTGGACTACGCCGCCTACCGGCTGGCCCTGTCCTACGTGCAGGAGTTCCCCTCGGAGTTCTTCGCCCTGCCGCCTTCGTACGAGAAGGAGCAGAAGCCCATGTACGACGCGCTCCGGGCCATGAACCTCTTCCTGCGCCAGTACCCGGATTCGCAGTACGTGAAGGACGCCAAGGTGCACGCGGACGACGCCCGCCAGCGCCTCGCGCGCCACGAGCTGTACGTCGCCTCCTTCTACGCCAAGCGCGAGCGTTGGAAGGCCGTGGCCCAGCGCCTGGAGGGGCTGCTCAAGGACTACCCGGGCACGTCGCTGGAGGAGGAGGCCCTCTTCGACCTCCATCAGGCGTACGTGAAGCTCAACGACACGGAGCGCGCGCAGAACACGCTGCGCGAGGTCCTCAAGCGCCTGCCGGGCACGCCCGCCGCCCAGCGCGCCCAGAAGATGCTGGGCTCGTGAGACGGCTGGAGGACTGGGGGCGGCTGGGGGGCATCGGCATCGCCGTGCTCGCGGCCGCTGGGGTCCTCCTCTTCCTGGGGCCGCGCCTGCTGGGCGCCGCGGCCGGGCCCGAGGCGGAGATCATCACCGCCCTCAAGGAGGCCGAGCACGACGGGGTGTCGCTCGCCGTGCCCGGCTCCGCGCTGCCGCTCGTCTCCCGGAAGCTCCAGTACGCCCGCATCGCGGTGTCGGTGGATCCGGCGGGACAGCGCGCGGAGGCCTTCGCCACCCTGGACTTCGAAGGCACCCTGGGTGTCACCACCGTCAGCACCGCCGGTGTGGAGGTCGTGCCGTTCACCCGCGAGTCCGGACGGTGGAAGGCCTCGCCCTCGGTGGCGCCCCGGCTGGTGGCGGTGGTGGCCGCGCTGGAGGCGCGCCGGCAGGCCCTGGCGGCGGGCCGGCCGGAGGCGCTGTCACGGCTGGCGGGACCGGGTTCGGACGGCGGGGCGGGGCGGACGTGGGAGGAGGTGGCCCCCTTGAGCCGGCGGCGCGTGACGGCGCAGGCGTGGTACGCGCGGCTGGAGCGGGACGAGGCAGTGGTGACGGAGCACTACCGGGTGGAAGGAGACCTTCCGGCGCGGCCGGTGGACACCCGAGGAGAGCGTCCGCTTTTGCTCGTGCGCGAGGGCGATCAATTCTTGTTTTCGCCCGGGCTCATGTAGGCTACCCGAGGAGGCAGGGGCCCGCGCGGGGCCGAGTCATGGACGAAGCCCTCAAGCAGCTACTGACCCTCGGGCGAGGCTCCTTCGAGAAGAAGCAGTACGCCCAGGCCGAGCAGTTCCTGACGAAGGTGGTCGAGCAGAACCCGACCTTCGCCGACGTCTACAACATGCTTGGCATCATCTACCACGACCAGGGCCAGTTCGCCCGGGCGCAGCGGGCCTTCGAGTCCGCGCTGCGGCTCAACCCCGCGTACACCGAGGCCGCGCTCAACCTGGCGGTCATCTACAACGACATGGGGAAGTACGCGGAGGCGAAGGAGGTCTACCAGGCCGCCTTGTCCCGCCAGAAGGGCGCCCCCGGCGAGCTCGACCCCTACGTCATGAAGAAGGTGGCCAACATGTACGCCGACATCGGCGACGTGTTCGCCTCCAGCGGCGTGTGGCAGAAGGCCATCGACGAGTACCGCCGCGCGCTGGCGCACTTCCCCGAGTTCGTGGACATCCGCCTCAAGCTGGGCAACGCCCTGCGGGATGCCGGGGACAACGCGGCGGCCCTGGCGGAGTACGAACAGGTCATCGCGCAGAATCCGTCGTACATTCCCGGGCGGATCAATTATGGAATCGCCCTCTACTCGGCGGGTCGCCGTGACGAGGCGGTGAAGGTCTGGGAAGACGTGCTCGTGCGCAGTCCCGGCAACAAGAGCGCGCAGATGTACCTCAACCTGGTGAAGGACCCGGGTAAGGCGGAAGTGACGGGTTGAGCACCATGGCAACTTCCATCATCGAGGTCGCGGCACCGTGAGCACTCCTGGCGGTACGGCGAAGTCCTTTGCCCTCAAGTTCATCTCCGGGAAGTACCAGGGCGGTGAGTTCCCGCTGAAGGCCAACAAGCAGATCGTCGTCGGACGGTCGAGCGAGTTGGACATGGTCCTCGTGGAGGACATGGTCTCGCGCAAGCACGCGAAGATCATGTACTCCGACGGGGCCATCACCATCGAGGACCTGGGCTCCACCAACGGCACCTTCGTCAACGGCGAGAAGGTCAAGCAGGCCAAGCTGAAGGAGGGAGACCGCATCCTCATCGGGACCTCCATCCTCAAGCTCGTGCACCAGGGCGCGGAGAGCGCCGCCGTGGACGAGAGCGTGGTGAAGCAGAAGCTGGAGGAGGCCGCCGCCGCCCAGGCCGCGCGCACCACCAAGGCCAGCTCCATGACGGGGAAGATCGAGGAGATCCCCCTCCCGGACCTGCTCCAGCTCTTCCACACGTCGAAGAAGAACGGCGTGCTCGTGGTGAACAACGCCCACGAGGGGAAGATCTACCTGCGCCAGGGACGCGTGTACTACGCGGTCATCGACGACAACCACAACCTGGGCCCGCAGAAGAGCTTCAACCGCATCGTCACCTGGGAAGAGGGTGACTTCGAGCTGCGCGCCGCGGACAGCCAGGAGTTCATGGTGGAGCTGGACTCGTCCACCGAAGCGCTCCTGATGGACGCGCTCCGGCAGCTGGACGAGTTCAAGCGCCTGCAGCCGCAGCTTCCTCCCATGGCCACGGCGCTGCGGATCGCGCAGCCGTTGACGGTGCCGCTCAAGGAGCTGACGCCGGAGCTGATGGACGTGCTGCAACTGGTGCACAACCATGGCTCGCTGGGCGGAGTGCTGGACCACTCGGACGGCGACGACGTGCTCACCGCCGAATCGGTGGTGCAGCTCATGAAGCGCGACTACGTGCGCGCGGAGTAGGGCGGGGAACACCATGGCGGGTGACAAGTCGGTGAAGCCGAAGCGCCTCACCGAGATGAGCCACTGCGCGGGCTGCGCGGCGAAGCTCAAGGCGGGGGACCTGGCGAAGGTCCTGGGCGGCCTCAAGAAGGCCGCCCCCCGCGAGGCACTGGTGGGCTTCAACACCAGCGACGACGCCGCCGTCTACCAAGTGGCGCCGGGCATGGCCGTCGTGGAGACGGTGGACTTCTTCCCGCCGCTCGTGGACGACCCGTTCCAGTTCGGCGCCATCGCCGCGGCCAACGCGCTGTCGGACATCTGGGCCATGGGCGCGCGTCCGCTGTTCGCGCTCAACCTGGTGTGCTTCCCGGACGAGCTGCCGCTCAAGACGCTCCAGAAGATCCTCGCGGGCGGCCAGTCCAAGGCGGACGAGGCGGGCATCCCCATCCTGGGCGGCCACAGCATCCGCGACCCGGAGCCCAAGTTCGGCATGGCCGTCACCGGCGTGGTGCACCCGAAGAAGGTGCTCACCAACGCGGGCGCGAAGCCGGGGGACGTGCTGCTGCTCACCAAGCCGGTGGGCACGGGCATCGCCACCACCGCCATCAAGCGGGGGCTCGCGTCCAAGGCGCTGACCCAGCGCGTGACGGCGCAGATGGCCACGCTCAACAAGGCCGCGGGTGAGGTGTTCGCCTCGGGCGCCTTCAAGGTGAACGCGCTCACGGACGTGACGGGCTTCGGGCTCCTGGGGCACCTGCTGGAGATGATGACCGGCGCGAAGACGCGCGCGGCGGTGGACCTGGAGCGCATCCCGCTCATCGCGGAGGTGCCGGCGCTGGCGGAGGCCGGCGTGATCCCGGGCGGGACGAAGACGAACCTCGCCCACGTGAAGAAGCACGTGCGCTTCCCGGACGGGCTGCCGGAGCACATCCAGTGGTTGCTCGCGGACGCGCAGACCAATGGCGGCCTGCTGGCCAGCGTGCCCGCGCGCCATGCGCTGAAGGCCCTCCAGGCGTTGGAGAAGGCGGGCGTGGACGCGGCCCTCATCGGCGAGGTCCAGGCGGGCCGTCCCGGCATCGACGTGGTGGGCTGAGCGGGCCGGATTTCGCCTCCGGCCCGGGGCTCCGCTAACATCCGGGGCGCGAATGTCGCCTCGCCGCTCCCCCATCTGTCTCCTCGCGCTCGCGTGTCTCCTTCCGGCCCTGGCCGGGGCAGGGGAGCGCGTCGCGCGCATCGTCATCGACCCGGGACATGGCGGTGCGAAGGAGGGCGCGAAGGGGCCGGGGGAGCTCTGGGAGAAGGAGGTCGCCCTCCAGATTGCCCAGCGCCTGCGCGACAAGCTGGAGGCCGCGGGCAGCGAGGTGTTCCTCACGCGCGACCGCGACACGCTGATGGCGCTGTCGGAGCGGGTGGAGTTCTCCAACGTCCAGCGGCCGGACCTCTTCCTCTCCATCCACGCCAACTCCATGCCCACGAAGCGGCTGCGCGAGCGCACCGAGGGCATCGAGACGTACTTCCTCTCCGCCAACGCGTCGGGTGAGGCCGCGCGGGCGGTGGCGGACCGCGAGAACGCGGAGGCGCCCACGGCCCGCTCCGCGCGCGGACACTCCACGCTGGCCTTCATCCTGGATGACCTGGCGCGCACGGAGGCGCACTCGGATGCGTCCCGGCTGGCCTACGCCATCCACCCGCGGCTGGTGTCCAAGAGCGGCGCGGCGGACCGGGGCGTGCAGCAGGCGCCGTTCTTCGTCCTCACGGGCGTGGAGGCGCCGGCGGTGCTGATTGAGGTGGGCTTCATCTCCCACCCGCAGGAGGGCGCCCGGCTGGGGAAGGCCGGGTACCAGGAGACGCTGGCGGAGGCCATCTCGGAGGGGGTGCAGGCCTTCTTGCGGGAGACGCGCCGGCGGGACACCTCGCCCTCGCAACCGGTGGCCGGATCCACCGGGCCCTGATAAAGCGTGGGGGCTTCACGTCCCCTCCCGTCAGGAGCTTTCCCTCGTGCGTTCCTTCCAACGTGGTGCGCTGGAGCTTCGGCCTGTCACCCTCACGCCCAACGTCAACCGCTACGCGGAGGGCTCCGTGCAGGTGGAGTTCGGCCACACCAAGGTGCTCGTCACCTGCTCGGTGGAGGACCGCGTCCCGCCGCACCTGATGGGCAAGGGCTCCGGCTGGGTGACGGCCGAGTACGGGATGCTCCCGCGCGCCACGCACACCCGCGGCTCGCGCGAGGCGGCGAAGGGCAAGCAGTCCGGCCGCACCATGGAGATCCAGCGCCTCATCGGCCGGGCCCTGCGCGCGGCGGTGGACCTGCCGTCGCTGGGGGTTCGCACCTTCACGCTGGACTGTGACGTCATCCAGGCGGACGGCGGCACGCGCACCGCGTCCATCACCGGCGCGTACGTGGCGCTGGTGATGGCCCTGCGCTCGCTCAACAAGCCGGGCCTCTTGAAGAACCTCACGCCGCTGGCCGCGGTGTCGGTGGGCGTGGTGAACGGCGAGGTGCGCGTGGACCTGGACTACGACGAGGACTCCACCGCGGAGGTGGACCTGAACCTCGTGGCCACGGGCGACGGCCGCATCGTGGAGGTGCAGGGCACCGCGGAGCACAAGCTCTTCGACCGCAAGGCGATGGACGCGATGCTGGACGGGGGCCTGGCCGCCATCCAGCAGCTCACGGCCGCGCAGGCGAAGGTGCTGGGATGAAGCCGAAGCTGCTCTTCGCCACTGGAAACGCGGGCAAGCTGCGCGAGCTGCGCGCGCTCGTGGGCGACGCCGTGGAGGTGGTGTCCCTCAAGGACCTGCCTCCCGTGCCGGAGCCCGAGGAGGACGGCGCCACCTTCGAGGACAACGCGGTGCTGAAGGCGCGCGCCTACTCGAAGGCCACGGGGTTGCCCGCGCTGGCGGATGACTCGGGGCTGTGCGTGGACGCGCTGGATGGACGGCCCGGGGTGCTCTCCGCGCGGTACGCGCCGGGGGATGACCGGGCCCGGTACGAGAAGCTGCTCGGGGAGCTGGAGGGCGTGCCGGACGGGAAGCGGACGGCGTCCTTCTACTGCGCCCTGGCGCTGGTGACGGGGGAGGGCGAGCCCCGGGTGGAGGTGGGCCGCTGCGAGGGCACCATCCTGCGCGCGCCGAAGGGGACGAACGGCTTCGGCTATGACCCGGTGTTCCAGGTGGCGGACGGCAGCGGACGCGCCATGGCGGAGCTGGCGCCGGAGGAGAAGGCGCGGGTGTCTCACCGGGCGAAGGCCTTCGGGCTGATGCGGCGCCATCTGTTGGCGCTTTGACCGGGCGGACGGGCGTCAGGAACTGCGAGCTTGCGCGTCCGTCCGCGTTAGGCGAAGAATGCAGCACTTCTCGGGGCGTAGCGCAGCCTGGTAGCGCACCTGCCTTGGGCGCAGGGGGTCGGAGGTTCGAATCCTCTCGCCCCGACTTGAAGTGCCGTGTTGAAGCAGCAGTCGTCGTGGAACGACCAGCTCCAGTAGCTCAGCTGGATAGAGCACCGACCTTCTAAGTCGGGGGTCGCAGGTTCGAGCCCTGCCTGGGGCGCCAAATCTGCAGGCTGGGGGGTGTATTTGGGCCTTGTACGGCCTCGGTTTCCACGGTAGGAGACCGCCGCATCAAAGCCGTGACGTGCGAAGTGACGGCGAATGTAGCTCAACTGGTTAGAGCGCCGGACTGTGACTCCGGAGGTTGCCGGTTCGATCCCGGTCATTCGCCCTTCTTTGCTTCCCGCGCCTATAGCTCAACTGGATAGAGCATCGGCCTTCGAAGCCGAGGGTTGGGGGTTCAAGTCCCTCTGGGCGCACTTCCTCAACCCTCCGAATCCACGAAGGCAAGTCGGCCAGGGTTGCCCCCATGACTGGGACGTAGCTGCCTTCGCGCTGCCAATCACAGACACCGTAGACATAAACGCCCGCGCCCCCAGACAGGGAACGCGGGCGTTGTTCATTTCGGGGCTACGACGACCTTCAGGCCTCCGGGTTCGTCCCGGCGCCGTCCTTGGCGGACGGCACGCGGCAGCGCGACTCCGTCTCCGCCTCCAGCGCGGTGAGGTTCTCGCGCATGGCCTTCGCCCACCGGGCCCGGGGCTGCTCCATCAGCTTCTCGTGCGCCAGGTCGATGGTCTCGCTCAGCTCGTCGTCGGACAGCTCCGACGTCGTCTTGCCCTTGTACGGACCGAACGCCACCACCACCGCGCTCGCCTTCGGCCGCTCGGGCGTCTGGGCCAGGGGCGCCAGCGGCACGTCGACGTCGAGCCTCGGCTCCTCCTTCTCAGGGGGCCGGGACTCCATGGTGGCTGGCGTGGGCGCCAGGGTGGGGAAGGACGCCTTCATCTGGCCCGGCCTCGCTCCCAGCACCTCGTAGGTCCCGGACGTGGGGGCCGGCTCGTCGTGGGCTCCGTGCGCGTCGTACTCCTCGGCCGGCATCTCCTCGCGCACGTACAGTCCGCCGAAGGCCTCCGGGTACGCCTTGCGCAACGCCGCCACGCGGGCGCACTTCTCGATCATCGTCGTGGGGATCTTGGCCCAGAGCGGCGTCTGCTGGACGTAGCCGGCGAAGTCCAGCCACACCACCACCGGCAGCTTCCCCTCGCGCACCACCCGCGACCAGGCACCCACCAGGGCGCCCTTGCGCTTGGCCGGGTTGAAGCGGTGCACCACCTCCCCCTTGCCCTGGTCCACGACGATCTCGTCCTCGGCGAACACTGCGCTCGCCTGGATGCCCTTGAAGTCCGGGAAGCGCTCCGCCCGGGCCAGCATGCCGGCCTCCGAGGGCTGGAACTCGTACTTCGTCACCCAGTTGGGCCGCTCCCGGTTGCCCACGTTCTGCCGACGCGCCACGCAGAACGCCTCCTTCAGGAGCGGATCCAACCCGCTGCGCTTGCACTGCTCGATGAAGAGCGCGAACTCGTCCTCGCTGATTCCCCGGGGGCAGATGGTCCGCTTCACCAGGTCCACCCGCTCCCGGTTCCAGGCCGCGCCCTGCGGCGACGTCACTCCATCCGCCTTCACGTTGGCTTCCATCACTGTCTTCTCCCGCACCACTCGAAAAGGACGGGCGACCCTCGCCCGCCCACCTGGTTGCCCGGGACGCACCCCTGACCCGAAGCAGGGGCCAGACGAACCTCTGCTACAGGCCTGAAGCGCGAACCGCGGCGTGGATCAACATGCGGGCCGGATGGACCCTTCGCATCGCTTCCAGGACCGTGGACCGGCCGGCAGCAGGGCGGGCATCCGCCCAGGACGCGGGGAATGAACGGGGGTGTGCAAAAACGTTTTGACAGGGCGGGCGGCGCCCGGTATTCACCGCGCCACCTCGGACGTCGCGCAGCCAACGCGGCCCCAGTAAAGCCGGGAGCGTAGCTCAATTGGCAGAGCAATGGACTCTTAATCCATAGGTTGTGGGTTCGATTCCCTCCGCTCTCACTCGCAGGGCCCCTTCTGGAAACGGAAGGGGCCCTGTTTCTTTTCCGGCATCCGCCCCTCCGGCAGGGGCCAGAGGGCGCGCGGGAAAGCCCCTGTTGCCCACGGACGTTTCGCGGTAGGACGGTCGCGCGACGCGTCGGGCGGGTGGCGAAACTGGTAGACGCGCCAGACTTAGGATCTGGTACCGCAAGGTGTGAGGGTTCGAGTCCCTCCTCGCCCATTTCGCGTTGACCCGTTCGTGCCTATCCCCTAAAGCCGCACGTCCCACTTTCCGGTTGCCGCCCCGGGACGCGTAGGCCCGTGGAGGCGGCGAGCGAGGCCCGCATGAAGGTCCAGGTCGAGGAGCTTTCTCCCATCGAGAAGAAGCTCTCCATCGAGGTCGACAACGCCCGCGTGGCGGAGGAGCTCAACCGCGCGTACGCCGCGCTCAGCGGCCAGGTGAAGCTGCCCGGTTTCCGCCAGGGCAAGGTTCCCCGCCGCATCCTCGAGCAGAAGTACCGCGAGCAGGTGGAGGACGACGTCATCCAGCGCGTCGTCCAGAAGGCCTACCTGGACGCCGTCCGCGAGCACAAGGTGGAGGCCGTCGCCTCTCCCCAGGTCACCAACTCCGGCCTCAAGCCCAACGCCCCCTTCAACTTCGAGGCCCGCGTGGAGGTGAAGCCGCGCGTGGAGGCGAAGGACTACGAGGGCGTGAGCCTCTCGAAGATCGACACCGCCATCTCCGACGACGCGGTGAACGAGCAGATCGAGCGCATGCGCCAGAACCAGGGCCGCATCGAGCCCGTCACCGACCGTGACACCGCGGCCGCCGGCGACCAGGTGACCATCGACTTCGAGGCGAAGGTCGACGGCAATGCGTTCCCCGGCAGCAAGGCGGACGGCATTGGCGTGCGCGTGCAGGACGGCGACCTCATCCAGGGCAACATCCCGCAGCTGGCGGGCGTGAAGGTCGGCGACTCCAAGGACGTCGAGTACACCTTCCCCCAGGACTACCAGGCGGAGGAAGTGCGCGGGAAGGCGGCCATCTTCCACATCACCGTCAAGGAGCTGAAGAAGCCGGTGGTGCCGGAGCTCAACGACGACTTCGCCAAGGAGACCGGCGTCGCCCAGACGGTGGACGAGCTGCGCGCGAAGGTCCGCTCGGACCTGGAGAAGGCCAAGAAGAACCAGGCCCAGGTGGACGAGCGCGACGGCCTCATCAAGGCCCTGCTGGAGAAGAACGCGTTCGACGTGCCCCGCGCCATGGTGGAGCGCGCCATCGACTCCATGATGGAGGGCGCCTTCCGCCAGATGCAGCGCCAGGGCATCGACCCGCGCCAGCTCAACCTGGACTTCAACCGGCTGCGCGACGAGATGCGCGAGAAGGCCGTCCTGGAGGTGAAGGGGACGCTCCTGTTCGAGGCCATCGCCCAGCAGCAGAACATCCAGGCGTCCGACGAGGACGTGGAGAAGCGCATCGAGGACCTCGCCATCGAGGCCAACCAGCCCGTCGCCCAGGTGAAGAAGTACTTCAAGGGTCCGGACGAGCGCCTTGGGTTGTCTCTGCGACTCCGCGAGGAAAAGACGATTGAATTCCTCAAGGGCCGGGCGAAGTATTCTTGAGGCTTTTCCTTCAAGGTTCCTGAGTCCCTTCTCGAGGTCCATCCGACATGCCCTTCATGCCCGTCCCCTACGTCATCGAGCAGACCCACCGGGGTGAGCGCTCGTACGACATCTACAGCCGGCTCCTGAAGGACCGCATCGTCATGCTGGGCACGGAGATCGACGATGACGTGGCCAACGCCATCGTCGCGCAGCTCCTGTTCCTGGAGTCCGAGGACCCGGACAAGGACATCAACCTGTACATCAACTCGCCGGGTGGGTCCGTGACGGCGGGGCTCGCCATCTACGACACGATGCAGTACGTCAAGGCGCCCGTGTCCACCATCTGCGTGGGGCAGGCGGCCTCCATGGGCGCCGTGCTGCTGCTGGCCGGGGCGAAGGGCAAGCGCTACTCGCTGCCGTCCAGCCGCATCATGATCCACCAGCCCCTGGGCGGCGCGCGCGGCCAGGCGACGGACATCGAAATCCAGGCCCGCGAAATCCTCCGGATGAAGGCCAAGCTCAACGAGCTCATCGTCAAGCACACCGGGCAGACGATCGAGCGCGTGGAGAAGGACACGGACCGCGACTACTTCATGGGCGCCACGGAGGCGAAGGCGTACGGCATCATCGACGCCATCCAGGACCCCCGGAAGGTCGTGGGCGTGAAGGCGGAAGAGAAGAAGTAGACAGCGGGAAAACCCAACGGACCGGGGTGGCAGGGACTCGGCCGGTGGCCGGGGGTGCTGGGACTCTCTCCCGCGCCTCCGGCCTTCTCGTTTCTGTCGTCGCCGGCATTTTCGCCTTGTTAAGTACCCCGAAGGTGCGTGGACGTTCCGGATGGGGGCTGACTAGATTGGCGAGAGCAGGGGACCGGACGCGAAGCGGGTTGGGGCCTTTCAGGCGCAGCGAGGGATTTCATGGCGGGTAAGAACGTGGAGAAGCGAGACAACCAGACCCTCTGCTGCTCCTTCTGCGGAAAGTCGCAGAAGGAGGTCAAGAAGCTCATCGCGGGCCCGACGGTCTACATCTGCGACGAGTGCATCGGGCTGTGCAACGACATCATCGCGGAGGAGATCGACCGCGAGGAGACCAAGGACACCAAGCTGCGCATCCCCCGGCCCTCTGAAATCAAGGCCGTGCTGGATGAGTACGTGGTGGGCCAGGAGCGGGCGAAGAAGACGCTGTCGGTGGCGGTGCACAACCACTACAAGCGCATCGAGTCCAAGGTCGCCATGGACGACGTGGAGCTGCAGAAGAGCAACATCCTGCTCCTCGGCCCCACGGGCTCCGGCAAGACGCTGCTGGCCCAGACGCTCGCGCGCATCCTCAACGTCCCCTTCACCATCGCGGACGCCACGTGCCTCACGGAGGCCGGCTACGTGGGCGAGGACGTGGAGAACATCATCGTCAACCTGCTCCAGGCGGCCGACCACGACATCGAGCGCGCGCAGCGGGGCATCGTCTACATCGACGAAATCGACAAGATCGCCCGCAAGTCGGAGAACCCCTCCATCACCCGTGACGTGAGCGGCGAGGGCGTGCAGCAGGCGCTCCTGAAGATCATCGAAGGCACGGTGGCCAATGTCCCGCCCAAGGGCGGCCGCAAGCACCCCCAGCAGGAGTTCCTGCAGGTGGACACCACCAACATCCTCTTCATCTGCGGCGGCGCCTTCGGCGGCCTGGAGCAGGTCATCGAGCGGCGCCTGGGCGGGCGCAGCCTGGGCTTCGGCGCGGAGATCCAATCGCGCAAGCAGCGCAACCTGAGCGAGCTGCTCAAGCACGTGGAGCCGGAGGACCTGCTCAAGTTCGGCATGATTCCGGAGTTCATCGGCCGTCTGCCCATCATCACCGCGCTGGAGGAGCTGGACGAAGGCGCGCTCGTGAACATCCTGGGCGAGCCCAAGAACGCGCTCACCAAGCAGTACCGCAAGCTCTTCGAACTGGACGGCGTGTCGCTGAAGTTCACCGACGGCGCGCTGAAGGCCATCGCGTCGGAGGCCATCCGCCGCAAGGCCGGCGCGCGCGGCCTGCGCTCCATCCTGGAGACGGCCATGCTGGACGTGATGTACGAAATCCCGTCCCGCAAGACGGCCCGCGAGGTGCTCATCTCCGAGGAGGTCATCCTCAAGAAGAGCGAGCCCGTCGTGCTGCACTCGCAGGACAACAAGGAGACGCCGGAGCCCAAGAAGGAATCGGCGTAACGCCGGAGCCTCATCGGGCATGACGGGGCGCGTCATGGGCGCCGCGACACGGGTCGCGGACCCGGGCGCGCCCCTCGTCTTCGCGGGGCAGCCCAGGCGTGGGAGCGGGCCGCGATTTTTTCCGGGCCGGGGGCGGGGCCTTCTTGTATCTGCTGTCCCCCATGAGAAAGCTCCTCATGCCCGCCCTGTTGTCACTTGTGGCCTGTGTCTCCTCGAAGGACGCCACGCGCGAAGAGGTGCCCGCGTCCGCGTCCTCGGGGGCCCGGTCCGCGGCGGGTGACAGCGCTCCGGCCCAGGAGGGCCCTTCCCGCATGGCCTACCCGGCGACCCGTTCCGAAGCGGTGGTGGACACGCTGCACGGACAGCAGGTGGCGGACCCGTACCGCTGGCTGGAGGACGAGAAGTCCCCCGAGGTCCAGGCCTGGATGAAGGCGCAGGACGGCTTCACGCGCACCGCGCTGGAGGCGATGCCGGGCCGGGACGCGCTCGCCAAACGCTTCAAGGAGCTGTTCTACGTGGACTCCGTGTCGGCGCCCGCGCGCCGGGGCGAGCGCTACTTCTTCATGCGCACGCACAAGGACAAGGAGAAGGCCATCGTCTACTGGAAGCAGGGCGAGGCCGGTCCGGAGAAGGTGCTGCTGGATCCGAACACCTGGAGCAAGGACGGCACGGTGTCCCTGGGCACGTGGGCGCCCTCCTGGGACGGCAAGCGCGTGGCCTTCGCGCAGCGGCCCAACGCCGCGGACGAGGCCGTCCTGCACGTGATGGACGTGGCCACCGGTGAGTGGTCCAAGGTGGACGTCATCGAGGGCGCCAAGTACGCCCAGCCGCACTGGACGCCGGACGGCAAGGGCTTCTACTACGAGTGGCTGCCCACGGACGCCTCCATCCCGGTGGACGCGCGCCCCGGCTACACCACGCTCAAGTTCCACGTGCTGGGGCAGGACCCGAAGCGCGACGTGGTGGTGCACGAGCGCACCGGTGACCCGTCCACGTTCCTCCAGGGCGACCTGTCGCGGGACGGCAAGTACCTGTTCGTCTCCATCCTGCGCGGCTGGAGCGAGAACGACGTCTACTGGAAGCACCCGGGGGAGAAGGACTGGCGGCTGCTCGTGAAGGGCAAGGGCGCCAAGTACAACGTCATCCCCTGGAAGGACCGCTTCTACGTCGTCACCGACGAGGGCGCCCCGCGCCAGCGCGTCTTCGGCGTGGACCCGAAGAAGCCGGAGCGCGCGAACTGGAAGGAGCTGGTGCCGGAGGACCCCCAGGCGGCGCTGGAGAGCGTGTCGCTGGTGGGCGGCCACCTGGCGCTGGAGTACCTGAAGGACGCGGCCACGGAGCTGCGGATCGCCACGCTGGAGGGCAAGCCGGTGCGCACCGTGCAGCTGCCGGGCGTGGGCGCCGCGTCCAACCTGGCGGGCCTGGAGGACCAGGACGACGCCTACTTCGCCTTCAGCTCCTTCACCACGCCCCGGCAGGTGTACCGGACGTCCGTGAAGGGCGGGAAGGTGGACCTGTGGGCGAAGGTGGAAGTGCCCATGGACCCGGACGCGTACCAGGTGGAGCAGGTCTTCTACGCGTCGAAGGACGGCACCCGGGTGCCCATGTTCCTCGTCTACAAGAAGGGCCTGAAGAAGGACGGGACGGCGCCCACGCTGCTGTACGGGTACGGAGGCTTCTTCGTCAGCATGCAGCCCACCTTCCGCGCCAGCATCCTGCCGTGGCTGGACTCAGGCGGCATCTACGCGGTGGCCAACCTGCGCGGCGGCGGTGAGTACGGCACCGCGTGGCACGAGGCGGGCCGGGGCGCGAACAAGCAGAACGTCTTCGACGACTTCGCCGGGGCGGCCCAGTTCCTGGCCCAGGATAAGTACACGCAGGCGTCGAAGCTGGCCATCTACGGCGGCAGCAACGGCGGCCTGTTGGTGGGCGCGGCGATGACCCAGCACCCGGAGCTGTACGGCGCGGTGGTCTGCGGGGTGCCGCTTCTGGACATGGTGCGCTACCACCTGTTCGGGAGCGGGCGGACGTGGGTGCCGGAGTACGGATCGGCGGAGGACGCCGGGCAGTTCAAGACCCTGTACGCCTATTCGCCCTACCACCACGTGCGGCAGGACGTGAAGTATCCAGCCCTGCTGATGATGGGCTCCGACCACGACGACCGCGTGGACCCCATGCACGCGCGCAAGTTCGTGGCGGAAGTGCAGAACGCGAAGGGCAATCCATCCCCGGCATTGCTACGCATCGAAGCGAACGCGGGCCACGGCGGGGCGGACCAGGTGGCGAAGGCCATCGAGTCCAGCGCGGACATGTACGCCTTCCTCTTCCAGGTGCTGGGCGTGGCCCGGCCGGACGCCGGGGTGGCGGCCGAGAGCCGCTAGAATCCAGGCAGGACACAGTTCCGCCTCTCGGTGTTCCCTTGAAGGCAGGGTGCGGACCCCCAATCTTGTGACGGGAACGGGGCCTGTGACCGGCGTGTTATAGAGCGGTATTTCACCCTGCATGCGCGTTCGGCGGGCATGCGGGCAACTCTTGAAGGGCCTGTCTGTCTGGCAGGCCAGCGGGTGGCGGATACATGTTCTTCGGACGTGACGACAAGAAGGAAGCCCAGAAGCGGGGACTCACCATCCCGCTCTTGCCCCTTCGGGACATCATCGTGTTCCCGCACATGGTGGTGCCGCTGTTCGTCGGCCGGGAGAAGTCCATCGCGGCCCTGAAGGACGCGATGGCCCACAAGGGTCCGGATGACAAGGCCGTCATCCTGCTGGCCGCGCAGAAGAAGGCCAAGACGAACGACCCCTCGCCCGACGACATCTTCCACTTCGGCACCATCGGGCACCTCATCCAGCTGCTGCCCCTCCCTGACGGCACGATGAAGGTGCTGGTGGAGGGCGTGCGCCGCGCGAAGGTGAAGAAGTTCCACCCGAACGACGCCTTCTTCATGGTGGAGGTGGATGAAGTCGAAGAGCAACTGGAGAAGAGCGTGGAGTTGGAGGCGCTGGTGCGCTCCGTCCACTCCGTCTTCGAAGCCTTCGTGAAGCTCAACAAGCGCATCCCGCCGGAGATGCTGATGCAGGTCGCCAGCATCGACGACCCGGCGCGCCTGGCGGACACCATCGTCGCGCACCTGTCGCTGAAGCTGAACGACAAGCAGGCGCTGCTGGAGACGGAGTCCCCGGCCAAGCGGCTGGAGAAGCTCTACGAGCTGATGCAGGGCGAGATCGAGATCCTCCAGGTGGAGAAGAAGATCCGCACGCGCGTCAAGAAGCAGATGGAGAAGACCCAGAAGGAGTACTACCTGAATGAGCAGATGCAGGCCATTCAGAAGGAGCTGGGTGAGCGCGACGAGTTCAAGAACGAGATCCAGGAGATTGAAGAGAAGCTGAAGAACAAGCGGATGAGCAAGGAGGCCACGCTCAAGGTCAAGAAAGAGCTGAAGAAGCTCCGGATGATGAGCCCGATGAGCGCCGAGGCCACGGTCGTCCGCAACTACATCGACTGGATCATCAGCCTGCCCTGGTACGACGAGACCCAGGACCGGCTGGACGTCACCGAAGCGGAGCGGGTGCTCAACGAGGACCACTACGGCCTGAAGAAGCCGAAGGAGCGCATCCTCGAGTACCTGGCCGTGCAGCAGCTGGTGAAGAAGCTGAAGGGCCCCGTGCTGTGCTTCGTGGGGCCGCCGGGCGTGGGCAAGACGTCGCTGGCGCGCAGCATCGCGCGGGCCACGGGCCGCAAGTTCGTGCGCCTGTCCCTGGGCGGCGTGCGCGACGAGGCGGAGATCCGCGGCCACCGCCGCACGTACATCGGCGCGATGCCGGGCAAGCTCATCCAGTCCCTGAAGAAGGCGGGCAGCAACAACCCCGTGTTCCTCCTGGATGAGATCGACAAGATGTCCACGGACTTCCGTGGCGACCCGAGCGCGGCGCTGCTGGAGGTGCTGGATCCGGAGCAGAACCACAACTTCAACGACCACTACCTGGACCTGGACTACGACCTGTCCAAGGTGATGTTCATCTGCACCGCGAACACGATGCACAACATCCCCGGTCCGCTGCAGGACCGCATGGAGGTCATCCGCATCGCGGGGTACACCGAGCCGGAGAAGCTCTCCATCGCGCGGCGCTACCTGATCCCGAAGGAGCAGGAGGCCAACGGCCTCGCGGACCTGAAGATCGACATCACCAATGACGCGCTGAAGACCATCGTGCACCGGTACACGCGCGAGTCGGGCGTGCGCTCGCTGGAGCGCGAGATTGGCGGCGTGTTCCGGAAGATCGCCCGCGACGTGCTCAAGAACGGCAAGCGGGACCTCATCGAGGTGGACCGCAAGCAGGCGATGAAGTTCCTGGGCACGCCCCGCTTCCGCTACGGCGTGGCGGAGCGCGAGGACCAGGTGGGCATCGTCACCGGCCTCGCGTGGACGGAGCTGGGCGGTGAGATCCTCACGACGGAAGCCACGTCCATGCCGGGCAAGGGCAAGCTCATCATCACCGGCAAGCTGGGCGAGGTGATGCAGGAGTCGGCGCAGGCGGCCATGTCCTACGTGCGCAGCCGCGCGGAGCGCTTCGGCATCGACCGCAAGGTGTTCGAGAACTACGACATCCACGTCCACCTGCCGGAGGGCGCCATCCCCAAGGACGGTCCGTCCGCGGGCGTCACCATGGCCACGGCGCTGGTGAGCGCGCTCACGCGCGTGCCGGTCCGCCGGGATGTGGCGATGACGGGTGAAATCACGCTGCGCGGCCGCGTGCTGCCCATTGGCGGCCTGAAGGAGAAGACGCTGGCGGCGCACCGCGCGGGCATCAAGACGGTCCTCATCCCGAAGGCGAACAAGAAGGACCTGAAGGACATCCCGCTGAAGATCCGCAAGGCGCTGCGCATCGTCCCGGTGGAGTTCGTGGACGACGTGCTTCGCGAGGCGCTGCTCCTGGAGAAGCCGGAGGAGTTCGGCCGCAAGGGCGCCGGGGACAACCTGAAGACGGGGCTGTCCGTGTCGGAGACGGTGTCCACGCCTTCCGCGCCGGCCTGATGACGGCCTGAGCCCCGGGCCCTTCCAGGGGTCCGGGATGCGTGGGGTTCAAGCCAGGATGCCGGCCGACCAGGAGTCGCCGGTCTCCTGGCTTCTCTATTTTCGGACCGTGCCTGGGGTACAACGCGGGCAGTGGCTCCCCGCGCGCGAATCCTTTCGTCCTCCCTGGTGCTGGTGATGGTCGCGGCCTGCGGGCCCTGCGGCTTCCAGCCGGAGCCGGGCGTGAAGGTGGTGGTGCCGGCGATGCCCACCACGCTCGATTGGAGCCATTCGGATCCGATGAGCTGGGTGAACTACCCGGTGATGCTCGCCACGCAGAAGGGGCTCACCACGCTGGGCGCGGACCACTCCGTGCAACCCGGGCTGGCGGAGCGGTGGGAGCGCGAGGCGGACGCCGCTGGCCACGATGTGTACACCTTCCACCTGCGCCCCGACGTGACGTGGTCGGACGGCGCTCCCGTGACGGCGCGCGACTTCGTCTTCGGCTGGCACCGGGCGCTGCGGGGCCGCGAGCGCGGGGAGATGGCGGACCTGGAGGGCGCGGAGGCGGTGCTCGCGCTGCTGGAGCGGGGGGCACCGGAGGCGGAGGTGAAGGCCGCGCTGGCGCGGGTGGGCGTGGAGGCGGTGGATGCGCGGACGCTGCGGGTGACGCTGGCGCGGCCCCGCAGCTACTTCCTGGCGCGGCTCGCGAACGTGTACCTGTTCTTCCCGGCGCCCTCGGCGGACCTGGAGGGCAGGTCCGACGAGGCGGTGCGCGACTACTTCGACCGGCCTCGCGATGGGCGTCCGCTGGCCGTGGGCCCGTACCGCGTCGAGCGGTGGGACCGCGCGGGAGAGCGCGTGCGGCTCGTCTACAACCCGCGCAGCGCGTTCGCGCCCCCCCTGGAGCCCGGGGAGACGCCGGCCCCGGTGCTGACGCTGATGAAGTCGGAGATCGGCCCCGCGCTGTACGAGCGGGGCCGCGTGGACTTCGTCTTCGTGGACAGCGCGGCGGCGCTGCGCGGGATGCGCGCGGCGGACCTGAAGCGCGAGCCCCTGCTGTCCACGTACTTCCTGGGCTTCAACACCGAGCGTCCGCCGTTGGACCGGCCGGAGGTGCGCCGGGCCCTGGCGCGGGCGTTGGACCGGGAGGCGCTGCTCGCGGGGCTGCTGCCCGCGGCGCGCGCGACGAACGTGTTGCTGCCGCCGGAGCTCCCGGACTCGGCCTCGCCCGAGCAGGCCGCCCGGCTGCCGCGCTACGAGCCGGAGCGAGCGAAGGCGGAGCTGGAGGGGGTGACGGGCCTGGACCGGCCGCTGCGGCTGGTGGTGAAGGCGGGGGATTCGTTCGTGCCGGAGGAGGCGCTGGCGGAGCGCATCGCGGCGCAGCTGGCGCGGGTGGGCGTGCGGGTCGTGGTGGATGCGCGCTCGGACTTCTCCGCGGAGGTGGCTCGAAGGACGCCGCAAGGGGCGCGCGCCTATGACCTGTACCTGCGCCGGCTGGGCGCGGACTACGCGCACCCGAACACGTTCTTCACGCTCTTCGAGCGGCAGGGCAATCACCAGACGGGCTGGGAGACACAGGGCGCGGGCGAGCCGATGCGCCGCTTCGAGCAGCTGCTGGAGGAGGCGGACGGCGACGCGGACCCCGCGCACGCGCGCGAGCTGTACACGCAGGCGCAGGAGCTGCTGGTGGGCGAACAGGCCGTCATCGCGCCGCTGTACCACCCGGACCGCTACTTCCGGGCGCGGGCGCGGCTGCATGGCCTGGACGTGGATCCGTTCAACTTCCTCGCGCTGCGCGCCCTGCGGCTGGGGCCGGATGAAGCGCCCATGGCCCAGGCGGAAGGCAAGGAGCCCTAGCGCATGCGCAGGGTGCGCCCCGACAGTTCGATGCGAGCCGGGGGTCTGGGCCCCGAGGCGCCCTGGCTGATGCGCGGGACTCGCCCGGCCCTGCCCGGATGCTCGACCGACAGGAGCCCTCCGAGGCGTGCCGTGCGAGCGCGCCGTTCGGAGCCCGGGCGCTCGGAGCTGCCTCGGCCGCGGGTGTCCGTGGGCCGGGACACTTCATGCGAGCGCTTGTGTCCGCGCGCCATGGACCTGCGGGCCTGGTGGCGTCGGCGCGTGCCTGGGACTTCGTGTTCGCCTCCGGCGCCGCGGTGGCCCCTGTGCGACAAGGGCCTTCGCTCGTTCGGGCCGTGGCGCTCGCGTCTGGCTCGGACCTCAAGGCGGGGGGCCTAGCGCATGCGCCTCATCGCGACGCGCCTCGCGCGGCAGCTCGTGCTCGTGCCGGTGGTGGCGGTGGCCTCGTACTTCCTCATGGCCGCGCTGCCGCTCACCACGGAGAGCGACACCAAGCGGCAGGTGTCTCCGGAGCTGGCGGCGTCGTACCAGCGCGACCTGGGCATCGGGGAGCCGTTCGGGTTCCTCCGCCCCTGGCAGAAGCTGTTCGCGGGGGAGCGGCTGGGCACCAGTGCCCAGGGCATCACCGGGGATGAGCTCCTGCAGAAACTCTCCGGCAGCGTCGGCGTGGGCCTGGTCGCGCTGCCCCTGGCGCTCGCGTGGGCGCTGGGCTTCGCGCTCCTGCGCACCCGCTGGCGGCGCGGGCGGTGGGCCGTGCTGGGCGACGCGCTTCCCGCCATCGCGTTCGGGACTCCGGTGTTCATCCCCGCGCTGCTGCTGGCCCCTTCCGTGGTGGAGCGCGGCCACCTGCTGCCAGAGCTCTGCGCGGCGGTCGTCATCGCCATCTGGCCCGGGACCTTCCTGGGCACGCTGGTGGGTGACGCGCTGGAGACGGAGCTGTCGCGCGACTACGTGCGCACCGCGCTCAGCAAGGGGCTGGACCCCGGCACGGTGCTGCGCCGCCACGTCCTCCCCAACGTGTGGCCGGCGCTCCTGGACGCCGTGACCCCGGTCGCCACCGCGCTGCTCGCGGGCTCGTTCGCCGCGGAACGCGTCTTCGGCCTGCCTTACTTCGGCCAGCTCTACGTGCTCGCCGTCCTCAACAAGCAGGTCGCCGTCGTCGTCGTGTCCACCACCACCTTCGCCACCGTGCTCGTCGCCGTGAGCCTCACGGTGGAGCTGCTTCGCGTGCTCGTGGATCCGCGCGCCCGGGAGGCCCGCGCGTGAACCGCATCCCGCTTCGCGCCTGGGTGGGCCTGCTCCTCCTCGTGGGCCTGGGCGCCTTGAGCCTGGTGGCCGGCCGCCTGTTCCCCGAAGCCCTCGCGCACACCTGCCCGCTCGGCTGGGACCTGAACCGCCCGGACCGCAGCGTGTGCGAGCTGGCCTTCGGCGGCCTGTGGGTGTCCCTGGCGGTGGGGCTCGCGGCTGGTGCCCTGTCCACCGTGTTGGGGCTGGGCGTCGCGGCGCTCGCGCGGCTGTCCGGCGGCGTGACGGAGCAGGTCCTCCTGCGCGCCGTGGATGCCGTCTTCGCCCTGCCGGACGTGCTCGTGGTGATGGTGCTCCAGCTCGCCGGCCAGTCGCTGATGGACGCGGGCATGGGCGGCGGCCTGGGCCCCTTCGGCTTGATGGTGACGTCGCTGGCCCTGGTGGGCTGGGCGGGCCCCGCACGCATGTTCCGCGACCGCCTGGCCACGCTGGAGGGCCAGGAGTACGTCGCCGCCGCGCGGGCCCTGGGCGGCGGTGGGCCGCACGTCCTGCGCGTGCACCTGTGGCCCATGCTGCGGCCGTTCGTGCTGGCGGTCTTCCTCAGCCGCCTGCCCAACGCCATCCTCACCGAGTCCACGGTGAGCTTCTTCGGCATCGCCCGCATGGAGCCCATGTCGCTGGGCCGCTACCTGGGCACGTCCTACGCGGCGCTCATCTACGAGGGCGGGGGGCGCGTGGTGATTCCCGCCTGGGGGCTGCTGGTCCTGCTCGTGCTCGGCGCCTCGCTCGCTTCCCAGGCGTTGGGGGGAGGTACCCGTCGCCAAGTGTGAGGAATGCCGCACATTGGGGCAAAGGTTTCCCACGGACGGAAACCCATTACCCCCTGGTGAACACCATGTCCCTCCCGACGGAAGAAATCCCCCTTGCCCCTGCCCGTGATGAGCGTCCGCGCGACGACGGTCTGCGCAAGGAGACCGTTCGGGGTTCGGTGCTGGTGGTGGAGGACGACGCCGCCCACCGCGAGTTCCTGGTGGAGCTGGTGAGCGGCTGGGGCTACCAGGCCATGCCCGTGGGCAGCGCCGAGGAGGCCGAGTTCGCCGTGCGCAACAAGCGCATGGACGCGGCCATCGTGGACGTGTTCCTGCCCGGCCGCAGCGGCACCACGCTCATGTCCCGGCTGCGGGAGCGCTTCCCGCAGGCGGTCCTCATCGGCGTGAGCGCCATGAGCGACGCGGCCACCGCGCGCAAGTGCAAGGGCCTGGGCGCGGACCTCTTCATCGGCAAGCCGTTGGATCCGGAGCGGCTGGCAAAGGCGCTCAAGTCCAAGCACCACAGCTGGCACTGAAGTCGGCAGGGGAGCGGGTTCCGGTTGCACACCCCCGCCGGACGGCCGATGCTCCCCTGCGTGAAGAACCTCGCTTCCGGCTTCCTGCTGGCCATGCCCCAGCTTGGAGACCCGAACTTCTACCGGTCGGTCATCCTGATGATCGAACACGGGGAGACGGGCTCCATGGGGCTCGTCGTGAATCGGGGAGCGCCCCTGACGCTGGGTGAGCTGGCGCGCGGTCAGTCGATGGACATCTCGACGGAGCGCGTGTCGCAGCCGGTGTTCGTGGGCGGCCCGGTGGAGCCCCAGCGGGGCTTCGTCCTGCATGACGACGACACCGTGCCGGAGAAGCACCCGGTCCTGCCCGGCCTGTACCTGAGCGTCACCCTGGACGCGCTGGGGCCCCTGTTGCAGCGGGCGAGCCCTCGGGTGCGCTTCTGCCTGGGCTACGCGGGCTGGGGGCCCAAGCAGTTGGAGAATGAGATCGCCGCCGGTTCGTGGCTGTATGCCGACGCCACCGCGGACGCGGTGCTGGGACACGACCCGGCCAAGCTGTGGGATGCCACCCTGCGCGGCCTGGGGGTGGACCCGGCCATGTTGGTGATGGGGAAAGGGATGAACTGATGCTCGACGCCGAGACGCTTCGCCGTTACCTCCTCGATGCCCTGCCGGGCTCCGAGGTGGAGTTGAACGACACCACGGGGACGGGGGACCACTTCGAGGCGCGCGTCGTCTCCCCGGCCTTCACCGGCAAGACGATGGTGGAGCAGCACCAGCTCGTCTATGCGCCCCTGCAGCCGTGGTTGAAGTCCGGAGAGCTGCACGCGCTCGCGCTCAAGACCTATTCGCCCGAGCAGTGGAAGAAGCTCGGGCCCCGCTGAAGAAGGAGCAACGTTTCATGGATCCGACCCTCAAGGCCCAGTTCGACGACACGGTGAAGTCCCACCCCATCGTCCTCTTCATGAAGGGCAATGCCCTGTTCCCGCAGTGCGGCTTCTCCGCGCGCGCCCTCCAGCTGCTGCAGCCGCTGGGGCCGGTGCACACGGTGGACGTGCTCGCGGACCCCGCCGTGCGCCAGGGCATCAAGGACTACTCCAACTGGCCCACGATTCCGCAGGTCTACATCCACGGGAAGTTCGTGGGGGGCTCGGACATCCTGATGGAGCTGGCCGAGCGCGGCGAGCTGCAGGACCTGGTCGCCGCCGGCGGCAAGTAGGCGCCCCGTGGCTCGAGCGGGGGGCCGCGAGGCCCGGGGAAGACCCGGGCCCCGTCCCCCGCGTAGAATGGGCGGCGGTCGCCAAGAGGGGTCCCCGCCGCCGTGCTCACCGTCACACCGCCTGATTCGAAGCCGCAGGACGCGTCCACCGAAGTGCCGGGAGTGCCAGCCACCGGAGCCGGGGGCCCGCTTCCGCCGGGGGCGAACGTCGCGGTCGCCACGACGGCGGGGGTGGCGGACCCGGACGACCTGGTCTCCACGGAGAAGACGCCCACGCTGGTGGACCGGGTGCAGGCGTTCCGCGCGAAGTACGAGCGGCAGGAGATGGCCCTCTTCTTCTTCGCGGGCTTCCTCTACGACGTCCTCACGCTGAGCCCCATCGACGATGCGCTCACGGAGGTGCAGAACTTCGCCTACCTGGCCATCCTCGCGGGCCTGCTGGTGCTGGAGCAGCGCTACCCCGAAGGCGTGGAGCCGCCCCGCTTCCTGGTGAAGGTGTGGCGCTTCCGCGAGGACGCGCTGCACTTCTTCCTGGGCAGCCTGCTGAGCGCCTTCACGCTGTTCCTGTTCAAGAGCTCCTCGGGCATCACGTCCCTGCTGTTCCTCGGGGGGATGTTCCTGCTGCTGGTGGCGAACGAGCTGCCGCGCTTCCGGCAGCTGGGGCCCGTCATCCGCGTGGCCCTCTTCAGCCTGTGCGTGACGCTCTACTTCGCGTCGCTCCTGCCGGTGCTGTTGGGCCGGGTGGGGTGGTGGATCTTCACGCTCTCCGTGGCCATGGGCTGCGGGAGCGTCTACGGGCTCCTGCGCGTGCTGCGGCGGTGGCGCCCGGACGCGGCGGTGCTGCTGCGCACGGTGGCGGTGCCCGGCTTCGGCGTGCAGGCGCTGCTGCTGGGGTGCTACTTCCTGGGCGTGATTCCGCCGGTGCCGCTGGCGGTGCAGTACAGCGGCATCTACCACGCGGTGAAGCGCGTCTCCCCGGGCGTGTATCACCTGACGTCGGAGGCGCGGCCGTGGTGGCGGTTCTGGACGGCGTGGCACCACGGCGACCAGGACTTCACGGTGCGGCCCGGCGAGCAGCCCGTGTACTTCTTCCGCATCTTCGCGCCCAAGGGCTTCGAGCGGTACCGCGTGCGCGTGCGCTGGTTCTTCGACCACCCGCAGAAGGGCTGGACGGCGCTGGGCAATGGCTACCTCGCCACGGTGAGCAGCAACGGCACGGAGGGCGGCTACCGCTACTACGCGCAGCCGGGCACCACGCCCAAGCCGGGCGACTGGCGCGTCGTGCTGGAGACGGAGGACGGGCACGAAATCAACCGCCTGGGCTTCACCGTCACCGCCGACACGCGCACGGAGCCGCGCCCCGTGAAGGTGGACGTGTCCACGCTCAAGGTCATCGAGCCCCTGCCGCTGGAGGAGTGGGAGAAGACGCAGCCTCCGGCGGCGGTGGCGGCGCCCGCGAACGAGGCTCCCGGCGCGCAGGGGGCCCCTGCGCCCGGGGCTCCGACGGCGCCGGCGCCTTGAGCAGCGTCACCTGACCCAGGAGCACGGGCACCGCCGTCTCCACGCGCAGGATGCGGGGGCCCAGGGAGAAGGGCTGGAAGCCGTGGGCCTCCAGCAGCTGGGCCTCGAAGGGCACCCAGCCGCCGTCCGGGCCAATGGCGAGCACCACGCGCCGGGCGCCCGCGACGCCCGCGGCCTGGAGGGGCTGCCGGGCCGGAGGGTGGGGCAGCAGGCGCAGGGCCTCCGTGCCGAAGACCGTGTCCAGCTCGTCCTCGACGAAGGGGCGGAAGCGCTCGCGCACCAGCACCTGGGGAGGGCGGGTGTCGCGGGCCTGCTCCAGACCCTGGTGGAGCAGCTCGCGCACGAAGGCCTCGTTGAGCACCTTGGAGTCGAAGTAGCTCTTCTCCACGCGGGCCGCGTTCACCAGCACCACCCGGTCCACGCCCAGGGAGGCCACCGCGGGCAGCACCTTCTTGAGCGCCTTGGGGCGGGGGATGGCCAGGAGCAGGTCCACGCCCGCGCGCGGGGGCGGGGCCTCGTCCAGGGTGACGCGCAGGTGGAGCAGGCCGGGGGCGTTCTCCAGGACCTCGCCCGCGCCGGTGGGGCCGTCCAGGCGGCCCACGCGCAGGGACTCGCCGGCTTCGGCCTTGAGGACCTCGCGGGCGTGCTGGGCGCGGCGCCCGGTGAGCCGGGCGGTGCCGTCCGGCTGGAAGTCCTCGTCGAAGAGCAGGAGCAGGTTCACGGTAGGCCCCATCTAGCCGTTCCCGGGCGGGCAGGGGAGGGGGCGGCCCCAGGAGAGGGGGGCGCGTGCTCCCGGCCCGTCCCCGCGGGGCCGTGATAAAGGGCCGGGCGTGCGTTCCTTCTGCATCCGGTGTCTGCGTCCCGAGAGCGCGTGCTACTGCGCGCACGTCCCCCAGCTTCAGACGCGCACGCGCGTGGTGTTCCTCCAGCACCCCCGGGAGCGGCGCGTGGCCATTGGCACCGCGCGCATGGCCCACCTGTCGCTGCCCAACTCGGAGCTGCACCGGGGCGTGGACTTCACCGGCCACGCGCGGCTGGAGGAGCTGGCCCGCCGCCCGGAGCGCGTCGCGGTGCTCTTCCCCGGCGAGGACGCCATCTCCGTGGAGGAGGCCCAGGCGAACCCGCCGGAGACGCTCATCGTCGTGGATGGCACCTGGCCGCAGGCGAAGAAGGTGGTGATGCGCAACCCGGTGCTCGCGGCGCTGCCGCGCATCGGCTTCGTGCCGCGCCGCCCGAGCAACTACCGCATCCGCGCGGAGCCCGCCGACCACTGCGTCTCCACCATCGAGGCGGTCGCGGAGATCCTGGGGCAGCTGGAGGGCAAGCCGGACTACTTCGACCGCATGCTGGGGGCGTTCGAGTTCATGGTGGACACGCAGCTGGACCGGCAGGAGTCGCGCACGGGGCCCGGCCGCCGCCGGCTCTACAAGAGCGAGTGGCGGCCGCCGCTGGAGCTGCGCTCGCTGGCGGAGGCCGCGGACCGGCTGGTGCTCTTCTACGCGGAGGCGAACGCGCACCCGTTGGAGGCGGCCATCGCGCCGGAGCTGGTGCACCTGGTCGCGTGCCGCCTCACCACCGGGGAGCGCTTCGAGGCGGTCATCGCGCCGGAGCAGCCGCTCGCGCACAGCACGTCGCTGCACGTCGAGCTGCCGGAGGAGACGCTGCTCGCCGGTGAGCCGCGCGCGGAGGCGCTCGCGCGCTTCGAGGCGTTCCTGCGGCCAGAGGACGAGCTGACGGTGTGGACGACGTTCGCCCTGGACCTGCTCTGGGCGGGGGGCCTGTCGCGCAGGCCCGCGCGCAACGTGCGGCTCGCCGCGGCGCGGGCCCTCAAGGGCAAGGCGGGCGGCGTGGAGCAGGCGGTGGCGCTGCTCAAGTCTCCGGACGTGGGGACGTGGGCCCGGGGCCGCGCTGGGCGGCGCATCAGCGCGTTGGAGTCCGTGGTGCGCGAGCTGGTGGCCCGTGGAAACGCCACCCAGCCGCCCGCGAAGCTGCCCCGCACCGGCACCGAGCGCTGAGGCCGGAGCCCTACGGGCCCATGCGGGCGCTGCTGACGTCCAGCGTCGTCGAACCGGAGCGCCAGGGCCGGGCCTGCTCGCGCACCCAGCGCCCGAACCGGGCGATGAGGTAGCAGCCCGCCAGCAGGGCCACGGACACGCCCAGCGCCGCCGCCATGCCCAGCCGGGGCCCGATGCGCTGCGAGAGGCCCGCGATGTCCGCCCAGCCGTACACCACCGGCAGGTGCAGCACGTAGATCCACAGCGAGAGGCGCCCCAGCGGCGCCAGCGCGCCACTCAGCCGCCGCGGCAGCAGGTTCACGGCCCCCAGCACCAACAGGCCCTGCGCCACGCGGTACATCACCATCGTGGGGCTGGTGGGCGTCCACTCGACGGGGACCCAGTGGGTGACCCCCAGCAGCGCTCCACCCAGCGCCAGCAGCGCGAAGCCCTGGGCCGGGCCCGGCTTCAACAAGTGCAGGCCGTGGGCGGCGAAGGCGCCCGCGAAGAAGAAGCCCGCCCAGGGGAAGAAGGGGAAGCGGCTGCCCTCGCCATTGCCGATGAACTGCTGCACCGGCACCGGGAGGTGCGCGCCCGCCTGCCACAGCACGGCGCTCGCCAGCGGGATGCCCACGGCCAGTCCGCTCAGCAGCAGCGCCCGCGCGCCCTGGTGCGGCGTCAGGACCAGCGCCACGGCGCCCAGGAGCAGCGACGCGCCAATGCACTGGAGCGCGTCGAACTGGAAGACCTTGCCCAGCATGGCGTCGGAGAAGCCCAGGTCGCGCACCGCGCCCCAGCCCGGCCAGTGCAGCAGGTAGCCCAGGAACAGCAGCAGGAGCGCCCGGCGGAACCGGCGGCCGAAGGAGTCCTTCGCCGCGCCCGGCTTCGTGCCCAGCGCCATCACCACCGCCCAGCCGCTCACCAGCAGGAACAGCGGCGCGGTGATGCCGCGCAGCTTCCAGTACTGCTGGACCCACGGGTGGTCGCGGAGCGCGGGCGCCAGCAGCGCATCCAGCGTGTGCCCCATCACCATGGCGAGCACCGCCAGACCCCGTGCGCCATCGAGCGCGGGGTGCCGGGTCTGCCGGAAGCTGAGCGCGGGGCCGAATCCGTTCAAAGCGGCACCGAGCATAAGCCCACCCGCGGGCCTCGTCTCCAAAACGCACCAACCGTGGGGGTCGGCAGGCGCGGAAAAGACCCCGGATTTCACTCTCAGCCCAGGTCGCACCCCGCGAGGGGGATGCTACAGGATGGATGCATGTCCATTCGCACCGCGTTCGCCACCGCCGCCCTCGGACTCCTCGCCGTCCCGCCTGCCGCCCATGCCGCGTCAGGGGATGACTGGTTTGGCAGTGACAAGCCCAAGCACTTCGCGGCGTGTCTGGCCGTCACGGGCGTGGGTTATGGCGCGGGCGCGGTCCTCTTTGATTCGCCGGGCGCGCGGGCGCTCACGGGCGTGGGATTGGGCTTGGGCGTGGGGGTCGGCAAGGAGGTGTACGACCGCGCTCGCGGCAAGGTCTTCTCCATGAAGGACCTGGCGTGGGACACGGCGGGCACCGCCACGGGGCTACTGGCCGCGTTCCTCGTGGACCGCTTCATCACCGAGGTGCTCCTGCCTCCGCCCCCCAGCGTCGCCGGAAGCGCTCGCGGCGGTCGCGGGCGCGTCCGGACGGGCGCGGCGCTCCACGAACTTCAGGAGCAGGTCGCGCTGCAGGCGCGGCTCCACGAGCAGCATGCGGCCTTCGGGATCATCGGTGTCGGAGACGAGCACGGTGACCTGCCCGCGCGGGCACTGGTTCATGCATCCGGTGGGCATGACGCGCACCTGTCCCCCGAGTCCGCGCCCGGCCAGCTCGCCCTGGAGCCAGCGCGGCAGGTCCTGACCGCCACCCCGGGCGCTCTTCGTCAGGCACTTGCGGCAGACGAGCACCTCCACCTCGCGCCCCTTGTCGCCCGTGTCGTCGTCCTGCATCCGTCGTCCTCCGAGGCGCACCGCTTCCAGGCGGATGCGCCGCTCCGAGCGCCCGGCCTGTCGTCGCCGGCACCGTGATGGACAAGGGGTAGCGGCGCCAGGGGTGTTCCGCAGGGAAGCGCCCTCTGTCCGCCGGGCCGCTGCCCGGGCAGGCGTTGCTGGACTGATGGAATGGGAAAGCCAGGAGGGTGGGTGCGGCGATTTGCCCCGGCGCCCACCCGCCAGGGCGCTGGTACGGTGCGCCCCGCTGTGTGTCGCTCGCGGAAGGCTCCCCACGTGCTGCGAAATCGACTGCTCCTTGGCCTCACGTTCTCCGTCATGGGCCTGGGCCCGCTCCCCGGCTGTGAGCGCGCTCCTGAAGCCCGCGAGGCCCCGCCCGTGACGCCGACCGCGCCGGAGGCGCCCGCGGTGAAGCCCGCGGCGCCGGACGCCGCGGCGGTGGCGAAGCTGGCCTCGCACTTCTTCCAGGCGCCGCGCGGGGAAGCGCCGCTGCCCGTGGACACCGAGGCGCAGGTGGCCCTGGGGCGCATGCTCTTCCATGAGCCCCGGCTGTCGAAGAACCACGACGTGTCCTGCAACAGCTGCCATGGGCTCGACACCTTCGGCGTGGACAACAAGGCGCTGTCGGACGGCCACCGGGGGCAGAAGGGCAGCCGCAACTCGCCCACCGTCTACAACGCGGCCCGGCACATCGCGCAGTTCTGGGATGGCCGCGCCGCGACGCTGGAGGCCCAGGCCGAAGGCCCGATGATGAACCCGGTGGAGATGGCCATGCCGGACGCGAAGCGCGTCGAGGTCACGCTCTCCTCCATGCCCGAGTACACCGCGCGCTTCCGCGCCGCCTTCCCCAAGGAGGCCCGGCCGGTGACGCTGGCCCACGCGGCCCGGGCCCTGGCCGCCTTCGAGCGCACGCTCACCACGCCCTCGCGCTTCGACCGCTTCCTCTCGGGCGAGCACGCCGCCCTCACCGCGCAGGAGCAGCGCGGCCTGGAGGCCTTCGTCACCACCGGCTGCACCACCTGCCACAACGGCCCGGCGGTGGGCGGCGCGTCGTTCCAGAAGCTGGGGTTGGTGGAGGCGTATCCGAACCTCACCGACGCGGGCCGCTTCGACGCGACGAAGAACGAGGACGACCGGGGCTACTTCCGCGTGCCCACCCTGCGCAACGTGGAGAAGACCGCGCCCTACCTGCACGACGGCAGCGTGAAGGACCTGCCCTCGATGGTGCGCCTGATGGGCCGCTACCAGCTGGGGCGCACGCTGAAGGACGGGGAGGTGGACGACCTGGTGGCCTTCCTGAAGAGCCTGACCGGGGAGCTCCCGCCCACGGAGCGCATCGCCGCGCCGCCCCTGCCCCCCAGCACGAAACGCACGCCCAAGCCGGATCCGTCGTAGCGTGAAACGTCGCGTCCCACCCCGCGGGTGCTAGATCCTCCAGCCCATGACCTTCTTCTTCCATCTCCACTCGGGCCTTCGCTACCTGGTGCTGCTGTCCGGCGTCATCGCGCTCGCGTACTTCGCGTTCGCGGTCGCCACGAAGCGGCCGTTCGACAAGGTGGGGCGCATCATCGGCGCGTCCTACTCCGGCTTCGTGCAGTTGCAGATGCTGGTGGGCATCCTGGTGCTCGTGACGCGCGGGTACTACCCGGCGCTCATCGGCCACATCGTGATGATGGTGCTCGCGGTGGGGGCCATCCAGGGCCCCTTGTCCGCGAACCGCCGCCGGACGCCGCCGGGCTACGTGCTGCCGCTGGTGGGCACCCTGGTGTCGCTGGCGTTCATCGTGGGCGGCATCCTGGCCATCCGCCCGGGCCTGTTCGTCTCCACCGCGTTCTGAGCGCCCGTTCCAGTGACGGGCGCGGTGAAGAGGCCGGCTCCTCGCGGGGCCGGTGCCCGCGCCTGTCCTCATGGCTGCGTGGGGCCCGCCCCCGCGTCACTGACGCGTGGGACGCGAGCGCCGACGCGAGGCCAGCGGCAGGAGCATGAGCAGGGCGGGAAGCAGCAGCCCGGAGCTGGTGCTGCAGCCGCCCTCGACCTCCAGGTCCTTCACGGGCCCCGTCCCTCCATCCGCGACGCCCGCATCCGCGCCGGTGCCCGCGTCGGCCGTGCCTGCGTCCGCGCCGGTGCCCGCATCCACGCCGGTGCCCGCATCCACGCCGGTGCCCGCGTCGCCGCCGGTGCCCGCGTCGGCCGTGCCCGTCGTGCAGTCCCCCAGCGAGTGCTCCAGCGCGCCCAGCGTGGACGCGGCCACCGTGGGCCGGGGCCGCGCGCAGAAGTCATCCGTCACCAGGGCGTTCCTCGTGCCCGCGCCGATCAGCGAGGACACGTCGCCCTTTCGCGTCAGGTCCCCCTGGAGCGGTGCCACGTACCAGGACGTCCAGGTGGCGGTGTCCACGTTCGCCCGGTTCGTGCCCGCCGTGAAGCTGGCGCCGTCGCGGGTGCGGATGGCGGACGACAGCACGTTGCCGTGGGCCTCGCCCGTGGTGGCCGCGAAGCGGAAGTCCACGCCCGTGGTGCCAATGAACGTGTTGAACAGCACTCGCGTGTTCGCGGCCTTGTTCAGATAGACGGCGACGTCCGAGCAGTTCGCGACGATGTTGTTGCGCAGCACTCCGTCCGAGTGCTCCGGCGTGCACGGCACGGACGCGTCGAAGGCCGGCGCGCAGAACTCCGGAGCCGTGCCACCTCCGCCGAAGGACAGCCCGATGCGCGTGTCTCCCCCGGGCGAGTCCTTCACGCACACCACGCGGTTGCGCTCGAAGAGGCCCCGCTTGCCGCCGCTCTTCATGAAGGCGCCATAGGCGATGCCGCCTTGCTTGGAGAAGTCATGCAGGTCGTTGTCGCGGACCACCCAGTCGTCACCGGTGTCGATGTTCAGCTTGGTGACCGGCGTGGCGGTCGCCCGCGCGTGCGTGTCGTGGATTTCATTGCGTTCGATGAGGCCCCGGTGGGGCATCTCCCAGACGCCGCTGGCGTTCTTCGCCGCGTTCACCTTGAGCTGCGCGTTGAAGTCGCGCACGCGGCTGTCGCGCAGGACGAACCCCTCCGCGTGGCCGGTGACGTGGAAGGCGTGCTCGCAGTCCTCGTCGCGCGCGCAGATGCCCTCCACCGTGAGGCTGTCGAAGGTCCAGTACCGGCCCGACACCTTGAACCCCTCCACCGCGTTGAAGCGGATGAGCGCCGCGTGGCGGTTGCGCGCGCGTACCGTGATGGGCTGGTCCTGGGTCCCCTCCGCGGAGCAGCCCAGGTTCGCGTTGACGGTGTACGTGCCGTCCTCCAGGACGATGTCGTCTCCGGCCTTCGCGGTGGCGAGCGCGGCCTGGAGGCCGTCCACGGAGGAGACGCTCTTCTGCGCGGCGCTGGCCGTGAGGGGCAGCAGGAGCAGCGCGAGGGGGACACTTCGCATGGGGACTCCCGGGGGAAGGGGTGCAGCGACCCTAGCGGATTCCCCAGGAAGGCAGGCGGCCTGACGGGCCCAGGCACTCTGGCCGCTAGGGAACCGGCGCCCGCGTGGACATCTCTCCTGCCATGTCATGCCATCCCAGACTCTCGCGGCGGGGACGTCCCCTCATCACGGCGGCAGGGCTGGCTGGGATGCTGCTGGCGTCGCCCTCGGCGTTCGCCCTGCCTGCGCGGGGAGCGCCCCTTCCGGAGTTCTCCGCGCGCGACCTGACCTCCGGCCCGCACGCGAGCGACGAGCTGAAGGGGCGGCCCGCCCTGGTGGTCATCATCACCGACAAGGACGCGGGCGCCGGGATGCGGCAGTGGTTCGCGGAAGCGGACCGGCGGATGCCGAAGTCCGTGCACCGCCAGTCGCTCATCACCCTCCATCTGCCGTTCTTCGTCAGCGAGGGCACCGCGCGCGGCAAGGCGAAGGAGCAGGTGCCCCGGGCCTACTGGAAGGACACCTGGCTCGACAAGAACGGCGACATGGGCAAGGTGCTGGACCTTGCTCCCAGCCATACGCCCTATGTCCTGGCGCTCGATGCTCGGGGCCACGTCATCGCGAGCATGCACGGTACGGCGGATTCCCCGGAGGCGCGGTCCATCTGGGCCGCGCTCTCCAGGTGAGGCGGATGGCCTAGTAGCGCCCGCCGCTATCCAGGATGGTCTGCAGCTTCGCCTTGTCGCTGGAGAACGCGAACGCCTGGTACAGCTGGTAGCCGTTCTGCGGATCCAACAGCGTGGGCCGCATGAGGCGCACCACCTCCAGCTTGTCGCTGGAGAAGGAGAACTGCTCCAGCAGGCTCAGCACGTGTGACACGAGGAAGTTCTCGTTCGGCGCCACCTGCGAGAGGATGCGCAGCTTCTCGCGCGAGCTGGACTCGCGGATCATCGCCTGGGAGATGCTGCGGAACTGCGCCTCCGCGACGGGACGCGGCGGGGGCGGCGGCGCCGGCGGGAGCGGGATGTTGCCCGGCGGCGGCAGGCCCGTGCCGTAGGGCGCGGCGTCGTCGATGTACTCGCTCAGCTTGTCCAGCTCCTCCATCGCGGCGCGGATGCCCTCGCGGCCCTTGTTGTCACGCGTGCGGGACATCGCGTCGCGCAGCGCGTTCTCCAGCCGGTCGATGCGGCGCTCCATCTGCTCGCGGTCGATGATGGCCAGGTTGCGCGAGGGCTGCGGCACCGGGCGCGGCGTCGAGTGGCCGGGGGGCGGCGCGCGGCGCAGCTCGGAGGCCGCGGCGTTGACGCTGTCCTCCGGGCGAGGCGCGGTCTGGGCGAGCGATGCGGCGGAGGTGAGCAGCGCGACAGCGAGGGTCAGGGCCTTCATGGTGTGCATCCTTGGGGGTGTTCGTCCTTCGCCCCATCTGACGGGACGAAGGGCCAGGCATTCAACCCCCCATTGACGCATCCTTGCCGGCCCCGGACCCCCGGCGGGAGGCGTCAGGGCGTCGCGCCGCGCTTGGAGACGACCTGCCCGTCGGCGCCAATCTCGTAGACGAGGGGCACGCCCGTGGCCAGCTCCAGCCCCACCACCGTCTCACCGGACAGCTTGTCCAGGCGCATCACCAGCGAGCGGTTGGAGTTGCCATGCGCCACGACGAGCACGTTCTTGCCCTGGCGCAGGTCGCCCGCGATGGCGCGGTCGTAGAAGGGCAGCACGCGCTTCGCGGTCATCTCCAGGGACTCGCCGTTGGGGGGCGGCACGTCGAAGGAGCGGCGCCAGACGTGGACCTGCTTCTCGCCGAACTCCTTGGCCGCGTCCGCCTTGTTGAGGCCCTGGAGGTCGCCGTAGTGGCGCTCGTTGAGGGCCGCGTCGCGGATGACCGGCGGGCGCTGGCCCAGCGTGTCCAGCAGGATGGACAGCGTCTCCTGCGCGCGGCTGAGCGCGGAGGTGTAGGCGACGTCGAACTTCAGGCCCTTCAGGGCGTCGGCCGCCTTGCGGGCTTCGCCGCGGCCCTGCTCGGTGAGGGGCACGTCCACGAAGCCGGTGAAGCGATTCTCGTGGTTCCAGAGGGACTGACCATGACGGACGAGGGCGAGGATGGGCATGGCCTCCCTGCTAGCCCAACCGGGGGGAGGCGGAAAAGAGGCAAGCCCCGTCCACCCGCCCGGCCCGTTGGCTCCCGGCCACGCCGGTCATCCGGTGGCCGGGGACTCCTGCTGGAGCCGCTCGCAGACGGCCGCCACCGCGCTCAGCGTGTTGAACAGGTCCACCATCCCCACCTGGAGCCCCAGGTCGTCCTCGATGCGGTTGGCCAGCATCGTCGCCAGCAGCGAGTTGCCACCCACCTCCAGGAAGTGGTCCTCCGGACGCACCGCGTCCACGCCCAGCAGCTCCTGCCAGTAGCCGGCCAGCCTCGCCTCCATCGGCGTGGGGGATGCGCTCTGCGTGCTCATGGCGGACTCCTCTTCCCGGGCGGATTGGCCGAAAACTGAGAAAAGAAGAATTACCGCGTCCAGAGGTCTCCGTCATCCCCATGTTTCCGGAATTCCCTGGCAGGCTTGGGGGCATGGACGACGCGAACGAGGTGGGCGCGGACGGCGTGCCCATGGCGGTGGCGGTGGTGGGGCTGGCCCTGCGCTTTCCAGGGGCGGAGGACGCCCGCCAGTTCTGGCGCAACTTGGCGGGTGGGGTGGAGTCCATCACCCGGCTGGACGCGGCGGGGCGCGCGCGGGCGGGACTGCCGCAAGGGGACGGGTGGATCACCGCGGCGGGGGAGGTGGCGGATCCGGAGGGGTTCGACGCGGCCTTCTTCGGGTACTCCCGGAGCGAGGCGGAGCAGACGGATCCCCAGCACCGGGCGTTCCTGGAGTGCGCGTGGGCCGCGATGGAGTCCGCGGGGTACGGCCCTCGGGGCCGGCCCATGCGCGTGGCGGTGTACGCGGGGGCGGGCTTCACGACCTATGGGGGGCGGGACGTCTCCGCGGGGCTGGTTTCGTCAGTGGGGCTGTCGGGGGACTTCCTGGCCACGCGGGTCTCGTACGAGCTGGACCTGACGGGCCCGGCGATGACGGTGCAGTCGGCGTGCTCCACGTCGCTCGTGGCGCTGCATCTGGCCAGTCAGTCCCTGCTCGCGGGGGAGTGCGACATGGCGCTCGCGGGGGGCTCGTCCATCCGGACGCCGCAGGTGGCGGCGCACCGTGCCCAGCAGGGCGGCATCCTGTCGCCGGAGGGGCGCTGCCGGCCTTTCGACGTGCATGCGGCGGGCACGGTGGTGGGCAATGGCGTGGCGGTGCTGGTGCTCAAGCGGCTGGCGGACGCGCTGGCGGACCGCGACCCCATCCGCGCCATCGTGCTCGGCACGGCGGTGAACAACGACGGTGGAGGGAAGACGGGGTTCGCGGCGCCGTCGGTCCACGGGCAGTCGGAGGTGATCCGGGAAGCCCTGTCGGTGGCGGGCGTGTCTCCCGCGGAGGTCTCCTACGTGGAGGCGCACGGGACGGCGACGGCGCTGGGAGACCCCATCGAGGTCGCGGCGCTCAAGCAGGCGTTCCAGGGTGCCCCCCGGGGGGCCTGCGGCCTGGGCGCGGTGAAGAGCAACTTCGGCCACCTGGACTCGGCCGCGGGCGTGGCTGGAGTCATCAAGACGGTGCTGTCACTGGAGCACCGGACGCTCCCGCCCACGCTGAACTTCACGGCGCCGCATCCGATGCTGGAGCTGGAGGAGAGCCCCTTCCGGGTCGTGTCGAGCCCGCGTGCGTGGGACGGGCCCCGGCCGCTGCGCGCCGGAGTGACCGCGCTGGGGATTGGCGGCACCAACGCGCACGTGGTGTTGCAGGAGGCGCCCGCCCTCCCCGAGGCGGATCCGCCCAGGCGTGGGGAGGAGCTGCTGCTGCTGTCCGCGAAGACGGAGGGGGCGCTGGAGCGGATGACCGCGGCGCTCGCGGAGCGGCTGCGCGAGGAGGCGGGCCCGGGCGGGGCTCCCGGCTGGCTCGCGGATGCCGCGCACACGCTCCAGGTGGGACGTGCGCGCTTCCCCTGGCGTCGCTTCGTCGTGGCCGGTCAGCCCGAGGAGGCCGCGGCGCTGCTGGAAGGGGCGCGGGGGGCGGACGCGTCCTCTCGGGTGCGCACCGTCCTCGAGGTGGGGGAGTCGCGCGGGGTGGCCTTCCTGTTCCCGGGGGGCGGCGCGCAGCGGGTGAACATGGGCGAGTCCTTCCTCCGCGAGCCCGCGTTCCGTGTGGCCATCGATACCTGCGCGGAGTGGCTTCGCGGTCCCCTGGGTGGGGACCCGCGGGAGGTGATGTTCGCGGGCCCCGAGCGGTTCGACGCCGCGTCCGCCGAACTGGACCGGCCGTGGTGGTCCCAGCCCGCGTTGTTCGTGTGCGACTGGGCGCTCGCCCAGCTGTGGCTGTCGTGGGGCGTGAAGCCGCAGGCGCTGCTGGGGCACTCGCTGGGCGAGTACGTGGCCGCGTGCCTCGCGGGGGTGTTCACATTGGAGGAGGCGCTGGGGCTCGTCGTCGCCCGGGGCCAGCTGATGGAGGCGATGCCCGCGGGCGGCATGCTGTCCGTGCTCGCGCCGGTGGAGCAGGTGGAGGCGCTCGTGGGCCCGGGCGTGTCGGTGGCGGCCATCAACGGACCTCAGACCTGTGTCCTCTCCGGGCCGCTGCGGGCCCTGGACGCCGCCGAACGGACGCTGACGGCGCGGGGCATCGAGCACAAGCGGGTGCGCTACTCGCGTGCCGCGCACTCCTCGATGCTGGAGCCGTTCCTGGAGGACTTCGCGCGCGAGGTGGGCCGGGTGAAGCTCCGCGAGCCCACGCTGCCTGTCGTGTCCAGCCTCACCGGCCGGTGGTTGCAGGCGCGCGAGGCGACGTCGCCGGACTACTGGGTCCGGCACCTGCGGCACACGGTCCGATTCTCGGAGGCGCTGGGCTGCCTGCTGGAGTCGGGCGACCGGGCCTTGATCGAAGTGGGGCCCGGCACGACGTTGACCGCGCTGGCCCGGCAGCACCCCGCGCGCAAGACGCAGCCCGCGCTGGCCACGCTGCCCACGAAGGGGGATGCCCCCGTGAGCGCCCTGTCCGCGCAAGGCGAGGCCTGGGCCGCGGGAGTGGACATGGACTGGGAGCGCCTTCGGGAGGGCGAGCGGCGCCGGCGCGTGGAGCTGCCGACCTACAGCTTCGACCGCGAGCACTACAGCCTGAACGATGTCCCGCTGGACGCGCGACGCCCGGGGGCAGGGGGCCCTGCTCCGGCAGTCCAGACGAGCTGGTCGCGGGCGCCGGGGGCTTCCCCGCGAGAGCGCGGTCCCCGGCGAGGTGAGCGTGTGGCGCCTCGTGATGGGACGGAGCGGAGGCTCGTCGAGTGCTTCCAGCAGGTGTTCCGGATCCAGGACGTGGGCATTCACGATGACTTCTTCGCGCTGGGCGGGGACTCGCTGATCGCGCTCCGCCTGCTGGCGATGATCTCCGAGCGCTTCGGCCAGCAGCTCGCGCTGAAGGAGATGCTGACCGCGCCCACGGTGGAGTTGTTGGCCCGGAAGCTGGGAGGGCGCGAGGAGGCCCCATCCCTGCCGCCGGGGGTGGCGTTGCTCCAGCAGGGCTCGCGCGGGCCCCCGCTCTTCTTCGTGCACGCGGCGGGGGGGCAGGCCGTGTTCTATCGCGAGCTCGCGCAGGCCATCGACGTGGACCGGACGGCGTATGCCTTCGAGGCGCGGGGCCTGGAGGCGGACGGGCCGCTGCACACGTCCGTCGACGCGATGGCGACCGCCTACCTGGAGGGCCTGCGCGCGTTGCAGCCAGCGGGTCCCTATCTCCTCGTGGGCGCGTCGTTCGGTGGCGCGGTCGTCTACGAAATGGCGCGCCGGTTGATGGTGGAGGGCCATGAGGTGCCGCTGTGCGCGATGCTCGACACGCCGGGGCCCGGCGATGTCCAGAAGGCCCGGGCGGGCGGTGTCGGCCTCGCCGGGGAGCCGGCTGCCATGGATCCCGAGCAGCAGCGGCGCTACGTGACGGTCTGGGAGGCGAACATGACGGCCCTTCGCGAATACCGGATGCCTCGCTTCGAGGGGGGCACCCTTCAGTTCTTCCGCGCGGCGACCGTCATCGAGCACATGCCAAGACATGTGGAACTCGAGTGGTTGGACTCAGGGGCGGTGGTCCGGGTGGAGACGGTGCCGGGTGATCACCTGTCGATGCTCACCGGCGAGAACGCCGCGGGCCTGGGGGCCCGGCTCGCGGCATTGCTTCCCTGAAGGAGGGCCTTCATGTCAGCGCTCCTCCATCGCTATTGGATCGAATTCCCCAAGGAGGCCGTCGTGAGCCAGCGGGGGCTGGGCATGGGCTGCGGCGTGACCGCCTATTCCTTGGACGATGCCCGCGGGCTCATCCAGGAGCAGCTCTTCCCGGGGATACCTCTGCCGCCCTTCGCGCGCATCACCGAGGACGTGGATGTGAGAACGCTTGAAGACAACCATGTCCTCCCCAACATCGGCGTGGTCACCTGGCGGGGGATCTGGTTCCCCTTCCTTCAAACCTCATGAGCGGACGACCCGGCTCAGCCAGCGCCGGGCCGCCCTCGCCGCTGCGCCATTCGCCGCATGTTCTCCCTTCGCTGGGCTCCCGTGTCGGGCGCGGATGCGGCGGGCGGTGCGTCGGTGGGCGATGACAGGTGTCCTGCGAGGGCGCGCACCGTGGGGTACTGGAAGAGCGTCACCAGCGGGACCTCGCGACCCACCCAGGGCGCGAGCTTCGCGTGGACGGCTTGGAGCAGGAGCGAGTTGCCACCCAGGTCGAAGAAGTTGTCGCTCGCGCCCACCCGCTCCAGGCCCAGCACTTGCGCCCACAGCGTCGCCAGCGTCTGCTCGAGCCCGGCCTCCGGGATGCGGTAGCCCTCGCTCAGGTCGGGCCGGTGCATGTCCGGCGCGGGGAGGGCCTTGCGGTCCGCCTTGCCGTTCACGGTGAGCGGTATCCGTTCCAGCACCACGAAGGCGGAGGGCACCGCGTGCTCCGCGAGCCACCGGCGCAGGGTGGCCCGCAGCGTGTCCACCTCGAGCGTGGCGCCTTCGCGGAGCACCACGTACGCGACCAGTCGCCGCTGCCCGGGCATGTCCGCACGCACGCTCGCCACGGCCTCCTTCACCTGCGGCTGGGCGAGCAGCGCCGCTTCCACCTCGCCCAGTTCGATGCGGAAGCCCCGTACCTTCACCTGCGAATCGGCGCGGCCCCTGAACTCCAGCGTGCCGTCCGCGAGCCAGCGCACCACATCGCCCGTGTGATACACGCGCGCGCCCGGCTCGCCCGAGAACGGATCCGGTCTGAACCGCTCCGCTGTGAGCGCGGGCTGGCCCAGGTAGCCGCGCGCCATGCTGGCGCCACCCAACGCGAGCCCACCCCACAGCCCGGCGGGCACGGGTTGCCCCGCGCCATCCAGCACGTATGCCCGCACGTTGGGCACCGGACCGCCGATGGAGGGGAGCACGCCGTCCGGCGCTTCGGACTCCACGACGCCGGAGGTGGAGATGACGGTGTTCTCCGTGGGGCCGTAGCAGTTGAGCCATTGGCCAGGCACGGAGGGCCCCGGACGGCGGTGCAGCACGTCACCCCCGATGTGCGCTCGGCGCAGGGGCATCCCCGTGGGCCAGGGCTGCTCCAGCGCGGCCTCCGCCATGGGCGTGGGCAGTTGCGCGAGCGTGATTCCCTCCTTCGCGAACCACCGCACCAGCCGCGCTGGCTCCGTGCGCACCTCCTCCGGGGGCAGGTGGAGGCTGGCGCCATGGGCGAGGGGCGGCCAGAGTTCAATGACGGCCGCGTCGAACGCGAGCCCCATCACGACCGAGGACCGGTCCACCGGAGTGATCCCTGCTTCGGCGTGGAATCCCGCGACGAGGTTGTCCAGGGCTCCATGCGCCACCATCACGCCCTTGGGCCGGCCCGTGCTGCCCGACGTGTAGATGACGTACGCGAGCGCTCGCGCGTCCAGCGGCACGTCTGGCGCGGTGTCCGGCTGCGTCTCCAGCGCGGGCTCCGAGTCCAGGCAGAGCACGCGCACCCCACTGTCCTCGAAGCGGGGCGCGAACGCCCGTCGGGTGATGACGATGGGGGCCCCGCTGTCCGCCAGCACGTGCCGCCACCACGCCTCGGGCCACGCCAGGTCCATGGGCAGGTAGGCCCCGCCCGCCTTGAGGATGCCCAGCGCGCCCCACACGTAACCGGGCGTGCGGTCCATGCACAGGGCGACCCGTGTCTCCGGCCTCACTCCCTCCTGGCGCAGCAGGTGCGCGAGCTGGTTCGCCTTCGCCTCCATCGTTCCGAAAGACAGCTGTTGGCGGTCGCCAGACAGCGCGAGCGCGTCGGGCCGGAGCCGCGCCTGCTCCGCGATGCGCGTCGGGACGTTCATGTCGCGGGGCACGTCGAGCGCGGTGTCGTTCCATGAGACCAGGAGCTGGTGGCGCTCCACCTGCGAGAGCAGCGGGAGCGACGAGACCGGACGCTCCGGGCTTCGCGTCACCTGCTCCAGCAGGCGCACGTAGTGCCCGGCCATGCGCTCCACCGTCGCCTCGTCGAAGAGGGCGGTGTTGTATTCCCAGTGCGTCACCAGCCCGATGGCGGATTCGCGCACGAAGAGCGTGAGGTCGTGCTTCGCGAGTCCTGGCTCGAAGGGCACCGGCGCGGTCTCCAGCCCGCGCAGGGGGATGGCGGGGAAGTCCTTGTAGAGCGCGAACACGGCCTGGAACACAGGCGTGCGGCTCAGGTCGCGGGGAGGTTGGAGGGCGTCCACCAACTGCTCGAACGGCAGCTCCTGGTGGGCGTACGCGCCCAGGCAGGTCTCGCGCACGCGGGCCAGGAGGGACTGGAAGCCCTCATCGCCAGACACCTTCACGCGCAGGGGCAGGGCGTTGACGAAGAAGCCGATGAGGCCCTCCAGCTCTCGGTGGTTCCGCCCGGAGATGGGCGAGCCGACCACCACGTCCTCCTGTCCGCTGTAGCGCGACAGCAGGGCCTGGAAGCCCGCCAGCAGCGCCATGAACGACGTGACGCCTTGCTGATGGCATAGCTCGCGCACGGCCGCATCCACCGCGGCGGGCACGCGCATGAGGAACGCCGCGCCCGTCTGGGACTGGACGGGAGGACGGGGCCGGTCGGTGGGGAGCTCCAGCGCGTGTGGGGCTCCATCCAGGTGCTGCTTCCACCACGCGAGCTGCGCGCGGAGCAGGTCCGCCTGCAACGCCGCGCGCTGCCAGCGGGAGTAGTCCGTGTACCGCAGGGGCAGGGGCGGCAGTTGGGGTGGCTGGCCTCGGGTGGCCGCGTCGTAGAGCACGCCCAGCTCGCGGCCCAGGACCTCCGCGGACCAGCCGTCCGTGATGATGTGATGCATGAGCAGCAGCAGCGCGTGATCCTCCGCGTCCAGCCGCACCAGCGTCGCCGTCAGCAGAGGCCCGGTGCGCAGATTGAAGACGTGGCGCATGCGCTGTTCGGCCCGCTGGCGGAGGGCGGCGTCACGTTCCTGGGGAGGTGTATCGTCCAGCCGCTCGAAGGCGAGGGTGAAGGGGACTTCGGGCAGGACGCGCTGCACGGGCTGGCCGTCCACCTCCGCGAACACCGTGCGCAGGGCTTCGTGGCGGTCGATGAGCGCCGAGAGCGAGCGCTCCAGCGCGGCCACGTCGAGCGGCCCCTTGCACCGGATGAACAGCGGGAAGCTGAACGCGAACCCCCCGGGCGTGAGCGTGTCGATGAACCACAGTCGCTGCTGGGGGAATGACTGGGGCGCGCACTCGCCGGCCTCCACCCGCACCAGGGGCGGGGCCTGGCGGGGACGGGCTTCCTGGCGCAGGGCTTCGATGCGCGCGGCCAGCTCCGCGAGCGTCGGGGCCTCGAAGAGCATGCGCACCGGCAACTCCATCTGGAGCGATTCACGCAGCCGGGAGGCCACCTGGGTCGCGAGCAGCGAGTGACCGCCCAGCTCGAAGAAGTGGTCCTGCGTGCCCACGCGCGCCACGCCCAGCAAGGGCGCCCAGATGTCCGCGATGAGCTTCTCCACGGCGGAGACCGGGGCCACATAGGTGGTGCTGGGAATGGCTTCTTCCGTCGGTACGGGCAGCCCGTTGCGGTTCACCTTCCCGCTGGGGGTGAGGGGGAGGAGGTCCATGCGCACGAGCGCGGAGGGCAGCATGTACTCGGGCAGTCGCCGGGCGAGGGCGTGGCGAAGCGCCTCGGGTGAGAAGGAGGCTTCGGGGTGGACGACGTAGGCCACGAGCCGCCTGGAGCCCGGGGTGTCCTCGCGGACAAGGGCGACGACGTCGCGGACGCCAGGGAGGGCGCGGAGGGCGGCTTCCACTTCGCCCAGCTCGACGCGGAAGCCGCGCAGCTTCACCTGGCCGTCGAGGCGGCCCAGGAACTCCAGTTGCCCATCCGCGAGCCAGCGCGCCTTGTCGCCCGTGCGGTAGAGGCGAGCCCCCGGCGTGGAGCTGAAGGGGGAGGGGATGAAGCGTTCGGCGGTCAGGTCCGGGCGAGCGTGGTAGCCGTGCGCGAGCCCTTCACCGCCGATGAACAGCTCCCCTGGGACTCCGATAGGGCAGGGGCCGCCGCGCACGTCGAGGACGTAACACTGGACGTTGGTCAGCGGCGTTCCGACGGGAGGCAGCGGGGGCCAGGAAGAGGGAGACCCGGATGCGCGCCATGCGCTGGCGGCGTGGGTCTCCGAGGGGCCGTACTGGTTCTCGAGGACGCATCCTGGAAGTCGCTCGAAGAAGGAGACGAGCGCGGGAGTCACCTGAAGCTGCTCACCCGCGGTGATGACCTCGTTGAGAGGGGGAAGCTCCGTGGCGGTGCGTGCCGCGTCGGCCAGGGATTGGAGCGCGACGAAGGGGAGGAAGAGCCGTTCGACGCGGTGCTGGGTGAGGAAGCGCAG
>NZ_VKLU01000026.1:0-35686 GCF_007352635.1 Corallococcus sp. Z5C101001
AAGTCCGTCGGCAGCTCCAGCACCGCCGGTGCCCCGGACAGCCGCTGCTTCCAGTACCCCACCTGCTTCTCCAGCACTCCGCCCAGCAGCCACTCCCGCTGCCACTCCGCGAAGTCCGCGTACTGCACCCGCAGCTCGGGCAGAGGTGAACCCCGTCCCACTCGGAACGCGTCGTAGAGCGCGGCGACCTCGCGCACGAGCACGCCCAGGGACCAACCGTCGGAGACGATGTGGTGCATCGTCACCAGCAACACGTGCTTCGCCTCGCCCAGCTTCAGCAGGCGTGCGCGCACCAACGGCCCCACGCCCAGGTCGAACGGACGCACGGTCTCTTCATCCGCGCACCGCCGCGCCTCCGCCTCGCGCGACGCCTCCGCGTGTCCCGTCAGGTCCACGACCGGCAGCTCGAAGGCCTTCGCCGGATGGATGAGCTGCACCGCCTGACCGTTCTCCTCGCGGAACGTCGTGCGCAGCGACTCGTGCCTGCGAACGATCTCCTCCAAGCTGCGCCGCATCGCCTCCTCGTCCAGCGCGCCGTCCAGCCGCACCGCGCCCGGCACGCTGTAGAGCGCGCTTCCCTGCTCCAGGCGGTCCAGGAACCACAAGCGCTGCTGCGCGAATGAAAGCGGCTGCGTGGCCCCCCGAGACCTCGGCGCGAGCACCGCCGCCTTCGGCGCGTCCTGCTTCGAGGCCGTGATCCGCTGGGCCAGATCCAAGAGGCTCGGCCCCTGGAGCAGCAGCTCCATGGGCAGCGCGATCCCCAGGCCCTTCTCCACCGCGTGCGCCAACTCCACCGCGCTCAGCGAATCCAGCCCGTACCGCGTGATGGGCTCGCGTGGATCCACCGTCTTCGCCGGCACCCGCAACTGCGCCGCCACTCGCTCCACCAACCACGCCAGCGTGGCCCTCACGGGCTCCGGTAGGTCGTCCCGGACCGGCGCCGCGGCCGGTTCAGCCAATGCTTCGGCTTCCTGCTCCTCGGCTTCGTCGAAGCCCGGCTCCCGCCACACCAACACCGTGCGCAGGTCGTCCGCGAGGAACCCCGCCTTGCACGCGTGCCGCTGGATCTTCCCGCTGGAGGTCTTCGGGATGCTGCCCGGCTCGATCAACGCCACGGCGTGCACCTGCACCTCGTGCCGCTCGGCGACGCGCTGGCGGATCTCCTTCACCGCCGCTTCGGCCATGTCCACCTGCTTGCGCAGGTTGCCCGCCTTGCGCAGGTCGATCTCCTGCACCACCACCAGGCGCTCCTCCCCCGCCACCTCCAGCGACACCGCCGCGACGCTCCCGGCTCGCAGCGCCGGGTGGCTCTCCTCCACCGTCTGCTCGATGTCCTGCGGGTAGTGGTTGCGGCCCCGGATGATGATCAGGTCCTTGGCCCGGCCGGTGACGAACACCTCGCCATCCCGCATGAAGCCCAGGTCTCCCGTGCGCAGGAACGGGCCTTCATCGCTGCCCTTCACGCGCGCCTGGAACGCCTCCACCGTCGCGTCCGGCTTGCGCCAGTAGCCCAGCGCCACGCTGGGGCCGCGCACCCAGATCTCTCCCACGCCGCCGGGCGCGCACGCCTCGCGCGTCCGCGGATCCACGATGGCCACGGGATGTCCCGGGCGCACCTCGCCGCAGCCGACCAGCAGACGCGCCTCCGGCTTCGCCGCGTCCACCAGCACGGCGCGGCGCTGCTCCAGCGCGGGCGCGTCCAGCGCGCACCGCACCGGCGGCGCCTCCACCCGCCCGCCCGACACCAGCAGCGTCGCCTCCGCCAGGCCGTAGCACGGGTAGAAGAACTCGCGCCGGAAGCCGTGCGGCCCGAAGGCCGCCTCGAAGCGATCCAACGTCGCCGGACGGATGGGCTCCGCGCCGGTGAACGCCACCCGCCACGAGCTCAGGTCCAGCGACTGCCGCTCCTCCGCGGGGATGCGCCGCACGCACAGGTCGAACGCGAAGTTCGGCCCTCCGCTGACCGTGCCCTTGTAGCGGGTGACGGCCTCCAGCCACACGCGCGGGTTCTTCAGCATCGTCAGCGGCGACATCAACGCCGCGTGGAACGTCGCGTACAGCGGCGTGAGGATGCCGCCGATGAGTCCCATGTCGTGGTACGGCGGCAGCCAGATGACGCCCGAGCTTCCCGCGTCCAACTGGAAGGCGTCCGTGATCAGCACCAGGTTGTGCGCGAGGTTGCCGTGGCTCAGCATCACGCCCTTGGGCGAGCCCGTGGACCCCGACGTGTACTGGAGGAACGCCAGCGTGGACGCGTCCACGTCCGGCGGAGCCCAGTCCGCCTCCGCCCCCGCGGCGATCTCGTCCGTCGCCACCCAGTGCAGCGAGCGCAGATCCGGGGCCTGCTCGAAGACGAACTCCGTCATCCCCAGGATGCCGGACGTGGTGAGCACCACCGTCGCGTTCGCGTCCTGGATGATCGCCCTCAGGCGCGGCAGCGTCCGCTCCAGCCGCATCGGATCCGGCGGATACGCCGGCACCGCGATGAGCCCCGCGTAGAGGCACCCGAAGAACCCCGCCACGTACTCCAGGCCCGGCGGATACAGCAGCATCACGCGCTCGCCCGGCTTCGCCAGCGCCCGCAGCGCCCCCGCGATCCGCCGCGCCCGCGCATCCAGCCCCGCGTAACTCAGCGTCCCGTCTTCCTGCCCCGCGTCGTCCAGGAACGTGTACAGCGGTTGTTCGGAGCGCACTTCGGCCCGGTCGCGCAAGATTTCGACGAGGGTGGAATGCGAGGGCGTCAGCTCAAGGGAACGCGACACAGGAGAACCCATCAGGAAGGCCGGAGCGCACCACAAGGTCTGCAAGAGGGCCGTCTTTGTCGCGCCGCGACGCACACTCTCGGTGCGTGACACGGCGGCCCTTGCAATGCTTCCGGGGGGAGCAGGACTGGTACGAGAATACCACTAGGGCGGTGTTGTACCGAACTTGAATTATTTGCTCGAATCGCGCAGATTCGCTCGCTCGCCCTGCTTCCTGCTCTTCTGCTTGTGCCGCGCCCTGGCTTGACTCGGTGGGATCCACACTCGGATCCCCTGGGATTGCGCGAGGCTGTCGGTGCTTCCCCGAACGCACACCATGACTGCTCCCTTGTTTCGCCTCGCGGATGCCACCCTCGTCGAGCCGCTTGTCCAGGACTTCCAGGCCTGGTGGATGACGGTGGCCCCCATGCCCGCCAGCCTGCACTTGCAGGCCTATCTGGTGCCGCTGCTGAAGGCCTATCTGCAGACCCCGGACTTCCACGCGAAGGCCGCGAAGGATCCCGCGCTCAGCGGCAGCTCCTTCGTGGGCGTGGCGCCCGAGCGCGCGGATGAAGTCCGAGCGCTGCTGCAGCGGATCACCGCCGCGCAGGAGGACCGCCTCCAGCTGGCGGAGTCCTTCGACGAGTTCCAGACGCAGTTGCTGGCGGAGGCCAAGGGCCAATCCCTGGAGCCGCTGTACGCGCGGCTGCCAGAGCCGCTCAAGGGACTGGTGGAGCTGGTCTACGACTACGTGAACCGCCCGTCGATGCGCGTGCACGAGGGCCTGCTGTACCGGGGCCGCCACCACAAGACGGAGCTCCAGTCGCTGCGGATCCGCCGGCTGAAGGCGGACGCGGAGCGCGACTCACTGCTCACCACGCCGCGCCTGCGCGAGGCGGGGCAGTTGGACTGGAAGGTGCCCTTCCACGACGCGCGCCTGGACAAGCTCTTCAGCCTGGACCTGGAGCCCCGGCCGCTGGAGTGGATCCGCGACGTGCTGGGCGACGCGGTGACCTCCGACGCGGAGCTGTTGCCCCTGCTCACGGAGGCGCCCCAGACCGTCTCCGACACCTGGAACGGACCGGGCGCGCGCGTGCGCTACGTGGGCCACGCGTGCGTGCTGGTGGAGTGGAAGGGCACGGCCATCCTCATCGACGCCGTGGTGCCCGTGCGCCCGGAGAAGGTGGGCCCGCTGGAGCGCATGTCCTTCGCGGACCTGCCCCGCCGCATCGACTACGTCCTCATCACCCACAGCCATCCGGATCACCTGGACATCGAAACGCTGCTGCGCCTGCGCCACCGCATCGGGACGCTGATGGTGCCGCGCTCCAGCGGAGCCCTGGCCGGCGACTACTCGCCCCGGCTGCTGGGCAAGGCGCTGGGCTTCCGCGACGTGCTGGAGCCCTACTTCTACGAATCGCTGCCCCTGCCGGACGGAGAGATCATCGCCGCGCCGTTCATGGGCGAGCACGGCGACGTGGCCCACGCCAAGACGGCGTGGATCCTCCGCGTGGGCGAAGAGCGCATGTTCTTCGCCGCGGACTCCATGTGCGTGGATGAGACGACGTACCGCGATCTGCGCCGCACGGTGGGCGACCTGCACACGGTCTTCATGAACACGGAGATCGAAGGCGCGCCGCACACCTGGATGATGGAGGGCTTCTTCCCCAAGAAGCGCGACCGCAAGCTGGAGAAGAACCGCCGCTGCCGCGGCAGCAACTCCACGGAGGGCCTGCGCCTGCTGGAGCTCGTGGGCGCACGGCGACTCTTCAACTACGCCATGGGCCTGGAGCCCTGGATGGAGCACATCATCGGGCCCGCCGCCACGCCGGAGACGCCCCGCATGAAGGAGTCGGATCTGCTGCTCGCCACCGCTCGCGAGCGCGGCCTCCAGGCTGAACGCCTCCAGGGCGCGCAGCAGGTCCACCTCAAGCCCTGAGGCGCCTCCACGGGGAGCGGCCCGACCGGCCGGCCGCTCCCACACGCGAGGCTCGACGGGGCATGGCCAATCGGTATGCTCAGGAACATGAGGAATCCCCGGAAAGAAACCCTCACGTTCATCGTGGTGACGCTCGCGGTGAGCTGGACCCTGGCCGTGCTGTTCCTGATGGGCGGTGAGAAGACGCCGGCCCTGCTGCGCTGGATGATGTGCGTGCCCGGCATCGTGGGCCTCGCGTGCTCCTGGTTCTTCCGCCGCGAGCCGCCGTCCACGGTGGGCTTCGCCTTCCCCGGCTTCAAGTGGTGGTTGCTGGGGCTGGCGCTGCCCCTGGCGTACGCGGCCGTCATCACGCCCCTGGCGTATGGGCTGCGGTTCGCGACCGGGGACGCGGGCCTCATCCAGTATCAGCCGGAGGTGCTCAAGGGTCCGTTCGGGGTGACGGGCGTGGCGACGGTGCCGGTGATGGTGTCGCTGTTCTGGGCGCTGACGGTGACGTGGTGGCTGGCCGCGGCGGCCGTGCGCTGGCGCTGGGTGGAGCGGCTGGGCGCGCGGCTGCCGGAGCGCTGGCGCTGGCTGCGCTTCGGACTGCTGGCGCTGGTGTGGTGGCCCGTCGTCGGCTTCGGGGTCCCCAGCGAGCTGGGCGAGGAGGTGGGCTGGCGCGGAACCCTCACGCGCTGGTGGATGCACCGGCCGGCGCTGGCCGCGGCCATCACCATGCCGGTGTGGGCCGCCTTCCACCTGCCGCTCATCTTCTCCTCCACGCAGCGCGGGCACGTGGCGCAGAACGTGACGTTCCTCGCGTCCATCGCGGTGGCCGCGGTGGTGTTCGCGCAGCTCTACATGGCGTCGCGCTCCATCTGGCCGCCCGCCCTCTTCCACATCAGCTGGAACCTCATCAACCCGCTCCTGTTCGGCAGCGTCTACGACGGCCGGCCGGGGCTGTTCGGTGGAGCGGTCTGGATCTTCAACGGCGAGGGCGTCTTCGGGCTCGTGCTCAACGGGCTCCTGGCCGCGTGGCTCTTCCGCCACTGGCGGCGGAGCGCCCGGAGTGCGGAGAACACCGTCCTTCCAGACTCCGCGGCCACGACGGCCTGAAGCCGTGCGGGCCACCGAGCGCTGCTTTTTTACGCATGTGACATCCCGGGCGGGCTCCAGCTACTCTCGCCCGCGAGATGACTCCTGACGTCCGGGCCGACATGGAAGCACGTGCCGACCGCGCCCTGCGCCGGGGGGAGTTGGCGGAAGCGTTCGAGCTCTTCGAGCACCTGCTGCGCGCCTTCCCCCGCGAGGAGGCGCTGGCCCTCAAGCTCGCCCACCTGCGGGACAGCCTCCAGCCGGAGGAGCTGCAGCACCTGAAGAACCGCGTGCGCGAGCCCCAGCGCCTCCCCTTGGGCCCGCAGTCCCCCATGCAGGAGGGCGAGCGCCTCTTCACCCTGGGTGACTACGTGGGCGCCGCCGCCGCGTACCGCCGCGCGCTCCAGGAGCGGCCCGGCAACGAGCTGGTGCAGGAGCGACTGGAGGAGCTGTACCGGATGGCCCGCGAGATGCCCGTGCAGTCCCCGACCGACCGAGCCCTCCCGGAGCAGAAGGAGGACCGCCTCCAGGCCCTCCTGGACCGCCTGGCCTCCCGCCGCCGCATCAAGCGCGACTGAGGGGGCTCCCTCATCCCTGCGAGCGCGGATCCAACGCGACGCGTGATTCGCGCGTTGCGCACCCCAGGGGTGGCACCTACAATCCGCACCGACGTTGCTGTCATAGTGTCGCCCGGTCCCACTGACACCCGCGTCCGACCTACATCCTTCCCTTATGACCCGACCTCTTCGACTCGGTGTCCTCACCGGTGGTGGTGACTGCCCGGGGCTCAACGCGCTCATCCGAGGCCTCGTCCGACGAGGCGCGCACGAGTTCGGCCATTCGTTCGTCGGCATCGAGAACGGCTACATGGGCCTGGTGGAGCCGGAGCTCGTCCGCCCGCTCGGGGTGGAGGACACGCGCGGCATCCTGCCCAAGGGCGGCACCATCCTGGGCACGTCCAACAAGGCGAACCCGTTCGCCTACCCGGTGCGTGAGGGCCCAGGCTGGGTGGAGCGGGACGTGTCGGATCAGGTGCTGCGCCGCTGCGAGGAGCTGCGGCTGGACGGGCTGGTGGCCATTGGCGGGGACGGCACGCTGACCATCGCGCACCAGCTGGCGGACAAGGGGCTGAACGTCGTCGGGTGTCCGAAGACCATCGACAACGACCTGTCCGGCACGGACCAGACGTTCGGGTTCGACACCGCGAGGCTCATCGTCACGGAGGCGCTGGACCGGCTGCACTCCACGGCGGAGGCGCATGACCGCGTGATGGTGGTGGAGATCATGGGCCGGCACGCGGGCTTCCTCACGCTGGAGAGCGGCATCGCGGGCGGCGCGGACGTCATCCTCATCCCGGAGATCCCATACCGGGTGGAGTCCCTGCTGGAGACGCTGAAGCGGCGGTCCACGCGGCGGCGCAGCTTCTCCATCATCGCCATCTCCGAGGGCGCCTTCCCCCAGGGCGGCGCGCTGTCCGTGCTGGCGGAGGCCGCGGACATCCCGGGCCGGGGCGTGGTGCGGCTGGGCGGCTCCGGGAAGGTGTGCGCGGATTTGCTCGCGAGCCATATCGATGCGGAGATCCGCGTCACGGTGCTGGGGCACCTGCAGCGCGGCGGCAGCCCGAGCGCCGCGGACCGCGTGCTGGCCACGCGCTACGGCTGCAAGGTGCTGGACCTGGTGCGGGATGGCGAGTGGGGGCACATGGTGGCCCTCAGGAACAACGAGATCGTCGGCGTGCCGCTGAGCGAGTCTCGCAAGGAGCGACGGGTGGATCCCCAGGGAGACCTGGTGCGGTTCGCGCGGAGCATGGGCATCGGTTTCGGGGACTGAAGGGAGCACTGCGCACCACGCCATGACGCTCGTCGGCCGCCATATCGGTCGCTATCGCATCCTGGAGGAGCTGGGCTCCGGGGGCATGAGCGTCGTGTACAAGGGGCTGGACACGGCCCTGGACCGCGAGGTCGCGGTGAAGGTGCTGCACCCGCACCTGGCCGGCAAGGACGAGTCCCGCCGGCGGCTGGCCCGCGAGGCCCGCGCGGTGGCGAAGCTGCACCACCCGAACATCCTGGAGGTGTTCGACTTCTCGTCGGCGGAGGCGCACGACGCCTTCATCGTCACCGAGTACATCCGCGGCCGGACGCTCAAGACGTACCTGGATGAAGGCCCGCTGGAGCCGCCGGAGCTGGCGGCGATGATCATCCACGAGCTGGCGGCGGCGCTGGCGCACGCGCACGAGGCGGGCGTCATCCACCGCGACCTGAAGCCGGAGAACGTCATGGTGCGCGAGGACGGGGTCCTCAAGCTCATGGACTTCGGCATCGCGCGGCTGCTCGACATCGAGGACCGGATGACGGTGACGGGCGCCCTGGTGGGTTCGCCCGCGCACATGTCGCCGGAGATCATCGAGGGCCTGGAGGCAGGGCCCGAAGCGGATGTCTTCAGCCTGGGCATCATGTTCTACGCGCTGATGACCGGCCGGCTGCCGTTCACCGCGTCCAACACCACCGCGACGCTCAAGCGCATCCTGGACGGGGCCTACGAGGATCCCCGCCGCCGCGTGCCCGCGCTGTCGGACGAGTTGGCGGAGATCTGCGCGACGTGTCTCCAGCGCGATCCGCAGCGGCGCTACCCCAACGCCGGGAAGCTGCGCGACGCGCTGGCGGACGCGCTCGCGGGGCTGGGGTTCTCCCGCGTGGGCGAGGAGCTGATCTCCTTCTTCGCGGATCCGCCGTCGTACCAGCGGCTCGCGCGCCAGCGCATCGTCGCGTCGCTGCTGGAGCGCGGGGAGCGGCAGCTGGCGGAGAAGCGCACGCCGCGCGCGCTGGCCTGCCTCAACCACGTGCTCGCGCTGGACGCGACGAACGAGCGGGCGCTCGGGTTGCTCAAGGTCATCCAGCGCCAGCAGCGGCGACGCACGTGGCGCAGGCGCGGCATCCGCGTGGGCATCGGGCTGGGCGTGGCGCTCGCGTTGGGCTTGGGCGGCTGGCAGTGGCGCCGGCTGTCTCCAGGGGCCACCCCGTCCGGGCCCCCGAAGGTGGAAGGCACGGGCGGCGCCGCGGACACGGGAGGGGCCACGGCTCCGCGTCCCGTGGGAGCGGCGACGGGCACGGGCTCCCAGCCCGAAGGGACCGCCCCGGGCACGCCGGAGGGCTCGCGGCGCCCGTCCGGGCCCTCCGAGGCCTCCCATGGGCCTCCGGACACGTCCCACGGCGCACCGGCCCCGGGCGGTGCGCCCGGCTCACGTCCCACGCCCGGCTCCTCCACGCCGACGACCAGCGCGCAGGGCACGGGGGGGACCGGCACGGCGACCGCCGGGCGCGACGCGCTCTCGCCGCCCCCGAGCAACACCGACGCCACGCCTCGCCCCCCGAACGGGCTCCCCTCCCCTCCGGAGCGCACGGCGTCGCGCCCGACCGTCGTCGCCGCCCTCGAACCGCAGGACGAAGCCCGGCACGCGCGCAACGGCCGGCTCCCCGTGTCCATCCTCGTGCGCCCCTACGGCTCCATCCGCGTGGACGGCGGCCCCGCCAGCGCGCAGCAGCTCGCGCAGCACGACGTGCTCTTGGCCCCGGGCGCGCATACCATCACGGTCTCTTGCGGCTACTGCGAGGACGCGACGGAGACCATCGACGTGAAGCCCCAGGGTGAGAACGTCTTCCGCCTGCGCGCCCTCCTGAAGTCGTCGCAGCTCGCCATGGACTACCAGCCGGCGGACGCCACCGTGCGCGTGGGCGACGTGGAGCGCACCGCGCACGACAGCCTCCAGCACCCCTTCGACATCCGCTCGCCCCGGGGCCCCGCCAGCTTCCAGCACCGCGTGGAGGTGGAGGTCTCCTCCCCCGGCTACAAGACGGAGAAGCGCGTCGTCCTGCTGGAGCCCGGCAAGCCCACCACCCTTCGCGGGAGCCTGCTGCCCGAATGAGCCGCGGCCCCTTGCTGCTCCTGTCGCTCCTGTGGGCCCTGCTCGGCCCCGCGTCCGTGCGCGCGCAGGCGCCCGCCGCCGCGGACCCGGAGGTCGCCGCGCTGCGCTCCTCCTTCGAGTACGGCAAGTACGCCGAGGTCCTGGAGCGCGCCGGCCAGCGCATCGACCGCGGCGACCTGTCCGAGGAGGACCTCGTGGAGCTGCACAAGCTCGCGGGCCTGTCCGCCTTCAACCTCAACAAGACGGAGGAAGCCGAGCGCCACCTGCGCGCCGTCATCCGCCTGGACCCCGACTTCGGCCTGGACCCCTTCGTCGTCCCGCCCCCGGCGGTCGCCTACTTCGAGGACCTCAAGAGCCAGATGGCCGGCGAGCGCGAGTTCCTCCGCCAGGAGCAGCGCCTGCGCCTGGAGCGCGAGAAGGCGGAGTCCGAGCGCCGCGAACAGGAGCGCGTCGCCCTGGAGACGCAGCGCCGCCGCGCGGAGGAGCTGGCCCGCCAGGTGACGGTGCGCACCGTGGAGAAGCGCAACTTCCTGGTCAACTTCGTCCCGTTCGGCGCCGGTCAGTTCCAGCAGGGCCGCAACGGCATGGGCATCGTCTTCGCGGCCACCGAGGGCGTGCTCGCCCTCACCAGCATCATCGCGTTCTTCGCGTACGACTCGCTCTTCGAGGAGCGGTTCATCAACCTGGACAACGTCCTGGACGAGGACGGCCGCGCCTCCATTCCGGTGCGCTTCATCCCCACCGACCGCGCCCGGCAGGCGGACACCTGGCAGCTGCTCAAGCTCGCGTCCGCCACCGGCTTCTACACCGTCTACACCCTGGGCGTGGTGGACGCCGTCTACCACCACGAGGATCAGGTGGTGACGAGCACCACCGTGGAGTCCCGCCCCGAGCCGAAGCCCTCCGCCGTCTCCCAGTCCGCTCCCCCGCGCCTGCGGCTGTACTCCGCCCGCGGTGGGCTGGGCGCCGGCTTCTCCCTCACGTTCTAGCCCCGGAAACCAAGCCCCGACCATGGCCAGCCTCACCGTCCGCACCCCCGATGGAAAGGTCCGTACGGTCTCCCTGCTCAAGCGCATCACCAGCCTGGGACGGGGATCCGACAACGACGTGCCCCTGGAGGACCTCGCCGTCCCCGCCAGCGCGCTGCACGTCACCTTCGACGGCACCCGTTACGAGGTGGGCAGCCTGGGTGCCACCTTCCACGTCAATGGCAAGCGCCGCGACAACCACGCGCTCGCCACCGGCGACGTGGTGAAGGTCGGCGGCACCGAGCTCATCTTCTCCCGCGAGGACGCTCCCCGCGAACCCGTGCGCCGCGAGGTGCCCTCGCGCGAGGTGTCCCTCGGCCCGGCCGCCACCGAGTCCTCCGACTCGCACACGTCCGAGCTGCCCGGCGTGGCGGGCCGTGAGCTCGTGCTGCTCAAGCGGCTCACCGCGTTCAGCGAGCGGCTCTTCGGCAGCTACGACGTGGACCGCATCCTGGAGAGCCTGCTGGACGAGGCCATCGAGGTGACGCGCGCCGACAAGGGCTTCCTCATCCTGGTGGAGAGCGGCGAGCCGCGCGTGAAGGCCGCGCGCAACGTGGCGCGGGAGAACATCGAGGACGCGGTGGAGAAGCTGTCCGACTCCATCATCGCCAAGGTGGTGAAGGACCAGAAGGCCATCATCGTCGCGGACGCGCTGGACGCGCCGGAGTTCAAGGCCAGCGAGTCGGTGGTGAACCTCAAGGTCCACTCCGTCATGTGCGTGCCGGTGATGCACAAGGGCGACCTGTTCGGCGTGCTCTACGTGGGCAACGACCGGCTGGTGAACCGCTTCGAGCCCAAGAGCCTGGACATGCTCACCGTGTTCGCGGCGCAGGCCTCGCTGCTGCTCCAGAACGCGCTGCTCGTCAACGACCTGAAGCTGGACAACACGGAGCTGCGCCGCAAGCTGGAGGACCAGCGCTACGGCGACATCGTGGGCGCGTGCCAGGGCATGCGCGACGTGTACAAGCGCATCGACAAGATCGCCCCCACGGACATCTCCGTGCTCATCACCGGGGAGACGGGCACCGGCAAGGAGCTCATCGCCCGGGAGATCCACCGCCGCTCGCCGCGCGCCAAGGGCCCGTTCATCACGGTCAACTGCGGCGCCATCCCGGAGAACCTGCTGGAGAGCGAGCTGTTCGGCCACGCCAAGGGCGCCTTCACCGGCGCGGTGGCCACGCGGCCCGGCAAGTTCCAGGCGGCCATCGGCGGCACCCTCTTCCTGGATGAGATTGGCGAGATGCCGCTCCAGCTCCAGGTGAAGCTGCTGCGCGCGCTCCAGGACAAGATCGTCTACAAGGTCGGCGAGAACCGCGGCGAGCCGGTGGACATCCGCGTGGTGGCCGCGACGAACAAGATCCTGGAGGAGGAGGTCAAGCGCAACGCGTTCCGCGAGGACCTCTACTACCGCCTCAACGTCGTCACCGTGAAGCTGCCGCCCCTGCGCGATCGCGGCGAGGACGTCATCGTGCTGGGCCGCTTCTTCCTGCAGAAGTACGCGCGCGAGTTCAGCTCCAAGGCCCGGGGCTTCACGCCCGCCGCCGCCGTGTCCATGAAGAAGTACGGCTGGCCCGGCAACATCCGGGAGCTGGAGAACCGCCTGAAGAAGGCGGTCGTCCTGGCGGACAAGCCGCTGATGGGCCCCGACGACCTGGACCTCAAGCCGGAGAACCTGGAGCCCATCATGCCGCTGCTCCAGGCCAAGGAAGAGTTCCAGAAGCGCTACATCAACGAGGTGCTGGCCCGGAACAACGGCAACCGCACCAAGACGGCCAAGGACCTGGGCGTGGATCCGCGCACCATCTTCCGCCACCTGGAGAAGCTGGAGGCGGAGAAGACCGGCCGGCCGCTGCCCCCCGAGGAGAACGAGGACCTGCTATAGGCTTCCTTTTCCACGCCATGCACCGTCACGCGACGCGACAGTCCCGGGGCATCCTCCGGCCGCTCCTGGCGGCGCTGGGCCTCGCATCGCTCGCGGTGGGCTCCGGGTGCCTCATCCCCCAGGATCAGGCGCTCCTGGAGGGCGTGCCCGGGTTCAAGAACCGGCCGCCGCGCGTCGTGGAGGAGCAGGTGGAGCCCTCCGAGCGCATCCTGCGCGCCTTCGGCGTGGGCAGCTGCACGCAGGACTTCAGCGTGGTGGTGGAGGACCTGGACGTGGACGACCGCATCACGGTGGAGTGGTACGTGGACTACAACCCGTCCAACCCCGTGGGCTCCTACCGGCAGATCGTCCTGGCCAACACCGGCCAGCCCCGGCGCGACGACCGGGGCACGCTGCACATGGACCTGCGCGCGGCCAACAACCCGCTGAGCACTCCGGGCATCCACCTGGTGGAGGCGCTGGTGACGGACCGGCACCTCACCAACCGCCAGCCGGATCCTCCGGAGGAGGTGTTCCTCGCGGACGGCGGCGTGGTGAAGAACCCGGGCTTCGTCACCTCGTACTCCTGGGTGGTGAACACCGTGGCGGGGGACTGCCAGTGAGGCGCGCGCTCCGGGCCCTGGCGCTGGCGCTCGGGGTGTCCGCGAGCGGGTGCGCCTTCCTGGAGGACGAGCCGCCGCCGGATCAGCTCGTCTGCCGCTCCGACGCGGAGTGCGCCGCGGGGCAGGTGTGCTTCGTGGACGGCTGCGGCAACCCGGGCGGCGACATCGTCGTGGAGGTGCAGGCCCACCCCAAGGCGGGCCTGCTCGCGCAGGACTTCCCGGTGGACCGGCTGCGCCCGGAGCAGAACCTGGAGCTGTTCAGCCCCGTGCGCCTTCGCGGCGAGGTGTCGCGAGGCGCCGTCACCACGGGGGACGGCGGCGTGGCCACCATCGCCTATCGCGGACCGGTCCACCTGCTCGCCACGGGCGAGAGCCGCCTCATCCCGGGCGTGGGCCGCCGCTATGAGACGACGCTCATCCCGGACAACGGCGCGTGGGTCCTGCCCGTGGGCAGCGGCGACTACACGGTGACGCTCACCCCGGTGGACAAGGCCGTGCCGCCGCTCGTGCGCACCGCCTCCGTGGACCCCGCCACGGGCGGCAGCGTGGCGTTCGAGCTGCCCACGCCCGCGCGGGTCATCACGCTCTCGGGGACGCTGGTGCTCCAGGGCTCGCGCCGGGTGGACGCGGACGTGGAGGTGCAGGCGCTGGATGACTCCCTTCGCCCCCTGTCCCAGCGCGCCCGCGTGTCCCGGGACACCGGCGGGTTCCAACTGGCGCTCAGCGCGGAGGACGCCGCGCGCCCCACCGTGCTGCTGCGGGTGACGCCGCTGAACGCCTCGGACGTGGTGCCCCGGAAGACCTTCGTGGTGGATCCGTCCGTGGGCTTCGCGTCCGCGCTGGAGCTGGGTGATCCCGGCGCCCCGGTGCGCGTGGAGGGCCGCGTGCTGGAGACGGACGGAGCCGTGCCCATGGAGGGTGCCCGCGTGTCGCTCCAGGGCCGCGTGGCCGGCGGCGGCACGTTCCAGGGGGTGCCCGCGCTGACGGACGCCCAGGGGCGCTACCAGCTCACCTCCCTGCCCGGCCTCCCCGAGTCCCCGCTCACGCTGGTCATCGTGCCGCCCCCCAGCTCCCCGTCGCGCCTCACGCTCCAGCAGGTGGTGGTGTCCACGGTGGACACGGTGCTGCCGGACGTGACGTGCCCGCCGCGCATGGCGGTGACGGGCAGCGTGCGGCAGCCCGACGGCAGCGGGCCCGCGTCGGGCGTGCGCATCGTGGTGGAGCCGGTGGGCGCGCTCACGGGCTGGCCCCAGCCGCCCATGGGCTTCGAGGCGCCCTTCACGACCGACGGCGCCGGCGGCTTCCAGCTGGCCCTGGATCCGGGCGAGTACCGGCTGGACTTCCTGCCCGGGGAGAACCTGCCGCGCGTCAGCCGCTTCGTCACCGTGCCGCCCCGGACCCAGGAGGAGCAGGTGTTGGAGCTGGCGGCCTTCACGCTGTCGCGGGGCCGCTCGCTGAGCGGACGCATCACCCTGCCCCCGGACCCCGCGCTGGCGCCGGACGGCATCGCGGCGAACGCGTCCGTGCGCTTCTTCCGCGTGGTGACGGTGGCGGGCCGGCCGGCGTCGCTGCTGCTCGCTCAGACGGTGTCCGACAGCACGGGGCGCTACTCCACCGTGCTGCCCACGCGCTGAGGAGCTACCGGCCGCTGTCCTTGCGGCGCGCGGTGTCGAAGGCGGCGTGCAGCGCGTCCACCGCGCCGCCCACCTCGCCCGCGTACTGCACCGCGTGGATGGTGTAGAGGTCCTGCACCTTCGCGAGGTGCCGGTACACCGAGCGCAGCTCCACGCGGGAGGGGTCCCTCGACTCGAGGGCGCACTCGGACTCGGACTTGCGCACGCGCGTCAGCCACTCCGTGCGGTAGCGCATCCACTCCTGATCGACCTTGCGGGCGGGAAGGACGTGCACGAGCTTCTCGCGCTCGGCCTCCAGGTCCTTCCAGTGGGCATCCGCGGCGTCCAGGCACTCGCGCACGGTGAGGGGCGGTGTCACGGGCGGGAGGCGCCCGGGCGTCATCTCCGCCACGGAGTGCCCGACGTTCCAGATCATCCACAGCGAGAACAACGTCGCCAGCGTGATGTGGACCCCATACGCGGCGGCACGGTAGCGGCGGAAGCGGGGGTCTTTCCTGGGATCGGGAGCGGACACGGGGCCCAGGTCTTACGACCCTGGACCCCGGGTGGCAATGCTTCCGTTCCTCGCCGTCCGGAAGGAGAACCCGGCCCCGGGTGGGCCGGACGGCGGGGGGACGGGCTACTGGCCGGCGGGGGCCGTCTGCACGGCGGGCGCGGCCTGCGGCGCGGCGACGGGGGCGGCGGCGGGCACCGGGACGGCCTCCGAGCCACCCGCGGCGGCGCGCTTCGCGGAGGTCAGGCGCCCGCGGAACTGCGACAAGTACTGGGTGGCCGGGTACGTGGCCAGCGCGTCGCGCACCGTGTCCGCCGCCTTATCGTACGCGCCCGTCTCCTGGTACGACTGGGCGAGCAGCAGCATGGCGTAGTCGCGCGTCTTGGACTTCTTGTCGCCGTCCACGAAGCGGGCCAGCAGCGGCACGGCCTTGTCGTGCTGACGCAGCTGGTTGTACGCGGTGCCCAGGAAGAAGGACGCGTCCAGCGCCTCCGCCTCCGACGGGTTCATGGCGAGGAAGCGGGACAGGTCCGCCACCACGCCGGACATCTCGTTGCGGCGGAAGGCGAGCTTGCCGCGCTCGTAGGCGGCGTCGCCCGTCTCGCGGCGCAGGATGGCGGCGCGATCATTGAGGGCCTGGCGCTCCAGCGACGACAGCCGCTGGGTGTCCAGCTTCACCAGCGCGTCGATGCCCTTGAGCCGCTCGTCGCCCGGCAGCGTGGTCATCATCTTGTAGACCTCGCCGGCGGCGCGCTGGGCCGTCAGGTGCGCGGTGGTGTCCGCGCGCTGCTTCTCCAACTGCGTGGAGAGGTCCGCCACCTGCTTCTCCAGCCGCTCGCGCTCGCTGGTGTTGCTGGAGCTGCGCGCGCCGTTCACCAGGACCGCGCCACCGACCGCCAGCACCGCGAACAGCGCGTAGGCCACCGCCGAGGAGAGCCATTGCCGCTTCTGGAAGTCCTCGTGGCGCTTGCCGACCGCCTTCACCTCCGCGTGGAGGTTCTTCAGCAGGTTGTCCGTCTTGATGACGAGGTTGCGCGACTCGATGACCTCGCGGCGGAGCTCGGAGAGCTCCTTCTCGACGTCGGTCTTCGGCTGTTCAGAGGGGGGCATGGACATCTTCCTGGGACCGGAAATGACTTCGGCCGTCTCACGCATGCTAGGGGACTCTCCGGGAGGAGGGGCGGGTTCTTTTTCCGCTCCCCCAAACAGCACGCTCGGTCCCCACCATTCCCAGGAGGCCGCGCCTCATGCGCGCTTGCCTGCCCTCTTCGCTGGAACTTTCCGCGCCGCTAGAACGTGGGCACGGGCCGCGACGGATCCGGCGGGAACGTATAGGTCAGCCCCAGCGCGAACCAGTTGCCGCCGCTGCTGAAGCTGAAGGGGCCGGCCCACTTCGCCGCGTCTGGAGACTCCACCGGGCCCCGCAGGAACATCAGGCGGTACTCCGCGGTGAGGCCCCACTTCGCGGACAGGCGGAGCGTGGCGCCGAGCGAGCCCACCCAGGCCTGCGCGACGTTCTCCTTGAGGGCCGAGCCCTGGCGCTTGGAGGAGATGACGGTGGGCCCCGTGAGCAGGCCGGCGAACGGCACCAGCCCGTGCGGCCCGATGTCCAACACGCCCTGGAAGCGCAGGCCCACGAGCAGGCCATAGGCGACGGCGCTGACCTTGCGGTTCACGGCGCTGTCGTCCGCGCCGGACTCCGTCAGGTGGAGGTTCTGCGCGGTGCCGATCAGGTCGATGCCCAGCTCCACCAGGTCCGACACCGCATAGGCGAACGTGGCCGCGCCGACGGGCGCCCCGTTGGACTCCGGCGCGCGCGCCAGGCCGCCGCCCGGCCCCTTCGCGCCGTACCAGGAGTCATAGAGCGTCCCGTTGGAGGTGAGCCGGTAGCCCGCCTGCACGGTGATGCGGCCCACGCCGTCCAGGTTGGTGGGGGCCCTGTCGTCGTCCTGGGCGAAGGCGGGGACGGCGACGAGCGCGAGGAGGAGCGGCAGACGGCGGAACATCACGGAGAAGGACCCGGGGCTTTCTGCCGGCACGGGCGGTCTCGGCCCGGTGCTACAGGCGTGTCGCACACCGTAGCCGCGAGGCCTGCTTCGTCAAATTTCCGGTGCGGTCCCTCCCGTGTCGATTTCCCGCCCTACCATTCGTCGCCATCCCGAACCCGACGTTCCAGGAGAACGCCCCATGCGCTTCATGATGCTCGTCAAGGCCTCGCAGGACAGTGAAACCGGCAGGCTCCCCTCCTCCGAGGAGTTGGGCGCGATGGGCAAGTTCAACGAGGAGTTGGTGAAGTCCGGCATCCTGCTCGCGGGTGAGGGCCTGCACCCCAGCTCCAAGGGCGCGCGGGTGACGTTCTCCAACAAGCAGACCCAGGTGACGGATGGCCCCTTCGCGGAGACGAAGGAGCTGGTCGCCGGCTTCTGGATCATCGAGGTGAAGTCGATGGAGGAGGCCATCGCCTGGGCGCGGCGCGTCCCCTTCACGGACGGGGAGATCGAGATCCGCCGCGTGTTCGCGCCGGAGGACTTCGCGCCCAGCGACCCCACCGGCGAGCACCGGGCGCACGAGGCGCGGCTGCGCGCCCAGGCCGAAACGAAGTCCTGAGCCGTCAGCGGGCCCGCCGCTCCAGCTCCAGCAGGGGCATCTCCAGCACCACCACCGTGCCGTGCGTGCACGGTGGGGTGAAGTCCGCGCGGTCCAGCTCCCCCAGCAGCGCGCGCAGCTGTGCGTCGGTGAGCGGGGTGGAGGACGCGCGCCGCGCGGCGTGACAGGCCATCACGCGCACGGCCTCCGCCAGGCTCGTCACGTCCAGCGGCGCGCTGCGAGGAGGCAGCGCGCGCGACAGGGCCTCCAGGAGCGCGCGCGGATCCACACCCTCCAGCCCCGGCGGCACCGACTTGAGCGCGAGCGCCGTGCCGCCGAAAGGCTCCACGTCCACGCCCAGCTTGAGCAGCGCCTCGCGGCCGTCCACCAGCGTCTTCACCGCCGCCAGCGACAGGTCCACCGTGGTGCCGAACAGCGACGGAGGCGGCGCCTTCGCGTCCTCGTCCAGCCGGCGCAGGTACGCGGAGAGGCGCGCGCGCTCCAGCGCGGCGTGCGGGTCCAGCACCACCAGCGTCCCGCCCGGTCCCTCGCACACGTGGAAGCGGCTGCCCAGCAGGCCCATGGGGCGCAGCGCCGCGAAGTAGCCCGGGGGCGGCGCCTCGTTGAGCTGCGGCTGGGCCTCGCCGAACGCGGGCGTGCGGCCCGGCATCGCGGGGCCCTGGAACCCACTGCCCTGCCCCGCCGGGCCTCCGCCCTGCGGCGCGAAGTAGGAGGGCATCAACGGGCGCGCGGGCATGGAGCCGCCCGGCCCCGGGGCGTCCATGGCGGTGGGCAGCGGCGCGCCCCAGGTGGCCTCCTGGGCGCGGGTGAGGAAGCGCTCCACGGCGTGCGCGTAGTGCGCGGCGTCGCGGGGCTGCTGCGGGTTCGCGGCCTGCTCCTCGGGGGTGCCCAGCCAGGGGGCCGCGCGCAGCACGCGCGAGAGGGCGGCGCTGATCGCGTCCTGCACGCCCCGGGCGTCGGCGAAGCGCACCTCCATCTTCTGCGGGTGCACGTTGACGTCCACCGCGCGAGGCTCCACGTCGATGTGCAGCACCACCACCGGCTGGCGGCCCGCGGGCAGGAAGTCCTGGAACGCGCGCTGCACGGTGCTGATGAGGCCGCGGTCGCGGATGTAGCGGCGGTTGACGAAGGTGTAGAGGCCCCGCGCGTTGGGCAGCGTGTACTCAGGGGACGCGAGGTAGCCCGTGACGACGACGCCCAGCCGCCGCTCCTCCACCGGGAACAGGTGCGGGAAGGACGCGGGCCCCAGGGCCGCGGCGATCCGCTCGCGCGGGTCGTGCTCGCTGGCGGGGCTCGCGAACAGCTCGTTGCCCTCGTGCGCGGCGAAGAAGCCGACCTCCGGGTGCGCGAGCGCCAGACGCACCACGGCCTCCTCGCAGTGCTTGAGCTCGGTGGCGCCCTGGCGCATGAACTTGCGGCGCGCGGGCACGTTGAAGAACAGATCCTCCACGGTGATGACGGTGCCCACGCGGGGCGGCGCGTCCTCCACCGTGGGGGGCCCGCCGCCCTCCACCGTGACCCGGGTACCCTCGAGCGCGTCCGGCTCCGCGGTGTGCAGCGTGAAGCGCGACACGGAGGCGATGGCGGGAATGGCCTCGCCCCGGAACCCCATGGAGTCGATGTGGAAGAGGTCGTCCAGTTCGCGCAGCTTGCTGGTCGCGTGGCGCTCCAGGCAGAGCGTGGCGTCCGCGCGGCTCATGCCGTGGCCGTCGTCGGAGATGGTGATGCGCCCGACGCCGCCGCCCTCCAGCTCCACGCGCACGGTGCGCGCGCCCGCGTCGAGCGAGTTCTCGCACAGCTCCTTCACCACGGAGGCAGGGCGTTCCACCACCTCACCGGCGGCGATCTTGTTGATGAGCACGTCGCTCAGGCGCGCGATTCGGGACATGGCGATCCACCACCCTCCGCCACCTGGATGACGTTGTCCAGCACATCGCGGGCGCGCGCGGCTGACATTCTGGGACGGCTGGGCTAACACCCGTCCCTGCGAATGGAAGTGATCCGAGCAGGCAAGGGCCCGATGCGCATCGCGGTGACAGGCGCCAATGGCGACTACGGCAAGCTGCTCCTGCCGAGACTGGAGGCGGACCCGGACGTGGAGAGCATCCTCGTGCTCGACACGAAGGAGCCCCAGGGGACGACGAAGGTGGAGTTCCACCGCGTGGACCTCACCCGCTACGACGCGGAGGGCGAGCTGACGGACGCGCTCACGGAGCGTCCGGTGGATGCCCTCTTCCACCTGGCCTTCCTCTTCGGGCCCATCCTCAACGGGCCGCTGGCGCACGAACTGGAGGTCATCGGCACGATGAACGTGCTGACGGCGGTGGGCCGCGCGCGGCTCCCCCGGCTGGTGGTTCCATCGCTCACCGTGACCTACGGAGCCCGGGGCAACAACCCGGCGCTGCTGCGGGAAGGCTCGCCGCTGTTCGGCTGTCCGAACAGCCGGTTCGTGAACGACAAGGTCGAGGTGGAGGGGCAGGTGCGGGCCTTCCGCGAACGGCACCCGGACACCCGCACCCTCGTCTTGCGCTTCGCGCCCCTGCTCGGCCGGAGCCTGGACAACCCCGTCACCCGGATGCTGTCCCACGCGGTGGTGCCGACCCTCCTGGGGTTCGACCCGCTCTGGCAGGCCATCCACGAAGAGGACGCGGGCCGGGCGCTGCACCTGGCGCTCCGGGCCGACGCGGCCGGGGAGTTCAACATCGTGGGGCGTGGAGTGCTGCCCTGGTCCGGGCTCATCCGCCAGGCGGGCGCGCAACCGCTCCCCCTGCCGGGGCCGTTGTTTCGTGGAGCACTTCGCGCGTTGGGGGTGGTGGGTGCGGGCACGTTGCCGGTGGCCCTGCTCGACTACATGCATTACTCCTGGGTCGCGGACGGTGAGCGTGCCGAATCCGCGCTGGGGTTCGTGCCCCTCCACCACGTCAGGGACGCCGCGTCGGCGCTCAGAAGGAGCCAGACATGACCAAGGGTGTCCTCGGGAATGATCCCTTCCAGCGGGGTGCCGCGACCCGCGCGGGCGACGCGAAGGACGACGCCGCGGACCCGAAGGCCGCGAAGAAGAAGGCCGCGACGCCGAAGTCCGCGAAGGGAGCGAAGCCAGCGGCCAAGGCGAAGGGCGCCAGCGGTGGCGCGTCGAAGTCTGGCTCGCGGGCGAAGGCCCCGAAGGGTGGCAGGAGTCCGGAGGCGAAGCCGGCGGCCGCCACGCCCAAGACGCCCGCGGCGAAGGTCCACCGGTTCGAGGCGCGCGAGGCCGCGAAGCACGGCTCCCGCGCGCAAGGCCCCGGCGAGGAGACCGCCCCGCTGCGCGAGCCCTCCACGCCCACGCCTTCCCGGGGGCCCCGTCCCCCGCGTCCCCAGGTCCTGGCGGAGGAGGTGCGCGCCGCGCGTCCGCCCGAGCAGACGGTGGATCGCGCGCTGACGGAGGCGCTGGCCGCGGATGCGGCGGAGGCCGCCGCGACGACGGCGGTGGGCGAGCTGTTCCAGGGGAAGCGCGGCCCGGACCGCGACATCGAGCGCGTCCTCGCCACGGAGCTCGTCGCCGAGCTGGCCGAGTCCGCCGTGCGGCAGGTCCTGGACGACAGCCATGGCGCCGCCCCCAAGCGCGAGCTGGCCACCCGCGTCGCCACCCAGGTCGCCGAGGCCACCGCGGGAGTCGCCGTGGATGAGGTGATGGACCGCCACCACTCCACCCCCGAGGAGCGCGCCCTGTCCACCGCCAAGACCAGCGACGATGGGGACCTCGACGCCGACGAAGCCGCGGCGGATGTCTGGACCGCGGACGCCTGGCGCCGCGACCCGAAGCACGTGCCGCCTCCCGAGGATCCCGACGAAACGGCGGCGGATGTCTGGACGGCGGACGCCTGGCGCCGTGACCCGGAGGGCATGGCCGCCCCCCATGACACCGACGCAGGGGATGACCTCGCGAACGGCGTGGAGCGCGGCGAGGAGGACGGCGTGCACGTCTCCGTCTCCGTCATCACGGGCGCGGCCCCGACCGACGTGGCGCCGGAGGTGGAGCTGGTGGACGAGTCCCACGACGAGCTGCCCCCCAGCCGCCGCCCCCTGTCGCTCGTGAGCGAGCCCGGCGAGTCCTCCCGCCAGGAGGAACCACCTCGCGAGGAGCCGTCCTTCGGAAGCCAGGAGGAGACTCCCCCGTCCGCGAGCTTCGCGGGCCGCGCGGCCGGCATGTTCTCGCTGGCCCGGGAGATCGCCGGACAGGCGCTGGCGAGCGAGGGGCTGGGCCGCGCCGTTGGGGCGATGCACGGCCTGGTGGAGGCGGTCCGCACCAGCCTGGGAACGGGCGGAGGCAGCCGCCTGGACGACTACGGCAAGGACGCGGAGCTGGTGGAGAACCTCCAGCCGGTCCTCGACTTCCTCTACGAGCAGTACTGGCGCGTCTCCGTGGAGGGCGTGGATCAGGTGCCTCGGGGCGCGGCCATCCTCGTCGCCAACCACTCCGGCGCCCTGCCCTATGACGGCATGGTGATGGCGCAGGCCCTCATGCGCGAGCGCCCCGACCTGCTCGAGGCCCGCTGGCTCGTGGAGGATCAGGTCTTCCACGCGCCCATGCTGGGCACCCTCTTCAACCGCCTGGGCGCCGTGCGCGCCTCGCCGGAGAACGCGCTGCGGCTGCTCGACGAGCGTCGGCCGCTGGTCGTCTTCCCGGAGGGCTACCAGGGCGCGAGCAAGCCGTTCGCGGAGCGCTACCGCCTCAAGCGCTTCGGCCGGGGCGGCTTCGTGAAGCTGGCGCTGCGCACCGGCGCGCCCATCGTCCCGGTGGCCATCGTCGGCGCGGAGGAGACCTCCCCGCTGCTGGGCCGCATCCCTGGCGGCTTCCTGGGGTTCCCGTCGCTGCCGCTCACCGCGCCGGGCCCGCTGCCGGCCAAGTGGACCATCCGCTTCGGGGAGCCGCTGACGATGGAGGGCCTGCCCCCGGAGGCCGCGGACGACCTGGGCGAGGTGCAGCGGCTCACCGAGCGCACCCGCGAATCCATCCAGGCCATGCTCCAGGCCCTGCTGCGCGAGCGCCGCTCCGTGTTCACGGGCTGAGCGCCGCGGTCCTTCAGTCCGGGGGCGTCAGCCGCAGACGCGGTTGCGCCCCTGGCTCTTGGCCTCGAAGAGGTGTTCGTCCGCGGCGCGCACCAGCTCCGAGGGCTCGCGGTGGTGCGGCTCCAGCGTGGCCACGCCCACGGACAGCGTGACGGGGATGACCTGCTTGTCGAACTCGAAGCGCTGTCGCTCCACCAGCTTGCGCACCTTCTCCGCGAGCTGGCGGGCCCCGGTGAGGTGGATCTCCGGCAGCAGCAGGGCGAACTCCTCGCCGCCGTAGCGGGCGAAGACGTCCTCGCGCCGGATGCGCGTGCGCACCGTGGACGCCAGCTGCTTGAGCACCGAGTCCCCCGCGAGGTGGCCGTAGGTGTCGTTGACTTCCTTGAAGTGATCCAGGTCCAGCATCACCAGCGACAGCACGCGCTCGTAGCGGCGGCTGCGTGAGATCTCCCGGTCCAGCTGCTCGTCGAAGTAGCGGCGGTTGTAGATCTGCGTGAGGCCGTCCATCGTGGTCAGCCGGTAGATCTCGTCGTGGTACGCCGCCTCGATGTTGCCGCCCGCGATGAACTTGAAGATCGTGCGGCCAATCTTCACCAGGTCGCCGTTCTGGAGCGACCGCCCCCCCGACGCCACGTCGTCGTTGACGAACGTGCCATTGGTGGAGCCCAGGTCCTCGATGCGCACGCCCTTGGTCGTGTTGGTGATCCGGGCGTGGTTGCGGCTCACGGCCTCCTGATCAATCTGGATGTCCGCCTTGGACGACCGGCCGATCAGCGTCTCTTCGCGGGTCAGGTCGAACTTGCGGCCCAGATCCAGGCCGTAGATGACCACCAGCGCCGCGTCCAGATTGACGGGCCGCTCGGAGATCTTCGAGATGACGGTGACGACCGTCTCCTTCTGGCCCATGACGAGGCAAACGTATCACCGCGCAATTCGCGAAAGCGAATTCACGGCGGGCATGGGTGCCCCTCCAGGTCGGAGAAGCACTGACACCCCAGCACGTCAGGGCACCCGCACGGTGCGCGCGGCGCTGACCGCCGGACGCAGCGACACCCCGAGCGAATCCACCAGTGACGCCACGAGCGTCACCTCCGGCCCGGAGCACAGGGCGGGCAGCACGAGCGTCACCTCCCCCGCCCGAGTGGCCAGGTCGCCGCGGAGCATCGCGCCGTCACAGCCCACGCCACCGCCGTGCACGGTGATCAGCACCCCGCCTTCGTCCGTGGCGGAGGTTCCGGGCCCCACCTGGAAACCCTCCACCCGGACGCGCACGGTCGCGCCGCGCGCCAGGGCCGCCCCCTCCGCGGGCTCGAGCCACGCCACCTGGGGCCGCCCGTAGTGCAGCGTGGACGCGCCATGGGTGGCCGCGGCGAGTGGTTCGGGCGCGAGCCCACCCGACTCCGCCAGCGCGGAGAGGCTCGGCGCCTTGCCCTCGGGCGTGGCCATGGACAGGGCCTCCACCGACAGGGACGCGCGCGAGCCCTCCGTGTCGCCCTGGAAGGTGCGGTCCTCGAAGCCCGCGGGAGGCACGGGGAGCCGGACGCCAGAGGTGGCGCGGCGGGCATCCAGCCAGATCGACCAGCGCCGCCCGGCCATGTTGGTGAAGGTCCCGCGCACGAGCGTCGCCGACGGCACCGGGGTGTCCATGCGCCACTCCCGAGGCAGCAGTCCGTGCCAGATGAAGGCGTCGGGGTTGTAGCGAGCGCCCTCCGGGACGGCGAGGAACGCGTCCGGGAACGTCACCGGCTGCGTGCCATCGGGATCGAAGTGGGGCGCGTCCAGGGCGGTCATCAGCGCGCTGGTGGCCACGCCCGCGGGCAGCTCGCCCCCCAGCGGACCTGACGACGCGAGCGCGAGCAGCCGGTACGCCTGCCCCTCCAGGCCGTGGTGGGCCGGCGCCATGCGCACGCGCACGAGCCCTGGCGTGGACAGCCCCGGCTGCGTGTCCGTGTTCGGATCCGCCGGGTTGACGTTGATGGCGGCGCCCAGGCCCAGCGGCACCATGCCCCGTCCGGGCGCGACCACGGAGCCCATCACCACGGTGCGCTCCAGAAAGCCGTCACGGAAGCGAGGGAGCGAGGGGACGCGCACCACGAACGGGAAGGCCAGCGGCACCTGCTGGAAGTCTTGCACCACCGGAGCCAGACGCGACGGCTCCCCCGCCCCCGGTGGCCGCAGCGTGAACTGCACGTCGCGCGAGACGACGGAGGAGAACCGCCCCGAAGGCGGCAGCGCGCGAGCCAGCAGCAGCAGCGGATCCACGCCCGGCTCCATCATCCCCGCGGGCAGTTCTCCCGAGGGAACCTGCGCGGTCAGCGCCCAGGCGGCGCGCGTGCCACAGGCGCCCGCGCGCATGGCCTCCTCCGGCTCCGTCACGTCCTTGAGCGCCGCGTCGCACACCCCGGCGAGGCCAGGCGAGTCGACGGACTCCGGCGCCGTGACGCCCAAGCCGCGCACCCAGACGTTGCCGGGCACCTGGAAGGAACGCTTCGCGCCGCCCAGCATGAGCTCCACGGAGCGCTCGGGCCCCACCTGCTGCCCGGGGGCGGCCTCCGATAGGAGCCCGGGGACCGACAGCCCCGTCATCCCCAGCGCCAGCGCGCCCGCCGCCCCCGTCGGAGCGAAGTGGGTGAACAGGGTGCGCACCCCACCCTCGCGATCCGCCGGGTTGCGGCGCAGGGGCAGCCGCAGGTCGCGCGAACCGTTCATCTCGTAGTTCGCCACGGTGAGGTAGCCGAAGTCCGGGTGGAAGACGGACACGGTCGAATCGTTCCGGGAGGCGACCACGGCCACGCCTTGCGCATCCGTCGTCTCTCGGGCCGTGGTGCTGCCCGCGACATCCGCCACCACCACCGCGGCCCCTTCGACGGGGAGCCCGGTGAGCCCGTCCGTCACCACCACCCGCACCTGTCCCTGGGCCGTGAGCTTGGGGAGCACGGTGACGCGCGCCCGGCAGCTGACGCCGCCCACCCGGGCCTCCACGGACTCCAGCTCCACCCCGGCCGACTCCAGCGTGAACGAGGCCCCGGTGCTCGTGGCCTCTCCCTTCACCCGCGTGGAGAGGGCGGACCAGGTGAGGCCCTCGCGCAGGACCACGGGCTGGCCCCTGACATCGGACACCCAGGCCTCGAAGCGCAAGGGCGTGCCCGCGGGTGCGATGACCCGCTCCGGGACCACGCGGCAGGCCGCGACGGAGGACACGGGCGGGGGCGGACCGCAGGTGCCGTCGCGGCAGACCTCCCCGTTCGCGCACAGGGCGTCCCCGGTGCAGAGGGCGGGCACGCAGCGGCTGGCGTCACAGCGACAGCCCAGCGACTGGAGCTCACAGGCGGCGATGGCGTGCAGCTCCCCCCGGCGCGTCACCGAACAGTCGTCGTCCGAGCGGCACGCGGCTTCACAGCGGGACAGGGCCGTGTTGCAGAAGAACAGCGCGGGATCCGCGCAGTCCTGATCCACCGTGCACGCATCGTCGTTCTTCCCGCCGAAGATGCCGGGCGCGTCCGAGGCGTACATCCCGCAGCCCATGGCGCACGCCAGCAGGCATGCGAACACGAGGCCGGGGGACCGGACCGGATGGGGGATGGGACGCATGGGAACTCCGAGGGGGACCGGCCTTCCCTGGACCTTACAAGGGGATCGGCCGTGACGCGACCCACACCGCACCGGAGGCGCCCGGTCGAAAACACCGGGGTCCGGGGCGAAAGGGAAATGGGACGGGCGGGCAGGCAAAGTGTCGGTTGGCATCCGGCGCCAGGGGTTCCAGAATCGCCCGACGATGGCGCGCAGCGAGCCGAAGACCATGCAGAGCCTGCTTCCCCGGGTGCTGGCGCGACTGGCCGGGGAGTCGGGCCGCGCGTCCTCGCTGACGCCCCTCTGGGTCGCCGCGGTGGGTGAGAACATCGCGCGCCACAGCCGCCCGCACCACCTGGACGGCACCACGCTGATCATCAGCGTGGAGAACGCCGAGTGGGCCCACGTCCTCACCCGCCAGGCGGACTCCCTGTGCGAGCGGCTCAACGAGAAGCTGGGGTCGGGCACCGTGGCGGCGCTCGCCTTCCAGTTGGAGACGCGATGACGCGCGCCGCGCTCCTGAGCCTGTGGCTCGCGATGGGGAGCACCCTGCCGGGCCCCGCGGCCGCCGCCTCGCCGACGGTGGCGGCCCTCGCCGTCCCCGAGGCCGGGGCGCAGGACGCGCTTCCTTCGCTCCCGGTGGAGACGCCCCAGTCGCAGGAGGCTCGGGCCCGGGGGCACATCGCTCGCGAGTTCGAGCGCGTGGGCCGGCGAGCCCCGAGCAACGACAAGGCGCTGGAGCTCGCGGCACGGCGGCTCGCGCGCGAGGCCCTGAGCGAATTCACCACCGGAGCCCCCGACCTGCACACGCTCACGGAGGCGGTCAGCGACGCGGGCGCGGCGGATCCCTCGCCGAAGGTGCTGGTCATCCGCGCGTGGGTGCGCACGCACGCCATCGAGACGTTCCTCGCCCGCAAGGACTTCAACGACGAGCGCACGAGCCACTTCGGCGTCGGCGTGGCCTTCCAGGGCGAGCGCTCCGCCCTGGTGCTGTTGCTGTCGGACCGCAAGGCGGAGCTCCTCCCCTTCCCCCGCGCCCTGCCGCAGGAGGGGGAGGCGCGCAGGCGGCTCTGTGGGCGGCTCGTGTCTCCGCTGCGAAGCCCCCAGGTCTTCATCACGCGACCGGATGGGGAGGTGGACGGCGTCCCGTTGACTCGCGCGCCCTCCGGCACCAACGGCTTCTGCGCCCCGCTGTCCTTTCCCTCGCCGGGCTCCTACACGGTGGAGGTGGTGGGGCAGGCGGACGCGGGGCCGGAGGTGGCGTCGCTGTTCCTGGTGCAGGTGGGCCCGCGCGCATCCCGGGGCGAGCAGGAAGCCACGCGCGAACCCACCACCCTGGCCGAGGCCCGCGAGGCCATCTACGAGCGCATCAACTCCCTGCGCCGCGCGCACCGGCTCCCGGAGCTGACGCCGGACCCGTCGCTGGAGGACGTCTCTCAGCGCTACAGCACGCGCATGGCCACCGAGGGCTTCTTCGCCCACATCGCGCCAGACGGTTCCACGCTCACGCGCCGGCTGCCGGAGGGCGCGCATTACGTGCGCGCCGGTGAGAATCTGGGCCAGGCATCGGGCCCGCTCGCGGCGCACTTCGGCATCGAGCACAGCCCGGGCCACCGCAAGAACCTGATGGACCCCGCGTTCCGCTTCATGGGCGTGGGGGTGGCCTTCCAGAAGGTGGATGGGCGCGACCAGGCCTTCGTCACGGAGGTCTTCACCGCGGCCTCGCCCGGCGCGGCGCTGTCGGCGGACCCCGTGTCGGATGCCTACGAGGCCCTGTCCCGGCACCGCGCGACGCTCAAGCTGCCCCCCCTGGTGCGCAGCGAGGCGCTGGAGCGGCTGGCGCGCGAACACGCCCGGCGCGCGCTGTCGCACGACGAACCCTCCGCGGGCGACGGCGAGCCCTCCCCCCTGCACGAGCGGGTGTTCTCGGCGCTGCCGGACGCGGGCACGGCGTCCGTGGACTTCTTCGTGGTGGGAGACCCGAGCGCCCTGCCGGAGTCACGCAGCCTCGCGGCCGCCACCAACACCCGCGTGGGCGTGGGGCTGGTGCGCGGCGACTCCAAGCGCTTCGGCCAGGGTCAATACTGGGTGGCCGTCATCTACGCCGCGGTCCCGTGATTCACGGAGCCCAGTCAGGCGGACGACGGCATCCCCGCGACCTCCAGGCCTCGCCGGGGATTGGCGGTGGCGCCGCCACGCGGACTCCGGCCACGTCCCGGGTGGGGGCGTGGCCGGTCACCTCATCGCACGGCCCGGTCCCCAGGGTCGTGTCAGACAGGCGGGTTAGACAGGACGGCGCTGCGTGGCGTACGCCTCCAGCCCCATCTGCGGAGGCGCGAGGTTGGCGTACAGCGGGCACTTCATACACGTGAACGACTGCCAACCACGACGCACGGCTTCATCCAGACAGTTGTCGTAGTGATTGCAGTTCAGATTTCGATGCGTCTCGACGCCTGCCCGCTTCGGGCCGGCTTCGGGATTGATGGTCTGCGGCAGATCGGACGGACACGGCTTCATGGAGCCTCCCCTATGAGCTGTTTCCCCCCCCGAGGTCTGTAGACGAGCAGTGCAACCGACGACAGGTCCGCCTCACACGACGGCGGTCCGGAGTAGCGCTCAACAGCGGCGCAACGTAAGGATTCCCTCCGGATAGCGCAACGGGGCGACAACCCCGCGGGACCAGCCCGTGGGCGCGGGATCTAGGACTTGTCGGGCCGACTGTCAAACCGACCCCCGCCCACCTGGTGGGGAATGTCAGTAGTTTAGCTCTCGTTCCGAAGCCGCAAGGCCGCGAAGTGAAAGGAAGAAATCCATGAGTTGGACCGGCTGGGTGGCGGGTTGGGTGACGGGGGTGGCGCTGGGACAATCCCCCACGACGCTCGAAGCCGTCCGCCTGCACCGGCCCGACGCGGCGGCCCTCGTCCAGGCGGAGCTCAGCGCCTGCGAGGCGGCGAAGTGTCCCGACGCCGGCCGCCTGGGGCTGCTCGCCGGCACGCTCGTCCTCTCCGATGGAGATGCCCCCCTCGCCCGGGACCTGCTCACCCGCCACGCGGCCCCGCCGCCCCTGGAGGCCTTCCAGGCCTTCTACCTGGGGCAGGCGCGCTTCTACGCGGGCGACCCCGATGGCGCGGCGAAGGACTTCGAACGCTCTCTGGAGAAGGCCTCCCCCGCGCTCGCGGTGCGCGCGCGGGCCCGCCTGGGTGAGTCCCTGCTGGACGCCCACCGTCCGAAGGACGCGGCCCCCGTGCTGGAGTCGGCGGCGGCGGCGCAGCCCACCGCAGAGCTGCTCTTCCAGCGCGCGGCGACCCGAGAGGCCACCCACAACACAGCCGGCGCGAAGGCGGACCTGAAGGCCGTGGCGCTGCGCTTCCCCACCCACCCCTACGCCGACGAAGCGCTGGAGAAGCTGGCGGCGCTGAAGCCCGCGGTGAAGCTCACCCTGCCCGAACACCTCCAGCGCGCCAGGGGATTTCTCTCCGACGGCGCTCCGGTCCGGGCCGAGGAGGAGCTGGCGACGGCGGAGAAGCGCGCGCTGGTGAAGGGGGCTCCCGCGCAGGCGCAGGTGGCGCTGCTCCGGGCCCAGGTGTTCTTCGCGCGCGGCAAGCGTGAAGAGGCGGAGAAGGCGCTCGCGGTGGCGCGAAAGGGGCCTCCGGCCATCGCCGCGGAGGCCGCGCTGGTGGTGGCACGCCGGGCGCTGCGCTCCGATGACAACGACAAGGCGCGCAAGTTGATGGCGGCGCTGGACAAGGCCTATCCGTCCCAGGCCGCTGGCGAGGAGGGCGCGTTCTTCGCCGCGTGGCTGGACCTCCAGGGGAGCCGCTTCGAGGACGCGACCCGGTCCTTCGCGGACTACGAGAAGCGCTACAAGGGTTCGCGCCGCCGCGACGAGGCGATGTGGTTCCGCGCGCTGGCGCACATCCGGCTGGAGCAGTACCCGCAGGCACGCCAGGCGCTGGACGCGCTCGTGACGGACTTCCCGAAGACGAGCCTCGCGCCCCAGGCTCGCTACTGGATGGCGCGCACGGACGAGCTCGCGGGCGCGAAGGCCGCCACCCTGGGGCCCGCGTACGAGGCGGTCATCAGCGCGGCGCCCGCGTCGTTCTACGCGCTGCTCGCCGCGGAGCGGCTGCGCGAGCTGGGCCGCACGCCACCCGCGGCCTTCCCGCAGCCGCCGAAGCAGCTCACCCTGCCCCGCCCGCCGGAGCTGGAGCTGGCGGTGGCGTTGACGCGCGCGGGGCTCTTCCGCGACGCGGCGGACGAGGTGCAGTCGCGAGTGTCGGGCCTGCGCACGGCGGACCAGGCGCTGCCGTTCGCGCACGCGCTGTTGCAGCTGGGCGAGTACGGCCACGCGCACGTCGTGGCGGCGCGCTACCTGTGGGGCCGGGCCTTTGGCGCGAAGGCGCCGGACGCGCTGGCCGCGTTCTATCCCCGCGCGTTCGCCCAGGCGGTGGAGGCGGAGGCCACCCGGCAGGCGCTGGATCCCTTCCTGGTGTGGGCCATCATGCGGCGCGAGAGCGCGTTCCGCCCGGAGGTGATGAGCGCCGCGGACGCGCGAGGCCTGATGCAGATCATCCCGCCCACCGCGACGGAGATCGCCCAGAAGATGGCGGAGCCCGCGCCCGCGCCGGCGGACCTCTTCGCCCCGGAGCGGAACATCCGCTACGGCGCGTGGTACCTGGCGCAGTTGATGAAGCGCTTCGCGCACCCGGCGCTCGCGGCGGCGGCCTACAACGCGGGCCCCAAGGCGGCGGTGCGCTGGACGCAGGAGCGCGGCAGCATGCCGTTGGACCTCTTCGTGGAGTCCATCCCGTACCGGGAGACGCGCGGTTATGTGAAGCAGGTGGTCGCGGACCTGTACCTGTACCACCGCTTCTACGAGAAGGAAGGCACCCAGTCCCGGCTGGCGATGACGGTGCCCTCCCCCTCCACGGAGGGCGTCAGCTTCTGACGCGTCCGGGCCTCAGGCGCCGCGCGAAGCCCGGCGGCGCTCAATCTCCTGCTCGAGCGTCGTCACGACCTCGGACAGGGGCAGGCTGCTGGAGTCCACGCGCACCGCGTCGTCGGCGGCCTTCAGGGGCGCCACCTCGCGGCCGGAGTCGGCGGCATCGCGCCGCGTCTGGTCCGTGAGGACGGCCTCCAGGCTGCTGTCCACGCCCTTCTGGAACAGCTCCTCGAAGCGGCGGCGCGCGCGCACCTCGGGATCCGCCGCGAGGAAGAACTTCACGTCCGCGTCCGGGAACACCACCGTGCCGATGTCCCGGCCCTCCAGGATGGCCCCCGCCTGGGCCTCCAGCGCCAGCCGCCGCTGGAGCGCGAGCAGCCCCGCGCGCACCACCGGCCGGCCAGACACCTGAGAAGCGCCCATCGAAATCGTCGGGGTGCGGATCTCCCCGGACACATCCTCGCCCCCCAGGAAGACGTGGTTCTCCTCGCCCACCACCTGGAAGTGGATGCGCACGCGCTCCAGCAGCTCGCCCAGCTTCGCGTCGTCGTCGAACGCGATGCCCTCGCGCGTGGCCATCAGCGCCACGCAGCGGTAGATGGCGCCCGTGTCCACCAGCGCGAAGCCCAGCCGGCGCGCCAGCACCTTGGACACGGAGGACTTGCCCGCCCCGGCCGGCCCGTCGATGGCGATGATGAACGGCCGCGGGCTCACGACAGGACCTCCGTCAGCGCGCTCACGCAGCGCGCGTTCTCCGCGGGCGTGCCCACGGAGATGCGCAGGCAGGTGGGAAAGCCATTGCCCGCCATGGGCCGGACGATGACGCCCCGGCGCAGGAGCTGCTCGTACACCGCGCCCGCCGGCCGGCGGCAGTCGACGAAGACGAAGTTCGCGTGGCTCTCCGTCAGGGTGACGCCCAGCTTCGGCAGCTCCTGCTCGAAGTAGCGCAGGCCCGCGTGGTTGTTCTCGCGCGTGCGGCGCACGTGCTCCGTGTCATCCAGCGCGGCCATGCCCGCGGCCTGCGCCACCACGGTGAGGTTGAAGGGCATGCGCGTGCGGTGCACGTATCCCGCGAGCTTCGTGTCCATCACCGCGCAGCCCAGCCGGATGCCGGCCAGCCCGTGGATCTTGCTGAAGGTGCGCAGGCCCACCAGGTTCGGGTGCGCGTGGAACAGCTCCACGGCGCTCGCGTAGTCGGGCCAGTCCACGAACTCCGCGTAGGCTTCATCGTGGATGACGAGCACGTCCTTCGGCACCGCCGCCAGGAACGTCTCCAGGTCCTTGCGGCCGAACGTGGTGCCCGTGGGGTTGTCCGGGTTGGCCAGGAACACCATCCGCGTGCGCGGCGTGACGGCGCGGGCCATGGCCTCCAGGTCGTAGCGGAAGCCCTCGCGCATGGGGATCTCGACGAAGCGCCTGCCGTGCGCCTGCGCGGAGATGCGGTACGCGGGGAAGGACCCCTGGCACAGGAGGATGTCCTCCTCCGGCGTGGTGAACGTGCGCATCAAGAGCTCGATGAGCTCATTGGAGCCGCTGCCCAGGACGACCTCCTCCGGCTTCACGCCCAGGTGCGCGGCGAGCCGACGCACCAGATGGAAGCTCGTGGCGTCCGGATACAGGTGCACCTGGGTGGCGGCGTTGCGCATGGCCTCCACCGCGCGGGGCGACGGGCCCAGCGGGTTCTCGTTGGAGGCGAGCTTGATGACGCCGGTGAGGCCGTACTCCCGCTCGGTCTCTTCGATGGGCTTGCCCGGAACGTAGGCCTTGAGCGTCTCCACATAGGGAGGAACGAGCGGTCGCATGGAAGGGGGGCCTCTTACTTGCCGGAGAACATGCCGAGCGCGCGGAACTTGTCGTAGCGGTCGCGCACCAGCGCGTCCGGCGACAGCTCCGCCAGCTGGCCCAGGTGCTTGCGCAGCGTCTTGCCCAGCGCCTCGGCCGCCTTGGCCGGGTCGCGGTGGGCGCCACCCGGAGGCTCGGGAATCACCTCGTCGATGATCTTCATCGCCAGCAGGTCCGGCGCGGTGGGGCGCATCGCGTCCGCGGCCTTGTCCGCCTTGGTGGCGTCGCGGAAGAGGATGGAGGCGCAGCCCTCCGGGGAGATGACGGAGTAGACGCTGTTCTGGAACATCAGCACGCGGTTGCCCACGCCGATGGCCAGCGCGCCGCCGGAGCCGCCCTCGCCCACCACGGTGGAGATGATGGGCACGCGCAGCCGGCTCATCACCTCCAGGTTCATGGCGATGGCCTCCGCCTGCCCGCGCTCCTCCGCGCCGATGCCCGGGTACGCGCCCGGCGTGTCCACGAAGGTGAGGATGGGCTTCTCCATCCGCTCCGCCAGCTCCATCAGCCGGCGCGCCTTGCGGTAGCCCTCCGGGCGCGGCATGCCGAAGTTGCGCGCCATGTTCTCCTTCGTGTTGCGCCCCTTCTGGTGCCCGATGAGCATCACCGTCTTGCCGTCGAAGCGCGCGAAGCCGCCGACGATGGACGGGTCCTCTCCGAAGTGGCGGTCGCCGCACATCTCGAAGAAGTCCGTGAAGAGGTGCTGGACGTAGTCCAGGAAGTACGGACGCGCGTTGTGCCGCGACAGCTGCACCACCTGCCAGCGAGACAGGTCGCTGAAGATCTCCGTCTGGAGCTTCTTCGCCTTCTTCTCCAGCTTGGAGATCTCCGAGGAGAAGTCCACGGAGCCGCTGGTGGAGAGGACCTTCAGCTCTTCGATCTTCTTTTCCAGCTCGATGAGCGGGCGCTCGAAGTCGAGCGCGTAGCCAATGCCGGTTGCCATGGCGCGGAACTAGCACCAGGGTTCAGGCCAATCAACGCGCAAGCGGTTACGCACCCCCCCTGGAATGTCCCAGGGGGTCGCCCGTCTGGAGCGCCATGGTCCTCGCCCTGTCCCTGCTGGCCCTGACGCTTTCCGCCGCGCCCCCCTCGGGCCGTGCCCTCAACACGCAGGGCTTCCGGCTCTATCAGGCCGGCCGCTACCCAGAAGCGCTGGAAAAGTTCCAGGCCGCCGCCCAGGCCGCCCCGGACTACGCCCTGGCCCACTACAACGCCGCGGCCACCCTGGGCCTCCTGCGCAAGCAGGGCAAGGTCTGCGAGTACAGCGCCTACCGCGACACCATCGTGGAGCTGCTGTCCACCGCCGTGCGCCTGGACGCGCGCCGCCTCCAGCGGGCGAAGGACGACAGGGACCTGGACGTCATCCGGGACACACTCGGGTGGCAGCGCCTGCTGGGCCGCACCCCACGGAAGGAGGCCGACGTGCCGGCCCTCCTGCGCGCGGTGTCCTGGTACGGCCCCGGCGTCGGCGTCCATGGCACCACACGCGCCTTGAAGTTCCTGGACGGGGGCCGCGTGGAGCTCTGGAGAAGAGAAGTGGACGACGCCGGGACGCCCCTTGAGTCGCGGACACCGGGCACGTACACCGTCCGGGGCCGCGCCGTGGAGGTGACGCTCCCAGGCGCGGGCGCGATCACCGGCGCCCTCGGGGAAACGGGCACCCTGTCCTTCCCGGAGCCCCTGGGCGCCTTCACCGACAGCCCCTCGGAGTGCGACGCCTGAAGTGATGGCCCGTGCACGCCTACACCGTTCCGGGGCGCGCCACCCTGGCGCGCCTGCCTGCCGGTGACCAGCTTCTGGTGCGGAGGGGGAAAACGGTGGACCGACTCAATGCAAGACACTGGGGGCTGGTCGCCATCCTCGCTTCAGGGCCCTTCGTGCTCGCCTTCGTGCTGGGCGCCACGGCCCCGGAGCTGCTTCAGCCAGTGCTGGGCACCCCCTTGGGAGGGTTGAGCTGGGGGCTCGCCACCCTGCTGGGGATCATCGGCGGAGCTCTCTTCGCGCGCATCCTGGCGGCCCTGCAACGCCCGCGCATCCAGGCGTCCCCTCCGCTGCGCTTCCTGGGGACGGTGGGCGGCGCCAGCGCGGTGGTGGCCCTGTGCATCGTGCCGGCGGTGGCGCTGCTGCTCGTTGGACCGGGTTGGGTCCTCCAGCAGCACCTGGAGTCACTCCCCGTGGCCCCCACGGTCAGCTCGCTCAAGACGAGCGCCGAGGATCTGCTGGGACAGGCGCGCCGGGCGTATCCCCACCGGCTGCCGCTGTCCCTGCTGCTGCCGGGCCCCCACTAGGCCGTGTCTGATGGATGTGGGAGCGCCGGTTGTTGTCTCCGCAAGGAGGCAAGGCGAGATGATGCGCTACGAG
>NZ_VKLU01000027.1:0-24526 GCF_007352635.1 Corallococcus sp. Z5C101001
GACACCTTCCGAGGTGCTGAACACTCATCTACGTTCACTTCAACCAAGAGGCGTTGCGACGACCGCTTGAATCCGCCTGTCGGTCAGGCACTCGCGGGTTATGACACCCCAGCGGGTGCTCCGGACGTGCCGGCAGCAGCGGCTCAATACGGCGCCACAGCTCGTCCGGCACCCGCCAGCCGTCGTCCTTCTTCACTACCCCATGGCCGCACCCTCCTACCGCTTCAACACGACTGGAGGCCGACCTTCTTCCCTACCGAAATAGGTTCTAAGCCTTTGGCTCCTCAGTCTCATCAAGGCTACCAGCAGGACGCGACTGACCGTCACCGCACCAATGCCCAGCAGGTGGGCAATCCGCATATGCACGACAGGCCCTCACCACGGATGGCCCTCATGATTGCTCGGCGCCGCGGCTCCGGAGTGGCACGCACTTCGCGCATCTCCCGAGAAGACCAGGCCTCGACGATCTCGTCAGATGAGGCCCTGCTAATCGGCGGAGTCGTCGCCACTGCTTCGCCGCGTCAGGAAGAAAGGGCCATCGTGGGCAACGACCAAGGACCAGGACAACGCGGCATCGCACACCACACACCCATCAACCCACGGCGTCCCGCCCGGCCCCCAGATCAAACTGGACAGACCACCCAGATTCGGGGGCACACCAGAAGAAAACCGAAACACCGGCACCTGCGGCTCGGACATCAAATAAAAAGAACCACCAACCTGCCGCGAATATCGAACCTCTGCCTTGGAGGCCCTTGGCACACTCACGTACTTAGACATGGAAATCGCTGCGTCACGTACGTTCCAGTCCGGCGGAATCCCAGGCAAAAAGACCATCCACCAGCGCGCACGAAACTCCGCTGACTCCTCGGGCGACAGCGCCGCCACCCCTGGATCAAGCTGCCCAATCTTCGTCATCATTCCATCAACAATGAAGGACCACCTCACCCTGCACCTCCAAAACCAACAAACAACCGTCACTACACAAGACGCACTCACGACATGATAACGCCCCCTGGAGAGTGGCCCGATTAGCCGACGCTTGAGTCAGGGCTGCTCGTCGTCACATCCACAGCGCCAACGACGTCCACAAATAATCGTGTCGTCATTGGGTCTGTTCGTGAAGGCGATGTGGACCGGGGGAATGCCAACTTCACCGATAAGCACCTCCGACTCACGCCAGTCGCCTGGGCAGCTTCCGAACCGGCTGCAGTGCCAATACGTCCCCCCTCCTGCGAAACGACAACAGGGCCAGCAGCACAGGCAACCCACACACAGACACCCAAAACTCCGGTACAAGCTCGCATCGCCCCCTATCATCCATGGCTATTCCATGGCGGCGCAGCTCTTCGCCCTGAAGCCACGGCGGCCCAATGGGGGTGCGGATTCTTGGGGCCGGGATGACCCGGTATACTCCACGTGCCATGACCTCGATGCCCACCGGAGTCGCCACCGCCAAGGAGCAAGCCACGCCGGAAGCCCCTGGTGCCCTTCGCTTTCACCGTCTGTGGCTGTTCTCTCCCCGGGCCGACCTCGCCATCCTGGGCATTCCGCTGGCCCTGACCCTCGTCGCCGCCGGCGCAAGCGCCGTCCTCGCGCCCGGGGCCGCGGATGGCGCGCACCGGCTGCTGGGCTGGACCGCCCAGAACCTCCTCGGCAACGCCACGCACGTGGTGCTTACGTTCCTGCTCTTCGGCGTGCACCGCGACGTGCTCACCGCCGCCCCCAACCAGCCGCGAACTGTCCTCGCCGGCGCGGTCGCCATGCTCGCGGTGGGCGCGGCGCTGTTCTTCACCTTCTACGTGGACCGTTCCATCCACACCTTCGCCGTGGCCGTCATCTTCAACGTCTTCGGCATGCACCACACCCTGTCCCAGCACCGGGGCCTGTGGTCGCTGCACGGCCTGCGCGGCAGCCAGGAGGGACTGCCTGCGCCCTCACCGCTCGAGCGCAAGCTCCAGCAGCTCTACGTCCCGCTGCTCCTGTCCATCCTCCTCACGCGCATCTTCTTCGTCGCCGAGTCCGCCGCCCCTGACGCCCCCGCCTACCTCGACGTGGGGCAGGGCGCCGTCCTCCCGTGGCAGACACTGCCCCTGCTCATCGCGCTCTGGCTGGGCTACTTCCTGCTGCTCTTCCGCGCCGTGCTCCGCTCCGGCACCGCCAGCGGACCCAAGGTGCTCTATCTGCTGGGCATGGCCACCGCGACCGGGCTCGCGCTCGTGGCCCCCTCCTGGGGCTACGTGATGCTCCCAGGCATGCATGGCCTGGAGTACTACGTCCTCAGCGCCCGCATGCTGGAGCCGCGCGAAGGTGACGCCCCCCGCCTCCGCCAGAAGCTCATCTGGCCCGCCATGGTCGCGTCCATGCTTCCGCTGTTCGCGCTGGGCGTGGTCCACGGGTTCCTCTTGGATGGCCCCATGAAGGGCCCGCTGGGCATCGGCGGGGGCACGCAGGCGCATCCCCTGCTCCGTGGACTGACGTGCCTCGGCTTCGCGACGGTGCTCGCCCACTACTTCGCGGATGCCTTCATCTTCCGCTTCCGCATCCCCTCCATCCGGCAGGTGATGCTGCGCCGCCTGGGCTTCTCCCCCATGCCCCGCCCGGCCTCAGGCACGCGGTAGCCGGCCGCGCACCCTTCTGGGCCCCCTGCCCCGCAAAGAAAAATGGCAGGCCCTTCCACTTGGAGGGACCTGCCATTTCCACACAACCGAGGTGGCTCAGTTGTAGGTGTTGTTCTGACCGAAGTTCTTCATCGTCTTCTTCTTCAGAGCGTCGGTCGCCAGCGCGCCGTCGTTCTGCACGTTGTCCTCACCGGCCAGCGCGGCGGCCGAGGCGCCGAACAGCTTGCGGATGTTGTCGCCGAACAGCGTGATCACGCCGATGGCGGCGATCGCGATGAGGGCCACGATGATGATGTACTCGGTCATGCCCTGACCACGGTTCTTGCGGAACTGCTTCTTCGGGGCCTTCGCGATCGCGTTCATGGGAGACTCCAGGGGTCGTTGCAGCGGTGGAGAGACACACCCTGCGGGAAGTCAGGGTCGATACGGACAGTACACCGGGCGAGCAAGCACCTCCATCCGTCATCGGGAGGATGGGGGGTCGGATCAAGGAATATCGCGGGTCTAGAGCCACTCAAGCCGCTCCAGCACATGTTTCACGGCGCGCCAGGCGCCGCCGTCGGCGCACCGGAAGTGCCTTCGCAGGCGGCCGGAGGGAGGGCCTCGCAGTAGGCCTTGAAGGCCTTCTGGAGCTTGTCGTCCTGGGGATACCGCGCCGCCACCTCCCGGCCCACCGCCAGGGCGCCCTCGGCGTTTCGCGGCGTCCACACCGTGCGGGTCGACCAGGCCTGAGCCGTCACCAGCTTCAGGTACTCCGTCACCAGCGCCGGTGAGCGCCCTCCCCGGGCCACCTCTGGCTCCAGCAGCGACGCGGCCAACGTCAGGTCGCCCTGCGCCAGCACCGCGCGGCCCAGCGCGAACGCGGACGCGGGATCCTCCGGAGCCAGGGAGCGCCACAGCGCCGCCACGCCCCGGACCACCGGATCCTTCTCCGAATGGTAACGCTCCACGTTCCGGTACAGCCCCGCGACCTGCTCCGCGGTGGGCGGGTGCTCGCGCATGTAGTCATGCAACAACAACCCGGGGCCGCTGTCCGGCGCACGGCGCTCGTCCTTCACGCGCACGTCCAGGTTCGCCAGGAAGAAGGCCACCGGCGAGGCATACTCCAGCAGGTTCTGGTCGTCCGTGTTGATGGCCCCCTCCCCCGCGAAGTCCTTCTGACCTGCCTCGGTGTGCACCTGCTTCGACAGGAGACCGAACAGGTCGTGGATCTCCACCCGGGCCAGATCCGCCTTCACGTCCGGGCGGGCCATGCGCGCGGCCACCGCCGCCGCGTCGAATGACAGAGGCTTGCGGCTGGCCACCATCACCAGGTCCTCCGGCCCCAGCCACGTCGTGGCGTGCGGGAAGGTGTCGTGCAGCGTCCGCATCACCAGCCGGACCAGCTCGCGGTTGCTCTCGTACGTGTGGATCCACTGCACCAGCACGCCGTCGTCGGTCAGGTGCTTGTCCACCAACTGGAAGAAGTCGCGCGTGAAGAGGCCCGACACGCCCGTCACCCACGGGTTGGACGGCACGCTGACGATGAGGTCGTACTTGATGGGCGCCAGCGCCATGAACGTCTTCGCGTCGTCGATGTGCACGTGCGTGCGCGGATCATCCACCGCGTTGCGGTTGTCGGCCTTGAACAACCGGGCCGCTTCGATGACCGCCGGGGAGATCTCCACCATGTCCAGCCGCTCCACCGGGTGGGCCAGCACGCTGCCCGCGGTGATGGCCGCCCCCGAGCCCACCAGGAGCACGTTCTTCGGCTCACGCGGATGGAGCAGCACCCCCAGGTGGCCCGCCATCACCTGCGTCTCGATGTCGCCCCCGTTGGTGGCGTCCGTCTTGCCGTTGATCTTCATGAAGCGCAGGTCCTCGTGCGCCAGATCCCCCACCATCACCGTGGCGAAGGTGTCGTCCGCGTAGAACCGGGGGATGATCTGCTTCTCCGTGTCCTCCACCAGCTTCGCGTAGCTCTCCGGCGGCTTCTTGTACGCGCGCACCGCCGCGATGTTGGACAGCCGCTGCGGCCACCCCTGCATGCTCCCCAACACCACCGCCGCCAGGACCGCCGCCACGCCCACCGGAGCCAGCGTGCGCCACAGCGGCACCGCGGGCGCGGACTCCCCTTCCTTCCGGGCGTTGAGCGCGCTGAACGCCAACCCCGCGGCCACCAGGTTCGCCACGGCACCCGCGATGAAGTTGCCCTGCATGCCCCAGAAGGGCATCAACACCAGCCCACCCAGCACCGAGCCGGTGAGCGTGCCCGCCGTGTTCCACAGATACACGCCGCCCAGCTCGCGTCCCACTTCGGACACCTTCGCCGTGGCCACCCGCGCCGCGGCGGGGAACGCCGCCCCCATGATGAACGTGGGCACCAGCAGCACCACGCAGCAGAACCCGAAGGTCACCGCCTGGAAGATGGGCCAAGTCTCCACCGCTCGCGTCAGCATCCACTCCGACCAGCGGAACAGGTGCGGCAGCCGCACGTACAGGGGCAGCGCCACGCACAGGCTCACCACCAGCCCCACCTGCGTCCAGCCATACAGCTTCAGCGAGTCCCCGCCCTCCTTGCGCGTCATCAGCCAGAAGCTGCCCAGGCCGATGCCCAGGATGAACGCCGTCAGGATGAGGGTGAAGGCGTACGTGGAGGCGCCCAGCACGATGGACAGCAGGCGGATCCACGTCACCTGGTACAGCATCGACGTGAAGCCCGACAGCATCACGCCGATGAGCGCCGCACGCACCGCGCGCCGTGGATAGGCCACGTCCTCCACCGCCGGCGCCGCCCCCACCACCACCGCGGGCGGGTGCTGCCTCGCCAGCGCCAGCGCCGCCAGCGCGAGGAACACGTTGAGCCCCGCGGCCAGCTGCGCGGACGCCGACAGGCCCACCAGCGGCACCAGCCGCGTGCCCGCCACGTAGACCCCCACCGCCGCCCCCAGGCTGTTGATGGCGTACAGCCGCGCCAGCTCCCGCCGCACGCTGGCGAGGCTCGCCGCGAAGTGGCGCACCAACGCGGGGAGCGTTCCGCCCATCAGCAGCGTGGGCACCACCAGCGACAGTGACGACACCAGGAGCCTGGGCGCCACCCGCAGTCCCTCCGGGACGTGCGGCGCCAGCGCCAGCCACAGGTGCTCCAGCGCGCCCAGCACATAGGGGAACGCCAGCGCATAGAGCCCCACGCCCAGCTCCAGCAGTCCGTAGAGCGCCAGCGGACTCTTCACCCGGTCCGCTGTCCGCCCGAAGACAAAGGCCCCCAACGCCAGGCCCCCCATGAAGGTGGCCAGCACCACCGCGTGCGCCTGGCCGCTGTTCCCCAGGACGTTCCCCAGGTATTTGGACCAGACCAGTTCGTAAACGAGCGCGGTCGCCCCGGACAGGAACAGGAGGGCAGCCACAAGGTTCTTCGGAGGACGTGGAGTGCTGGGCATAAGGACAGCGCGCGACGTTAACCGGTATGTTTCAGGCCCACCAATGAACGCCCAACTTCTGCAAGCCGCTCAGCTCGCCTGGTCTCCCCACCTCCGGGTGACACGCGCCGATGGCGACTGCGCCCAGGTGCTGCGCCGCGAGGCGAAGAGCCTGGTGGGCATGCCCCTGCACTCGGCGCTCGGCGTCACCCAGGAGCGCGCCCGCGAGCTGGATGCCCGCGCCCGCGAGAACCGCCGCGCGGTGGAGTTCGTCACCGTGTCCACCGGAGGAGCCTCCGGCGGCCCGCCCCCCTCCCACCTGCGCCTCATGCTGGGCATGGACGGCGAGGAGGCCGCCGCGGGCGTGCTCGACCTGGGCGCCGTCCTGGAGGGCGCACCGCCCGTGCAGATCTCCAAGCTGTCGTCGTCGCTCAGCCATGAGATCCGCAACCCGCTCTCCTCCGTGAAGATGGCCGTGCAGACCCTGGCCCGGAACACCGGCCTGTCGGACCGGGACAAGCGGCGGCTCACCATCGCGAACCGGGAGATCCGCACCATGGAGCGCATGCTCTGGCTGCTCTCCGAGTATGGCCGGGAGAGCGCCGCGAACCTGGACGCCCACCCCCTGCGCTCGGTCGTCCAGGAGGCGACCGCCATGGTCGCGCCTGAACTCGCCGAGCGCCGCATCGAGGTGGAGGTGAAAGAAGAAGGGGACCTGCCCCGCGTGCGGGTGGATCCCAACCGGTTGAGGCCCGTGCTCGCCCAGGTCCTGCTCAACGTCGCCATGGGCCTCCCCGAGGAAGGCCGCGTCCAGGTGACGCTGCGTCAGGCCGCCCCGGGCCACGTGAGCCTCATCCTGGATGATCCCGCGGCGGCCCTGCCTCCCGAGGAGCGCGGCACGCTGTTCGATCCCTTCGGCTCGCGGCTGGCGCGAGGCGCGGGGTTGTCCCTGGCCGCCCTGCGGCGGGTGATGACGGGCGTGGGGGGCGACGTGGCCGCCCAGGGGAGCGCGGAGCCGGGGATGGTGTTCACGCTGACGTTCGCCGCCTGAGAACCCCATGGAGACCCTCCTCATCGTCGACGATGACGTGTCGCTGCTCGAAACCCTCACGATGCACTTCGAGGAGATCGAGCAGGACGGGCAGCCGCGCTACCAGGTCGTGACCGCGACCAGCGCCGCCGCGGGCCTCAAGGCCGCCCAGGAGAACATGCCCAGCGTCGTCATCCTGGACATGATGCTTCCGGACCGGACGGGGCTGGAGATCATCGAGGAGATGAAGGGCCTGTGCGGCGACGCGCGCATCATCCTCGTCACCGCCTACCACGACATGGAGACGACCATCCGGGCCATGAAGGCCGGTGCGTTCGACTACATCCACAAGCCCTTCCCCGACCCGGCCGCCCTGGACCTCGTCGTGGAGCGCGCCCTGGAGTACCGGCAGCTCTCCCGCCGCGCGGACGAGGTCCACCGCGAGAACGCCGTCGTCCGCCTGGGCGACATCGTGGGCACCAGCTCCTCCATGCAGCAGCTGGTCAAGGAGATTGGCAAGGTGACGGGCAGCACCGCCAGCGTGCTCATCACCGGCGAGAGCGGCACGGGCAAGGAGCTCATCGCCCGCGTCATCCACAACTACTCCTACGACGAAGCCCGCCCCTTCATCGGCATCAACTGCTCCGCCATCGTGGACACGCTCCTGGAGAGCGAGCTGTTCGGCCACGAGAAGGGCGCCTTCACCGGCGCCGTCGCCGGCAAGCCCGGCAAGTTCGAGCTGGCCGAGGACGGCACCGTGTTCCTGGATGAGATTGGCGACATGTCGCTGATGCTCCAGGCGAAGCTGCTGCGCGTGCTCCAGGAGCGCGAGTTCGAGCGCGTGGGCGGCGTCAAGCGCGTGAAGCTCCGCGCGCGCGTCATCGCCGCCACCCACCGCAACCTCGCCGAAGAGGTCGCGCAGGGCCGCTTCCGCGAGGACCTCTACCAGCGCCTCAAGGTCATCACCCTCTTCATCCCGCCCCTGCGCGAGCGCCGTGAAGACATCTCCCTGCTCGTGAAGCACCTCCTGGAGCGCATCAACGAGAAGGTGCACAAGCGCGTCACCCGCGTGCCCCACGAGGTCATGGAGCGGCTCACGCTGCTGCCCTGGCGCGGCAACGTGCGCGAGCTGGAGAACGTCCTCACCCGCGCCGTGGTGCTCGCGCCCGGCGACGTGCTCCGGGGCGACGACCTGCCCGCCCTGGAAGCCGCCCCTCCCGGCCCAACGGATGGCTCCCGCGCGCCCGGCGCCGCCAGCGCCATGTTCGCCGCGCCCGCCGTGGACGATGTGAGCCTCATCCCCACCCTGGAAGAAGCCGAGCGGCAGCTCATCGCCCGGGCCATGGCCGCGACCAAGGGCCACAAAGGTCGAACGTGTCAGATTCTGGGAATCAGCCGTCCGACCCTTGAACGAAAGCTTCAAAAGTTCGGTCTCGCACAGGGGCATGGTCCACAGGTTCACCCTTATCCGGTGAAGGATGCTTCCTGACACTGTCCCTGGCCCGACAGTCCCGGGCCAGCCTGAACGTTTCGTTCAAACTGATCAGACTGTTTGAACGTTCTGTTTCAGGTTTCGGACACAGTGCGAAGGCTGGAACGGTGCTGTAGCGCTAAGTACCCGGCATTCCTGGAACTGTTCCCCCGGGAATAGTTCAAGTGCCCATGGCACGCCTCTTGGAATGGGCAAGGTCCGTCCGCAGCAGCAACAGCGACCTACCTTCCCCACCGCCTTTCGCTTTCCCAGGAGATTCCCATGCACGGCTTCAACCGCCCTCTCGGCCCCATCGGTTCCAATGTCGTGGCGCCGCTGCAGGCGACGTCCTCCGGGATGATGGTGACGGCGAACAAGCTGGTGCCGGGCCAGGAGGCCATCGACTTCAAGGGGTACTTCAAGGTCGAGTCCTTCCCGCACAACTCGACCATCTACCGCCCCGGCGACACGTCGGACCGCGTGTACCTGCTGAAGTCCGGCCGCGTGCGCCTGATGCGCATCGGCAAGAACAGCACCCGCTCGGTGGTGTCCATCCTGCGCCCGGGCGACCTGTTCGGCGAGCTGTTCCGCCCCGAGGGCACGCCCATCGAGGAGATGGCCGTGGCGGCGGGCGAGGCGGAGGTGTGGAGCATCGAGGGCCGTGACTTCCGCGCCCAGTTGGAGGCCCGTCCGGCCCTGGCGGTGGACGTGGTGCGCGCCTACGCGGACCGCGTGCGGTCGCTGCGCAAGCGCGTGCTGGGCCTGACCTTCAAGGAAGTGCCGGCCCGGCTGGCGGACACCCTGCTCACGCTGGTCGAGGCGCACGGCGAGCGCTGCCCGCACGGCGGTGAGACGGACCTGCGCGGCATCACCCAGCAGGACCTGGCGGACCTGGTGGGCGCATCGCGCTCCTTCGTGTCCACGCTCATCAACGAGATGAAGCGCGAGGGCGTGCTGGGCAACGTCGGCCGCATCCTCTGCGTGCGTGACCAGAAGGCCCTGCGCAAGCTGGCCTCCAAGGAGAAGTAGGCCGCGCGTCCCCCCGCCGGGGACCGCGACGTCCAACGGGCCTGACCGCGAGCAAGCTTCCGCGGCCGGGCCCGTGGTGTTTCCAGGGCCCCGCGCTTCAGAACGTGAAGCCCATGCCGAACTCGGGGCCGAAGTTCTGGCTTTGCCCCGTGGGGCTCAGCTCGGACTCCAGGAAGAGGCTGCGCAGCCCACCGCGCAGCATGAGGCTGCCCAGGTGCAGCGCCAGGCCGGCGCGCAGGTCGGCCTGACGGTAGGGAAAGGGCGTCACCTGCATGCGCGCCTCCACGTCCAGGGGGCCCAGGAGGCACGCCTCCACGGACATGCCCAGGCTGGGGCCCACGTAGAGGCGCTGGGGCAGGTCCAGGGTGGAGATGCCCACCTCCGCGCGCATGCGGACCTCCTCGCGGACGATGGGCGAATACGTCAGGTGCAGCTCACCCAGGGTGCGCGCTTCGTGGGAGTTCCCCATCAGCGACTCGCTGTCCAGCCGCACCAGCCGCAGGTCCACACCGAAGCGGCGCACGTCCCAGCCGATGGCGAAGTCCACCCCCGAGCCATGCTGGAGGGGCGCCGCCAGCACGCCCAGGTGAACGGAGAAGGGAACGGCGTGCCGCAGCGAGTCCCGGTCAGGCGGCGCGTCCGGTCCCTCCCCGTGGCCGATGTGGTGGGTGCCGGTGGCGGCGATGGCCTCGCCCAGGCCCCGGAAGATCAACTCGAAGACGGCGCCGAGGATGATGGCGGCCGCGTCATCCGACGCGCTGGAGCTGCAGCAGTCATCCGTGGAGGACACCGTCTTCGGGGGCTTGGCCGGACGGTTCTGGTTCTCATCCTGCTTCGCGTCGTCGTCGTCGTCGTCCTTGTCCGCGCCAATGGCGGACGCCTTGTGGACGGGCTTCGACGTCTCGGACGCATCCGACTTCTTGCCGAAGCGGGCCTCGGCGGGAGGCGCGGCGAGGAGGCCCACGAGCAGCCCTCCGCCCAGCACGACCTTGGGAAACGACATGGGGTGAAACCCCCTCTGTGGGACACCGCCCGGCCCGACGGAGAACCACGCGTCGTATTCAAATCCCGGGGACGCACGGAAAGTCAACCGCGCGCCCCCGGGCCGGTGCGTCACATCCCGGGCCTCACGGCTTCAGGTAGGGCCCATCCACGCCGACCTTGCCGGGTGCCGGGTTGCCCGGCAGGTCGAGCACGTACACGCGGAGGTTGCCCTTGCCAGACACCGTCGCGCTCAGCGAACCGCCCGTCACCGTCTTCACGTCGCCGGTGATGGCGTCCGTGTATGTGCCGTTGGGGATGCCGTTGAACGTGGCTCCGCCGGACACCGTCACCAGGGCGAAGCTGTCCACGCCCTTCGCCGCGTCGGTGAAGCGGCGCTTGTAGGCCATGGCGCCGGTGATGCCTTCGGTGGAGTACTGCCCCTTCTGGAGCGCGGGGATGCGGCGGCGCAGCTGATTGAGCCGCTGCACGTGCTTCACCAGGGGCTTGCTCAGCGTGGTGGCCACCGCGCCGGAAGCGCTGACCACCACGCCGAAGTCGCTGGCGGTGACGCTGCCCTCCAGGTTCGCGCCGTAGTAGGCGCGGCCGGTGGTGGCCAGCGCGCAGGTGGGCCCGCAGTCGATGGGCTTGCCCGCCTGGAACTCGATCTCCGACCCGTAATACAGCGTGGGGATGCCCCGGAACGTCCACATCAGGCTCATGTTCTCCGCCCAGGCATCCGTGCCCCCGGCGTAGCGCGTGGAGGACTTGTTGGGGCCGTAGTCGTGCGAGTCCACGTACACGACGTTGTAGGTGGCGTCGTTGTAGCTGTCGTCGGAGTCCTTGCCGTTCCAGAAGGCGTTGCTCGCCTCGCCGAAGTTCATGTGCATCCGCATGTCGATGACGCTCATGCCGGAGAACTGGCTGGCGTCCGGCGCATGCCATGCATTGCCTTGAAGGAAGGCATTGGTGGAGGTGGGCTGGTTGGCCGTGCCCTGCGTCTGCTCGTAGTTGTACTGCTCCAGCGCCGCCGCCACGTCGTCACTGCTGTATGTCTTGCGCTCCTTCCAGGTGAAGAACTGCGCGGAGTGGTTGGGCGAGCCCCGGTTCCACTTGTCGTTCACGAAGGAGCCCACTTCGCCGAACATGAAGAAGTCACGGCCCTTGGCGCCGAACTTCGCCTCCGCGTGGGAGTGCGCGGCCGGCAGGAAGCGGCGGTTCCACGTCACGCGGGGGATGTGCACGGCGGTGTCCACGCGGAAGCCATCCACGCCCATGTCGATGTAGCGGTTGTACACGTCGATGAGGAACGCCTGCACGGTGGCGTTCTCCGTGTTGAAGTCCGCCAGGTCCTCGTGGATCCAGCAGCTGCGCGAGTCCTCCCCCTCCCAGTTCCCAATCCAGCACTGGTGGAAGAGGCTCGCGGGGAACATGCCGGTGGTGGGGTTGGGCCACTGGCAGTTGTAGATGCGGTAGCCCTCCTGGCTCGTATAGGACGTGGGCACGCCCCAGCTTCGGCAGGTGTTGCCCGCGGGCTCCGGCGTCGACCAGAGGTCGCCGTTGTAATAGGACTTGCCGGTCGTGGGCTCCACCGTGAGGCCGTCGTACTCAAAGCCAGCCACCGGCGCGTCGTAGTACCAGCTCCACTGGCTGTCGCGGACGCCATACACCTTCGCGGTCCACAGCCCCTTCGCGCCCCAGCGGCTGGAGTGGTTGTAGACGACGTCCTGGATGATCTTGAGGCCCTTGGCGTGGGCCGCGTTGATGAGGTCCTGGTAGGTGGCGCCCGAGGACTCCAGGCGCGGGTCCACGCGGTAGAAGTCCCAGCCGTGATAGCCGTGGTAGTCATAGTCGGAGCGGTTGAGCACCACGGGGGTGATCCAGATGGCGGAGAAGCCCAGCGCCTTGATGTAGTCCAGCTTCTGGATGAGCCCCTTGAAGTCGCCCCGGAACATCGGGTCGTTGTTGGCCGCGTTGCCGGACTTCACGTGCATGCTGCCGCCGCGGTTGTTGTTCGCGTCGCCGTCGTAGAAGCGCGCCGTCATCACGAAGTAGATGGAGTCCTCGCGGATGTCGCCGCCCAGGGGCGTCCCCGGCGCGGGAGGCGGAGGCGCGGAGCCCGTCTTGGCGGAGGCGGCGCTGCTCGCCGCGGACGTGTTCCCCGCCGCGTCGAAGGCCTTCACCGTGTAGCTGTAGGTCGTCAGGGCCTCCAGGCCGCTGTCCGCGTACGCCGTGCCCGTGACGGTGACGCTCTTCGTGCCCAGCGTGCCGCCCGTGCGGGTGAGCGTGTAGCCGGTGACGCCCCGGTCGTCGGTGGACGCGCTCCAGGCGACGCTGATGGCCGTGCCGGACGCGGTGGCGGTGACGCCCGTGGGCACCGACGGCGGCGTGGTGTCCGGCGGCAGGACCACGCATGGCGACGCGGCGTTGGCGGTGACGACGCCGTCCTTCACCGTGATGAGCCCCATGCCCAGGCTGTAGTCCACGCCGTTGTTGTTGTCCCAGACGCTGCCGTTGTTGAAGTCCGCCTTCATCCCGGTGGCGGAGCCCAGCGACACCGTCTTCTTCACCCAGTCCGTGCAGGCCGTCTCGTTCATGGGGATGCCGGGCGGCGTCGTCCACGTGCCCCCCGTGGGCGAGTAGTGGAAGTTCACCGCGCTCCAGCCCCGCGTGCGCGTGTAATAGAAGACCTCCGCGCTGTGGGTCCCCGTCGACGTGCAGGGCGAGCCGGCGTTCGCCAGCACCTGGCCGTTCTTGACCTGGTGCGTGCCGGACGTGGGCAGGAGGTAGTTGCCACCATTTCCGGCGGCGTTGTCCCAGTGGTTCTGCCCATCGTTGAAGACAGCCTGGAAGGTGCTGGCCGTCCCGGTGGTGATGACCCGCACCGCCCAGCCGGCGCACTCCGTGGACATCAACGTCCCCGGCACGCTGGTCCAGGCTCCCCCCGCGTCGTGGTGGACGTAGGCCGTGCCCCAGCCCTTGTACGGCGTGTAATAATAGACAGTCGCCGTGCCAGCGAAGGCCGCTTGCGTGCCCAGGAGCAGCGCCAGCAGCGCGCTCCACTTCCAACCCTTCATGGTCATGTGTCCCGTCCCTTCACGCGCGAGGAGCGCGCGTGAGACAACCGAGACACCGTATCAGCCATAGAACAGCAAAAGACGGATTCATAGCTATTCCAGTTCGGCGGCTGTTCTCGATTGGCGGCGAGGCATGACGGGGTGCGTTGTGCGCTTGCCCTCGGGCGGAGGGCCGCACAGCATGCGCGGCCATCGTGCCCGCCCCTACCGAGCCCTCCAGTCCCCATCGCACGTACACCGACCGCCGCGCGGCCGCCCAGGCGGACCTGGCGGACCTGGACCGCGTCAGCGCCCGGTACGCCAACCTGCGCACCGTGGCCTTCGTCGTGGCCGCGTGCATCGCGGTGCTGACGTTGCTGGGCCGGCTGCCGAAGCCCTGGTGGTGGGCGGCGCTGGGCGCCCTCGCCGTCTACGGCCTGCTGGCGGTGCTGCACCACCAGGTGTTCCTCAAGGAGCAGCGCGCGCGCCTGTTCGCGCTCCTCAATGAGCGCGGGCTCGCGAGGCTGGAGGGCGGCTGGCATGCCTTCACCGACACCGGAGAGCGGTTCCTCTCCCCCAACCACCTCTACGCGACGGACCTGGATGTCTTTGGGCAGGGCAGCCTCTTCCAGCTCATCAACGAGACGGCGACCCGCGCGGGCGAGGAGCGGCTGGCGGCGTGGCTGTCCTCCCCCGCGGGCGCGGAAACGGTGGTGACGCGGCAGGGGGCGGCGCGGGAGCTGGCGCCGGCCGTGGACTTCCGGCAGGAGCTCTGCGTGGAGGCCCGCGTGGTGGCGAAGGACAAGGCGGACCCGGGCCTCTTCATCCAGTGGGCGGAGGCCGGCCCCTCGCTGGAGGCCATCCGCTGGTCTCGTCCGCTGGCGGTGCTGCTGCCTCCGGTGACGCTCGCCCTGTTCATCCTGGGAATCGTGGGCGTGCTTCCCGAGAGCGCCGTGTGGCTGGGGCTGCTCGCGCAGCTGGTCATCGCGGTGGTGACGCGCCGCACGCTGAGGCAGATGGACGAGGCCGTGGAGCGGGGCGAGCGCGGCTTCGTGCGCTACGCGTCCCTGTTCGAGCGGGTGGAGCGGCAGGCCTTCGAACACCCGCGCCTGAAGCAGCTCCAGTCCGGCCTGCGGGCGCAAGGGGGCCCTCCGGTGTCGGAGCTCTTCCGGCGCTTCAGCCGCCTGTACTCGCTCATCGAGTTCAAGCGGCACCAGTTCCATCCGCTGGTGCACTGGCTCACGCTCTGGGACATCCACGCCCTCTTCGCCCTGGAGGGCTGGCGCGCCGCGCACGGCCGCGACGTGCGCCAGTGGTTCGAGGGACTGGCGGAGCTGGAGGCCCTCTGCTGCCTGGGAGGGCTGGCCCATGACCGCCCGGCCTTCGCCTGGCCCCAGCTGGAGGGCCAGGGCCCGCGCCTGGAGGCCACCGCGCTGGGCCACCCGCTGTTGGACGCGCCCGTGCCCAACGACGTGTCCCTGCCCGGCGCGCGCCACGCGCTGCTCATCACCGGCTCCAACATGAGCGGCAAGACGACGCTGATGCGCGCGGTGGGCGCCAACGTGGTGCTGGCGCTGGCGGGCGCGCCGGTGTGCGCGGCCACCTTCCGGCTGTCTCCGGTGCAGGTGCTCACCAGCATGCGCGTGAAGGACTCGCTGGAGCGCGGCGTGTCGTACTTCTACGCGGAGGTGCAGCGGCTGAAGCTGGTGCTGGACGCCGCGGACGCCGCGAAGGGCCAGGCCCTCTTCCTGCTGGATGAAATCCTCCTGGGCACCAACACCCGCGAGCGGCAGATCGCCTCACGCGAGGTGCTGCGGCTGCTGCTCGCCTCCGGCGCGTGCGGCGCGGTGACGACGCATGACCTGTCCCTGGCGGTGCTGGCGGACGAGCCGGGCTCGCACGTGGTGAACGTCCACTTCCGCGACCACCTGGAGGACGGGAAGATGGTGTTCGACTACCGGCTCCGGCAGGGGGTGGTGGACACCACCAACGCGCTGCGGGTGCTGCGCCTGGCGGGCATCCCGGTCCACGACCCGGACGCCCCGGCCTCCTGACAGTCCCCTTCGGCGCCCCCTTCATGCGACAGGGGGCGCGAAGGTGAAGCGGATTACTTCGCCAGCTCCACCAGCGCCGCGGCGCCCATGCCGCCGCCGATGCACATGCTGACGACGCCGTAGCGGCCGTCGCGGCGCTTCAGCTCGCGCAGGATGGTGGCCACCATGCGCGCGCCGGACACGCCCAGCGGGTGGCCCAGGGCGATGGCGCCGCCGTTGGGGTTCACCTTGTCCTGGGGGATGCCCAGCTCGCGGACGCAGTACAGCGCCTGCGCGGCGAAGGCCTCGTTGAGCTCGAACACGCTGATGTCCTCGATCTTCAGCTTGTTGCGCTCCAGGAGCTTGCGGATGGCGGGCACCGGGCCCACGCCCATGATTTCGGGCGGCACGCCGGCGACCACGTAGTCCACGAAGTAGCCCAGCGGCTTGACGTTGAGCTCCTTCGCCTTCTCCTCGCTCATCACCACCGCGGCGGCCGCGCCGTCGGTCAGCGGCGACGCGTTGCCCGCCGTCACCACGCCCTTGGCGTTGAAGGCCGGGCGCAGCTTCGCGAGCCCTTCCACCGTCGTCTCCGGACGCATGATGGTGTCCACGGACACGGTCACCTGCTTCTGGGTGCCGTCCTCGTCGAACATCGTCGTGGTGACGGGGAAGATCTCCTCCTTGAACTTGCCCTGCTCACGCGCGGTGGCCGCGCGGCGCTGGCTCTCCGCCGCGAACTTGTCCGCGTCCTCACGGGTGACGCCGTAGCGCGACGCGATGTTCTCCGCGGTCGCGCCCATGGAGGTGTAGACCTCCGGCAGCTTCTCCATGATCTCCGGGTTGGCGGAGACCTTGTTGCCGCCCATGGGCACCATGGTCATGGACTCGGTGCCACCGGCGATGGCCACCTGGAGCATGCCGGACTTGATGCCCTGCGCCGCCTGCGCCACCGACTGCACGCCGGAGGAACAGAAGCGGTTGATGGTCATGCCCGGAACGGTGTCCGGCAGCCCGGCGAGCAGGCTCGCGTTGCGGGCCACGTTCATGCCCTGCTCCGCCTCGGGCATGGCACAGCCGAGGATGACGTCCTCCACGTCCGCCGGCTTGAGGCCGGGGACCTGGGCGACGGCTTCCTTGATGGCAAGGGCCGCGAGCGTATCCGGACGCGTGTCCTTGAACTCTCCCTTGTGGGCGCGGGTGAAGGGGGTGCGCACCGCGCTGGCAATCACGACTCGACCGGACATGTCAGGTGTCTCCCTGCCCGGACAGCGTCCGGGCGTGCTTCAGATTTCGTGTCTGGAAACCCATTCGTAAACGCCTCGCGCTAGTTGCGCAGGGGCTTGCCCTTCTCGAGCATGAACATCATGCGGTCCTGGGTCTTCTCCTCGCCGATGAGGCTCAGGAACGCTTCCATCTCCAGCTCCAGCAGCCTGTCTTCCGTCACCAGCACGGAGGGGCTGGTGTCGCCGCCGGAGAGCACGCGCGCCAGCTTCTGCGCGATCTTCCGGTCGTGGGCGCTGATCTGATTGTTGAGCTGCATGTCGTACAGCATCATGTCGATGGTGGCCGCGCCGTTGGGGCCCGGCAGCCGGAAGCGCGTGGGACGCGGCGGGCGGAAGCCGCCGTTCGCCAGGCCCAGCACGCGCGACTTCGCGTCCGACAGGAGGAAGTCGCGGTTACCCGTGATGCCGTCCTGCTGCGACAGGAAGCCGAACTCGCGCGCCTCTTCCGCGCTCGTCGCCACCTTCGCGGTGCCGATGGCCAGGAACACCTTCTTGAGGAAGGGCAGCGCGTCGAAGTCCTTGTCCGCCGCGTACGCGCCGAACACGTTGCGCAGCAGCATCATGGTGCCGCCGCCGCCCGGGATGAGGCCCACGCCCACTTCCACGAGGCCCATGTACAGCTCCGCGCTGGCCTGCACCGCGTTGCCACCCATGGTGACCTCCGCGCCGCCGCCCAGCGTGAGGTTGAAGGGCGCCGTCACCACGGGCACGGGGCTGTAGCGCATGCGCTGGTTGGCCTGCTGGAACGCCGACGCCATCTTGCGGATGGAGTCGAAGTCCTCGCTCTTGGCCGCCATCAGCATGGCCATGATGTTCGCGCCGGCGGAGAAGTTGGAGCCGTCGTTGCCGATGACCAGGCCCTTGAAGTTCTTCTCCGTCTCGTCGAGCGCGGTGTTCATCATCGCGATGATGTCATCGTCGATGGAGTTCATCTTGGAGTGGAACTCCAGGAGCGTGGCGCCGTCGCCCATGTCCCACAGCGTGGCGCTGTCGTTCCCGGTGATCTTCTTGTTGCCGCGCTTCAGGTACTCCACGCGGAAGGTGCGCGCGTTCTCCACGACGGGCTTCACCGACTTGGACGGGATGTCCCAGTAGGTGTCACGGCCGTCCTGCACGCCGTAGAAGGACGTGCGGCCCTTGGCCAGCATCTCCTCCACCCAGGCGGCGGGCTTGAGGCCCAGCGCCTTCATGCGCTCCACGCCCTTCTGCACGCCGTACGCGTCCCAGACCTCGAAGGGGCCCAGGTCCCAGCCGAAACCCCAGCGCACGCCGCGGTCCACGTTGACCACGTCGTCGGCGATCTCCGGGATGCGGCGGCTGGAGTAGGCCAGCACGTCCAGGGTGACGCGCTCGGCGAACTTGCCGGCCTTGTCGTCCGCGTTCATCACGGACGCCACGCGCTCCGAGACGTTCTCGATCTCCTTCGCGGCGCCCAGCGAGTCGAAGCGCACCTTGGCCTGCGGCCGGTACTCCAGCGTCTTCAGGTCCAGCGCGAGGATGTCCTTGCCGCCGGAGGAGCGGTCCTTCTTGTAGAAGCCGCCGCCGGTCTTGTCGCCCAGCATCCCCTTCTCCACCATCTTCTGGAGGAAGTCGGGGGCGGCGAAGACGTCGCGCTCCTCGTCGTGGGTGAGCGTGTCGTAACAGTTCTTCGCCACGTGGGTGAACGTGTCCAGGCCCACGATGTCCGCGGTGCGGAACACGGCGGACTTGGGGCGGCCCATGGCCGGGCCAAAGATCTTGTCCACCTCTTCGATGGACAGCTCCGACTTCTGCATCTCGGAGATGGTCCGCATCATCCCGTACACGCCGATGCGGTTCGCGATGAAGTTGGTGGTGTCCTTGCCGTAGACGATGCCCTTGCCCAGGACCTCTTCACCGAAGCGGTGGATGGCGTTCACCACCGCCGGGTCGGTCTGCTGGCCCGCCACGAGCTCCAGGAGCTTCATGTAGCGCACGGGGTTGAAGAAGTGGGTGACGAGGAAGTTCTTCTTGAACTCCGCGCCGCGCCCCTCCGTCATGCCCACGATGGAGAGGCCGGACGTGTTGGAGGAGATGATGGCGTCCTTGCGGGCGTGCTTCTCCACCTTGGCGAACAGGGCCTGCTTGACGGCCAGGTCCTCCTTCACCACCTCGATGATCCAGTCACACTCCGCCAGGCGATGGAGGTCGTCCTCCAGGTTGCCCACTTCGATGGCCGCGAGCACCTGCTCGGACACGATGGGGCTGGGCTTCGCCTTGCGCAGGTTGGCCAGGGCCCCTTGCGAGAACTTGTTGCGGAACGCCTTGGAGGCGGTGTCCTCGCCCGGCGCGGCCTTGGGCGGAACGATGTCCAGCAGCAGGGCGCGCACGCCGGAGTTGGCCAGATGCGCGGCGATGCCGCTGCCCATCACGCCAGCGCCAAGCACCGCCACTTTTCGGATCCGGGTCGTCATCGGAAATCGGCTCCCTTGAAAGGAAGTAGGGGACTGCACAAATGTAGGCGATTGACCCGGAAGTCAACCGGCATTGCCGTCGGGTGTGCTCGCCAGGAGGTCGCCTCCCCGACTACAAGTCAGCCCCCATGGCTCGCCTCGACCCACACTCGTACAACGACAGCACGCAGCCTGAGACCGAAACGCTGGACTGGAAGGCCCGCGTCGATTTCCGGACGCGCCGCCTGCACGCGGAGGCCACGCTGACCCTCAAGGAGGCGTCAGCAGGGCCCCTGGACCTGGACACCCGCGACCTGGACATCCGGGCGGTGGTGGATGCCCAGGGTCGTCCCTTGCCCTACATCCTCTCCCCCCCGGAGGCCATTCTGGGAAGCCGGCTGCGCATCGAGCTGCCCGCGGGGCTGAAGCAGCTGACGGTGCGCTACCGCACGTCCCCGGAGGCGAGCGCGCTGCAGTGGCTGTCCCCGTCGCAGACAGCGGGAGGGCAGCAGCCGTTCCTGTTCAGCCAGTGCCAGGCCATCCACGCGCGCAGCGTGGTGCCGCTGCAGGACACGCCCCGGCTGCGCATCCGCTACCGCGCGTCACTGCGCGTGCCCAAGGGGCTCAAGTCCGTGATGGCGGCCTCGTTCGTGGGCCGCGAGGAGCACGGCGTGGAGGCGGAGGAGCACTTCGAGATGCCGCAGCCGGTGCCGCCGTACCTGCTGGCCTTCGCGGTGGGGAGCCTCACGTCGAAGGAGCTGGGGCCGCGCTCGCGGGTGTGGGCGGAGCCGGAGGCGCTGGAGGACGCGGCGGACGAGTTCGCGGGCGTGGACGACATGCTGCGGGCCGCGGAGTCGCTGTTCGGGCCGTACGACTGGGAGCGCTTCGACCTGCTGCTGATGCCGCCGTCGTTCCCATACGGCGGCATGGAGAACCCGCGCCTGACGTTCCTCACGCCCACGCTCATCGCGGGGGACAAGAGCCTGGTGAACGTGGTGGCGCATGAGCTGGCGCACTCGTGGACGGGCAACCTGGTGACGAACGCGTCCGCGGAGCACTTCTGGCTCAACGAGGGCTTCACGGTCTTCGCCGAGCGCCGCATCCTGGAGGCGCTGGCGGGGCCGGAGGTCGCGGCGCTGCACGCGGCGCTGGGGCGCCGGTCGCTGGACGAGGCGCTGCACCACTTCCGCGCGCACCCGCAGCTGACCGCGCTGCGCACGCACCTGTCGGGCGTGGACCCGGACGAGGCCTTCTCCCAGATTCCCTACGAGAAGGGCTACCTGCTGCTGCGCGCGCTGGAGGACGCGGTGGGTCGCCCCGCCTTCGACGGCTTCCTGCGCCGCTACCTGGCGACGTACCGGTTCCAGGCGCTCACCACGGAGGAGTTCGTCCGCTTCACGGAGAAGGAGCTGCCGGGCGCGCTGGCGAAGGTGGACGCGGAGGCGTACCTGAACCGTCCGGGCGTGCCCGAAGGCGCGCCGCGGCCCCACTCCGCGCGGCTGGAGGCGTTGGACAAGCTGCGCGGGAAGGTGCCGTCCGAGGAGGACGTGAAGGACTGGACGCCCACCGAGTGGCAGCTCTACCTGGAGTCGATGCCGGCGGACGCGGCCCGCGACGTCTTCCAGGAGCTGGACGCGCGCTACGCGCTCACGCGCAGCCGCAACTCGGAGGTGCTGGTGGCGTGGCTGGTGGCGGCGCTGCGCGCGGGCTTCGAGCCGGTGCTCCCCCGGGCCGAGGAGTTCCTGGGCGAGGTGGGCCGGATGAAGTACCTGAAGCCGCTCTACAGCGTGCTCACCTCGTCGCGCGACCACCGGAAGGTGGCGCGCGCGGCGTTCGAGAAGCACGGGGCGCGCTACCACCCCATCGCGCGGCAGGGCGTGGAGCTCATCCTCGCGCGCGCGTGAGGCCAGGCTACTTCAGGGCCGCGTCCAGGCGCTTCTTGGACAGGGTCAGGTACTCCGGGTTCATGTCGATGCCCACGTAGCGGTGGCCGTGCTTCAGGGCGGCCACGCCGGTGGTGCCGCTGCCGTTGAAGGGGTCCAGGATGAGCGAGTTCTCCGGGCAGCTCGCCTCCAGGATGCGCTCCAGCAGGGCCACCGGCTTCTGGGTGGGGTGGCTGCCGAAGGCCTTCTCCTCGCCGCGCGGGGCGGTCTGGGTCCACATGCGGCCGGCGCCGTCGGCGGTGAGCTCCTCGTCACCGTTGCGCGGCAGGGCCCACACGTCGCGCATCTGCTTGCCGCCGTTCTCCTGCTTCATGCGCTGGTAGTTGAAGACGTGCTGGAGCTTGCCGCCGGACTTCGGCGAGGCCCAGATGAGCAGCTCCGTGGAGTGCGTGAAGTAGCGGCACGCCAGGTTGGGGCTCGCGTTGGGCTTGTACCAGGTGACGGTGTTGAGCAGCTTGTAGCCCAGCTTCTGCATGGCGAAGCCGGCGTTGAAGATGACGTGCTGGGTGCCGCTCACCCACAGCGTGCCGCTGGGGCGCAGCAGGCGCTGGCAGGCGGCGAGCCACTTCGTGGTGAAGGCGTGGTCCTCCTCCACCCCGCGGGAGACGTCCCACTGGCCCTTGGCCACGGAGACGCGCTTGCCGTTCTTGCAGGTGGTGCCGCCGTTGGACAGGAAGTACGGCGGGTCCGCGAAGATGAGGTCGAAGGACTGCTCGGGCAGCTGGGCCATCAGCTCCAGGCTGTCGCCCTGAAGCAGCGTGTAGGCCTCCCCGCGCTTCGCGAAGACGCTGTCGTTCTGGGAGCGTCGGACAATCTTCAGGGCAGGGGCAGCAGCTTCCGCGAACATCACGCCTCCGTCTTTGGGACAGACGTCTTTGGGACGCGGCGGACTGTGCGGTCACTTGGGTGCTACGTCTAATTTCCTGCCTGTATTTGGCTGTAGCACCGGAAGCGCGCTCGAAAACTTGACGCACGCGGAGGGTTGAAACACCGCGAGCAGGGCGGGAGCGCCTCTGTCTTTCGAGGCCCTCCACGACCTGCTCGTGGGTTACCGCGGATGCTGTCGAACGGAAGGACTACGCCTTCTCGGGCTCGGCGGCCTTGGCGCCCTTCTTGGCGGCCGGCGCGTTGTTCGCGTACTTCTTCTTGAAGCGGTCGATGCGGCCGGCCGTGTCCAGCAGCTTGTACTTGCCGGTGAAGAACGGGTGGCAGTTCGAGCAGACTTCCACGCTGAACGAGCCGCGGGTGGACTTGGTCTCGACGACGTTGCCGCAAGCGCAGGTGATGCGGGCGGGCGGATAGACCGGGTGCAGTTCGGGCTTCATGTGCTTCTCTCCAGTGCGCCTTGCCCCCACCCAGGATGGGTTGGGAGGTCCAGCGTTGTAGGTGGGTCGGGGCTTATAGCGACCGCCACGCTCTTTCTCAAGGATGCGCGAGGCCCCCGGGGGTTTCCCCAGGGCCGTCCCCGGGGGAGGAGCCCCCGGACCCGGCCGGGGGACGGCCAGGGGGGCGGGGGCTAGGTGGGACTGGCGGTGGCGGCCGGGGGGAGGGCCTTCGCCGGGGGGGCGGCCCGCCACAGGCGCTTCGCGGTGAGGGCCATGAACAGCCCCATGGTGCCGTTGAGGTACAGCCAGGCGATGTGGAGGTGGTGCTTGGTGGTCCAGAACCACACCATCATGGCCAGGTTGAGGACGTAGACGAGCGCCACCACGCCCAGCGCGGAGAGGATGCCCGCCCGCCGCTTGAAGATGAGCAGGGCGATGGTGAGGGGGTTCAGGACGGTGAACAGCTCGTTCACGACCACGAACGGCATGGGCTGGGGGTCGGCCGGATCATTGGCGAACAGACCGAAGGTCTTCACGATGTAGACGTGCGCCAGGGTGCCGACGGAGAAGCACACGAACCAGACGGCCAGGATGAGGCGGTTGGGCCATGGCGAGCCCGCGCGGGATGTCTCAGATGTCTCAACGGTCATGACTTCTCCTCCAACAAGGCCTCGCGTAGCAGCGCGGCCACGTGTCGCACGTACGGCTCCTGCATGAGCTGGTGGTGTCCCCCAGCAACGTCCTTCACGTCCAGTCCCCCCCGCACCAGGGGCTCCCAGCCGCGGTGGCGGGGCACCCCCGGGGTGGGTGGCGCCTCCGTGGCGGCGAGGAGCAGCGCCGGGCCCTCGTAGGGCCCCGGGACGTAGCGGTCCATGGCGCGAAGGTTGGCCTGGTAGACGCGAAACAGGGCGCGCAATTGCTCGCGGCCGGTCGCTTCTTCCAGGAGGTGGGCCTGGATGCCCACCGCGAGGAGCGTGCCCAGCATGGCCTCGTCGTCCATGCCCTCCAGGGCCTCCTCCGACACGGGCAGGGTCAGGGAGAAGGCCTGGGCCACGGTCTGGGCGAAGGCGACGCGCACGCGTCCGTCGGGGTCCTTCGCCTGGGCCTCTCCCGGAGGCGGCTGCACCCCGGGAACGAAGGCATCCACGAGCGCCAGGAGCCCCACGGACTGCCCCTCCGCGCGCAGTTGCCGGGCCATCTCGTAGGCGATGGTGCCGCCGAGCGACCAGCCCGCGAGGAGGTACGGCCCTTCTGGCTGTTCGGCGCGGACGGCGGCCCGGTACAGGGCGGCCATCTCCTCCACGGTCTCCACCACGGCATGGCCGGCCTGGAGCCCTCGGGCCTGGATGCCGATGACGGGCTGGTGGGGGCCCAGCAGCCTCGCCAGCTCCGGGTACGCGAGCACGTTGCCGCCACCCGGGTGCACGAGGAACAGGGGCCTGCGTCCCGCGTCACCCTTCTCCAGCGGAACGAGCGGAGACCATCCTCCTGCTTCGTCGCGCAGCAGCTTCGCCAGTTCCTCCACGGTGGGATGCTGGAACAGCGCGGCCAGGGACACGGGGTGCCCCAGGTGCTCTCGAAGCGCGGCCACCATGCGGACCGCGAGCAGGGAGTGGCCGCCCAGCGCGAAGAAGCTGGTACGCACACCGACAGGCCGCACGCCCAGGACCTCCTCCCACACCTTCGCGAGCTGGGCTTCCAGTGCGTCGCGAGGCGCGACGAAGTCCTCGGCCCGGGACGCGGAGACGTCCAGATCCGGCAGCGCCTTGCGGTCCACCTTGCCGTTCGCGCTGAGCGGCAGTGCGTCCAGGACGCCGATGGCCGACGGCACCATGTACTCCGGTAGCCCCTTGCGCAGCGCCGACTCCACCTCCCTCGCGTCCAGCCTCCTCCCCGGCTTCGCCACGAGGTACGCCACCAGCCGCTTGTCTCCTCCCACCTC
>NZ_VKLU01000028.1:0-23285 GCF_007352635.1 Corallococcus sp. Z5C101001
CTCGTAGCGCATCATCTCGCCTTGCCTCCTTGCGGAGACAACAACCGGCGCTCCCACATCCATCAGACACGGCCTAGGGGCTGTCCTTGGTTTCGTGTCCGCGATGGGAGGACTCGGACATGCGGCGGCGCACCTGTGTGGGTCGAGCAGGAGCGGGACCTCTCCGCCTCCTCGGGCGACGCCACCTGCGCCGAGGTGATGGCCCCGCGGCGCTGCCGCATCTGGAGCTGGGCCTCTCCAGCGCGGAGCCCCACGAGGACGGGGGGAGAGGATCGAGCGCGAGCCTGGCTCCGCGCCTCGATGCGCGAAGCCTGACGCACGGAAAAAGCCGCTCCTCACCAGCTCAACCCACTGGTGAGGGGGAAACAGCGACAGCGCACGCGGGGTGCCGGGCCCGTGGCGGGTCAGGTCGTTCGCTGTTGGGCTCGTCGGCGGTACGTCCGCTTGCGCATGCGACGAGCAACGATGAATCCCAGTGAGAGGGTCGCCACGGCGAAGCCCGCGGGCCGCAGCATCGCGCTGAGGGCTCCCGCGGCGCCGACCGTCACTCCGAGCACCGGCAGGTACGCGGCGAGGCACAACGGGCATTTCGGGAGGAGCGCGGCCACGAGCCCCAGGACCAGCGATATCGCGGGAGCACGCACTGCCGGGCGGCCCTCCACCTGGGGGTTTGCCTCATGCTCAAGGGCCATACTCGTCCCGCAGGCGAACCCAGTGCAATGGCGATGGCAACCCGCCCTCGTCTCGGCCCTTCGGGACGAGGTCCAGGAGCTGATAGCCCGTGTTGAGCGGATCAATGCCTCGCCCGTAGGTCCCGTAGGTGTGGAAGACGTCGCCGCGTTCATCCTTCGAGAAGACACTGAAGCCCGGCATGTCCGAAGTGGAGTGCGGCAGCGGTGCGTAGTTGTAGACGGCGTCGCCACGCGCCAAGGCGTCTGCGCGGAAGGACACCTGGAAGTCGAAGTTGAACTCGCTTCCCTGCGATGACACCCACTTGAAGCGCCAGCCCATCCGCTGTCGGAACGCCTGCAACTTCGGCAGCTCCGCGCGTGAGATGGCGACGAAGCTGACGTCCCGCTGCCCCAGGTGCTCGACGGCTCCGTTGAAGGAGTCGGCCCAGAACGAACAGCTCTTGCAGCCCGTCTTCCATTCGGGCGCGAACATGAAGTGGTAGACGAGCAGCTGGCTTCGGCCCGCGAAGAGCTGCGCGAGCGTCTCCTTGCCCTCGGGGCCATCGAACACGTAGGGCTCGGTCACACGCAGCCAGGGCATGGTGCGGCGTGTGGCGCTCAGCTCGTCGCGCATGCGCGTGAGGGCCTTCTCCTTCGCCAACAGCTCCTTGCGTGCGGCCAGCCACTCACTCCTCGACTCCGTCTTGGCGTGTGTCACCGTGATTCCTCTGCTGGGGTGGATGGCCCCAGACGTAATGGACGGGAGGCGCGAGCCGGGAGTAACAAAGGCGACGGGCTTTCCGACACGGAAGGGGGGCCGGAGGATGTGCGTCATGGATGCACTCATCACGGCCGCGGCTCGGGCACTCGGGGAGGGAGACCCCCTGGGTGCACTCCAGCGCGTGGCACTCCGCGAGGACGCGCCGGCGTTGGCCGTAAGAGGCATCGCCATGGCGCAGATGGGGGTGTTCGAGAAGGCGACGCAGCTCCTGCGGCGTGCGGCTCGCGTCTACGGCTCCAGCGACGCCCTCGCGCGGGCTCGCTGCAACGTCGCGGAGGCGGAGGTGGCACTCGCGTCGCGGGACTTCGGAGGAGCCGACCTCACGCTCGGCGAAGCGCTGCGCACGTTCATTCGCCATGGTGACTCGCAAAACGCGCGCTACACGCGGTTGTTGCAGGCACGGCGAGCCCTGTTGCTAGGACGCGTCGAGGAGGCCGAGCAAGCCGTGGCCGAGCTCGACCTCCTCGGTGCACCCGCGATGACCTTGGCTGTCGCGCATCTGCTGGAGCTCGAGGTGGCGCTGCGGCGAGGGGCCACCCGTGCCGCCCGCATCGCACTCGAACACGCGCGGAGCGCCGCCGAACGTGCGCGCATCCCCTCGCTCGACGCCGAGGTCGAGCATGCCGCTCGTGTCCTGAGCCTCCCCGCCGCGAGAGTCATCGTCCGGGGCGAGGCGAGACAGGTCGTGCTCGATGAGGTCGAGTCACTGCTGGGCTCGGGGCACCTCGTCGTCAACGCCTGCCGTCGCACGGTCCACACACTCGCGCGCGTCGTGACGCTGGCCACTCGCCCCGTGCTGTTCGACCTCCTGCGCGTCCTGGCCGAGGCCTGGCCTGGTGCGGCCTCGCGAGACGACCTCGCCCGGCACGTATTCGGAGCGCGGCGTGTGGACGCATCGTATCGCGTGCGCCTGCGAGTCGAGCTGGGCCGCCTGAGAGCGCAGTTGCGCGACGTGGCGGATATCCGGGCGACCCCGCGTGGCTTCGCCTTGACTCCGCGGCATTCGATGGAGGTGCGGGTCCTCGCGCCACCCATCGAGGGAGCGGGCGGTGCGGTGTTGGCGCTGCTCGCGGACGGCGAACATTGGTCGACTTCGGCGCTCGCGCTCGTGCTCGGATCAAGTCAACGCACGGTGCAACGCGTCCTCTCCTCGCTGGCGGAGGACGGACAGGTCCGCGCGCTCGGCAGTGGCCGCGCGCGACGCTGGGTGGCGCCCCCTGTCAGTGGCTTCACGACGACTTTGTTACTCCCGACCTCCACTCTCTTCGAGTAGAGCGGGCCACAGGGCGAGGGACGGAGCACGGTCATGGACAAGACGCGGGGCGAGGTAGAGGAGATACAGCCAGCGGAGATCCTCCGTGAGTACGGCCCATTCGATGTCGCCTCGCGCGTCCATGGCGTGACGTATGACGGCGCGAACGTCTGGTTCGCCGGAGGCGAGACACTTCAGTCCTTCGATCCGATGAGCGGTGAACCTGTGCGCAGCCTCGACGTTCCGTGCGACGCGGGGACCGCTTTCGATGGCCGGCATCTCTTTCAGCTCGGCGAGGGCCGCATCCGGAAGATCGACCCTGGGACGGGACAGGTGCTGAAGACCGTGCCTGCCCCCGGCAATGGCAACGACTCAGGGCTCACCTGGGCCGAGGGGTTTCTATGGGTGGGGCAGTTTCGTGGCCGGGTGATTCATCAAATCGACCCCGAGACGGGCGCTGTCCTGCGCACCCTTGAATCCAAGCGCTTTGTCACCGGCGTGACGTGGGTGCAGGGCGAGTTGTGGCATGGCACCGAGGAAGGTGATGCGAGTGACATCCGACGAATCGACCCGAAAGACGGTCGTGTGCTTGTCCGGCTCACGCTGCCCAAGGGCCTGACTGTCACCGGGCTCGAGTCGGACGGCGGCGACATCTTCTACGCGGGTGGGGGGCCAAGCCGCACGGTTCGCGCCGTGAGGAGGCCCCGGCGCCCGCGCCGCTGATGCGGTGACTCAAGGGGCTGTCCCTGGTTTTTGCGTTCGCGGCCCTCGGAGCGGCTGCCGAGACCCGAGCTGGAGGATGCGGCGAGGGGTGCTCAACCTTGGGCATGCGCCGACACGACCTGACCGGTTCCGCTGCCGGGTCAACACACGGGCCCTGTCTCGAGGAGAGGAGACCGAACCGTCATCAACGCCGTCATCGGGGCTCCTGGAGGAACAATGCGTTGCGCGAGGGGCGCTCGCTCCGGCCGCGGCCCGCGACTACATCCCATCCAGGAACCGAGGCGCGGCCCCGCATGAGCGGCGCCCTTCATGGAGGCTGGGACATGGCTGGGGACGTCATCGAGCTGGGAGACGCGGAGTTCAAGCGCGAGGTGCTGGAGTCAGCGGAGCCGGTGCTGGTGGACTTCACGGCCACGTGGTGCCCGCCGTGCCGGGTCATCGCACCGGTCATCGCGTCGCTGGCGGCCGAGTACAAGGGCCGGATGAAGATGGCCAAGCTCAACGTCGACGACCATCCCGCGACGCCGGAGCAGTACGGCATCCGGGCCATGCCCACCCTGCTGTTCTTCAAGGGAGGACAGGTGGTGAAGCAGATTGTCGGCGCGGTGCCGAGGGCGAAGCTCGAGGAGGCCGTGCGACAGGTGCTCTGAAGCGACGGGACCGCACCTGCCGGGGTGTGTCTGTCGCAAGGACTCAAAACACAGACACCGCCCGCCTCCATGGACAGACACAGCGCGAACCCATGGATGATTCAACCGGGGAGGCCATGCACGAGCCGGGGATCGAACCCGGAACCGGGCGGTGCGACAACCCAGCAGAATCGCGCCCTTACCTCGCAACCGCCCGGAATCACTCGGAGTCGATGTCCCGTCGCATCCCCTGATGTCCCGCCATGTCCCAGCACGTTCCGCACGCTCCTGCGACATACGTGCGACATGGCGGGGCCTGCCGGGGCCGGTCGTCAGCCCGCATAAGGAGGCGCCGAGGCACCATCGCCTCGGTCCTCACGCGGCTACCTTTGGGGCTGGAGCGGCTTCAGCAGTTCCGCCCCGTTCAACAACTCGCGCACCCGCTCGGCGAGCGCCACATGCTCCGGGTTGCTGACCGTGAATCGCTCAGGGGTCAGGACGATAAGCGTGCCCTTGTCCTCCACGGCTTCGACGCGCACGGGTGCCGGGAGCGGAGGCACCGTGCCGCGATGTCGAGCGAGGTACATGACCCAGCCAACGAAGGTTCCAGGCTTGGGATTATCAGTCATCAGGTCCCGATGCGCAGCAGAGGTGGCAATCGCCCAGTCTGGCTCCCAGGCAACCGCCATGCTCCGAACAAGTCCTTCAAGTGCGGGGGCTGACAGTACCCGAGCCGCATTAGTCCCTCGACTGGGCAGGGTGAAGACGCAGAAGTTGTTCACCGCGTCGGTATACCCGCCGCACGTGATGTCAAAACCACTGGCGTCGTAGTCGTCGCTCACTCCATTCCATCCGCTCATGCGGAACCCGAGATCCTCGAACACACGGTCCTTACCCCGACGAATAATGTCCACCAGGGCTGCACCCCTGGGCTCGATGGGACGTTGGAGGGCGGCCTTACGGGATCTTCCCTGCTGGAACCAGTGAACGAAGCTCGGGTCAACGCCTGCGAGATTCGTGAGGAGGATTTCCATGCGGCGAGCACACGCCTCTGGAGATTCCTTTCGCGCTCCCCAATAGGAGCCAGCGTAGATGGTTTCGGTCATATTCCGCCGCTTCTCACGGTTGAGGGGGAACGAAGAGAACTTCAATTTCCGTGAAGCCTCTTGCCTTAAGAAGTCCCCGGATAGCTTCGGACGTCTTCCGCTCCGCTACGTGCCAGCGAATTGTGGTTCCTGTGCCATGGGCAGCTCGAATCTGTCGCTGGGCCTGATCCATAAGTGCTTTTGCTCCCGACTTCTCGAACCAGATCTTGGGACTCAGGTCGTCGAGGAACTTGTTCGCATAACCCGGCCCCTTCGCCTCCAGTAGCACGCCGTCCTGGAACCCATCGAACTTCACGCCTCCGCTGTTCTTGCCCACGCCGCCGACCCAGTATGCCTCGTCCGCCGAGTGCCCCGTGATCTGCTCCTGGTAGCGCCGGGCGCGCTCGGACATCGACTCCTTCGCAGGCCCCCACTGCCCGGGCCCCTTGGCAGGCGCACCTCCCTTGGAGGCCGTATTGGCCCGCTGAAGGATGATGGCCGCCCCCGGCCCTCCGCTCAACACCGACGCCGCGCGTCCTGCTGGCACCGCGACGCGCTCGAACGCCAGCGCGCCCTCCGCTGACAGCGAGAGCACCGGCACCGTGGCTTCCGCACCCGCCGCCAAGCCCGTCAACGTTCGCGTCGTGGCCGAGGCCGCCCCCCAGGTCGCGATGACGTTCGTCGTCAGCCGCGCCACCTCGCGGACCTGCTCGCCCTGCGTCATGTACCGGAAGCGCTCCCAGTACTCGGGCGATGACGCGATGAGGGCCGCGACGCCAGCGGGCAGGTTGCCCAGCGCCGCGACGCTGTCCATGGGGCGGGAGAGGCCCTGCCCCAGCGCGTGGTACAGCTCCACGAAGGCATCCTGTGCCCCATCCAGCGAGCGACTGATGACGTCCGCGTCGCTGTACACCTCGGCCAGGGGACGCCAGTCCGAGGCCTGGAGCTGCGCGTCCACGGCGCGGAAGACGCCACCCTTGCCGCTGTAGAAGCGGCCCAGTTCGAAGCCGTGCGCACGGAAGGCACCGTCCCGCCATTCGACGCGTGCCACCTTCTGCTGCGTGTTTCCGTTGAGGGCCCATGCGAGGTAGCCATCCGGTCGGAGGACGGCCACCTGCTCCCGGGCGAATCGCTCCACGCGGCGCAGCAGCTCCTCGCGCGAGACTTCACCGCCCGCCAGTACCTCGCGCAGCAGGAAACCCGCCGCCATGCGAGGCGGGAAGTTGCCCAGCGTCACCGGCTTCTGCATCAGTTGGCCCAGCAGCCGCCCGGCCTGCGCAGGAGTCAGCGTCCCGCCCGCCAGGGGACGCACGTCCTGGGCCTCCAGCCCGGCGTCCGTGAGCAGCTTCTCCCAGGCGTCCTCTTCGGACGCGCTGCGCGACATGGCCTCACGCACCGGCCCTGCCGCAATGCCGACACCGGCCCCCGTCACTTCGACCACGGGGGCATGGCGGCGCGGCAGCCGCCCCTCGCCCTCGAAACCGACGCCTCCGCCCACCGGGCCACTCATTTGCAGCGTCCCGCGATGCCGCGCGGAAGGCATGGAAGCGCAGCCCGTCGTCAGCACCGCCAGGGCCAGCAGCAAGGCGTCAGCGCGCATTGTCCACCCCCAGCCCCACCGAGGCGAACGCGCTCGGCCGCAGCGAGCCCTCCCCCTCGGGGAACAGCAGCGTGCCGCCCGTCCCCATCACGTAGAGCTTCCCCCCGAGGAATCGCCAACGGACCTCGGTGGCCCCCAGGTAGCGCGCCCCAGGCTGCCCCATCCCCATTCCCGAGCCCTTCAACGCCACTTCAAGGCTGCGCGCGAAGAGCTGTACCGCCACGCGCCCGTCAACGTCGAAGCGGCCCCAGTTGAAGGCTTCCACGCCCAGCGACAGCTTCAGGTGCTTGTAGAGGCCGCCATAGCTGACCGCATCCCAGCCCACCTCCGCCTCGCTGAAGACGGAATAGCCGTCTGGGAAGGGCGCCTCCGCCAGCGGCACACCCTCCGGGCCCGGCGCCTTGAAGCGCGCCAGCTCGTAGTCCGGGCCGAAGAAACCTTGCCGGAAGCCGCCGTGCTGGCGGCGCACTTCCAGACGCAGCACCAGGTCAAGCGTCGAGGTGACGATGTCCAGCCCCGCTCCCGCCACCGCACCCCAGGCGCCGCCTTCCCCAGGCCGTCCGCCCCAGCCCGCCGACAGGTGCACTTCGTACGTCGGCCGCACCACCACCACGGCCATGGTGTCCAGGTGCGCCAGCGTCGCCGAGGGAGCCCGGCCCCCGGCCTTGCCCCAGTCGTGCACCGCCGACAGCGCCAGCGTGTACCGCGCCGCCTCGCGTGGCTTGCCGAAGAGGACGTGCTCCACGTCCAGGGAGAACTCCGCGCCCATGAGGCGCGCGCCCAGCAAGTCCGAGACGAAGGCCTCCGTGTAGAGAGGGCCCAGCGTGCCGGTGAGGAAGCCCCCCGCTGGGTGATAGTCGGGGTTGCCCCGGTTGGAGTAGCGCCGCACGAGGTGCCCAGACAGCAGGCTGTAATTCTCCATCGCGCCCAACCAGACGGCCAGCGGCGCATTCGGGGCGCCCAGCTTGAGGCCGCGCAGCACCTGCCCGAAGTCCGAGAGGCTGTCCCAGTCCTCCCGCCGCACGAGGCCCGCCCCTTCTCCTCCTCCCCACAACCGCAACCGCAGCGGCGTGCCCAGGTTGACGCCGAACTCCGCGCCTCCGTCGAGGATGAAGGTCGGCTCCACCTGCACGAAGCCCTCGTCCGCCCCCACGCCCGCGCGCGGCTGGAACGTCAACGTCGTCGCCTCCAGGCGCGTCAGGTAATTCCATGCCTTGGCCGGCGCACTCGCTGGCGGCGTGGGCTCCGGGACGTCCTCTGCCCATGCGGCGACCGGCCACAGCAACAACAGCCACACGGCCCAACTTCGCGTCATTCGCATACACGTCTCCCAGGAATGCCCCCAGCGAGGGGAGCAAAGGACACACGTCTGACGTTCAGCCCGGCACTGGCCGGCTTCGCGTCGCTGCTCAGGGTTGAGGGAAAGGGGTGCCGGCCGCCTTGGGCCAGCGAGTGCTAATGCCGCGTCAGGCGCCGGGCGCCCGGCTGCGGCTCCGTCGTCGTCTCGTCCGCACTGCGCAGGGGCCGGGGCTCCGTGCGGATGTCGTCCGGACTCGGAGGCGGGAAGGCCGGGACGATGCCGCCCTCGTCCTCCATCAGGCTCAACTCCTCCAACGACTCGCCGCCTTCCAACAGCGCGGCCTCCACCTCATTCACCGCGTTGGTGGCGCCATACGCGCCCTTCTGCGCGAGCTGCGCACGCAACGCCACCTCCAGCGCCGCCGCCGTCGCGAAGCGCGAGGCTGGTTCGCGGTACAGCAGTCGATGGAAGACGCTGCGCAGCGCCTGGGACAGTCCGAAGGTCGCGCTTGCCACGTCCTTCACCCGGTACGTCATGGCGTGCTGAATGGCCTCTTCCACGAAGGGCGGCAGGTGGAGGTCCATGGTCGTGGCCAGGGCCGCGAGCACGCGCTGATGCTGCTCCCGCGAGAGCCGTGGGCCTTCGTCCTCGTGCTTGAGGTTCCCCGGGTAATAGAGGTGTCGCCCCGTGGCGAACTCCAGCAGCACCAACCCCAGGGAGAAGAGGTCCGAGTGCGCGTCCGTCTCCTCCCCCAGCAGCGCCTCCGGTGAAGCGTAGATGACATCCCCAGGCGGACGCGGCAGCGTCGTGGCGATCCGCCCTTGCAGCCGAGAACAGGCCACACCGAAGTCCGTCAGCGCCACTCCTCCGCTGGGCCGCAGGCGGATGCACCCGGGGTTGATGTCGCGGTTGACGATGCCCAGCGAGTTGCCGGCGTCGTCCGTGCGGGTATGCGCATGCGCCAGGGCCGCCGCCACCTCCGCCCCCACGTAGAGGACGAAGGCCTCGGAGAAGTAACGCCCGCGCGTCTGGGCGATGGTGAGGAGGGTGTTCAGGCTGAAGCCCTCCACGCACTCCATGACAGCCCCCAAGGCCAACACCTCTCCAAACTTCATCTCGAAGAGGCCATGGACGCGGGCGATGTTGGGATGCTGGAGGAATTGCGCCAGCCGCACCTCCTCTTCCAGCCGCGCGCGCACACGCTGGAACTCGTCCGTGGCGGGCCCTTGAGGCAGGGGCACGCACTTCACGATGACCTTGCCCCGGTAGCCGGAGGCCGTCCGGGGCCGGGCGAACAGCACGCGCTCGCCGTTGCGGCCGATGCCTAGGTCCTGGAAGAACTCGTAGGCGGTTCCGTCGTGGCAAAAGAGGACCGTGCCCCCGGCGAGCCGGAGGTCAACACCACTGGACATGAAGGGGCTCCTGAATGCCCACGCGAGAGAGCCGCGCAAAGGCAGACAGAAAGCTACCTTTTGCACCCCCTGGCGTGAATGACGCCACGGGTAGCCACTCGCGCGCGCCCAACTTCACTCCGAGTCCGTTGCCATTTTCGGAACGCAAATCACTTTTACGCCGGGCTTCGCAAGCACTTGAAACTCTTGGCACATGACGGGCGTCCTGTTGGCCTGGGTCACTGTTCCAGCGCGGTCGGGGACGACATCAGGGCCAACGGTCCACGACGTAGGCCACCATCACGCGGGACTGGACGACGGCTCCCGGCTTGGAGCCTCCCCACCCTTCCTCCGGTCCTTTGTCTCCAACCGCAATGCAAACCGGAAAGGTGCGCCCGTCCGGGAAGCGCGCTTCAGTGTAGCGCGCCAGCAAGGACGTACCGTTAAGCGTCCACAGCCGGCCATAGAGCACTGTGCCCGTGGGAAGCCGTCGGTTGCCATTGAAGACAATCCCTGTCACGGGCCCATCCTGGAACACACCTTCATCACCTGGATCGCCCGGCTGGTTCTTGTCGATGGTGAGGTCCACTGACGACCGCGTCGTCAGGTTGAGCCCCCCGTTTCTTTCTCCTCGGAACATGGCTTCGCGCGCCGCCTCTGGGCACGCCCCTGATTCGGGACGCACCTGGGCGCTACTGGGGCAGCCAAGTTGCAAGGCCATGGCAACGCTCGCCACTGCGCACTTTGCGAGGTACTCCGCTCTCGCGCTGGTGGTGGGGGCCTTGGCCGGGGGAGTGGACGGGCTTGCGACGATGGGGACACGCTTCACGGCGGAGCTTTCCTTCCGGACAGGATCAAGAGGGGGCAAAGCTACCCCAGGGGACGACGCGGTCAGCATGTCGCCCGCGTCAGATGAGAGGCCAGCGTCCGCCAAATTAGTGGGCGCAGGGGCTGGAACAAGCGAGGCGACACCCGCATCCCCCGGAGAGACGGGCACAACTGGCCGTGCTGCGACTTCCCTGGAAACAGGAGGCGGAGACATGGGACGCAGCAAAACGAAGGCCCCAGCCACCGCCGCCACGACGAGGAGGGCCACTCCGGCATCCACCATCCGAGCGCGCGTCTCGCGGCGTGCGGGGGGCGTCTCCTCGTCCGTGTTGGAGGCCGGGGCTGTTGGAGGCTTCAGCGAAGGGACATGGACGGGCACGGTCCACTCCGGCCCCGCTTCGCCCCTAAGCGCTTCCAACTCGCGACGCATCACCTCCGCCGTGGGCGGGCGCTGCTCGGGCTCGCGCGCGATGAAGCGCATCGCCACGTCACTGAGTCCCGCCGGCACCCGCGCGTTCAGTTCCCGGGCTGGCTTGGGCACCCACCTTCCCTCAACGGTTGCCTTCGGAGCGCCGCTGGCAGGTGCCGCCGTCGTCAGCACATCATAGAGGCAGACGCCCAAGGCATAGACGTCATCCGTCACCTTGAACTCGTACCGCGCGCCCTTTTCGTCCCCATGCTCCTTGAAGAAGCGCGAGGCCTCGGGGGAGCGGTAACGGCGAGTGCCCGGAGGCAGGGGGGCGTCCGTCAAGTCCTCGGCGTGCGTGTAGTCGCCCGCGCTGAAGTCGAGGATGGCGGGCTCTCCATCCTTGGCGCGCACCATGATGTTGGCGAGCTTCAGGTCGCGGTGGAAGACGCCGCGCCCGTGCATGTAGTCCATGGCCCCCGCGAGCTTCTCGAAGACGCGGACCACCTCCTGTGCCGTAGGGTGCATGCGCTCCACCCACTCCGCCAGCGTGTGCCCTTCCACGTATTCGAGGATGACGTACAGCCAGCCCGTGCGGATGTCCGGCCAGCGTCCATAGGCATGGATGCCGACAATGTTCGGGTGGGTCAGGTGAACGAGGCAGCCAAGCTCACGCTTCAACCTTGCGTCCGCCTGCTCCGCGTCGCCGCTACCCGGCCGGTGCATGGCGATCTTCATCGCGCAGTGCTGGCCACCCTTCTCCACGCAGTAGACGGCGCCGTAGGTACCCGCGCCCAGTAGTTTCACCACGCGCCAGCTGTCGAACACATAGCCGGGCGGAATCGATGCGGGATGGTGGATGACAGTCAACATGGACGCCTCTCTACAGCCCTACACGCGGAACGAGAACGCGCCGAATACCCGTTGCATCCACCAATTCCAGGCGGAACACCGTACCCGCATCCCAGTCAGGCTTCTCTACCTCCACCACAACGGTGCCAGCTTCCCCGGGCCCAATCTGCGACTGCTTCATGCGCACGCCGAGCACCGGCACCTGTGTACCGCCCGTTGAGCTGGTGAGACGCGCTTCCGTGGGAGTCCAAGGCGTCTTGCCATAGTTTTTCACGGACACGGACACCACGCTCCAAGCGGGCGCACGAAGACTGACGCCCCCCATGACACGCAGCGAAGACTGCATCTCTTTCACGGCCTGGGGCTTAATCCTGCTGGGCGATACTCCGTCCTCATCCAAGAGCCCCGCCAGGGCGAGTCCCCCAGGACTGCTCATGTTGCTGCGTGCCCGGAGTGTCTCAAGCTCGGCATCCTTCGCCTTGAGCTGCTCACGCATATCCGCAAGCTCCGCCTGTAACGCGCCAATCGACTGCGGGCGCCGGAATACCTGGATCCGGCCATCGAACTCTTCTGGCTGGGTCACGAGCACGAAGATGGCCTGCTCGGGGCGGGCGCCCTCGGCGAAGCGCACCCGAAGGCCGAGCTGCTCACCCGGACGGAGGTCGGTCGCGGGCTCCAGCGCAAGCATGCGTTCGCCCACATCGAGGAATCGGAACCGCTCGCGGCCCTCCAGTTCCACCGAGGCTCGGTCCAGCAGCGCGTCGAAGGCAAGAACGGTGAGCGCACCCGCCGCGACGTGCAGCTCCGGCACGGGTTCCGAGGGGCTGTCCGGAAGGGCGATGCGCCGCTCCTGGCGCTCGCGGGAGACGGGGGCGGGTTGGGCTGGGACAGCAGTCCCCAGCAGCAGGACGAGAAGGGCGGCAAGTCGCGGCAACGGAGGCTCTCCGATGCGAAACCCTACCAGACGGGAAAATCTCCATCGTCTGGAAAGGCCTTCGAGGCCTCCATTGCAGGTGGGGCGTTAGGACCTCACCTTGCGAGTCGGGCCGCCGCGAAGCCCGCGCCCGCCCCGAGTGCCACGGCCACCAGCACCGCCACCACGGGCACGCGGGCGGACTGTCGGCGCAGCTCCGCGTTCTCCGCATCCAGGCGCCGCAGCTCGCGGGCCGAGAGGACGCAGCGCTCCGTGGACAGCCAGCAGCCCTGGGACACCGCAACCGTGCGCCCGTCTTGGAGCGTCACGGTGGCGCGAGCCACGTCCAGCACCTCGTCCTCGGCGTGCGCTTGCCCCGCGAGGGCAAGGGCCAGCGCGATCACCAGGGCCTTCACGTCTTGTCGCCCGGCGTGAGGGCTTCCAGTGCAGCCACCGCCGCCGCCTTGCCGGCAATCTCCCCGGCCGCCACCTCCCCCGCGTTTCGCACGGCCTCCGCGTCCGCGTCGCCGACGAGGAGCGTCTTCATGACAGAGAAGCCGCCCGCCGCTCCGAGGCCGATGGCCACCGCCTTGAGCAGCAGCGCCACCGTGAAGGCCTCTCCCGCGAGCAGCGCATTGGCCACCGCGCCCGCCACGGACAGCAGCACCGCCAGCGCCGCGCCCGCCCGCGCCGTGCGAAGCCACGGCCACCAGGTCCCCACGTACCGGCGCAGCACGTAGACGAGGACCACGACGCCGAGGGACGCGACGAGGGCCCAGTTCTGGGCCGTCACCGCGTCGAGGACGAGGCGGGCGAAGGCCTCCACGTTGGAGGGGTCCGGCGCGGTGGCCACCTGGGCGAAGGCGACAACGGGGAGGAAGAGGGACAGGGACAGCACGACAGCGAGACGTCGAAGCATGGGCATTGCCTTTCGTGGGTGAGGAGTCAGAAGCCGAGCCGCGCCAGGGACGCAGCCAGGGTGGGGTTGCCAGCACGCCAGTCAGGCCGCGCTCGCGCCGCGTCCAGGAAGCGCCAGACGGAGGCGAGCCGCTGCGCGTCCGTGGCGCTGGCCGGCTCCGAGAGGAAGAGACCACGCACGGGCTGAAGCTGCGTGCCGCTCACGAGGCCGGGCCACTGGCAGTGCGGCGCATCGCCAAAGGAGCCACCCCAGACGAGGCCCGCGCGGCGCGTCTCCTCGCCCAGGACGGCATACGCGGGCGCATCCCAGCGCGGCTGGAGCCCCGGACGACTCACGTCCGCATCGCGGCAGAAGTCCACCGCGAGGCCGTAGTTGTGCGCGGAGAGGCCCGCAGGGGCAGCGCGTCCGCCCTCGCCTCGGAGGTGCCGAGCGTGGAGCGCTTCCTGCTCAGCGAAGGTGGCGAAGCCGCGCGTGGCCACGTAGTCCGCGCCTCGCGCTCGGCAACGGGAAATGACTTCGGCCATCACCTCGCGGAAGGGCGGGTAGAGGGACGCCAGTGCGACGCGGGAGAAGAGTTCAGGGCAGGGAGTCGTCATTCCCCCTTTCAATGGGGGCAAGTTCCCGCCGTGGCGCGCGCTACCCCTCCGCCCGGAAGCGCACCGCGTCCAGGCTCACCCAGGCCGTGCCCGTGGGCAGGCTGAAAACCTGGAGGCCTCCGTCCACGTTGAGCTGCGCCATGCCGAAGCCGTGGCTGGTGGGAAGCGCGAGAATCCGGTTGGTGCTGGGGCGGTAGCCAACCGGGAAGCGGTACGCGTTCACGTAGCCCACCGTCCCAGGCCGCAGCAGGCCGCGTGCCGCCACCTCGTTGTCCGCGCCCTTGTAGAAGCCCAGCGGCCACGCCGCCGCGTCCCAGGCCGTCCACCCATTCGTGAGGTCCGAAATCTGCCCGGTGCGGATGGACGTCCACGGCTCGACGAGTCCGCCCACGCGCTCCAGCCGCACCGAATCCACGGACACCCACGGCGCGCCCTGGGTGACGAGGGCGACGAGGCGCACCTGCACATAGCGCGTGCTGGCCGGCGCGGTGTGGAAGCCCGTGAGGCGCTCCCAACCACTCGCGGAGAGGGCCTGCGTGGTGCTCGCGGTGGCCAGGACGTTGAAGGCCCCGTCGTACCAGACGAGCTGCACGGAGAGGCCCGCGCCCAGCTGCGTGGACTTCGCCAGGGCATCCACGCTGTACCTGTCCCCCGGCCGTGCCGTCATGGCCTGCGAGTCCAGCCGCGTGCCGTTCGCCACCAGCCGGACGGCACGCGCCCCCGTGTACGCGTCCGTCGTCACCTGCGCGTGCGCGCCCCAGAGGCCCACGCCCATCGTCCAGGCGTCTGGCGGCAGCTCCTCGAAGGATTGCGCCTCGAAGTCGGGGTTGGGAGGTGACTCGCCGAAGGCCACGCTGGGCTGCATGGCGGCGGGCGTCACGTAGCCCGTCGTCACCGCCACTTCCGCCGAGGGCGCGCCCAGGTTGCCCGAGGCGTCCCGGCCCACCACCCGGCAGTAGTACGTGGCACCAGGGCGCAGCTCGGACAGCTGGAAGCGCGTGGCCGAGGCGCGGCCCTGGAAGGTGGACTCCGAGGGCTGGAAGCCCGGAGTGCGCGAGGCATGCACCTCGTACTCGTCCCAGGCTGGGCCTGAGACGGCGGGCGTCCACGTCAGACTGAAGCCCGCCACGCCCGGCACCGCCCGCACCTCCTGCGGCGCGGCCGGGCCCGTGAAGGGCGCGCTGGGGGCGACTCCGGGCCGGCTGTCCCGCTCCAACCACTCGCGCACGGAGGTGGACGGCTGTCCGCGCAGCACCAGCCGCATGCGCGCAGTGCCGTCCGTGGCGCACTGGTGCTCCAACTCCTGCACCGCCAGCCGCTGCGCCGTGTCCAGGCGCACGCCGTCCGGCTCCACGAGCACCAGGTCCCCCAGTTCCAGGCCCGGGTGCGGGTCCACCAGCAGCGACACCGTCAGGGGTGAGACGGAGAGGTCCGCGATGGCCGCGTCCGCCAGCCGCTGGGCCTCGGCCTGGGTGTCGATGTTCCCGGAGGAGTCCTCCGTCAGCTGCATCCAGCGGCGGCCCACCTGGGCACGCGCCGTGGGGTTGCTGGCCGTCACCTTCTTCCGCTTCGCCACACCCGAGGCGTCCAGGTCGTGCTTGTCGCTGTAGACGACTTCCACGTCCGTGCGGATGTCCGCCAGCTGCCGCGTCACCGCGTCGAGGTTGCCGTACTCGTCCGGGCCATAGGCCCAGTCCTCCTCCACCTGGAGGCGGTTGGGCGCGGCGAGGGTAAGCGCGAAGGCCCCGGCCGCTGGCTGCCAGCGCATGCGGCAGTCCCAGCCAATCTGTTGCGCGAGGGCCCGCGCCGCGTCCAGCACCGGCTCCACCTTCTGCACGTACCGGCCGCGCTGCGACATGGGGTCCACGGGCGTGAAGAGGGCGAAGGAGGACAGGCCGTTGTCGTCCAGGAGGGCCTGGATGATGGACTGCACGGCCACGCCCACCGAGTCATTGCCGTATTCGCGCTCCACCTCGATGAAGGTGTCCTGCAACAGGCCGCCCAAGTCGCGCCCCACGACGCGCAGTTCCTCGGGCCCGGCGTCCACCTCGTCAATGCGGCCCCGGAAGACCTCGAAGAAGTCCTCCTCCTTCGGAGCCATGGCCAGCGGTGCGAGGCCGAGCTCCACGCGGAAGGAGGCGCCCTCCACCAGCAGCGGCGTGAAGCCACCCGAAGCGGACGTGTTGGCGAGGGACTGCACCACAAGAGGAGAGAGGGAGAGGCGTGCCCCAGCGGCGCCGCTGCGCACCAGGGACACCTCGGCCTCGGCCACGGGCGCGTCCAGCTTCTCGTTGACGCGCACGCCCAGCACCCAGTCGAAGCCCAGGAGGGTGCGCAGGTTTCGCCACTCCCCTGCCCCGTCGCGCACCCAGACGCGCGGGTGGGTGGAGTAGCCGGAGGGGCTGCCCAAGAGGGCCGCCTGGAAGGAAGTGAGAGGCCGCATGCGTCAACGCTCCTGCAACTCGAAGTCGAACTCCTGCCCGAGGACGAGGACGCCGCCCTCCCACCACTGCACCGCGCGCCCCGTGCCCACCCGGCCCAGCACGGGCAGCGCCTCGTAGAGGGCCGCGCCCGAGGCCCGGTGGTACGGGTACGGCGCACCAAAGGGCTCCCCTGCGGCGTGCCAGGGCGCCACCCACGACGCGGGCACCACCCAGGGCAGCGCCACCAGCTCATCCACCAGCAGCGCGCCCTGGCCCTCCACGTCGCGCAGCGACACCGCGCCCTGGGCCAATTGCCCCGCACCGTCCACGACGAGGAAGCCGTCGGAGTGCGGGCTGGTGCCCGGCACCCCGTTGACGTTGAGGCCCACGCCCGCGCGGTGGACATGGTGCTTCCACCTGTCCTTCGTCCCCTCGCGCTTCCACCAGTAGGCCACCGTCCACTTCGCCCCGAAGCCCGTGGGAAACGTGACGCTGGCGCCCGCCTCCATGCGCATGCACCCGCCGAAGCGGCCCACGGCTTCCACCGCCCACACGTTGCCCACCATGGCGCTGGGCGACAGGAAGGCATGGCTGCGAAGCCCGTCCTCGAAGCTCCACACCTGCCCCTCTCCCTTGAGGAGCCCCCGGTACGCGCGGGCCTCCTCCTGCGTCAGGGGGCCCGTGTTACCCGCGAGGGTGAAGACTTCGCGCCGCTCACTGCTGCGCAGCCACCCGGAGAAGGCGCGGCGGTGCTCGCCCAAGAGCGTCGGCGTGTACGTGAGTCCCCGCTCCGCCGACACGGGCAGGGGGATTCCGGAGAGGGCCAAGGCAGGAGGCATGGGCAGACTCACGAGCCAGAGAAGCGAGGCATGAGGGGGATTCGGATGCCGGCCGTGCGCACGCTGGTGCGTTGCCGGCGCAGCACCTCGTCCCGGCGCGTCGCCTCCATGGCCGCGTCAATGTCGTAGCCGGTGATGTTGTAGGTGACGGGCGCGGCCAGGGCGGAGACGTTGCCCGCCCCCGGTTGCTGCAAGGGCGTGGGCGCAGTCCCCCCTTGGAGGAGTTGCCGGAGGGCCGGAGGAAACATGCCCAGCAGCCATTCCGGCACGGGCGCCGTGGGGGGCGACTCCTCGGGCGACTCCGGCGCTGCCCCGGGGGATGGGGACGTGGGCTTCGGCTTGGGCGGCACCGTGGGGCCGTCCTGCGTGTCCTCGGACTCGAAGCGGCGCAGCGCCACCTTCCACGCGGACGGCACGTTGGTGAGGGCCGCCGTCGCGCGGGCCACGGCCTCCGTGTGCTCGTCCACCTGGGCCGTCTCCTCCGCACGCGCACGCGCGGAGTCCCACGTCGTGTCCTCCAACACCTGGAGGGAGTCCCCCATGCTGTCCGTGTCCACCTTCAGCCTGTTGAGCGAGCGCGCGAACTTCTTCAGCCCGTCGAAGCCCGTCCAGTCGATGAGGCTGGAGATGGCGCGGATGACGGCCTGCACCGCCCCCACCACCGCATTCCAGACTTCGCCAATCGCCTTCGCGATGGTGAGGACGACGGCCCCCACGAACTTCAGCGCCGTGAAGAGGGCTTTCATGACGGGCCCGCCCAGGATGCTCAACGGCTGCTGAATCAGCAGGAAGACGCGGCCCAGCACCTCGAAGAGGGGCGCGAGGCCCTTCACGATGTCGCCCAGCACCACCAGCGGCGGCACCAGCGGCTCGATGGTCTCGCCGAGCATCTCGAAGACGGGCGTCAGCGCGTTGAGGAAGCCGTCCACGATGAGGGTGATGGCCTTCAGCAGGGGCTGGAGCGGCTCCAGCAGCGTGCCCAGCGCGTCCGCCACATGCTGGATGAGGGTGTTCACGGCTTCGATGACGCCCGCGAAGCCCTTGGACTGCATGAGCAGCTCCCCCACCACCGCGATAATCGCGCCGTAGGCACCACCGGCCTGCATGCCCTGGACGGCCGCGTTGATGAGGTCGCCCAGTTGCCCCAGCCCACCGATGAAGCGGTCCACCAGCGCCGCCCTGGCGGACTCCATGGCGGCCTCCGCTGCGGCGGCCAGGGACTCCGCCTCCAGGCGCATCTCGTGGAAGGCAGCGGCTCCGGCTGCCTCCTCCGCGCGCACGCTGGCCAGGTACTCCTTCCGGGACTCCTCGTTGGCCTGGGCCTGGAGCTTCGCCAGGGCGGCCTGCTCCGCCGCCGCCTGCTTCTGGGCGGCCTCCAGTCCAGCCTTGTCCGTGGGCTCGCGGATGCGCGCCTTGCCCGAGGCGCCACCAGTGCCGCCCGCGAGCTTCGCCAGCAGGGCCTGAATCTGCCCCGTGAGGCCCTCCAGGTTGAGGGCGCGGGCCAAGTCAGCGCCGAGCCTCTTCGCGCCGGCCGCGCTGGTGCGCAGGCCGTAGGCAACGCTCTCCGTGAGCGCCGCTCCAGAACCGGCCACCGCGTCTCCCACCGCCGCCGCCGTCTGCTTCGCTCCGTCCCAAAGCACCTGGGCGCCCTGGCCCAGCGTGTCCAGCAGCTCCCGCCCCGTGAGGGTGGACACCTGCCGGAAGGTGGCGGCCAGCTCCGGGAAGCCCGCCTGACGCGCCACGGGCTCCAGCAGGCGCGAGACGCCGCGCACCAGGGCCGCGACGCCTTCCAGCACGGAGAGGGCCGCCTGTTTCACGAAGTCGCCCAGGGCCACGAAGGCGCGCGTGAAGCCGTCCGCGATTCGGCCCGCCCACTTCGCCAGCTGGTCGCCCATGTCGCGGAAGAAGTCCGCGAGGCCCGTGCTGCTGTCCTCCCAGGCGGCGTAGACGCTGCCCGCCAGCAGCACCAGGGCGGCCACGGCGGCGGCAACCGCCGCGAGCGGCACCAGGAGGCTGCCGAAGGACAAGGCGAGCCGCCCCAGGCTGCCCATGGTGGACGGGGCCTTCAACGTCAGCCCGCCAAGCGAGGCCGTCACCTTGTCCACGGAGGCCGCCAGGGACGTGAGGGCGACGGACTTGTCGAGGGCGCCGAAGACTTTCACCAGCAACCCCGCGCCGCCCGCGAAGGCCTCCACTACGCCCGCCACCTTCCCCAGCGCCCCCGCCGCGAGGCCCGCACCCGCCACCCACGTCAGCAGGTTGACGGCAGCGGCCTTCACGTCAGGCGAGAGGGCTTGGAAGCTGGCCACCACGCGCTCCACGCCGTCCGCTACCCGCTTCACCACGGGCAGGAAGGCGTCTCCAATGTCCGCCGCCAGCGTGTAGAGGAGCGCCGTCATCCGCTCCGTCTCGCGCTCCATGGCCGCGTTGGACTTGGACGCCGCCGCGACGGCACCGGCAATCCCCGCCGCTACCGCCGCGCCAATCTCGCCCAGGCCCTTGGACTTCTCCTTCACCTGCTTGGCGGCCTTCTCGACGGCCTCCACCACCTTGCCAAGGTTGGACAGGGCCTCGCCCACGGAGGCCGTCACCGCCACATACAGATCGCCTACGCGCAGGCCTCCGGCCATGCCTCACCCCTTGGGACGCTTCCTGAAAACCGTTGTCGTCGTCATCGGGCCGGCATGAGAGGCGGGGCCTGGAGCGCGCATTCCGCGCACCTCCTCGGCTTCCAGGGCGCAGTGGGCCAGGAGGTGGACAACGTCCTCCCATGCCCAGCTACGCACTTCCTCGGGCGGCTGGCCCGTCAGCTTCACCACCGCGTGCAGCGCCCTCAGCTCGGGGTGGTGCCGGAGTTTCCCTTCGCCTCCTCCAGCGTCGGGCCCGCGAAGGCACGGGCCAGCTCGTCCTGAATCTCCTCCAGCCAGGGCTCGCGCTTCACCTGGCCGACCTCCGACTCATCGAAGACGCGGATGGCCGTGTCCGGGTGGTAGAGACAGAGGACGGCGATGCGGGCGATCATCGCCATCCCCGCGAACTCATCGACAGGCTTCCTGTCGGGCCCCAGTTCCTTGGCGGCCTTCGCGGCAGCCAGCAGTTCAAGCTTCTCGCCCAGGGGCGGCTGGCAGATGTCGTAGTCGGCGCCGTCCAGGGTGACGCGCTTGTGCAACTTGCGACGGGTGCCGAGGGGCTTTCGGAGCGTGGTGGGTGCGGTCATGGTGAGGCCTCGGGGGTGAAGTGGGAAATCAGCCGGCTACACCGCGACGGGGGCGCCCTGGCCGGCAAGGGTGGCGGAGAAGGTGACGACGTCCGTGGAGCTGCGGCCCTCCTCGTAGGACGTCACCTTCACCGGGTAGCGGTAGCCCTGCGTGCCCACGGGCGCCGTCTCGTCCTCCACGATGGTGAAGAAGACGGTGGCGTCGCTCTCGAAGGCGTCACGCAGCACCTGCTGCGGAGCGCTGCCCTTGAAGACGTGGCCAGACAGAGGGATGGAGAAGGACTTCCAGGTGCCCTTCGTGCGCTTGTACCCGTCTCCGCCGAAGTAGTTGGCGTCCACGGTGTCCTTCGCTCGGTTGACGGGCGCCTCCAGGACACCGTCCAGCGAGTCCGCTTCCACGGGCGCGGTGTCCGTGGCGCGGATGTAGAGCTTGTCGAAGAAGGCCTCTCGGGGTTCGGGCATGGTGGGCTCCGGTCAATGGGAGGGAAATCGCTGCGCGAGGAAGTCCTTCAGGACGGCGGCCACGCGTCGGCGAGCGCTGCCACGGGCGCGACGGAAAGACTTGCGGAGGAAGTGCGGCGGCGGATTGAAGAGCTGCGCGCCCCAGTGCCAGCCCTCATGGATGGGGCCTGCGGACGGGTGCGCGAAGCCTGCCGTCCACGTCGTAGAGAGTCGTCGGCTCAGATTGTGGAGGGGGCCACTCAGAAAGGCGCTATCGCGCAGCTGGCCCTCTCCTACCGGCACGAGGAAGAGCGAGTAGTCCAGGGCGAGGCGGGCGATGTCCCTACAGGGGGTATCCAGCGCGCGCAGAACTTCAGTTGGTGAGCGGCGCAGACGCTCCAGCTTCACCCCATCGACTTTGACTCGGACAGGCATGCCCCACTTCAATGGGGGCGCTTTCCGTGAAGCGGCCTCTCTATTTTTGGGGTTTCATCGTGCTACTGCCTCAACATCCGTGACATGGGCAGCCACAGCCGCGTCCACGGGCAATCGGCACGACCCAGCAACACCGGGTCACCCTCGACACCCACAAATAAGCCATCCCCCGCACCTCTCCACTCATGGCACACTCTGCCTCAAACACCACCTACGAGTGGACTATAACGACACCTGCCGAGGCCCTAATGACTAAAGTCAATGAAGTCTTCGTCGCAGGCGGGCAACCAACCGTTACATACATTGCCCGCGCGCACCTCAAGCTCACTAACGCAGTATCAGACTACCTCAACACGCTATACAAAATACTATCAATCTCTGGCACCACAAAATCCGGAAAAACTGTCCTAGTTCGCTCAATTGCATCCCCCGAAAACGCAATTTGGCTTTCAGGGGGCAACATCGACAGCATAGGCAGCTTCTGGGAGTCCATCGTCGAGCATCTCAATGCATTCTCCCAAACCACCGAAACACAATCGGACACTCGCTCCGGGACGAGTTCGGACGAAATTGACCTTGCCATAAAGCCCGCTGGCATGGGGCTGGGAAAGAAGCTCGCCGACGGCAAGTCATGGGCAAACACCGACAGCACAACGCGAGGCCGAAATGTCTCAGCAGCGGTCTCAGGACTTCGCGCCCTGATGGCATCAAAAATTCCGCTTGTAATTGATGACTTCCACTACATCGATCAGGCGACACAGGGGCAAATCATCAAGGCGCTCAAGCAACCTGTTTTCGATGGGTTGCCAGTCATTCTTATCTCAGTCCCCCACCGTGCATTCGATGCCGTCCGCGTTGAGCGTGAGATGACAGGGCGTGTGCAACAACTAGAGGTTCCAATTTGGTCGCCAACCGACCTCCGAGAGATCGCCAGTGCGGGATTTAAGGCACTTGGAATTTCCGCAAGCGACGAGCTTACGAATCGCCTTACCAGCGAGTGCTTCCAAAGCCCCCACTTGATGCAAGATTTCTGCGGAGCGCTCTGTCGAGAAAATGGACTTACAATCTCGCAGTCAACGCCAATAAGCCTCAAGCCGCCAGCATCGTGGGAAGAGTTCTTCAAAAAGCAGGCTTCGGGCACAGCAAAGACTGCTTTCGACCAACTCAAGATCGGCCCACGCCAGCGAACAGATCGCATTGAACGCAAGCTTCGCAGTGGAGGAACATGCGACATTTACAAAGCAATCCTCCTGGCCATTGCACAAACAGGACCCAAGCAAACGCTCTCGTACGAGGAAATCAGAACGGCACTGAAAGACATTCTCGACGGAGCACCACCCCAGGCCAATGAAGTCACGCGTGTGCTCGATCAGATGTCAACCATAGCCCGTAAAGATCGAAGTGGCGAGCCAGTTGTTGACTGGGACAGCCAATTCTCAAAGCTACACGTATCAGACCCATTCTTTGCCTACTATCTAAAATGGGGTGCCCAGTCACAGGCAGACTAAGACCCTGCGACGTCCAAAAATCACCCCATTCCCTTATGCTACGATTCCGACACCAGCATTCAAAGCCCAGAGGTGTCGGTCTGCTTTGTCCAGCCCCAAATAGATTGGTGCGCTCTCCTCCGGCCGAACCACAGCATAGGGCACGAGGACCGATTGATTGAGGACGGCGAAGACGGCATGGGCCAGTTGCTGGCCGACCTCGAAGTCCTCGCGCCCGGAGCGGATCCGGACCTGAGAGCTAGGTAAGAGGTAAGCTGCACGCCCTTTGCCTACGTAGGGCTGTGGCGCAGCGCCGCCCGTCACCACCAGGGCCACTGCCCTATCCGGCATGGTGCCATCAACTTCGGGCATTGGCGCAGTGAAGAGGTTGGCGCCAAGGGCTGGTGGACGCACCAACCCCCGGTGAGCGTCAAGGTAGTTGTCGCGTGAGAGGGTTCAGCCGATGTGCTTCAGCTCCTGCACTCCCGATGAGGGGT
>NZ_VKLU01000029.1:0-16570 GCF_007352635.1 Corallococcus sp. Z5C101001
CTCGTAGCGCATCATCTCGCCTTGCCTCCTTGCGGAGACAACAACCGGCGCTCCCACATCCATCAGACACGGCCTAGCGCCGGACGTCCGCGCGCAGCCGCTCCAGGAAGAAGGCCACCACCACCAGCGAGTGCGTGATGTGGCCCTCCAGGATGAGCCGGGGCACGTCCGAGCGCGGATACAGCTCCACGGCGATGTCCTCGCCGTCGTCCGGATGGCCGTCGCTCACGCGCTCGCAGTCGAGCGCCAGGAAGCTGAAGCACCGGTTGGCCTGGAAGGCCGGATTGGGGTGCACGGCGCCCAGCGGCTCCAGCCGTCCGGCGCGGTAGCCCGTCTCCTCCTCCAGCTCCCGCGCGGCGGCCGCGGCCGGGTCCTCGCCCGGATCCACGCAGCCGCCCGGCACCTCCAGCGTCGCCGCGTCGATGCCGAAGCGGAACTGGCGCACCATCACCAGCTGGTCCGCCTTCGTCACCGCGATGACGTTCACCCAGTCCGCGCACTCCATCCGCACGCGCGGGTGCTCCAGGTTCGTGCGCGGGTCGGCCACGATGTCCTCGCGCACCTTCACCACGCTGAAGTCGTGCTCCAGCCCCCGGCGCAGGCGCGTCCAGGGCTTCACCTTCGGTTCGGGCGCGGACGACACGTGCGGGCTTCCTTTCAGTTGAGCAGCTCGGCCCGCTCGCGCAGCTCGCGCGCGGACAGCTCCAGGCGCTCGCGGTCCGGCGCGTCCGGGGACAGCTCCAGGCACCGCTCCACGTCCTTGAGGGCCGCGCGGTAGGCGCCCATCGTGGTGAGCAGCGTGGCGCGCGTGCGCAGCTCGCCCGGGTGGTCCGGCGCCAGCAGCAGCAGCAGGTCCACCACCGCCAGCCCCTGCTCGCTGTCGTCGCGCCCCAGGTACACGCGGCGCAGGTTGGACAGCATCCGGTAGGCGATGAGCTCCACCGGCGCGGGCGCGAGCATCGCCCGGTCGAACTTCAGCTGCGGCGCCACGCGCTTGAGCAGCTCCTCGCAGCCGTGCTCCGTGAGGATGTCGCCGTGGTGGAAGGGGTCCATCACCAGCTTGTGGTCCCCCGCGTCGCACGCCACCAGGAAGTGGCCGGGGAAGGGGACGCCGTACAGCGGGATGCCCGCGCGGCGCGCGACCTCCAGGTAGAGGACGGACAGCGTGATGGGCAGCCCCACCTTCCGCTCCAGCACCCGGTCCAGGAAGCTGTTGTCCGGGGCGTGGTAGTCGTCCTCGTTGCCCCGGAAGCCCTCGATGTCCGCCAGCACGTGGCGCAGGGCGCGCAGCGGCGCCAGGGCCTCGCCCTTCTCCGAGAGCCGCTCCGCCTCCAACTGGACCCTCACCGCGAGCGCGTCCAGCGTGTGCAGGCACGCCGGGGCGTCCAGGTCCTCCCGGCCCAGCGTGGCGATGGCCAGCGCCGCCAGGTCCAGCCGCGGGGGATCCGCGGCCAGGGAAGACACCAGCCGCTCGCGCGCCAGCGGAGGGCCGAATCCAGAGGGAAAGCTCACGGTGCGCACCAGTACCCCACGGAAGGTCCCCACGGCAAAGGCAGGCAACCGGGCATCATGCCCCTGGCGGCGTCGCGGGCAGCCGGCCCTTGATTTCCGCCCGGATGGCCATGTGCGCGGAGATGAGCCCCGCCAGGATTCCGTCCTCGAATTCGAAGGAGGGGTGCTCCTTCAGCTGGGGGAAGTCGTGCGGGTTGCGCATCTCCTCCGGCCCGATGTTGGGCACCGCCTCGCGCGCCAGCCGCAAGACCTTCGCCTGCTGCTGGGTGATCATCCGCTCGTAGAGCGAGGTGGCCAGGTCCAGGAACTCGTTCGCCGTGTCTTCCGTCATGGTGGTGTGCCTACTCCTGGGCGATGTCCCATTTCATCCGCCGGTAGGTGTAACGGAAAGCGTCCGCGTTCGCTTCGACGGCGTCCCCCTGGGTCTCCCGCCCGTCCAGGAAGGCCACGAAGTCGAACTGCCGGTCGGGCTTGCCGTACTCGGCATCGAAGACGCGCACGATTTCATTCGCCGGCAGCGTCCGCCGCCCCGCCACGCTCACCAGGGGGATGTCCAAGCCCTTCATGTCCTTGGAGGGCGCGTACGACTTCCAGACGAGCTCCGTGCACACCAGCGTCTGGTCGGAGAAGAAGTCGAAGTTGAAGTCGTAGGGCCGGCCCTGGAAGGTGAAGGCGCGCAGGATGGCGCGCGCCTTGTCCACGGCCGACAGGCGCGGGCGCAGCACGCCCAGGTAGTCCACGTGCATGCCGTGCTCCACGCCGGTGAAGCTCACGCCCTCGCTGATGGCCTCGATGATGCGCACCGGGTCTCCGTGCGCGTCCTGGCCGTTGTACTCCTTCCACTTGGCGGGGAACGCCCGGGCCAGGTGGGCGGTGAACGTCTCCGGATGGCCGGGCAGGGTGGCCACCCAGGCCTTCACTTCGGGATCCGCGTCGAAGGCCTGGGCCAGCTCCTGGGCGGTGCCCAGGTAGAGCTCCGCGTGCGGCCAGAAGCCCGGCAGGCCGATGTTGGACAGGAACCAGTTCTGGCGCGCGACCATCACGTCGCCCGGGGCCATGCGCGGAAGCAGCGCGAGCGTCTGCTCGCGGGAGATGAGCGGCCGGCCCACGCGGTACACGCGCGTGTCCCCCATCCACTCCGCCACCGTCTTCTGCACCGGGAACACCGCCCGGGCGGTGGACTCCTGGGTGAGGTCCGCGGCGGCCTTGGCGAAGAGCACCGGGCCGCGCAAGAGCAGCCGCGAGCGCGCGCTCTGGCTGTCCTGCTTCATCGCCTGGAGCAGCGCGGGCACACCGGGCTCGTTCAGGATGCCCGCCTTCGCCAGCACGGGGTTGAGCGTCGCGCGGTAGCCGTCGCCGGTGAACAGCTGCGTGGTGGTGCCCACGTGGACGACCTTCTCCTTGAAGCGGCTGAAGGCGCGCGCGGGCAGGCCGTATTCGGGGCCCGGCTCGTCCAGGAGGACGTTCAGCTGCGCCTGCCCCCCGGCCAGGTCCGCGAAGGCCAGCCCCTGGGCCAGCTCCGAGGCGAGCGCGGCGTGGGTGAGCAGGAAGCCCCAGGCGTGCTTCTTCGGCTGCAGGAGGGAGGGCGCCTTGAGGAAGTCCCAGTAGCGCTGGCGCACCACCTCCGTGGAGAGGAAGCAGTCGAAGAAGGCGGCCCAGGTGGACACCAGCAGCTGCTTCTCCTCCGGGGTGTACGGCACGCCCTGCTCGCGCCGGTACAGCGCCTTGGAGCGGAAGGCCTCCTCGCGCAGCCGGCGCAGCCCCTCCGTGCCCTGGCGCAGCGTCTCCAGGTCGCGGCGGGCCTGGGCGACGAAGGCGGCGTCGTCCAGGGCGTAGACGTCGGCCGGGGCCCGGGTGGGAGGAGGCGTGGGGACGTCGGAGGGCTCGCCGGCCGGTGGGGTGGCGAGCGTGAGCCAGGCGAGGAGCAGGGAGGCAGGGGACATCGGGAGACTCCGGCGGGCGTTGGCGCCGGGGGACTCTACCCTGAAGCGGGCGCGGGCAGGACGGCCGCTCCCCCGCCCGCCCGGCGTCGAAGGGGGTTCGGCGTCAAGCTGGCCCGGGGCGGCCGCCGTCCCCACGTTGTCTCGTGGACGTCGTCCGGGCCTGGGGGCCCGGGCAGAGAAAGGTGGAAGGCACGATGGCTTACGGACTGGCGGAGGATCCGGCGCGCTCCATCACCCCGCATCTGGATGGGGTGGAGTACCCCGCGACGCGCGAGGAACTGGTCGAGGCCGCCGCGGACAACGAGGCCCCGGTCGACATCATCAACATCCTCAAGTCCCTGCCACAGCAGGAGTACATGTTGCGCGAGCACGTGCTGCGCGACCTGGCGGAGGCGGAGCGCCGCTTCGCGATGAACGGCCTCCGGGACGACGACGGCGTGGACCGCGACCGGCGCAACATCGGCCGGGACCGCATCGAGGGCGAGGAAGGCGACACCCGCCACCCATAGTGTCACCCGCGCGGTGACACCGCGCTTGGACCTTGCAAGACGCTCGCGGGCGCGCCGGCTTTCTGCCAGCGTTCGCGAGCGCATGCGTCCTGGTCCCCTGTGGTGGTGTCTCGTGCTGTCGCTGGCCGCCGGGTGCAAGTCCCGGTATCCGCCGCTCAACCCCGCGCCGGGGCTGCCCCCACCGGTGCGCCTGGACTTCAAGCCCCCCGTGGACCGCCTGCTCACCGAATCCGTGCGCGCCACCCGCGCCGTCCAGCGCCCGGGGCAGCCGGAGACCCGCGACGAGGCCGCCTTCACCACGGAGACGCGCTTCACCCCCTCCGACGGCGGCTGGCGCGTGACCCAGGCGGTGCGCACCCCGCGTCAGGTCCACGCCGGGCAGGACGTACCGTCGCTGGCCGGCGCCGTGCTGGAGCGCTTCACTTTGCGCATGCAGCTGGCGGCGGACGGCACCTTCGTGAAGCTGGTGGGCGCGGAGGCCGCGGAGGAGGCGCTGCGGCAGGTGGCGCCCTCCGGGCCGGGCGTCGCGGAGGTGGCGCGCTTCTTCACGCCGGAGGCGCTGGAGATCCGCACGCGCCGCGAGTGGGAGGCGAAGTACTCGGGGCTGCTCCAGCGCAACCTGGTGGAGGGCCAGCGCACGTGGGCGGTGGACTTCGTGTCCGTGGACGGCGTGGAGCGGGCCTACCTGCTGGAGCGCACGGTGGACGGCACGCGGCCCACGATGTTCGGCGACGCGGTGGCGCTGAGCCTCACGTGCCTGGACGCGCTGCCCACCAAGGCCCCGGCGGAGATGCGGGCCGCGTGGTCGGAGGCCGGGTCCCCCGAGCTCTTCAAGGGCGTGACGTGTGAAGGCGAGCAGGTGATCGCGCGCGGCCGGTTCGTGCCGGTGCGCCGGCTGCTGAAGGTGAAGGCGGTGGGGGAGGGCGGGACCGTGACGCTCACCACCGAATCGCAGGCGGAGACGCTTCAGGAGGAAGGGCCATGAATCACGCGGAGTACCTCATCGAGGACGAAGCGGGCGTGAAGCGCGTGGTGCAGGACGCGCGGCGGGTGGCGGTGCTGGGCATCAAGACGGAGGACCACTCCGCCCAGCCCGCGTACTACGTGCCCGAGTATCTGGCGAAGGCGGGCGTGGACGTGGTGCCCGTGCCCGTCTACTACCCGGACGCGAAGAAGATCCTGGGCAAGCCCGTGTACCGGCGGCTGGTGGACATCCCGGGCGACATCGACGTGGTGGAGGTGTTCCGCAGGCCGGGCGACATCGACCAGCACGTGGACGACATCATCGCGAAGAAGCCCAAGGCGGTCTGGTTCCAGTCCGGCATCCGCAACGACGAAGCGGCCCGGAAGCTGGCGGCCGCGGGCATCCGCGTGGTGCAGGACCGCTGCCTGATGGTGGACCACCGCCGCTACAGCGGGCACTGAGGCGAAGAAGGCCCTCCGCACCCGAAGGTCCGGAGGGCCTGGCTTGCGACAGGGACGCGAGAGGCGCCGGCTCAGAAGTTGCCGGAGATGACCTTGGGCAGGACCTTCTGCAGGTCGGGCAGCGGGCCAATCTGCCGCGAGTCCGGGGCCTGGGCGGTGCCGTTGTTGCGCAGGAGGCTGCGCATCTGGACGGACGTCAGCACCCGGCCGTTGGCGCGGGCCACGCCCTGCGCGCTGAGGGCGGTGCCCACGACGATGGGCGACGCGCTGGACGTGCCGCTGAACGTGGACGTGTAGTACCGGTCCTCGCCGGAGGCGCTGCCGAAGCGGTCGCCGTAGCCGGTGGTGACGACGGACTCTCCCCAGCCGTGCACGTTCACGCGCTGGCCGAAGTTGGTCCAGCACATCGGGGTGCGCGGCGAGCTGGCGGTGCTGGCGCCCACGATGATGGCGCCCGAGTCGCGCGTGGCCGGGTTGAAGAGGCCGCCGTAGGCCGCCGCGTCCAGGTTCGCGCTGCCGTTGCCCGCCGCCTCCACCACGATGACGCCGTTGGCGGTGGCGTTGCGGATGGCGTCGAAGTTGTCCTGCCAGTACTCCATCGCGATGTAGTTGCACTGGGACGTGTTGCACGTGCAGGCCGTGCCGTCGTTGGGGCCGCCCGCGTGCAGCTCGATGAGGATGACGCCGCCCGCGCCCGCCGCCGCCGCCGCGTTGGTGATGGCGCTCGCGGTGCTCTGCTGGCCAATGGCCTCCACGCCCGCCGTCGCCCCGTTGGCGATGCCCGTCACGCCGATACTGTTGGCCACGCCGATGATCTCACCCAGCACCGCGGTGCCGTGGTTGCGCCAGCCCAGGTCGTTGATCTGCGCGCCGCCCTGGCGGAAGAGCGCGGGGAGGTCCTCGTGGGTGGTGCGCCAGCCCCCCTCGATGTCCACGAACCTCACGTTGGTGCCCCGGCCGCCGTTCACCGTCCACGCGTACGTCGCGTTGACGCCGCCGGGCGCCGCGTTGAGGTAGCCCTGGTTGCCCTGGTACAGCGGCGTGACGGGCGGGTCCGCCGCCAGCAGCGCGCGCAGCCCCGCGTCCATCCCGAAGTTCACCATCGCCGGCTCCGCGGGCGGCGCCGCGTAGGCCGTCTCCACGCTGGACACGCGGTTGAGCGCCGCCACCAGCTCCGCGACGCCCTCCGCGGTGGTGCCGGGCAGCAGCGGGACCTCGTAGTACAGGTTCAGGTCCGCCAACTGCTCGCCGCCCTGCTTCTCACCGGACGCCTTGCTCGCGTCCAGCGCGGCCTCCTCCGCCTGGAACACCCGGTCCAGCGAGCCGATGCGCGGCGCGCGCTCCAGCAGCGCCGCCACCTGCGCCACGTCCGCCTCCAGCCGCGCGTCGTCCAGCCGCAGGCCGGACAGCAGATCGCGCTCGGCCACGCTCCGCTCCGACGCGAGCACGCGCAGCGCGTCGCCGCGCAGGCGCACGTGGCTGCCTTCGTGGAACTTCACCACCAGGCGCTCCACCAGCGTCCCCGCGGGCAGCTCGCGCCCCGTGGGCTTCGCGGTGAGCGCGCGCGGCGCGAGCTTCGGCGCGGCACCCGCGACGGGGGCCAACGCCAGCAGGGACACAGCCATGACCGCGCCCCGCAGGGGGCGCAAGGACAGCGTCGACTTCAGCATGGACTTCCTCCGGGATGGACTGCCACCCCACCATCGCATGCCGGTCTGTCATTTAAGTCTGACTATTCTGTTATTTCTGTCCTGTTGTTTTATTCGCGCTTCGCTGAAGCGGGGGGGATGCAGGCGTCTCAGGTGCTCTGCTCGAAGAAGGGAAGGGGCGGCCGGGCGAGGGAGCGCTCGGCCGACAGCCGGGCCTGGTCCAGCGCGTCGAAGCCGCGCTCCAGCGTGGCGGGCGTCACGGGCGGCAGGTTGGAGACGACGACGTAGACGGGCACCTGGCGCTGCTGGAGCACGGTGAGCTGGAGGCGGAAGTGGTCGCGCCGGAGCGCGGCGGACCCGGCCGCCAGGCCCTGGGGATAGGCCATGGGGCCGCCCACGACCTTGCGCGTCCGGCTGGGCAGGTAGTGCACGAGGATGGCGTCCAGGTCCTTGCCAATGGCGCTCTCGTGCAGCGACAGCGCGGGGGCCTTGTCCACGAGGCCGCCGTCCCAGAACAGCTGGCCGTCCAGCGGCACCGCGCGGAAGAGGCCGGGGTAGGCACAGGTCGCGTGGACGCGCGGGGCCAGGTCCCCGGTGGTGAAGACCTCATGCGTGCCGTGGGTGAGGTTGGCCGCGGTGAGCAGCAGCGGGTGCGGCAGGTCCTCGAAGGTGGGGACCGGCAGCGTCTCCTCCAGCAACCGCCGGAAGCGCTCTCCCTTGAGCAGGCCGGTGAAGCCGTGCCCCTGGGCCGCCACGTTGAGCATCGCGCCCAGCGGGTCCGGGTCCCAGAAGTTGGCCCGCGTCTGGCGTAGCACCAGCTCCTCCAGCGCCGGCATGGCCATGCCCGCCGCCGCGTACGCCGCCACCATGCCGCCCGCGGACGTGCCCGCGTACGCGTGCGGCTTCAGGCCGGAGCCGTGCAGGCCCTTGAGGAAGCCCGCGTGGCCGTAGAAGCCGAAGTAACCCGCGGAGAGGACCAGCCCGAACCGCTTGCCTTCGAGCAGGGTGTGAAGCGTGGAAGAGGGCGCCATATCGGATTTTTACGGGATGGTTGCGACCCAAGGCAACGCAATGCGTTGCCGGGGCCATTGTCTGGATGTCAGAGCATCGATATATGTTGATGGCTCGATATGGACATCCTCTCCCAATCCTTCCGTGTCCTGGGGGACACGACGCGGCTGCGCATCCTCCGGCTGGTGGCGCAGGCGCCGCTGAACGTGACGGAGCTGGTGTCGCTGGTGGGGGTGGCGCAGTCATCGGTGTCGCACCACCTGGCCAAGCTGAAGGGGCTGGGGCTCATCCGGGAGGAGCGGCAGGCGGGCTTCACCTACTACTCGCTGGCCCTGGAGCCGGACGACGCCCGCTGGCCGCTCGTCCGGCTGGCGCGCGAGGCGGAGGACGCCGCGGGGGACTCCGCGCGGCTCAACGACCTCTTGCGCGCGCGGGAGGACCGGCAGGCGCTCAACGAGCGGCTGTTGGAGCCGGGCCAGTCGTGGTTCCTCTGGGCGGGGGCGCTGGCGTCGCTGCTGCCGCCGCTGGACGTGGCGGACTTCGGCTGTGGCACGGGGGTGTTCAGCCGGGCGATGGCGCGGTGGGCGCGGCATGTGTGGGCCATCGACCAGAGCGAGGACGCGCTGGGGCAGGCCCGGGTGCTGGCCCAGCGCGACGCGCTCACCAACATCACCTTCCTGCGCGAGGACCTCCACCGGCTGTCGCTCCAGGGCGGGCGGATGGACCTGGTGGTGATTTCGCAGAGCCTGCACCACGTGGAGTCGCCGACGGCGGTGGTGTCTGAAGCCGCACGGCTGCTCAAGCCCGGCGGGCGGCTGGTGGTGTTGGAGCTGATGCCGCACGAAGAGAAGTGGGTGCTGGACCGGCTGGGGCACCGGCACCTGGGCTTTTCGCCCGAAGTCCTGGAAGCGGCCCTTCGCGAGGCCGGCTTCACGTCGTTCACCCGCGAGACGCACGCGCGCGACGGGGCCAGTCCCTTCCGCGTCTTCCTGCTGACCGGAGTCAAACCGTCATGACGAGCCACATCGCCCACCCCCTGCCGCTCCCCCCCGGGGAGCACGGCCAGCGCGTGGAGGCGCTCAAGGCCGCGATGCGCGAGCGCATCCTGGTGCTGGATGGCGCCATGGGCACGCTGCTGCAGGGGCACCAGCTCGTCGCGGCGGACTTCGGGGGCCCGGAGTTCGAGGGCTGCAACGAGCACCTGGTGCTCACGCGCCCGGACGTCATCGAAGGCATCCACGCGAAGTACTTCGCCGCGGGCGCGGACGTGACGGAGACGGACAGCTTCGGCGGCACGCCGGTGGTGCTGGCGGAGTTCGACCTGGGCCACAAGGCGATGGAGATCAACATCGCCGCGTCCCAGCTCGCGCTGAAGGCCGCGAAGGCCGCGGAGGCGAAGGACGGGCGGATGCGCTGGGTGGCGGGCTCCATCGGGCCCACCACGAAGGCCATCAGCGTCACGGGCGGCATCACCTTCGAGGAGCTGGTGGACAACTTCGCCGTGCAGGCGGAGGGGCTCGCGGTGGGCGGCTCCGACTACCTGCTGGTGGAGACGGCGCAGGACACGCGCAACGTGAAGGCGGCGCTCCTGGGCATCGACCGGGCGTTCAGGAAGCTGGGCTGGGCGCTGCCGGTGGCGGTGTCGGGCACCATCGAACCCATGGGCACGATGCTCGCGGGCCAGTCCGTGGAGAGCCTGGCCACGTCGCTGGAGCACACGGAGCTGCTCTACCTGGGGCTCAACTGCGCCACGGGTCCGGACTTCATGACGGACCACATCCGCTCGCTGTCGTCCATGAGCTCCTTCCCGGTGTCGTGCGTGCCCAACGCGGGCCTGCCGGATGAGAACGGCCAGTACCTGGAGTCGCCGGAGATGATCTCCCGGTCGCTCAAGCGCTTCTGTGACAGCGGCTGGCTCAACGTGGTGGGGGGCTGTTGTGGCACGCACGCGGGCCACATCGAAGCGCTCGCCGCGATGGTGAAGGGCCTCAAGCCGCGCACGGAGGTGCCCAAGCCGCGCTCGTCGCTGTCCGGCGTGGACTACCTGGAAGTGACGGACGAGCAGCGCCCCATCATCGTGGGCGAGCGCACCAACGTCATCGGCAGCAAGAAGTTCAAGGAGCTCATCGTCGCGGGCCAGTTCGACGACGCGTCGGAGATCGCCCGGGCCCAGGTGCGGCGGGCGGCGCAGGTCATCGACATCTGCCTCGCGAACCCGGACCGGGACGAGCTGGAGGACATGCGCCACTTCCTGGAGGTGGTGGTCAAGAAGGTGCGCGTGCCGCTGATGATCGACTCGACGGACGAGAAGGTCATCGCCATGGCGCTCACGTATTGCCAGGGCAAGGCCATCATCAACTCCGTCAACCTGGAGGACGGCGAGGAGCGCTTCGAGAAGGTGGTCCCGCTCGCGAAGGCGTTCGGCGCGGCGCTGGTGGTGGGCTGCATCGACGAGGTGGGCATGGCCGTCACGCGCGACCGCAAGCTCGCCGTGGCCGAGCGCAGCTACGCGCTGCTCACCCAGAAGTACGGCATGCGCCCGGAGGACCTGTACTTCGACCCGCTCGTCTTCCCCTGCGCCTCCGGCGACGCGCAGTACACCGGCAGCGGCGTGGAGACCATTGAAGGCGTGCGCCTCATCAAGCAGCGCTTCCCCGAGTGCCGCACGGTGCTGGGCATCAGCAACGTGTCCTTCGGCCTGCCCACCGCGGGCCGCGAGGTCCTCAACTCCGTGTTCCTGTACCACTGCGTGCAGGCCGGCCTGGACATGGCGCTCGTCAATTCGGAGAAGCTGGAGCGCTACCCGTCGCTGCCGGAGGAGGAGCGCAAGCTGTCGGAGGACCTCATCTACAACCGGGGCGCCGACCCCGTGACGCCCTTCGCGGCGCACTTCCGTGAGCGCAAGCCCGCGCGCGCCCAGGTGAGCAGCCTGCCGCTGAACGAGCGGCTCCAGCGCTACATCATCGAAGGTACTCGCGACGGGCTGGTCGCGGACCTGGACCTGGCCATGAAGGAGATGGCGCCGCTGGAGATCATCAACGGGCCGCTGATGAAGGGCATGGACGAGGTGGGCCGGCTCTTCGGGGCGAACGAGCTCATCGTCGCGGAGGTGCTCCAGAGCGCGGAGTCGATGAAGGCGGCGGTGAGCCACCTGGAGCCGCACATGAGCAAGACCCAGGCGGCGTCGCGCGGGAAGATCGTCCTCGCCACGGTGAAGGGGGACGTGCACGACATCGGCAAGAACCTGGTGGAGATCATCCTCGCCAACAACGGCTTCCAGGTGGTGAACCTGGGCATCAAGGTCCCGCCGGAGCAGCTGGTGCTGGCGGTGCGGGAGCACCGGCCGGACATCCTCGGGCTGTCGGGCCTGCTGGTGAAGAGCGCGCACCAGATGGTGGCCACCGCGGAGGACCTGAAGCGCGCGGGCGTGGAGACGCCCATCCTGGTGGGCGGCGCCGCGCTCAGCCGCAACTTCGTGGACCGCAACATCGCCCCGGCCTACGGCGGCGGCACGGTGGCGTACGCGCAGGACGCGATGAACGGCCTGGAGCTGGCCAAGCAGATCGTCGAACCGGGGGCTCACGCGAAGCTGCGGGACGACCTGGCCGCGCGCCGCTTCAAGCTCGCGCAGGAGGTGAAGGAGCGCCCCGCGCCCGCGGCCCCGGTGCGTCGCTCGCGCAGCGCGGAGGTGCCGCTGCTGGACGCGGTGCCCCCCGCGCCGGACTTCGCGCGGCACGTGCTGACGAACACGCCGCTCGACCACATCTGGAAGTTCATCAACCCGGTGATGCTCTACGGCCGCCACCTGGGCCTGCGCACGTCGTCGCGCGCGCTGGGCACCCCGGCGGAGGCCGACCTCGCGAAGACCGAGGAGGGGCGCAAGGCGCTGGCGCTGAAGGAGGCGGTGGAGGAGCTGAAGGCGCTGCTGCGCGGCGGCGTGATGCAGGCGCGCTCGGTGTTCCAGTTCTTCAAGGCCGGGAGCGACGGCGACCGCGTGCTCCTCTTCGACGGCGCGACGGGCGAGCCCGTCACGTCCTTCGACTTCCCCCGGCAGGACAAGGACAACGGCCTGTGCCTGGCGGACTACGTGAAGCCGCTCCAGGGCGGGAAGCCCGTGGACGCGCTGTCGCTGTTCGTCACCACGGCGGGCTCGGGCATCCGCGAGCTGGCGGACGGCTTCAAGGCGAAGGGCGAGTTCCTCAAGATGCACGCGGTGCAGGCGCTGGCGCTGGAGACCGCGGAGGGCTACGCGGAGCTGCTGCACACGCAGCTGCGCAGCATGTGGGGCTTCCCGGACCGGCCGGACATGTCGATGCTGGAGCGCTTCCGCGCGGAGTACACCGGCAAGCGTTACTCGTTCGGCTACCCGGCGTGTCCCCGGCTGGAGGACCAGACGAAGCTGTTCGCCGCGCTCAAGCCGGAGGAGATCGGCGTGCAGCTCACCGACGGCTGCATGATGGAGCCGGAGGCGAGCGTGTCCGCCATCGTCTTCCACCACCCGAACGCCACGTATTTCTCCGTGACCTGACGCGTCGGGGCCGAAGCCTGGGCCCGGTCGCGCCGGAAGGGATAGATTGCCGCCATGCCTTCGCCCGCCATCCGTCGCGCCGTCCAGCTCCTGCCCGCGTGTGCCACCACGGGCATCGGCAGCCTGCCGCACACCCAGGTGGAACTGGGGCTCCAGGTCGCGCTCGCCATGGACATCCCGTTCCTGCCGCAGCTGCCGGTGGGGCATCCCTCGGAGCTGATGATCCCCGCGGCGCTGGAGGGCCTGCCGGGCCTGCGCTTCGACGAGGACGGGGTCTGCACCGTGGACGTGGAGGCCTGGGCCGCCGGCCGCGCGGCCTTCGAGGCGCGGCTGGAGTCCGCGCTGGCCTCCGGGGACCTGGAGTCCTTCGAGCCCACGGCGGACGCGTGCCGGGCGTGGAAGCCGTTCCTCTGGGAGGTGGAGCACCGCAAGCTGGCGTTCGCGAAGGCGCAGCTGGCCGGCCCCTTCACGGTCCGCTCGGTGGTGCGCACGGCGACGGGGGAGCCGGTGCTGGCGGTGCCCGGCCTGGACGCGGCGCTCTACCGGCTGGTGATGGTGCGCGCGCTGGCCATGGTGCGCGCCCTCAAGCGCACGGGCACCACGCCCCTGTTCTACCTGGATGAGCCCGGGCTCTACGCCTACGTGCGGATGAACCCCCAGCACCTGCTGGCGCAGCAGGAGCTGCGGCTCCTGGTGGTGGCCCTGCAGCGCGAGGGCGCGCTCGTGGGCGTCCACTGCTGCGGCAACACGGACTGGGGCGTGCTGCTGGACGCGCAGGCGGACCTGGTGTCGCTGGACGTGCGGCTGTCACTGGACGCGATGCTGGAGGAGACGGACGCGCTGGAGCGCTTCCTCGCGTCCGGCGCCACGTTCAGCCTGGGCGTCATCCCCACGGACCTGGCGTCGACGTACTCGGTGGAGGAGCTGGCGGATTCGGTGGAGGCGTCGCTGAAGGCGGCCCTGCCCAGCGACATCGGCTTCGCCCGCGCGGTGTCCACGGTGCTGCTGACGCCCGCGTGCGGGCTCGCGATGCGCTCGGTGGTGGACGCCGAGCGCATCCTGGAGGAGTTGAAGCAGGCGCAGCGCCGGCTGAAGCGGGCGCTCGAGTCGGAGCGCCCGGTCCTTCAGGGACTGCCCCCCGCGCACTGAGCCGCGCGGGGCTTGAGCGGCTACTGACGGCCCAGCTTCAGCTCGCGTTCGGCCTGATGCCAGTCATGCTCGGGGTTGCCATGGGTGCCGCCCCGGGCCTGGAAGATTTCGAAGGCGCGGCGGGCAATCTGGTCCTGCGTGGGCGCGCCCACCGGCTTGCTCACGGGCGCGCTGGCCGTGGCCACCGGCTTCTTTTCCTCGGTCCGCTCCGGAGCGGCCTTGGGAGCCGGGTTCGGTGGGGACTTCTGCGCGTTTTGTCGGGCCATCGAGGCTTCCTCCTGGAAAAAGCGCCCGGGAGCTTCGGTTGCGCCTCTTCTCCGTGGAAGTGACCCACGAAACGGGAGGTTGCCGGAGCGACATCGCGGGCCGCCAAGTGTCCAGGTCCAAACGGCCCGTGGCAGGAGGAAAATCCACGCTCGGAGCCCCGCTCCGGCGCGGTCCGGAGGTTGAAAAAGCGCCCGGCGGCTCAGCGGCCAGCCGTCTTCCGGGCACTCCGGCCCGCGGCCTTCTTCGCGGGCGGCGCGCCGCTCTCCAACACGCCATGCCCCAGGGCCGCGTCGAGCGCGCGCTGCATCGCGGTGCTCATGCCCAGCGCCTCCGCCTCCTGGGGCGTGCACCAGCGCAGCTCCTGGAACGCGGAGGCCCGCGTGGGCCGCGAACCTCCGCGGACGCGCAGGAGCCGCAGCGTGAGGTCTCGGTGGGTGAGCTGACGCCGCACGCTGTCCAGCGTCGCCTCCAGCGTGAGCGCGGTGCCGAGCGCCGTGGCCAGCCGTGCGGTCGCCTCCGCCTCTGGCGTGTCCTCCTCCACCTCCACGGCGGGCAGCTCCCACAGGCCGCCGAAGAGCCCCTTGTCCGCCCTGCGCGCGAAGAGGAGGGTGCCCTCGTGCGGCCACACCGCCAGCGCCAGGAACAGCTTGCGGGGGGCGGCGCGCACCTTGGCCGGCGGCAGCTCCTCCACGCGGCCCTTGCGGTACGCGAAGCAGCCGTCGCGCACGGGGCACAGCAGGCACAGGGGGGACTCTGGCCGGCACACCGTGGCGCCGTGCTCCATCAGCGCCTGGTTGAAGTCGCCGGGGCGCTCGCCCTTCACCAGCGCGGAGGCCAGGGCCCACAGCGTGGCTTCGCGCTCTCGGTCTCCGGGCACGCCCTCCACTTCGAAGAGGCGCGACAGCACGCGCGCGACGTTGCCGTCCACGATGGGCGCCTGCTCGCCGAAGGCGATGGAGGCCACGGCCCCGGAGGTGTAGCGGCCGAAGCCGGGCAGCGTGAGCAGCTCCTCCGCCGTGGCGGGGAGCTTCCCGCCGAAGCGCTCCACCACCTCCCGCGCGGCGCGGTGCAGGTTGCGCGCGCGCGAGTAGTAGCCCAGCCCCTTCCACCCGGAGAGCACGTCGTCCAGGGGCGCGGAGGCCAGGGCCTTCACGCTGGGAAAGCGCGCGAGGAAACGCTCCCAGTACGGGATGACGGTGGCCACCTGGGTCTGCTGGAGCATGACCTCGCTGAGCCAGATGGCGTACGGGTCGCGCGTGCGGCGCCAGGGCAGGTCGCGCTTGTTCCGGTCGTACCAGGAGAGCAGCGGGCCGTGCAGGGCGGCGTGGCGTTCAGGGGAGACAGGGGCGGGGAGGGCCGCGGGTTCAGTGCGCTTGCGTGGGCTCATGTGATTCTTCGCGGTGGCGGCGCGAAACCCTCCCCGGGAGGTCGGGCGCGCGCGAGCGTCTTTACCTACGGAGGGGGGCGGTTGTCTCCCTGTCCGTCCCCCTTCTGGCGGGCCGGGCGATCGCCTATAGGATGCCGCGCGTCCATGGCCCGCCCTCCCATTCACAACGACTTCTCCTGGTCGAAGAGCCGCCACGAGAAGTTCTCCGAGTGCCTTCGGGCCTACTACCTCTACTACTACCGCTCCTGGGGCGGCTGGGAGGCGGACGCGGCGAAGGACGTGCGCGAGCTGTACGTGCTCAAGAAGCTGCACAACCGCTACACCTGGGCGGGCAGCATCGTGCACGAGTCCCTCAAGGACGTGCTCCTGGACTGGCGCGCCGGCCGCGAGGTGGACCCCGCGAAGGTGGAGGCGCGCACGCACAAGCTGATGCAGGACGACTTCCGGCACTCGCGCTCCAAGGCCTACTGGACGCAGAAGTACCGCAAGCCCTTCACCGGCCTCGCGGAGCACGAGTACGCGGAGGACGTGCCCAACGAGGCGTGGAAGCAGAACTTCGAGACGGTGCGCTCGGCGCTCGCGTGGTTCTTCCAGTCGCGCTGGCCCGCCGTCGCGAAGGGGCTCAAGCCCGCGCAGTGGCTGGAGGTGGACGCGGGCTTCGACTTCGCCCACTTCACGTTGGATGGCGTGAAGACCTTCGCCATCCCGGACTTCGCCTACGTGGACGCGGACGGCTCCGTCGTGGTGGTGGACTGGAAGACGGGCCGCTCGCGGGACGGCTACGACGAGCAGGTGCTGGGCTACGCGCTCTACATCTCCCAGCGCTACCGCTACCCGCTGGAGAAGGTGCGCGCGTCGCTCGTGTACCTCAACGAGGGCCTGGAGCACGACGTGACGGTGGACCCGTCCGCCATGGACTCCTTCCGCGAGCACTTCGCCAGGAGCGTGGCGGGGATGCGGGCGCTCCTGCTGGACCCCGCGGCCAACACGCCGAAGGAGGCGGAGGCCTTCCCTCGGACGGAGAAGCTGGACGCCTGCGCCCGCTGCGTCTTCCGCCGCCCGTGTGGCCGCGAGCCGGCGGTCGCGGAAGCCCGTGCCCGCGTGGCCTGACGGCTAGGCCGTGTCTGATGGATGCAGGTGGCGCAGGTAGGAGAAGATGAGCGCCACCTGCACCAGGGCCAGGTAGTTGA
>NZ_VKLU01000003.1:0-626328 GCF_007352635.1 Corallococcus sp. Z5C101001
CTCCTTCAGGAGGACGACGGAGGTTTGTACGGCGACAGCTACAAAAAGATTATCGGTGGTGGGGGTCCAGAGTTTCCTGGGAGATTACCTGGATCATTTCCTGTCCCCTACCCGCCGGGAGAAGGACGGGACTGTCAGCCCTTCAACTTCCCAAGTGCCGGATTCTTCATCCAGGCCTTGAAGGACTCCAGCTGCTGCTGCTCCGCCTTCGGATCAGGCGTGCCCGCGGGCTCCGGGTTCAGGTTCATCTTGCCCCGGCTGGAGCTCTCGAAGCCGTCGGAGCTGCCCTTGGGGCCCGGACGGGAAGCAGCGGGCGCCGCCGCCGTCGGGGCCGCCGCGCCCGGAGGGGTGATGGCCAGCTTGGCGCCGATCTCCGGGTTCATTTCCATCACGGCCTTCTGGATGGTCATGCCGTAGGTGGAGATGCGGTGCTGGAGGTACTCCACCACCTGGCCCAGGATGGGTGGAGGCGGGAGGATGGGCTCCTTCATGAAGCGCGTGAGCGCGTCCTTCACGTCGGTGTAGAGCTGCTGATCCAACGGCGCCGTCGGGGCCGAGGAAGCCACCAGCTTGCGCATGTTGCGCAGCACCTGCTGGAACGTGCCCGTCGCGGACTTGGACTGCTCGTCCAGCTCCACCAGCAGCTTCTCGCGCTTCGCCGTCAGCTCCGGCGGCTCCGGCGGCAGCGGCGGAATCTCTTTCTTGGGGGGGGCCATGAACCTCTCCATCGGTTGAGGTGAATGAATCGAGCCTAACAGATATTACGGGGCTTCCACATCCGACGCGCGGGGCAGGCGCGAGGCCCGGCCAGCGGATCAGCGGCGCGTGAGCGCGTTCACCATGGCGCCCGCCTTGCGCACCACCGGATCATCCACGGGCGTCATCGCCGCGGCGCGACGGAGGTCCTCGAGCGCCTGGGGCTTCTGTCCCATGGCCAGCTTCACCTCCGCGCGGCCCACGTAGACGGCGGGATCCTGCGGCGCCAGCTTCGCGGCCACGTCGAAGGCGGCCAGCGCGCCCTGGCCGTTGCCCGCGGCCATCTCCACCACCCCAAGCGCCTTGGCGAAGTACACGTCGGTGGGGTTCACCGCGTAGAGGCCCTGGAACAGCGTGCGCGCCTCCGCCACCCGGCCCTGGTAGAAGAAGAAGTAGGCCGTCTTGGCGATGGCGTACAGCTCGTCGTTGGAATAGCCGCGCACCTCGCGGAGCGTGGCCTTGCCCTCCGCCCAGCGCTGAAGGAGCGCGGTGAGCTTGGCCTCGTCCTGCGGATCTTCCGGGTCCAGCGCCGCCATGGGTCAGTAGCCCTCGTCCTTCTGCTCTTCCCACATGCGGCGGATGATCTCCTGGGACTCCGCGCTCACCTGGTCCACCAGGCCGAGCATCGCGGACTCGCGCTGCAGCAGCGCCTTGAGGCGCTCCAGGCGCTCCGGCGGCGCGTTCACGCGGGACAGGCCGCGCTCCAGCATCCGGCGCTGCCCGTCATCCCCACGGCCGGCGACGCTGGCCAGGTGGGGCCGGTCGCTGAAGCCCTCCAGGTCCGCGTCGTGCCCGCCCGGGTGCGGCGGCAGCGGCAGCCGAAGCTCCTCCGACGAGTGCGCGGGACCGATGAAGTCCAGCAGCGCCGCCGAGGGCATCGACGGGTTCTTGATGTTGCCCGCCTTGCGCGCCTTCTTCGCCCGCTCGAGCTGGGCGGGATCCACCAACCGCTCACGGACGCTGCGAGGACCTCCCCAGGGCCAAAGCGCGGTGCTGGGGGGCTGATTGTTGATTCTGGCCATGGTGGCCCGACTTCAATACAGGTAGGGGGCCCGCGTCCAGCCCCCTTCAGCGTCCGCCCGTCTGCTCGCGCTGGAGGGCGTAGACGAAGTTCAACACTTCCGCGACCGCGTCGTAGAGCTCTTCGGGCACTTCCTGCCCCACGTCCACCCGGTACAGGGCGTGCGCCAGGGACACGTTGCGCATCACCGGGATGCCATACTGCTTGGCGATCTCCCGGATCTTCTCCGCCTTGAGGCGCATGCCCTTCGCCACGATGCGGGGCGCGCCGTCCGCCTTGTTGTCGTACTTGATGGCGATGGCGATGTCCGCCTCTTCGTCGCTGGCCATGGCCTTCTCCTCAGGCGCGCGCTGGCGGCGCCGCGGTCTGCTGCTGCTTGAGCCCGTAGACGAAGTTCAACACCTCGGCGACCGCGTCGTAGAGCTCCTCCGGGACTTCCTCCCCCACCTCCACGCGAAGCAGCGCGTGCGCCAGCGGGACGTTGCGCAGCAGCGGCACGTCCGACTCGCGCGCCAGCGCCTTGATGCGCTCCGCCTTGGCGTCCATGCCCTTGACGATGACCCGGGGCGCCCCGTCCTTGTTCTGGTCGTACATCAGCGCCACCGCGACGTGGTCCGGGTTGGTGACGATGACGCTCGCGTCCTTCACCGCCTCCATCTGGGCCCCCTCCATGATTTCGTGGTGGAGTTCCTTGCGCTTGGCCTTGTGGTGCGGGTCGCCTTCGCTCTGCTTGTACTCCTTCTTCACCTCCTCCTTCGTCATCATCATGTCCTTCATGTACGACTTGCGCTGCCACCACACGTCGAACACGCCGAAGATGACGAAGAGCATCACGATGCGCACGCTCACCCGGTAGATGAGCTCCCCCAGGATGGCCATGATGCCGTGCGTGTCCTGCCGCACGGTTTCGATGACCAGGGGCATCGAGTCGCGCACCACGCCATAGACGACGTAGGCGGCGACGGAGATCTTGATGAGGTTCTTGAGCAGTTCCACGAAGGACTTCTTCGAGAACATGTTCTTCAACCCGGCGATGGGGTTGAGCTTGTCGAACTTGGGGATGAGCGGGTCGATGGTGAAGAGCGACCCCACCTGGAGGAAGTCCAGGAGCCCGCCCAGCACCGCCGCGCCCCCCACCACCGGCACCGTCAGGAGCAGCAGCGTGCGCAGGCCCATGTAGAGCAGCTGCGTCGTCGCCAGCCCCAGGTCCTGTGAATGGGCGATGGCGTCGAAGCTGAAGCGGAAGAGCGTGGAGATCTCCGTCTCCACGTTGTCCCAGGTCGCCTTGACGATGCCCAGGCCGGCGACGAGCACGGCCACGCCCGTCAGGTCCTTGCTCTTCCAGGTCTGCCCCTTCTTGCGCGCGTCGTCGAGCTTCTTCTGCGACGGTTCTTCTGTTTTGTCGCCACTCTCGTCCGACATGGAGGAATCCCGGGGGGCTCAGGCCAGCAGCCGGATGGCGTGCTGGACCATGCGGAGCATGTTGGCCAGCTCCTGCTGCATGCGTCCGATGATCACGTGCACCGCGATGAACATGATCAGCACGCCCACCAGGGGCTTGAGCGACATGGAGATGAAGAACACCTGGATCTGCGGCGCGACGCGGTTGATGGCGCCCAGGGACAGGTCCGTGACGAACGCCGCCACCATGCCAGGGCCGGCCAGCGCCAGGCTGATCTTCAGGAGGTCCGCGAAGGAGCGGATCATCAGGTCGAAGAAGGGCCACACGCCGCGGCTGAAGTGCGGAAAGCCCTCCAGCGGCACGATGGCGAGGCTGTCCCCGAGCGCCCGGATGATGATGTGGTGCCCGTTCAGCGACAGGAACAGCACCACGCACAGCTGCACCTTGAGGCTGGAGAAGAGCGACACCTGGGTGCCCAGCTGCGGCACGTAGAGCTGGGCGTTGTTGCTGCCCGACATGGTGTCCATCAGCGTGCCGGCCACGCGGGCCGCGTCGAACACGACGTTGACGATGTACGACAGCGCCACGCCGATGAAGACCTCCTTGAGCAGCAGCCCGATGTACGGGAGCGCGCTCAGGGGAATCCGGTCCATCCGGTCCGCCACGGAGGGGAACAGCACCGCGGAGATCAGCAGGCCCAGCCCCAGCTTCATCTCCGAGGGCACGACCTCGCCGCCCAGGAAGGGGCTGAAGATGAGGATGGGCATCACCCGGCACATGATGAGCGCCATCGTGAAGATGACGACCGACAGGTTGACCCGAGAACTCAGCTCGGCCATGAGTTCGCCGATATTCATCTGCCGATGAGCGCCGGGAACCGGTCGAAGACGTGGAAGGTGAAGCGCAGGAGCTGGCCGCCAATCCACGGGCCCGTCATGGCCAGCACGCCGAAGACCAGGACGACCTTGGGCGCGAACGTGAGCGTCTGCTCTTGAATCTGCGTGGTGGCCTGGAACAGCGAGATGAGGAAGCCCACCAGGAGGCTCATGAGCACCGGCGGCGCGGAGACCACGAGCACCAGGAACAGCGCCTCCTGGGTGATGAACGTGAGCTGATTCATGGGAGTGCGGCGCTCCTTACAGGTAGCCGATGACCAGGCCCTTGGCGATGAGGTACCAGCCGTCCACGAGCACGAACAGCAGCAGCTTGAAGGGCATGGAGATGGTCGTGGGCGACAGCATGTGCATGCCCAGCGCCAGGAGGATGTTGGCCACCACCATGTCGATGACGATGAAGGGCACGAAGAGCAGGAAGCCAATCTGGAAGGCCTCCTTCAGTTCGGACACGACGAAGGCCGGCACGATGACCATGAAGTCATTCGGGCCAATGTCCTTGCGGTCCTCCTCCTTCCGCATCTTCTTCGCCAGGCTGTAGAAGAGCGTGCGGTCCTTGTTGGTGACCTTCTTCATCAGGAACTCGCGCAGGGGTTCCTTGGACTTGTCCGCGGCCCCCAGCAGCGTGCCCACCGTCTCCGATGAGAACACCGACGTGCCTCGGGACCAGACGTCCACGCCGCCCGCCCGGTACATCTCCTGCCCCACGGGGGCCATGATGTAGACGGTGAGGATGATGGCCAGCCCGGTGATGACCTGGGTGGGGGGAATCTGCTGGGTGCCCAGCGCCGAGCGGACGATGGAGAGCACCACCGAGATCTTCACGAAGCTCGTCACCATCATCAGCGCGAACGGGACCAGCGACATGGCCGCGAGCGCGAGGATGAGGATGAGCGGACGGGAGGTGAACGAGTCGGTGTTCACCGCCTCCTTCAACAGCTCGTCCGGGAGCGCGTCCCCACCCTTCTTCGCCGCGGACGCGACGAAGGGGTGCAGCGACACGAGGGCCGCGAAGAGCCAGGGCGGAGCGCGGAACAGCGGCGGACGGGCGGGAGACGAACGGTTCACGGGACGGCCTTCAGACGCCCGGCGGCGGCGTGGTGCCACCGGTCCGGCGGGAGAGGAGCTTCTGGAGGAAAGGACTCAGGGACACCGGAGCCGCCGGAGGCCGCGCGGCGCGGATGCGCTCCACGGCGTCGCGGTCCAGCTTGGAAACCAGTTGAACGCCACCCTCGCCGCCGCCCACCAGCAGGTACTCGTCCGCGGCCTTCAGGACGAAGAGCGTGCGCCGCTGATCCAGCGGAATGCGCTCCATCACCGACACGACCGACGCCTTGCCCACGGGCACGCCCTGCAACCCCATCAGCCGGCGCAGGCCCACGTTGAGCGTCAGGTAGATGGACGCGAGCACCGCGCCCAGGAGCGCCACCGTGCGCACCACCACCCAGACCAGGCTCTCCTGCTCCTCGGCGGCCTCGGGCGCGGCCACGCCCAGCTCGCGGTCCAGTTCGTCCGCGTGGCGCGTGGCGCGGGCCGCCCCGCTGAGGGCGTCCGCGGCCGCGGGCGCCGCCTTGGGTTCGGCGGGCGAAGCCTCCACCGGAGCCACCGAGGACTCCTTCACGGAGGCATCGGGCGAGGCGGAGATGGCGGACGCCTGCGCCAGGGCGGCGGGCGACGTGAGGAACAGCACGGCGCCGAGCAACAGGCGCGAGGAGGAGAGGCGAAGGACTGCCATGGATGGGCGCGAGCCTAGTGCACCCGAGTCAGGACCGCCACGGGGCCGGACAGGACCAGGCCCCCCTGCCCGCCTGCCCTGGGCGCGGAGCGCTCAGCTGAGATGGATGATGCGCACACCCAACTGCCCCTCCAGTTCGACGAGCTCGCCCCGGGCCACGACCTTGCCGTTGACGGACAGGTCCACGGGCTCCCCGGCCCCACGGCGCAGGTCGATGACCTGACCTGTGCGCAGGCCCACCACCTGTTCGGCCGTGATGGGTACGCGAGCCAGCTCCACCGCCACCTGCAAGGGCAGGTCGCTGAGCAGATCGCTTCCGTCCCGGTTGTTGTCGTCCAATGCCGCCCCTTCCAGTTCCGGAGGCACGCCCAGCTCCGGGTTGGTGAAGTCCTCTTTCTCTTCCGAGCCACCCCCGGACTCCCCACCCTGCGGGTTGCCCGCCTCTCCGGGGATGATGTCCGTGATGCGCGCTCGATAGCGGCCGTTCTCCACGAACACGTCCGCCGCGAAGTGGCCGGTGCGGCCCTGGCCCAGCCGCAGCTGGGCCGTCCCGGCTTCACCCCGGTCCGGCCGCGCCGACAGCAGGTCCAGCAGCAGCACGTCCTTGATGCGCAGGGACGTCAGGTCCTGCGCGGACAGCTCCGCCACGCCAATCTCCGCGCGCAGCCAGTCGCGCAGCGAGGACAGCCGCCGCCCGTTGGCCCGCATGTCCTGGCGTCGCAGCTCGCGCCGCTGCGCGCTCTCCACCGCGGGTTCGGCCGCCTCCAGCACCGCCGACGGAACCACCAGCCGCACGATGCCGCGGTGCGACCCCAGCACCGCGTTCAGGTGGACCGCCAGCATCGGGCCGTCCTCGCCCAGCCGCGCGGAGACCTCGTCCACGCCGCGCGCCACACCGTCCAGCCGGGGCCGGGGGACGCCCGGCTGCAGCCCGGGAACCAGCTCCTTCAGGGCCTCCAGGACGACGTAGCCCATCACGCCCTCCTCGATGTCCGTCAGGGGCCTGAGCCCCACCGTCTCACCGGCGCCGCCCAGCAGCAGGTCCACCGCCGAGTGCGCCAGGGACAGCTCGATCTCCAGGACCACCCGGCCCTTGAGCGCGCCGGGCGCCAGCACCGCCAGGAAGGACGGGTCGCCCAGGAAGCGGCGCAGCTCCGTCATGGGGCGAGCCTGGGCGGACTCCACCGACAGGCGCACGTCCACGTCGAACAGGGCCTTGAGGCGCGCGCAGACGGTCTCCAGCGTGCCCGCGTTGGGCGTGAGCCAGCGCAGCCGCTCGGCCAGCTGGCCCTGCATCCGCGACACCTTCTCCAGGCCCGTGAAGGCGAACGGCCGCCACGGCGAGACCGGCGCGGGGGCCGGCGCCGGAGCCGCGGGCTTCGGGGGAGGTCCCAGCTTCCGGGTGTCGACCAACATGGTGCGCTCGAAGACTCCGGGCTCGTCGTCCGGCTCCAGGCTCATGTCTTCGCCTCGAACCTCAACGTTTCAAGCGCCAGCCCCCGGCCTCCCAGGGCGCTGCGCAGGCCATCGCTCTGCTCTTCCAGGAGCTTCAGCGTGTCGCGGTCGTTGCCGCTGAAGACCGCGGAGATCTTGCCGTTCTTCGCGCTGACCTTGATGGACAGGCCGTTGAGCACATCCCCGCGCAGGTCGATCTGGAACTCCGCGTTGCCCGCGGCGTTGGTGCCCACGCGCACGCGCTCCACGATCTTCTGGGCGATCTCGTTGGCCATGGCGCGCAGGCGCTCCGAGCCCGCCGTGTCCTTGGGCTTGGCCACCGGCACCGGCGCCATCAACGCGGGGTTGAAGCGGAAGCCCGCGGCGGCCATCTGCCCGCCCTTGTCGTCCTTGTCCTTGCTGGCTCCGCCCCCGCCCGCGCCCTTGCCGCCGCCGGCGTTGACGTCGATCTTCAGCTCGCCCTTCTCCTGGCTCAGCCGCCCGGCCTGCCCTTCCGACTTGGACAGGTCACCCTCGCGTACGTCGTTGGAGCGCTTCTCCTCCACGACCTCCGACTTGCGGGTCTCCGACTGCTTCGACAGGTTCTGGGTCTCGCCGTTGCGCTGGGACTGCTGGGCGCCCTGAGCGGATTCGCCGGGCCGGGCCGTGGGGGCCTCCTTCTGGGCCAGCTTCTCGTCGAAGGTCTTCGCCTGGCCCTGGGCGGCGCGCGCGAGCACCTGCTTGCCCAGGGGCAGCTTCTGCTCCTGCGCCGCCTTCGGCTGGGCCTGTTCGGCCTGCCCCTGCTGGACGAGCTTGGAGAAGACGGAGTCCCCCTGCAGGCGCTTCTGGGTCTTCGCCTCCGCGAGCTTGCGCTCCTGGATCATCCGCTCCGCCAAGCGCGCGGCATCGCGATCATCATCAACTCGGCTCATGGGGTCTCTCCAGACTCAAAGCGGGCGGCGGGAGGTTACTTGCGCTGGCGGGCCAGGAACAAGGCGTTGCCGATCTCCTCCTGGTTCAGTTCCTCGCGCTCCTGACGTTCCTTGCGCACCTGCTTCTGGAACGTTTCCTTGTTCTTTTCGATGGCCTTGAGCTCCTTGGCGGCCTCGGCCATCAGCATGCGGCGCTGCTCCACCAGGCGGGCGGCCGTCCGGACCACCTCCTTCTGGTGCTCAATCTGGAGCGCGACCTGGGCCTCGTCGTCCTTCAGGCGCTCCTCGAAGCGGCCCATCATGTTCATGCCGTTGATGCCGGCGCCCTTGGCCATCAGCTGCTGGAAGTACTCGGCGACCTTCGCCTTGCGCTCCTTGCGGCGGCGCTCCAGCTCCGCCTCCAGGCGCACCTGCTCCTGCTTTTCCTTCTCCAGCGCCTTGATGGCGTCGGAGAAGGCCCGCTCGGCCTCCTCCTTCGCCTTCTCACGCATGTCCAACAACACCTGCAACCGGTACGGGGGCATGGTGAGGGCATCCTACCCAAAAACGGCCCTGTCCACGCGGCTCCCCCCGGATGGAGGCGCTTCAGTCCTCGAACAGGGCGATGAGCTTCTCCACCGTCTCCTCGTAGGGGGAGTTGGAGTGGGTGTCCTGCTTGAGGAAGTCGATGATGGCGTCGTACTTCTCGATGGCGTAGTCCGTCTTGGGGTCGGCGCCCGCCTGGTAGGCGCCCAGCAGGATGAGGTCGCGCTGCTTCTCGTAGGTGGAGAGCGTCTCGCGCAGCTTCCCCGCGGCCTTCTTGTGCTCCTTGGTGACGATGCCGCTCATCACACGGCTGAGGCTGGCCAGCACGTCCATCGCGGGCCACTGGTTCCGCTCGCCCAGGGCACGGTTGAGGATGAAGTGGCCGTCGAGAATACCTCGGACTTCGTCGGCGATGGGCTCTTCCATGTCACCGCCGGCCACGAGGCAGGTGTAGATGGCGGTGCACTTGCCCTTCTCCGAGTTGCCCGTGCGCTCCAGGATGCGCGGCAGCATGGAGAAGACGCTGGGCGGATAGCCCTGACGCGCGGGGGGCTCGCCAATGGCGAGGCCGATGTCGCGCTGGGCGCGCGCCAGACGCGTCACCGTGTCGAGCATGAAGAGCACGTTGCCGCCGCGCTCGCGGAAGTACTCCGCGATGGCCGTGGCGACATAGGCGGCGCGCAGACGCACGAGGCTGGGCTGATCCGACGTGGCGCACACGAGCACGGCGCGCTTCATGCCCTCCTCGCCCATCGCGTCCTCGATGAACTCGCGCACCTCGCGACCACGTTCGCCGATGAGCGCCACGACGCTGAGGTCCGCTTGCGTGTTGCGTGCAATCTGGCCCATCAACGTGGACTTGCCGACGCCGGAGCCCGCGAAGAGGCCCACGCGCTGGCCTTCGCCCACCGTGAGCAGTCCGTCGATGCAGCGCACCCCCAGGGGCAGCGGCCGTTCGATGCGCTGGCGGGTGAAGGGGTCCGGACAGTCGCGGTCCACGGACCAGTCAACAAAGCCCTCGCCCTCCAGGGGCCTGCCGTCCATGGGCTCGCCGATGCCGTTGAGCACGCGGCCCAGGAGCGCGTCCCCGCACTTGATGGTGAGCGGGCGGCCGGTGGGGATGCACTCGCTGTCCGGCCCGATGCCGTACAGCTCGCCCAGGGGCATGAGCATCACCTCGTCGCCCACGAAGCCCACCACCTCCGACTTCATCAGGCCGCGCTGGCGGTTCTTGACGAGCACCACCTCGCCAATGCGCACGTTGGGCACGCTCGCCTTGATGACGAGGCCGGTCAGTTCGGTGACGCGGCCGCGCACCCGGACGAGGGACGCTTCCTTGATGAGCTCGAAGTAGCGCGAAAGGTCGATGGCCATGGGGGACTCCGTGGGGCGCGGGCCTTGGCCCTCAGGCCGGACCGCTCTTGCGCGCGGGGTCCGGCATCAGGAGGTTCTGGAGCATCTCCAGTTGGGTGGGCAGCTGCGCGTCCACCGTGCCGTACTCCGTCTGCACGATGCAGCCCACCGCGGCGACCTCCGGGTCTTCCTTGATGGCCAGGTCCACCGTGCGGCCGATGAGCTCCATCAGCACGGGGCGCTTGGCGCGCAGCACCGCGGCGGTCTTCGGGTGCACGCGGAGCACCATGGCGCGCGCGTTGCGCAGGTTGTCGATGGCCGCGGCGCACATGTCCACCAGCAGGTCCGGGTCGCGCTCCAGGTCGCGGCCGAGGATCTTCTCCGCCATCTTCAGCGACAGCGCGATGATGTCCTGCTCCTGGGTGTTGAGCAGCTCCCCGGCCTGCATCTTCGCGCGCAGGAGCAGCTCCGTCGACTGGGCCAGGCCCTCCTGGCGGCCCATGTCGCGCGCCTTGGCGAACAGCTCCTCCTTCTCGCGCTGGGCCTCGGCGAGGATGCGCTCGCGCTCGCGATGGGCGTCCTCGATGATGCCCTGGGCGCCCTGGCGGGCCTCGAAGACCTCGGCGTTCATCACGCCCGCGCGCGGCGGACGCAGCGCGGGACGCTCGGACGAGGCGACCGCCACCGGCTCCGCCAACCCGTCCCCCTTGATTACCTTGCCGATCGCCATGGGCCGCTCCTTGGAGACCGGATGCTAGCGCGTTCCGCCGCGCGGTCCACGCCCTCCGGGGCCTCCCGCGCCTTCCGGGCCTGGCGGGTCCGTGGGAGCGGGGCGCCTGCGGCCCACCTGGGTTCCCTCCGAGGCCCGTGAGGACGCCTGGCTGGAGAGGACGCGAGGGGGACGCTCGGGCTCGGCGCCCGGTTCGGGACGTGCCACGGGACGCGAGCCGGTGCGCGAGCGCAGCACCCGGGCGCCGTCGGCGGACTCACCCGGGGGCTCCGGACGCCGGCCGGGCCGGGCTTCTGGCTCGGCGGGAGGCCGCGTGGGGCGCTCGACACGGACGGAGCGGCCCTGCGGCTCCTCTGGCGCCGCGGGGCGTGGGTCGCCGCGCGCGCCCAGCCGCGAGGGCGGAGGTCCGATGCGGGCCCCTTCCGGATCCACCCGCGCGGGACGCGAGGGGCGCGCCGCGCCCTCCGGCTCACGGCGGCTGGGGACCGCACCGGTAGGCGCGCGGGGCGCGGGGCCCACCGCCGAGCCTCGCTCCACCGGCATCCGGCGCATCTGGGAGCCGTTCGCGTCCCCTTCCGGGGCGGCCGTGGACGCGCGCGGCGCGGGCCCTCGGTCCACCGGCATCCGGCGGATCTGCGAGCCGCCCACTTCTCCCTCCGGAAGCACCACGGGCGCACGCGGCGCAGGCGATCGCTCGCGCTCCACCGGCATCCGGCGCATCCGCGAGCCGTTCGCGTCCCCTTCCGGGGAGGCCATGGACGCGCGCGGCGCGGGCCCCACCGACGAGCCCCGCTCCTCCCCTGGCGCCGGGCGCGGACGCCCTCCCGGCGGAGGGTTGGCCGGCGCCGCGTCTCGGCTGGATGCGGCGCCCGCGCGGCGGGCCGCGCGCTCGGCCATGAAGTCGCGCCGGGCAGCGGCATCTCCGGCATCCTCCCCACCGCCACCCGCGCCGCCCCTCAGCGCCTTCGGGGCCCGGAGCGCTGGAGCGCGTGACGGATCCGGCGCGCTGGTGCGCAGTCCCTCGCGGGGGGCCGGGGCACCGGACGGGGCCGGACGGGCCGAAGGGGCGCCAGACGGAGCCGGACGGGCCGCGGGGGCGCCGGCTGGAGCCGGACGGGCCGCGGGGGCGCCGGCTGGAGCCGGACGGGCCGCGGGGGCCGACGCGGGCTTGCGTGCGCCCGGCGGTGGCGGCAGGACGGCGGAGGGGCGCGGCGGCTGCGCCGTCAACCGCACGGGCCGCTCGATGAGGCCGCGCACGGCCAGCCGCTCCAGGTCCATGACGATGTCGGTGCGTCCCCCGTCGCCTCGGGCCGTGGGACGCGACCGCTCCTCACGCACCCACTTCGCCAGCAGGTGGCCGAACTCTCCGCGGTGCTTCTCCAGCATGCGCGCTGCGAACTCCGGGGACTGCGCCACGCACGCACGCGCCAGACGCTGCACCCCCGCGCTGCGGATGGCGCCCGCCAACCGGTTGAAGCCCTCGTGGAGGTTGATCTGCGCGCGAGCATCCTCTTCCGGCAGCTTGCGCGGCGCGTTCGCCGCCACGGACTTGCTCGCGAGTTGGAGCAGGTCCGGCGGCAGCGACTCCATGAGGCCGTTGAGCTCGTCTTCCGGCAGCCCCGCCAGCGCCGGGCCCAGCACGCGCGCGCCCAGGCGATCACTCACCGTGAGCAATTCACGCGTCTGGAGGTTGAGCACGTCCGCGAACTTGAACCCCGCGGACTGGCCAGCGACTTCGCGGGCCAGCGCCTCCTCCAGCTTCCAGCGGATGATGTCCAGGACCTGCGGGCGAACCTCGCGGGTGAGCTTCACCCGCGAGGGCGGCAGGTGGCCGCGCACCGCGTCCGCCATGTTGCCGGGCAGCGCGCGAAGGGTGACTTCCACCAGGGCCCCGCGCTCGCGCTGGAGCAGCGCCGCGAGTCGCTCCGGGTCCGCGGTCCACAGCTGCCCGCGCCGGTCCTTCATCAGGCGCTTGAGCTCCTGCACCACCGCGGGCAGGCGCTTCTCGCGCGGAATCTGGAGGATCTCCTGCGCGCGGTGCCGCAGCAGCGCGCCTTCCTCGTCCGGCAGATGCTCCAGCGCCGCCACGCTCTCCTGGCCCCCGAAGGTGACCGCGGTGAGCAGCATCATGGTCTGGCGCTTGCTGAGCGAGGTGAAGAAGGAATCCAACGGTCACCTCGCGGGCCCCCAGGTGGCCCGCGGAAGAAAGAGAGCGTGTCCCCGGCCTGGGGGACACGTCCCGCGGTCCGCCCCAGGAGGGCCGCGGGGGCGACTCCGGACGGCTCCTACTCCGCGCGACCGCCGCGCGCACGGGCGGGACGCGCCGCCGTCGCCGCGGCATTGCCGCCGCCCGAACCGCCGCGCATGAACGTCCACGCGGTGAGGCCCATCATCGCCAGGATGAGCGCGAACGCGCAGCCGAGGATCATCTTGAAGGTGCCCGCACTGGCGGCCGTCATGCGCACGCCGAGCACGTCCTGGAGGCGGTTGGTCTCCGTGGTCTCCGCCGTGGGGGCCATGGCCTCCGTCATCAGCACCGTGACGGCATCCGGCTTCAGCTCCGCGACGGAGCTGGCGACGAACTGCTTCACCGCCTCCACGGTGACGGGGGCCTTGCCGCCCTCGAGCAGGCGGTACTTGATGAACACGGAGGCCGACGGCATCGGCCGGTTCTCCGGCTGCGACAGGTCGTTGTTCTCCGGCACCATCACGATGGCGCGCGCCTCCAGCACGCCGTCGATCTGGTTGAGCGCGTTGGAGACTTCTCCAGCCATCGCCTTGAGGAGCATGGCGCGCTCCTCCGTGGCGGTGGGAACCATGCTGCCCTTGGCGAAGTGGGACAGGCCCTTCTCCACCGGGCGCGGCAGCGAGTTGCGCTTCAGCAGCTCCGCGGCCTGCGCGGCGTCGCCCTTGGGGACGACGATGGTGAAGCGCACTTCGTTGCCCCCCTCCGCCTTCTCCTTCTTGGCGTTGATGCCGTTCTTGCTGAGCAGCACATAGATTTCATTGGCATCCGCCTCCGTCAGCTCGTGCTGCAGCTCGATGGAGCAGCCGGTGAGGAACAGCAGGGCGAGGAGCGGGGCGGCGAAGACGGACGTTCGGCGAGTCATGGGCGCGGGTAGCTTAACAGGGCCCTTGCAAAACGCGGAAGGGCGCCCCCTCCCAACCTGGGAGGGACCGCCCTTCGCATGCCGCCATGGCCCGGCGGGGTGGGGACTTCAGACCTGCGTCTTGACGACGTCCTTCAGGCCGCTGGTGGCCTTCTCGACGACCTTCGACGTGAGGTCCAGTTCCTGCGAGTACTTGTACATGGAGGCCTGGAGGCCGAGCATCTCCGCGTTGGACATGTTCTTTCCGGAGCTGGCCTCCTTGATCAGCTTGTCCATGCTGATCTGGCCCTTCTCCAGGCCGGAGACGAGGTCGGACACCATGCCGCCCGACTTGCCCGTCTTGGCGGCCTCCGCCTTCGCGTCCACGGGCTGCGCGCCCTTGGCGGTGGCCGGCTGCTGGGCGGCGCCGCTCACCTTGTTCAGGTTCGCCTTCTCCGCCTTGTTGACGGTCTCCACCTGGCGGACGGAGTCCACCTTCTGGGTGGCCTGCGCGGCATGGGCCTTGTTCACGTTCTGGGCGGCGTCCACCTGACCGGCGCCCTGCGCCTTGTCAGCGAGAACTCCGTCGAACTTCGAGGCGCCCGTCTTCTGCGTCTGCTGGGCGCCCTGATCCTGCAGCTTTTGCTGCGCCACCTGTCCCGCGGAGATGCCGCTCATCGGAGCCGCCATGTGACACCCTCCTTGCATCCGTCGAGGGGGGAGGGAGTTCCTCCTCCTCGTTCAAGAGTTCCTTGAGCCGGTCAATGGCCCGCGCATGAAGCCGCGATGCCCAGCTCTTCGACTGCCCGATTTCCGCTCCTGCTTCCTCCAGCGTACGGCCCTGGAAGTAATAGCCCTGCAGGAGCTTGCGCTCTTTCTCCGGAAGCTTCTCGATGGCCGAGCGCACCCGGTTCTTCAACTGCTCCATCTCCAGGCGCTGATCCGCCGGGAGGGATTCATCCACGTATCCCGCCGCCTCCGCCCCTTCCGCCCCCGCCGCGAACACCGCGGCAAGGCCCGCCACGGCATCCGAGATATCTCCAATATCATCGTCGAATGACGACCCGCGGTTGCTTGCGCCCTGCTCGCGATCGGCGAGATTTCCGAGATACGCCGTCGCGCGCTCGCCCTGGTAGGCCGTGCGGGCATCCGCGCCCCGCAGGACCCCCATCTTCCGGAGCCCGTCGAAGATGGCTCCCTTGATGCGGTAGTGGGCGAAGGTGAGGAAGTTGGCTCCGACCTTGGGATCGAAGCGCTCCGCGGCCTCCAAGAGGCCGATTTGTCCATAAGCCAGCAGTTCATCCAGCTCCAGCTGGGCATTGAACTGCTTGCGCACGGTGGCCGCGAGCGACCGCACGTACGGGCCGTACTTCTCCAGGATGACCTTCCTGTCTTCACCCAGAGGCAAGCGGCGCGCTCACTCGGCCTTGGACCACAGCCGCTCGAGAACCTGGTTCAGCCGGGGATCATCCTGCAGCGCCCCGGCGATGCGGCCCGTCAGGGCCGCGGACTTCATGTTCAACTTCTCCTGGAGCACTTCGGAGACGAGCGCCTTCGTCGCCTCTTCCTTGCTCTTGAAGCCCCCGTTCTTCAGCCGCTTGGCGATGGCGAGTGCCTGCGCCGCGATCGGATCCGTGGCCTGGGGGCCCTGGACATTGCTGGAGCCTACCAGACCTGAAGGCCCGACGAGAGACTCCGTGCGGTCCACCTTGCCGCCAAAGGACGCGCCAGAGGCACCGGCCGGACCGGACGCCCCCTTCACGCCACCCGCGCGGCCCTTCCCACCCCCACGTCCGACTCCACCGACAGCCATCGACGTACCTCCTTCTTCCGACCCGCTACTTCTTCGGCGGTGGCAGGGCCCCCGCTTCCTTGGCCTGGATGAGGGCCTGGGCCAGCTTCGCGCCGTCGCTGTCCGGCTCCAGGTCCATGGCGGCCTTCAGTTCCTTGAGGGCCTCCGGCACCTTCCCCATGAACAGCAGGGCTTCACCCGCGTGTGCCCGGGGCAGGGACGACAGGGGCGCCAGCCGCTGAGCGACCCGGTAGGCCGCCAGGGCCTTGTCGTGACGCCCCTGGGCGAACTCCACGGCGCCGATGCCGATCTGCGGCACCTCGCTCTTGGGCATCAGCGCGGAGGCGCCGACGAAGACCTCACGGGCCTTGTCGAAGTGACCCATGTCCAGCCACAAGTAGCCGGACTCCAGCAGGACCATGACTGGCTGGCGCGCCAGGGGCACGAGGCTGTTGGCAATCTCCGAGGGGGTCTCCGCCATGGATGTCGCGCTGCCTTTCCGGTCGCCCGAAGCACGGAAGGCGGCCGTCGAGGGCCGCCTTCCTTGCATCGGTCAGATTCCGCTGTCCGCGAAGACTAGCGGATGTTGCCGATGGAGTTCTTGGTCGTATCGTGCCGCGACTTCATCACGTTGGAAACAGCCGTGAAGAGCTGCGACTCGTGCTGCATGGCCGACTGCATGTTCAGCAGCTTGACGTTGTCGTCCATCATCGTCTTGAGGCTGCTGTTGTTCGTGAGCTGGTCGCTCACGGTGCCGGTGCTGGAGCCGACGCTGGTGCCGATCGTCGTGGAGCCGCCCGAGACGGGCAGGCCGCTGCCCGCACCGGGCAGGTTGGTGGAGGGCACCGCGCCGGAGCCGGTGCTCATCACGCCCACGTAGGGGCCGCCCGCCATGCCGGAGCCCGCGGCGCCGGAGAAGGTCTGCGCGGAGGAGACCGCGGCGGAGACGATGCCCGCGCCCGGCACGAAGCCGGCCACGGCGCCCACGCCGGCGCCCACGGCGCCCACGGTGTTGTTCAGGCCATTCTGCACCCGCGCGCCAAAGCTCGTGTTCGGCGTCTGCCGGGCCGTGGTCATCTGGGTGTTCATGCGCAGGTTCGGACCCATCATGCCGCTGTCGATCTTGACGCTCATTTCAGCCTCCGCGCTGGTGCCAGCGATTCAGATTCAAAATGGGAGCCTGGGATCATCCCTTGGCTCTTTCAGGGGATTATCGGGAGAGTCGGCCGCGGGTTGCCTGCTGGGGGCAAGAAATCGTCCGCGCTCCCGAAAACCCAGTTATTTCCGACCCTTGGACTGCTTCGACTCGGCGACGAGCTTCTCGCGGACATCCACGAGCATGCTCAGCAGCTCCTCGGCGCGGGCGATCGCAGCCTGGGCCTTCTTGCCGGTTTCCGCGCGGGGCCCCTTGAGGCCGGCGAGCTCCTCCTTCACCGGAGCGAAGAGCGCCTGGACGTCATTGGCGGAGGCCTTCTCGATGAAGGTCTCGACGGCGGGATAGGACGGAACGGGAAGCTCCTGGGGCGGCGGTGCCGGGGTCCTGGCGGGCGGGGGCATCGAAGTCACTAGCTCCTGGCGGGAGGACGACCGTGCGGCCAGCCCCCGCTCTTTGCCCAGCACGCTAGGTGAATCCGCCACGCGCTTCAAGCACCCCACCCAGGGGTGGAAGGGCCGGCTGTCGCGTCCAGACCACGCCCCATGGCCCGGAGGGCGAACGGGCACGCACCCGGTCTTCCCCCCCGGGCCTGTCGCCCACCCCCACCACCCCTAGCTTTTTCCCAGCGGGGGGCCACGCAAGTGCCACCCGCCCCACTCACACATTCCGGGAGAGATGCGATGAAGAAGCTCATTGGGGTTTTCGCGTCCGTGGCGTTGCTGGGTTCTGGCGTGGCCATGGCTCAGGACAGCATGACGAAGGACTCGCAGCAGCCGTCGACCTCCACGTCGGCCCAGGGAGGTTCGGGCCAGACGGGGTCGGACAGCAGCATGCAAGGCTCCTCGGGTAGCACGGGCAGCTCGGACGCCATGGGCGGGTCGGGCTCCTCCTCGACCCACTCCTCGAGCATGGCGGGCGAGAATGAGCTGACGGGCAAGGTCGTGAAGAGCGACAGCAAGAAGGTCTACGTCAGCAGCGCCAGCGGCGCGGTGGTGCCGCTGGACATCGACAGCAAGACCCAGTTCACCGACCCGAGCCTGAGAAACGCCAAGAGCCTGAGGGAGGGCCAGGAGATCCGCGCCAGCTTCCAGGTGAAGGACGAGAAGAACATGGCGATCAACATCGCGCCGAGTCAGGGCATGGGCGGCTCGGGCTCCGACGCGATGTCGCCGGACTCGTCCATCAACCAGGGCTCGAAGGGCACGGGTCAGGACAACGGCTCCAGCATGAACCCGGACACGGGCTCCAGCACGCACGACTCCAGCAGCTCGCCGAAGACCTACTAGCACCGCGTGAGCACGTCCCCGGTCCCGCGCTCACGCAGGAGGGGTCCTCCACTCGCGGTCCGCTGTCATCTGGCGGGCCGCGGGTTCTTGTCCCTGGTGGAAGCTCCGCGAGGCCGGAGCAGGAGCTGCATGGACCGAGAGGCCGACGTCATCATCCTGGGCGCGGGGGCCGCCGGGCTCTGCGCCGCCGAGCGCCTGATGCGCAAGGGCCTGCGGGTCATCGTGTTGGAGGCGCGGGACCGCGTGGGCGGACGCGTCGTGACCCTGCGGGACACGGTGGCCGACGTGCCCCTGGAGCTGGGCGCCGAGTTCGTCCACGGCAGGCCCTCCCTGTTGCTCCAGCGCATCCGAAGGGCCGGGCTGACGGTGAGCCCGTGCAATGACACATACGCGCTCCTGTGGCGGGGCAAGCTGGGCGACGCCGGAGCTGCGTTCTCATTCCAGGAGGCCCTGGTGTCGGCGAAGGCCCCCGACCGCCCGATGGCGGAATGGGTGGAGGAGCAGGCTCGCACCCGGAAGTGGCCTCCCGTGGTCCGCGCGATGGCGCGCTCGTATGTGCGGGGCTTCTACGCCGCGGATCCGGACATCGCGAGCACGCTGGCCATCGCGCGAATGGAGCAGTCCGCCTCCTCGGCCGGGGGCACGACGCCGTCCCGAGTGCTGGAAGGCTACGACCGCGTGCTCCACGCGATGGCCGAGAAGCTCTTCGCGACGCCGGGCACGCTGTACCTGAACGCCGTGGCCGAGGAGGTGCGCTGGAAGCCGGGCGCGGTCCACGTGCGGGCCCGGACCCAGCAGGGCACGCCGCTCGGGACGTTCCAGGGAACGCACGCGATCGTGACCCTCCCCGTCGGCGTGTTGCAGGCGCGGCATCCCACGCCGGGCGCCGTGCGCTTCGTGCCCCGCGTGCGCGAGCATGAGCGCGCCTGGAACAGGTTGGAGATGGGGCCCTTGGTGAAGGTCCTGCTGCGCTTCCGCTCCGCCTTCTGGCGAGAGCAGGAAGACACCGCGCGCTTCGGGTTCTTCCACGCTCCCGAGTCCTCCTTTCCCACGTGGTGGACGCTGTCGCCCCACCGGCGGACGCGACACCTGGTGGGCTGGAGCGGAGGCCCCACCGCCGCCGCGCTGTCCCGGTTGAGCGAGAAGGCCGTGCTGGCGCTCGCGCTCCAGGATCTCTCCCGGCTCTTCCACCGCTCCGTGCGGGACCTTCACGCGCAGTTGGAATCGTGGCGCCCGCAGAACTGGCAGCACGAGCCGTACACGCGCGGCGGCTACGCGGTCATCCCCGCCGGAGCGATGGACGCGGTCGACACGCTCGCCCGGCCCGTGGGCCAGACGCTCTTCTTCGCGGGCGAGGCCACGCATGTGGGCGGCGAGGAAGGCACCGTGCATGGCGCGCTCGAGACGGGTCGGCGCGCCGCGGACGAGCTGCTGGCCCGACGCCGAAAGGCCTGAGCGTCAGCCGCCTTGCTGGCGGGCCAGCAGGCGACCGGGACTGGGGATGCTGTGGAAGCGTTCGCGCGTGAACATCTTCACGGCATGCGCCTCTGGATCGCCATCGTCGCGGGATTGAGCCTTGGACAGGCACAGGACGTGGAACCCCTTCCCCCGGAAGACCCGTCCGTGACGGATCCGGCCGCCGCGGCCCTGCAGGATGCCAACGAACAGGCCGCGAGCGACGAGGATGGCGCACGCCCCCCGGAGGGATACGGCTACCAGGCACCGTCGGATCCAACCGAGGGCACCTACTCCGACCCGGTTCCCTTGCTGCCCGATGGCGACACGCCCGTCACTTCGGGGCAGGTCGCGGTCCAGCAATCCCAGACCTATGTCCCGCCCCCCGTTCCCACGGTCTTCGAGCCGCAGCCCTCACCCGATGAATCGGCCGGATCCGACAATCAGGCGCAGTCGGGCACGGGCGGCGCGGGCTCCGCTTCCACCGCGGCCCCGTCCGACACGGACACGGGCGCGGGCTCCCCTTCCACCGCGGCCCCGTATGGCACGGGCGCGGAGGCCCCTTCGACCGGGAGCGGCACCGCCGCGGGCCCGTCCGACACGGGCGTGACGGGAACGCCCCCCTCCGCTGAGCCCACCCAGACCGCCGCGCCGGGCTTCGGCGGGACGGTGGATACGGGCGCGACCGGCGGCTCCGGCGCCGCGGGCACGACGGGGCCATCCACCACGGCCCCACCGGCGGCCGCCCATGCGCCGCCGTCAACGGGAACGACGGCTCCTGATCAGGGCGCGACTCCGAGCGCGCCCCAGCCGAACCAGACAATGCAGGCCACACCCGACCAGGGGCAGGCGCAGCCCCAGACGGCGCAGGCCGCCCCTGCCCAGACAGACCAGGGGCAGGCGACGACGGTCCCGCCGCAGGGACAGCCCCAGCCCCCCGCCGAGGAGCTGGACCGCCTGCGCCAACGCGTGGCCGATCTCGAGCAGGACGTGGCGGACCGCGACGCCCTGGCCACCGAACGCACGCAGGCCGTCCAGTCGCAGGTCGATACGCATGAGCAGCGCGCCTACGACACCGAGCGTGCCCGGCAGCAGCGGCTGGCGCGGATCCAATCCGGGGGCCAGTGGATGCTCGCGGCGGATCAGGCGCTGGAGCAGGGCGAGCTGAGCGTGGACAACGCCTTGAGCATCGCCGACCAGGACTTTTCCGTGGTTCGCTCGAGTGCCTCGGCCGAGGGCCAGGGCACGGTCGTCGTCCAGTCCGACCGCATCCGTGCGCAGATCGCCCTGGCCCGGGATGCCGCCAGCCGCCGGGACATCTACGCCGCGCGCATCGCCCTTCAGAACGCCGGGGACGAGCTGCGGCTGGCGCGGAGCGCGAACCTGCAGCGGCCGAGCACGTCCAACACCCTGCTCAATCCGTGATGCGGGGGGTGGACCGGGCCGGGACGTCCGAAGGCCTCGCGATGAGGTAGCCCTGCACGAAGTCCACGCCGTGTCGGCGCACCCAGGAGAGCTCCTCGGGGGTCTCGATGCCCTCGGCCACCGTCTGGATGCCGAGCTGCCGGGCGATCTCCAGCAGCTTCTGCACGATGGACGCCTTGTAGGGGTCCGCGTGGACGCCTCGCACCAGCTCCATGTCCAGCTTCATGAACTCCGGCCGGAGCTGGTGGATGAGGTTCAGCGACGAGTAGCCCGCGCCCAGGTCATCCAGCGCCACCTTGAAACCCGCCTGCCGGTAGAAGTCCACGATGGCGCGCAGGTGCGCGGCGTTCGCGGCCCGGTCGGATTCGATGATCTCGAAGACGACGTGTGACTCCGGGATGCCCGCCTCGCGGATGGCGGCCACCGTGGAGCGCAGGCAGTGGGCAGGGTCGTAGATGGCCGTGGGCGTGAAGTTGATGAACAGGTGCGTGCGCAGCTGGTGTCGCACCGCCTCGCGGATGGCGGTGGTGCGCGCGGCCAGGTCCAGTTGGAAGAGCAGGTCCGCCTCGCGGGCCGTGTCGAACAGCCGGTTCGGAGGCACCAGCGCGCCGCCTGCGTCGCGGCCGCGCAGGAGCCCCTCGTGCGCGAAGATGTGGGAGGTGTCCTGGGCGTGGACGATGGGCTGGAAGAACGTGGTGAGCCGCCCCTCCGCCAGCATGTCCACCAGCCACCCCGACTGCTGCAGCGTGGTGAGCCGCTGCAGCGAGTCCACGCGCGGGAAGTCCGCCATGCCCGGCTCGGAGTCCCCGGGGACGAACAGCGCGCGCGTGCCCCGCACCTCTTCCGCCGTCAGCACGTTGGGCAGGTGCGCGGAGAGCTGTCGCAGACCGCCCTGCCCCATCCCCACCACGACGCACTGCGCGTCCGCGCGCAGTTGGTAGCTGCCGCCGGATTCGCGCAGGTGCGCCACCAGCTTGCCCAGGCTGTGGCCCAAGGGCGGCCAAAGAAACAGCCGCCCCGGTTCATCGGGCGTCCCGGGCAGGGTCTGGCAACGGCCGCATCCGTTCGGCGGGGTCATCAAGCAACCTTGGCGTCACGGGGTGTGGCGGAAGATGAGCAGCCCCCTTGACGTATCCCACCCATACACCAGGCCGCCCGCCACGTGCACGCCCTGGAGGCCCTCGAAGAAGGACAGACCCCGGCCCGAGTCGGTCTCGTTCCAGGTGTTGAAGTAGCCCGCGGGCTTCAGCGTCCCCAGCGTGGACACGTCGTAGACGCGCAGGCCGTCCTGGTAGTTGGCCACGTAGAGCGTCGTGCCCGACAGGGCCATGCCGCCCAGCGACGCCTGCGGCCGCAGCACCAGCTCCCCACGCTGCACGATGGCCTCCGGCAGGGTGGCGTCCAGCGCCAGCAGCGAGGAGCCCCACGCGTCCGAGCCCTGGAAGACGGTGACGGCGTCGCCATTCTTCCCCACGGCCAGGCTGCTCGTCGAGGGACCGCCAAAGCGGCCCATCAGCTTGGGCGCCTTCGTCGTCGCCACGTTCGCGACGTTCGACACCGTCACGCCGTAGCTCCAGTTGCTCACGTAGAGGCGGTCGTCCTGCGTCGCCAGCGCGTAGGGGTATTCCCCCAACGAGGCCGAGGAGCCCTCCACCGTGTAGCGCACCACCACCACCGGCGCTTCCGGCTGCGTCACGTCCAGGACGATGACGTCCGACTTGGGCTGGGGCGACGCCACGTAGAGCAGGTTGCCGTCCTTCGCCATCGCGTCCACGCGCACCGTCTGGTCCGCGAGCACCGTCTTGCCGCAGCGCGGGGCCTCGGGGCTCGTCGACAGGTCACAGATGCGGACGCCCTTGTCGTATGTCCCCAGGTAGAGCGTCGTGCCATTGACAAGGGCGGTGGTGAAGATCTCCGCGGCGAACTTCTGCTCGGAGGCGAGGACCGGGTGCGCGGGGTCCCTCACGTCATAGGTGAAGAAGCCCTCCTCGCCCGCGAGCACGTACGCATACCCGCCCGCCGCCACCACGCTGGAGGGCTTCCCCTTGGGAAGCGTCGCCTGGCCCACGAGTTCCACGTGGTTGGCCTCGGCCTCCCCTTCGCGCCGCGTCACGCGCATCGCGGTGAAGGTGCCCTGACGCACCGTCGTCCCGTTGCGGCACACGCGCGCGACCCCCAGCACCGTCCCCGGCCCGGAGGCCTTGCAGCCCGAGAACGCATAGCGCACCGCGGAGCCGTCCGAGCCCGTCACGTCGCTGGCCAGGTAGAAGGTGTCCGGGGTGATCTGCTTCGTCGTCATCGCCAGGCCGATGAGCAGGGGATCCCCTGGGGAGAAGCGGATCGCGGAGGGCCCCGTGTAGCCGTCGTCGAACTGGATGTTGGTGTTCCAGACGCCTTCGGCCTGGACTGCACTCAACGTCGAACGGTCACAACCGGTCAGGTCGATGGCTTCAACCTGACACTCGGCTTTGTTGTCGGAACTGTCCTTGCCACAACCGATGGCAAGGACCGCGGTAGCAGCCAGCAGAGAGAGGCGATTCATTCCCTCCTCCATACCGGGCGATGCCGACCGGAGCCAAGTCCCGTGGTTCGTTCCGAGGGGGAAGAGCCCTGACGTCCACCGCAACGCAAAGAAACAAAAGGACCGCTTGTGCGTTTGCGGTGAGAGAGGGAGCCTTCCGTCGGGCCCTTGATACGCCTGTCTCCTCGCCTTACGAGGTGCTTTTTGAACCCCCGTCCGCACGTGGTCGCCGTGCTGTTGGCCCTGCTCCTTCCGGAGCTCGCGCTGGCCCAGGTCTTCGTCGTTCCCCGTCGCGCGGGGAAGACGCCCGTGAACAGCTACGATTTCGAGTGGCGGCACATCGACATCCTCGTGGGCCCCGGCGCGACCGGCGTCGCGAAGCCCAGCGGCCCCTCCGCGCATGATCAACCGCCCGGGGTCCAGGGCGGCGCCATTCCTCAGGCGCCCACCACCTCGCCCCAGACGAGCGACACGCAGTCTCCGCCTGCCCCGCCGGAGGTCAGCCCCTCCGGACTGGGCAACACGCCGGCCCCGAGCGAGGGCAGCTCGAAGCTGGGGGGCGTGACGTTGGACATGACCCGGACGGACGCGGGCAGCGCTCCCCCCAGCGTCGAGGGCCTGTCCGACGGCGGCATCCCGCCCCCGGGCGTGGTGGCGCTGGCGGACGGCGGCGTGGCGGGAGACGCGGGCACGATCGCGGGTGCCACCGGAGCCGACGGCGGCGCGGTGTTCTCCGGCGCACCGCTGCTGCTGGGCAACTCCGACGGCGGCTTCAACTACACCTACGCGAAGGACCTGGGCACGAAGACGGGCGGCGTGCGCTTCTACTTCTACGAGCGCGAGCGCGAGGTGGCGGAGCGCGCGGCGCCCATCATCGAGGACGCGTACCGGTACCTGGTGGATCAGTTCAAGTACGTCCCCACGCAGACGTTCCCGTACATCCTCTACAGCAGCTACGCGGAGTTCCTCCAGACGAACGTGTTCGCCGTCTCCGAGGGCACGCTGGGCGTCACGTCCACGGAGGACCTGAAGCTGTCCCTGCCGTACCTGGGCGACCACCACCTCTTCGAGGAGATCAGCACCCACGAAATGGCGCACCAGTTCACCATCCAGAAGGTGCGCACCGTGGCCGAGCAGGCCAAGACCTTCGGGGATCCGCTGGGCGGCTATCCGCTGTGGTTCATCGAAGGCCTGGCCGAGTTCTACGCCAAGCGCGGGTTGGATCCGGAAGCGGAGATGATGGTCCGGGACCTGCTGGTGAACCCGGACCTGATGAAGGGCTATGCCTTCCTCGACTTCTTCTCCCCCGGCCCGTACGGCTACCTGTGGATCTACAAGGTCGGTCAGGCGCGCGTGGCGTTCCTGGAGGACGAATATGGCGCGGGCATCACCCAGCGCCTGCTGGAGGAGGCGCCCCGGCTGGTGGGCGGCTCGCGCGACTCGCCGTCGCTCAAGTTCGAGGAGCTGCTGGAGCGGCTGACCGGTGACGACCCCAAGCGCGTCTCCGCGCGGTTCGAGAACTGGCTCAAGCGCCGGGCGTTCAAGACGTACCTGGACTCCGCGCAGACGGCGCCCGCGCTGGACTCCCTGGGCGAGACGCCGGGGATCGTCACCGCGATGGCCAGCGGTCCGGATGGCAACGTGCTGGCGCTGCGCACCATCGTGCCGGAGACGGGCGAGAGCCGGCTGTACCTGGTGGATCCGCGCGCGCCGGAGAAGACCGTGAAGGTCGCGGGCGACGGCGTGCCGGGCATCGAATCGCTGCACCCGGTGTCGGGGCGCAACTTCGCGCTGACCAAGGACAAGCTCGCGTTCGTGGCGGAGCGCACCGGCCGTGACGTGCTGTACGTCCAGGACTACGTGCACCTTCAGGAGAAGAAGACCACGGACGTGCTGGTGAGACGCTCGGCCATCCGCACCGGCATCGGGCACGAGGTGGGCTTGAGCGTGAAGCTGGAGACGGGCGACCGGCGCCAGTACCGCATCGACAAGCAGGGCGTGCTGGCCATCTACTCACCGGCCTTCTCTCCGGATGGCCGCTACGTGGCGTTCATCGGCATCAACGACGCGGGCCTGCGCGATGTCTACATGGTGGACCTGACGCAGGGCACCGACGCGAAGGTCCGCAAGCTCACCGACGACGTCTTCGCGGAGCGTCAGCTCACCTGGGGACCGTCCGGCATCATCTACACGTCGGACGCGACGTCGCACCGCAAGTACAACCTCTTCCGCGTGAAGCCGGACGCGCCGCTGGGGCAGGCCGAGCGGCTCACCACCGAGGAGCGCGACGAGGCGGATCCGCTGGCGCTGCCGGATGGCCGCGTGTTCTTCGTGGCCTTCAACCAGAGCAGCTCCGACCTCCACGAGCGGCTGTCGGACGGCCGCATCGTGCGCCGCACCGACCTGACGACGGGCGTCTTCGAGCCGGGCGCCGGCCCCGACGGTGGCTTGTGGATGCTCTTCCACATGTCCGGCGAGCGGAAGCCGTCCCTGCTGCGTCCGCCGCGCATGCTGTCGCTGGAGGATGGGAAGGAGCCCGTCGCGGATCCGCCCGCTCCGCTGGCCATCCACCCCCTCACCGACGCGCTGGCCTACCGGCCCTTCAAGCGCGAGAACATCGAACTGGGCCCCATCTTCGGCTTCGCGGGCGCGGGCGGCGGTGGCTTCGTGGGGCAGGTGTTCGCCTCCGCGTCGGACCGGCTGCGCGACCACCAGCTGGTCCTGACGCTGGCGGTGTACGGCTCCTTCGAGCTGACGGACGGCCTGCTGCTGTACGTCAACGACTCGAAGCGCGCGACGTGGGGCGGCGGTCTGTTCCAGTCGCTGCGCTTCCGCATCGACAAGACGTTCAACTACCTGCCGGCGGAGCAGCGCCCGTTCTTCGTCTCGTCGGAGCGCTACTTCGGCGCGTTGGGCAGCGTGCGCTACCCGCTCAGCACCTTCTTCTACCTCCAGGGCGACCTGAGCATCGGCGGCACGAAGTACTTCCTGGATGACTTCAGCGAGTTCATCTTGAAGTTCCCGGAGCGCAATGAAGCGAACCAGGATCTCCTGTCCGTGTGGCGGGCTGACAACCAGCACATCCGCTTCCAGACGGAGCTGAGCGGCCGCATCGGCTACGACACCATCAAGTACCACTACGCGACGGGACCGCTTTCGGGCAGCTCCGTGTTGCTGGAGGCCACCGCCGGCGTGCAGCCCTTCGACGGGCAGGCCTACGGCAACCTGCGCCTGGACGCGGAGCGGTACTTCCCCATCTACGGCCGCACCAACTTCTTCGCGCGCGTGGGCGCGGGCACCACGGTGGGCGGCCGCTACGCGCGCTCCTACTACCTGTCCAGCTTCGACACCCTGCGCGGCGTGAACTTCGGCGACGAGCGATGGCTGCTGGGCCAGCACTTCGTCTACTCCACGCTGGAGGCACAGCTGCCCCTCAACGACATCATCCGGGTGGCCTTCCTGAGCGACCTGGAGGCCATCGTCGCGCTGGACGCGGGTGGCGTGGGCGACGGCGCGAGGGACCTGTGGGACCACCGCGTGCTCGATGCGGTCATCGGCGTCAACCTGTCGCTGGGGCCCCTGCTGCTGCGGCTGCACTTCGCCCGGCCGTTCGACATCAAGGCCGCCGCGGGCAAGCCCGACGACGGCTGGGTGACGAACTTCTCCATCGGCGTCGCGGGCCTCAACGGCTTCTTCGACCAGAAGGACACCGGCAGGCGGCCGGGGCCCTCCACGCCGGGTCCCGCGTTGATGCCCGCGCTGGGCGGCGGCTACACGACGCCCATGGTGCACTGAGCGGACGGCACGGGCGCTCCCCTAGGACTGCGCGGCGACGAGGGCGGCGTTGGCGCGAGCCAGCGGCCCCCCGTCGTTGGGGATGCGCTCGAAGTCCCCGCGCAGGGCCTTGATGGCGAACTTCTCCAGGTCGATCTCCCGCCGGGTGCGCACGCCCAGCGCGCGAACCAGCGCGGACAGCGGCCCGAAGCCGGTGATGCCCTGTTGAAAGAGCAGCGCCAGCGTCACGCCGCTGAGCACCCGCCAGCCGCGTCCGCCCCGGCGTCCCAGGAGCAGGCCCACCAGGGCCAGCGCGGAGCCCCCCACGCCCAGCGCGCGGTGCATCTCCCACTCGTGCTCCAGCTTTTCGAGGTACCGGCTCATCTCCGCCCGGTCCGCCCGCTCGGCCATGCAGCGGACGCAGGACTCCACGTGGGCGTCGATGCGCCGGTTCACCGTGGATGGCGCGTGGATTCGCACGGTGTCGCTCGAGGTCTGGTTCCAGGACTCCATCATCACTCCCTTGTCGGACTCGGGCCGTCCTCCAGCCTGCTCCCAGCAAGCTAGGGCCGACGCACCCGTCCGTGCACAGCGCGCCTCACGGTCGCCGACGCCCGGTTGCTCGCCCCGGGAGCGATGGCGTCCCCGCCTCCCACAGCCAAGGACGCTCAGGCAGGCGAGGCGCCTGCCTCTCACGCGGTCCGTCAGGAGTCCGGACAAGGGCAAGGGAGCCTTCCAGGGAGGGAAATCGTTTTCCTCCCGCGGGGTGTTGGCGGGCCTGTGCAAGCCCCGCCGCGCCCTCCTTCGTGGCGGCGAGGGGCGCTTCTGGCGCGCGCCAGGGAGGCATGGCGCTTGCTCATGCGCCGGGAATGATGCGTTTACGACTCCTGCTCAGCCTGTCGATGCTGTTGGGCGCTTGCGGTCCCTCGGGGCCCGATGCTCCACCGCCCGCCGTGACGGATCCCGGCACGACGGAACCCGACTCCCAGGATGCCGGCACGACGGATCCGAACGCCACGGATGGCGGGACGCCGGACGCGGGGCCCGTCGATGGCGGGACGCCGGATGCGGGGCCCACGGATCCTCCGCCCGTGCCGGAGGTGGAGCGGCCCTACACGCTGCCGAAGCTCCAACCGCGGATGGAAGAGTACGCGCTCGTCATCCCCCCGGAGGCGATGGCGAAGTTCCAGGCCGATCCGTGGACGGAGGACCAGGACGCGACGTTCCAGGCCAACGGCCAGACGCTGCCGGTGAAGGTGCGGCTGCGCGGGGCCTCCGCGCGCTTCTTCGACAAGAAGAGCTGGAACGTCAGCTTCGTGGACAAGACCCGGTTCCAGGGGCGCACGTCGCTCAACCTCATCGCCGAGTACGCCGACGCGTCGATGATCGCGGAGAAGATGGCCTACGACCTGCTGGCGGCGATGCGGGTGCCGGCGTCCCGGACGACGTACGTGCGGCTCACGGTGAATGGCCACTACGAGGGCGTGTTCCTGGAGGTGGAGCAGATCAACAAGGCCTTCCTCAAGGCGAACGCGTTCCCGGACGACGATGCGTCCATCTACCGCGCGGGCTGGAAGGACACCGAGTTCAAGACGTGGAAGGTGCCCTACCAGGGCGACTGGGTGAAGAAGACGAATGAGAGCGAGCCCAGCGACGCGCTGTGGGCGGTGCTGGACGTCATCAACCACACGCCGGAGCCGCAGCTCGTCGCCGCCCTGGAGAAGAACCTGGAGGTGGAGTCCTACGTGCGCTCCATGGTGATGGACGCGCTGATGTCCAACAACTACGTGGAGGACTCCGAGAGCTACTTCCTCCAGGACAAGATCACCGGCCGCTGGCGCTACGTGCCGTGGGACCTGAACAACGTGGACGCGCGCTGGTGGTACGTGAACACCGTGGAGAACATGTCGCAGACCACCAGCAACATGAAGCATCCGTTGTTCAACTTCACGCTGCTGGATGGCTGGGTGGAGCAGATGTATCAGCAGCGCAAGCTGGAGACGGCCAGCTACCCGGCCTACCTGCCCGTGTTCTCCAACCTGGGCACGCGCGTGGTGATGAACCCCGTGCTGCGCGCCCGGCTGGAGGCGCGGCTGGACAAGGCGCTGGTGGAGCTCTTCACCCCCGAGGTGATGAACCCGTACATCGACGCGCTTCACGCGCTCATCGGCGACTCCATGCGGACCGACCCGTACATGGACCCCGCGCGCTTCGCCGCGGGCAAGGCGTACATGAAGCGCTTCGTGCAGGTGCGCCGGGACTTCGTGAGGGCGGAGGTGAAGCGGCTGAAGGAACAGCAGCCCACGTTGCTGCTGGAGGCGTTCGACCCGCGCGGGGGCTGGGTGGAGGTGGCCAACCACGGCACGCAGGCGGTGTCGCTCGAGGGGATGACCCTGACGACGAACCTGCGCGTGAGCCTGGCGGCGGGCGACCATGCGCCCACGAAGGTGCAGGCGCCCATGGGCGCGGTCCTGGGCAAGGTGACGGTGGCGCCGGGCCAGACGGTGAGGATCAACGGCTCCGCGCTGGGCATCACCTTCCCCGCCCGTGGCGAGGTCGGCCTGTTCGACGGCAAGTCGGTGGTGGGCGTGAAGGACCTGCTGTTCTACGGCGAGCTGCCCGCGGGCCAGCACTACGCTCGCGGCGAGGCGGGCTGGGAGGCGCGCTGAGTCGCCGCGCGGGCGCCGGCCGTCACCGGCGCTCGCGAACCACCAGCGTGCGACGGGCGGTGAGGCCTCGGTCGTCCGTGACGAGGATGTCGTGCGTCCCCACGCTCGGCCGCCACCAGAGGCGCTCCGCGGCGCGCGCGGTTCCCAGGACGGCGCCATCCACGAACCAGGTCAGCTCCCGGTCGTGCGCGGCCTCCGCCTCCAGTGGCACCTTCTGCTCCTCCGGGGCCATGCCGGGGATGAGCAGCGCCACCTGCCCCTCCGGCGGGGAGAGGATGAGGGGCGTGTCGCGCTCGCCTCCCGCCACACAGCCGGGCGCGAGCGGAGGCGGTTCGGGCAACTGCCGCTGCTGCTCCGCGAGCCACCGCCGCAGGCTCGAGGGCCACGTCAGGTAGACGCGCATCTCCGTCCGGCGGCCCTCGCGGCAACCCGGCCCCACCGCCAGGCCCGCATCCACGTCGACTTCCACGCGGTGGTGGTAGGGGCACGGCGTCGTCGGCACCGCCGTGCGCACCGCGTCCACCCTCTTGCGCTGCGTGCAGGCCTCCGTGGGCAGGTGCCCCGAATACGCGCAGACCTCCACGCTCACCAGGTCCTTCGGCGGCGCCGCGTCCTCCTCTTTCAACGTCGTCCCGCGCGGCCCCACGCCTTCCAGGATGTCGAACAGCAGCGGGGCCGCGTTCTCCGCTCCGACCAGGTGCACGCTGGAGGCATGATCGAAGTTGCCCAGCCACACCACCGCCGTGTGCTTCGGCCCCGAGCCCGCCGCCCATGCGTCCCGGTTGCCGAAGCTCGTTCCCGTCTTCCAGTGCACCCGCGCCGGCAGGCCCGTGAGCCGCCGCCGCTCCGGGAAGTCCGGCCGGTCGCGCAGGGACAACGCCTGCCGCGTCAGCCACGCCGCTCCCGGTGACACCAGCGCATGCGCCGTCGTCGGCGGCGCGTCCTCGGTGAGCACTCGCAACGGCCTCGCCCGCCCATCCCCCGCCAGCGCCAGGTACACCCCTGTCAGCTCCAGCGGCGTCAGCTCCAGCCCGCCCACCGCCGCGGACAGGCCGTAGTGGCCCGGGCGCGGATCCAGGCCGGTGACGCCCGCCTGCCGCAGCGACCCCAGGAAGCCCTCCACGCCCACCCGCTCCAGGAGCCGCACGAACGGCAGGTTCAGCGACTGCGACAGCGCGGACTCCATGCGCACGAGCCCCTGGAAGCGCCCGTCGAAGTTGCGCGGCTGGTAGCCGCCATACGCCACCGGGATGTCCGGCACGAGCGTCTCCGGCCCCACCAACCCCTGATCAATCCCCAGCGCGTACAAGAGCGGCTTGAGCGCCGACCCCGGTGAGCGCGGCGTGGCGAAGCCGATGATCTGCCCGCCGTTCCTCGCGTCGAAGAAGTCGAAGTTGCCGACGAGCGCGCGCACCTCGCCCGCCTCGCGATCCGCCACCACCACCGCGCCGTTGTGGATGCCCTGCCGCTCCAGTCGCCGGGCCGAATCCGCCAGCGTGCGCTCCACGAACCGCTGCGTGCCCGCGTCCAGCGTCGTCGCCAGCCACGACGTCCCCGGCCGCTGCGCCTTGAGCCACGCCGCCGCGTGCGGGGCCTCCCTTGGAAAGGGCCTCAGCGTGTCCGGCACCGGCGTCGCCCGCACCTCCGCCAGCACCGCGCCGGACTCCACCCCGTCCACCACCAGCCCGCCGGACTCCAACAGCCGGGCCGAGATGTCGTCCCGGGCCGAGCGCAGGCGGCCCAGGTTCTCCGGCGACGGGTAGCGCCGGTTCGGGTTCTGCGGCACCGCCAGCAACGTGGCGATCTCCGCCGGGCTCAGGTGCTGCGCGGTGTGCCCGAAGTACGCGAGCGCCGCCGCCTCCACCCCCTCCACGTTGCGCCCGTAGGGCACGAACTGGAGATATGCCTCCAGCACCTCCTGCTTCGTCAGCCGCACCTCCAGCTGCGCGGCGCGGAAGGACTCAACCACCTTCGAAGTGAACGTGCGGGGACGGGGCTCCAGCACGCGCACCAGCTGCATCGTCAACGTGGAAGCCCCCGACACCCGCCGCCCCCGGCTCAGGTTGAGCCCGAGGGCGCGCAGGGCCGCGAGCGGATCCACGCCCGGGTGATGGAAGAACCGCTTGTCCTCCAGCGCGAGCAGGGCGCGGACGTAGGCCCGGTCGACGCGGTCCTTCGGCGCGGGGATGCGCCACCGCTCGTCCGGGGCGAGGAAGACGTACGCGGGCGCCCCGTCCCGGTACGCCATCACCACCGAGGGGGGCGCCGCCAACCGCTCCGGCAGCGGCACCCACCATGCCGCCAGCAGGCCCGTGCCCAGCAGCACGAGCCCCGCCAGCGCGCCCCCCACCCACTTCTTGTCGAGACGCACGCGACGCATGGGGCCTAGAGCAGCTCGTCCTTCCAGGGGCCCGACACCTGGACCGTGCCCGCGGATTCACGGGCCCAGATGGAGGAGTCGTACATCGCCTCGGCCTCCGCGGACGGCAGGGTGAAGGAGCCCGCCGTCACCGCGCGCACCGCGTAGACGAGCTTCTTCGTCTCGTGGGCCTGCAGCGAACCGAACGCCTCCAGCCGGTCATCGCGCACGTTCACATAGTCCGGCGTCCAGAGCGTCTCCTCCACGACCCAGTCCACGCTGCCCCCTCTGCGCAAGCGGGCGTTTTCGATCTCCCAGCCCGCTGGCAGCCGGTCCACCAGCGCGATGTTCTGCACGCGCTCGCCCGTGGTGTTGGTGATCTCCAACTCCACGTAGATGAGATCCCCCAGTTCCGCCGACGTTTTCTTCGCGTCGATGGCGGAGCCCAACAGCGTGCGCCAGCCGCGCTTGAGCTTCAAGCCCTCCCCGCCCACGCGCGCCGAGGGCTCGGTGCGCACGCCCTCGCTGTTGAGGACGAGGAACACGGAGCCCGAGCCCTTCTCCTTCAGCTCCAGGGACATGGCGGTCCGCTCGCTCGCGCGCGCCAGGGCCCACGTGCGGTCCGACACGCGCGCATCCTTCTCCGGGCTGGCCGCCACGGCCTTGCCCGCCACCGTGAGCGTCGCGGGGGTATAGGTGGTGGCCGTGCCCTGCAGCCGCTTGCCCAGGCCGGTGATGCCCCAGACCAGCTCCTGGGTGGTGTAGTAGGACGAGGAGCGCGACTCGAGCGCCGTCGCCACCATGCGCGCCAGGGGCTCGCCCTCCGGCGCGTCGCCGAAGAGGTCCTGGAAGGTGCTCAGCACCATCCCGCGGCGGCGCCGGTCCGAATAGAACGACCAGCTGTTGCGGCGCTCGTCGGTGACGGTGGACAGGTCCGGGGCGCGCAGGTCCTTCTCGTAGCGCCGGTCGCCGGACAACCACAGCGCGGCCTTGAGCAGGTACAGGTCCTCCTGCTGCTCTCCGGTGAGCGGCACCTTCTTCGCGCCTGTCTCCAGCGCGGTCACCAGGGCCTGAGCGCGCGCCTTGCGACCCTTGCCCGCCACCGCGAGCACGTAGTGCATGTACGGCTCCGCGTGCTCGCCGTGGCCGTCCTGCCCCACCCTGCCCTCGCTCCGGGTCAGCTCGTCACCCATCCACGCGATGGCGCTGGCCACCCGGTCCTCCGGCACGGGGTACTTCAGCTTGCGCGCGTCCAGCAGCATGTGCGTGGCATAGGCCGTCCCCCAGGCCACGGGCTCCGTGCTGCCCGGCCAGTACGCGAAGCCGCCCGAGGACGTCTGCATGGACAGCACCCGGTTGATGCCCGACGCGACCATGTCCTCCACCTTGGCGGTGGACACGAGCGTGGGGTCCACGCGCTCCACCAGCTGGCTCACGAACAGGAGCGGGCGGGTGGAGGACGTCGTCTGCTCGATGCAGCCGTACGGATAACGCACCAGGTACGAGAGGTGCTGGAGCGACCGTGCGTAGGGATTGTTCGTCACCCACACCGTGGTGCGCTCCGTGGTGGGCACCCATCCCTGGAGCAGCGGCTTCAGGTCCGTCGTGCCCTGCGCCAGCTCCACCTGCTGGATGCGGCGCTCGCGCGGGCCCGCCGGGGACAGCGGCACGTCCAGCTGCTCGCGCGACGTGTAGCCGCCGCCCTCCACCGTCACCGCCAGCCTCGCCGCGCCCACCGATTGCACGGCGCGGCCCTGGAAGACGAACGTGTGGGACTTGCCATCCTCCACCCGCGCGCGGCCCTCGCTCTTGCCCATGAGCTCCAGCGGCGAGCCCAGGTCCGCGGGCAGCGCCAGCCCCGGCACCGCCAGCGACTCCGCCGACAGCGACACCTTCACGTCCTGCGCCTTGCCGGACAGGTTGGTGACGAAGACGGGGATCTGAATCTCGTCGTTCTGGGTGAGGAAGCGAGGCAGCGTCGTCTGGAGCACCAGCGGGTCGCGGACGAGCACCTGCGCGCTGGCCCGGCCGATGCGCTTCTTGCCCGCCGTCACCACCATCACCCGCACCGCGCCCCGGTACTGCGGCAGCTTGAAGGGCACGCGCAGCTTGCCGTTCGCGGGCACCTCCACCACGCCGCTCCACAGGGCCACCGGCTTCACCGGCTGAACGCGGCCTTCGGACCCGCCCTCGTCACCGCCCGTGGAGCTGGAGTTTCCGCCGGGAGGCACCAGCAGCGCCCAGCCCACCGTCTCGTAGGTCTGCACCCCCAGCGCGCGCCGGGTGAAGATCTCCCTCAGCGGATCCGGGCTCTGGAAGCGCGTGAGGGACAGGATGCCCTCGTCCACCACCGCCACGGTGGCGAAGGTGGGGCCCTCCACGCCTTCCACCGCCACGTCCACCGTGAGGGTGTCATTGGAGCGGACCTCCTTGGGCACCGTGAGCGTGACGGCCTGGGTGAAGTCCACCGGCTCCAGCGTGATGCTGCCCACGCCGAACGCGCGGTCGGGCATGAACGCCTGCGCGGACTCCAGATGCGGGTCCTTCACCAGGAACGCGCTCACGTACACGTTGGGCGCGAACTCCTTCGGGGTGAAGGTCCAGGACACCTCGCCCGGCTCCACCTGCTTCCAGCCCGTGGCGACGACGCGGTCGGTCTCCACGGTGAAGAGGACGCGGCCCCGGTAGGGCGCCTTCATCTTCACGGTGAGGGCCTCCCCCACCTTCCCCTTCGCGGGCAGCGCCAGGTCCAGCGACGTGGGCTTCAGGGGACGCGGCGTCTGGTCCACGCGCGAGCCCTCGCCCCACCAGTAGTAGCGGCCCTCGCCCTCGATGGCGAGGTCCGTCTGGGTGGCCCCCGCGCGGGCGCGCACCAGGTAGCCCGCGCCGTCGCGGCCCGGCAGGATGTTGGCGCTGAAGCGGCCGCCCTCCACCTTCACCGTCACCTCGCCCTCACGCTGGGGGCGCAGGTAGCGCTGGTAGCGCTCGTAGCCGGATTCCTCGTCGTAGTAGTAGCCGTAGTTCTCCTCCAGCAGCTGGTACTCCAGCGACACCGTCTTCGGCCCCGTGCCGCCGGTGACGAGGTTCCCGTCCCAGTCCACCACCACGCCCGACAGCGTGAAGGGCGTGCCCGCCTTCACCTTCTGCGTGCTGGCCTGGAGGCCCAGGTAATAGGCCTCCGGGTGCACCGGCACGTACGCCTCGCCGATGCTGGCGCGGCCGCTGCCGGACTCGAGGACGCTGGCCACCGCGGCCAGCCGCGCCGCGCCCTTGATGGGCCCCGACGCCGCCTGGGCCGGGCACTTCAGGACCGCCTGCCCCTTCGCGTCCAGCTCCGCGGTCACCTGCCCCAGCGTGACGGGCCGGGGCGTGCCGCCGTCCTGGCGCCAGACGCCGTAGGTGTACTGGGCGTTCTGCTTCGGCTTGAAGGGGATGGACTCCAGCCGGCACGTCATCTCCACCGGGCTGCCCTCCGCCGAACCGCCGAAGAGGTAAATGGCCTCCACGGCCACGGGGATCTCCGTGCCCTGCGCGTAGCCCGGCGCCTGCGTGGTGGCCGTCACCTTCATGCGCTCCGGGACGAACTCCTCCACGTTCAGCGAGTAGGACGCCACCTCGCGGTCCGCCACCTTCATGCGCACGGAGTAGCGGCCCGTGTCCTGGAACGCCGCGAAGGTCTGGTCGAGCGACACGACGCCCGCCGCGTTCGTCGTCAGCGTCGCCTTGCGGACCTCCAGCTCCCGCGGGTCGGTGACGCGCACCTCCACCGGCATGCCCACGGGCGGCGCCAGGTTGTCCTGGCCGCGCAGCACCGCGGCCACGTGCGCGGTCTCCCCGGGGCGGTACACGCCGCGGTCGGACCAGATGGCGGCGCGGTAGGGCTGCTCCGCGCGGTACGGCTCGCCCTGCACGTCCGAGTTGGCGATCTCCGTCTTGAGCTCGTCGTACTTCAGATACGTCAGCTCCTCCCCCTTGCGCGCCACCAGCGCGAACGGCGCGCTCTCATCCACGCCCGGCGCGGGCACCTTCAGCTGGCAGCCCGCCTCGCCCTGCGTGGTGCAGCGGGCCACGGCCTGCCCGCTCTTCTTCACCAGCGACACCTCCACGCCGGACAGGGGCTCCGTGCTCTCGATGCCCAGGGCCCAGACCCAGACCTCGCCCGAGTCCTTGGAGCCCACGGCGGGGCCGCCCTGCTTGGCCACGAGGCTCAGGTCCGTGAGCAGGATGCGGGCGGCGGCCCTGTTGTCGCCGCGCTCGGCGAGGATCTCCACCAGTCCTCGCGTGTTGGCGGGCACCAGCGACGCCACGTCGATGTACGTGGTGAGCAGCGTGTCCGGCGTCGACTTCAGCGGCACCACCTTGCGCACGAGCACGTTGCTCGTCCGCTCATCCGCGCTCTCCTGGTAGTCGCTGCTCATCCAGTAGACGAGGTTCTCCGGCGGCACGTTGCGCACCGTGAGCGTCACGGCGTCCACGTTCTGGTGCTGCAAGGGCAGGTTGCGCCACGCGCTGCGCGGCAGGTAGCGGCCATTGGCGTTGAAGCGCACCTGGGCCTGGCGCGCGGGCACGGAGAAGGCGCGCGACCAGCCGCCCATGAGCGTGCCGCCGCCCGCGGAGAGCGTGCCCCCCGCGATGGAGAGCGTGTACGGGCCGCGCTTGAAGTCACCGAAGATGCGGAAGCCGCGGCGCGACGGGGCCACGGTGAACTTCACCTTCGGAGTGAAGCGGATCGCCTCCTGGGCCACGGCGTCGCTCAGCGAGCAGCCCCGGTTGTCGTCGTCGTAGTAGTACGAATCCCATCGATCCTCGGTGGTGGGGCTCGCGGGGGCATCCGCGGCCACGTCGCGGCAGCTCACCTCCAAGAAGTGGCCGTTGGCGCCCTCCTCCGCGCTCACGTAGGTGATGTCCATGCGCTTGCCCCCCGAGAGCGCGAGGACGCTGCTGGCCGAGGGGGCCTGCACCCGCGAGTCGCCCGCCAGCTTCAGGCCCTCCCGCAGCGAGAACTGCAGCACCGCCGCGGGCTTGAGCTTCGGGTGGGTGAGCACCACCGCCAGGGAGGTCCGGGTGTCCGCGCGCGTGCTCCACTTCACGTCGGTGAGGGTGGCATCCCCCACGCGGAAGCTCGCGAGGGAGCGCACCGCGGCCAGGTCCACCGGCCCGGAGAAGTCCACGTTCAGCTCCACGCTGCCCTTCAGCAGGTCCATGCGCGTGGGGACGAGCTGGACGAACTTGAAGGCGTAGGTGGTGAAGCCGTAGCGCCAGTCCCGCTCCGACGGCGGCTTGATGACGCCGGCGGTGGTGTTCACCGCGTCCACCGACACGACATACGTCGTGCCCGCCGTGAAGCCGGCCGACGGGGTGAACAGCAGCGACGAGGGGCCCGTCCACCGCAGGCTGCCGGCCACCTCCGGCGTGAACGTGACGGCCGTGCCTTCGGTGCGCTCGTAGTGCGGGCGCACCGGCAGGGCGAACTCGATGGCCACGCCCGCGGGGAGGGAGTTCTCGCTGGCCAGCTCGCGGATGATGGGCGACAGCGTCTCCGCCCGCACCGGGAGGGGCGCATTCGAGGACACCGGCGCGGCGGCTGTCGTGGGAGCCGGGGGAGCGGCGGGGGGCGGCGGGGATGCGGGCTCCTGCGTGCAGCCGGCGGCGAGCGCGCCCACGAGCAACGCCGACAGCAGCCAGCGGGCACGGGGTGCGCGCGGGGCCTTCGGCGGGACAACGAACTGCGGGGACATGTTTCCTCCAGGGGTGGCGGCGGAACCGATTTCATGCCGCGTGCCGCGCATGGGCAGCCCGGAGACACACGGGAAGTGCGGCCCGGCGACCGCGCGCCGGCGCTCCCCCTCGCGCGTCCGCGGGCCCACAGGGTGTCCGGGCAGCCACACTCCAGGTGGCCTCCGGACGCGCGGGGGTGCGGGATTTCGCGCCGCAGACTGGCGGGAGGGAGGCTCGACGGTCAACGGGGGCACTGACACGTCCACCGGGGCGGTAGGGTGCGCGGTCATGGTGCTGCCCGTCCGATTCGTCCTCATGCGCCCGCGCAACGCGGAAAACCTGGGCGCCGCCGCCCGCGCCCTGAAGAACTGCGGCCTCTCCGACTGGGCGTGGGTGACGCCCGAGGTCGAGGACCTGGGCCCGGCGCACCGGCTGGCGGTCCACGCGGAGGACGTGCTGGGTGGGGTGAAGCGGCCGGACACGCTGGACGCGGCGGTGTCCGACTGCGTCTGGGTGGTGGGGACCAGCTCGCGCAAGGTGGAGGGCAAGCGCCGCCTGTCGCCCCGGGCCGTGGGCGAGGAGCTGGTGGCGCGGGCGCGGCAGGGGCCGGTGGCGCTCGTCTTTGGAGACGAGCGCAGCGGGCTCACCAACGCGGAGGTGGAGCGCTGCCACGACCTGTCCGCGGTGCCCACCGCGCCGGAGCAGCCCTCCATCAACCTGGCGCAGGCGGTGCTGCTCTACGCCTACGAAGTGAGGATGGCGGTGCTCGCCGACAGCGCGCCGCCGCCGGGGCCCCTGCCCCTGGCCGCCACGGACGCGGAGCTGGCCCGGGTGGAGGCGACGCTGGAGTCGCTGCTGAGCACCGGAGGCTTCCTGGTGGACGCCCAGCCCGGGCGCACGGCGGTGAGGGACCTGTTCGCCCCCCTGCGCCGCTCGCGGCTCACGCGCAACGAGGCCCGCCTGTGGTTGGCCGCGCTGCACACCGTGCGCAAGCACTTCCCCGGAGGAGGGCCGCCTCCCGGGGCCGACGACTGAGCAGGCGGGGGAACGTCCCGCCCCGGCGCGGCGGGATGCGGGAGCGTCGTTACCTTTGAACGGAGCGGTTGGAACCCCCGCCTGGAAGGAGCGCCGCATGAACCACATGCCCTATGAATCGATGATCGTGGGAGGCAGCGAGCCCGGCCCCGGCCGGCAGGCCCCGGCCCACGAGGACGTCCTGGAGGAGCCCGGCCGCACGCCCGAGACGGCGGAGGACGGCGGGCTGGAAGAGGAGCCCCACCGCATGGCGGATGGCGATGAGCCGGGCAGGACGCCGGGCTCCGCCGAGGGCGAGGACTCGGACGCGCCCACCCGCTTCTAACAACACCGCGCATGGAGCCGCCCCACGCGGCTACAGTGCCGCGCCCATGCCTCGCAAGCCCGAACGGCCGCCGAAGTCCCCTCCCCGCCCCAACCGCTGGGAGGGCCGGGAGAAGCCGGACTGGCTGTCCCGGGCGCTGGCCCGCGCCGGGGCGATGCCCCAGGACGAAGCGGAGGCCGCCATCAAGGCGGGCCGGGTGAGCATCAACGGCCGCGTGGCGACCATGCCCCTGACGCCCGTGCCGCCCGACGCCGTCCTCAAGGTGGATGGCCTGCCGGTGCGCAAGGTGGCGCCCACGCACGTCCTCGCCTTCCACAAGCCCGCGGGCGTGCTGACCTCCACCGCGCGCCAGCACCGCACGGGCACGGTGTTCGAGGTCCTCCTGCCCCAGCTGCCCATGGAGCTGTCCCGCTTCACCTGGCACGCCGTGGGCCGGCTGGACGTGGACACCACGGGCCTGCTGCTCTTCACCAACGACGACAAGCTGGTGGCCCACGTCACGTCCCCGGAGACGCTGCTGCCCAAGCGCTACGTGGCCACGGTGTTCAGCACCGCGGATGACGCGCGCGTGGAGCCGCTGCGCCAGGGGATGACGCTGGACGACGGGCCCGCCCGCCCCGCCACCGTGCGCGTGCGCGACGAGCACACCGTGGAGGTGACGCTCACGGAGGGCCGCCACCACCAGGTGAAGCGGATGCTGGGCGCCGTGGGCCTGCCCTCCCGCGCGCTCCACCGGGAGGCGGTGGGCGAAATCACCCTGGACGGCCTGCCGGAGAGCGGCTTCCGGCTCCTCACCGACGAGGAGGTCCGGGAGAAGCTGCACTACACCGGCCGCGCGCCCAAGGAAGGGGCCCCGGACGCCGAGGACGCCTGAGCCCGGTCCCCGGGGCCGGGCGCGCCCTGGGCCCTGTCCCGGCGAGGCTGACTTCCCGGTGCCCTGGCCCCCCGGGGAAGGGTTAGGGTGCGGCCCATGGCGGACTTCGACCTGGTGGTCATCGGCTCAGGCCCCGCGGGGGAATGGGGCGCGGTGCAGGCTTCTCTCGCGGGGAAGCGGGTGGCGGTGGTGGAGCGTGAGCCGGTGCTCGGCGGCACCGCGGCCAACACCGGCACCCTCCCCTCCAAGACGCTGCGCGAGACGGCGCTGCACCTCTCCGGCTTCAAGGCGCGCGGCCTCTACAGCGTGGACGCCACCCTGCGCCACGAGGCCACCGTCTCCGACTTCCTCTTCCGCGAGCGCCGCGTGAAGCAGATGGAGCGAACGCGCATCCACCGCAACCTCCAGCGCCACGGCGTCACCCTGTTCCAGGGCATGGGCTCCTTCCTCGACGCGCACACCGTCCTGGTGAAGCGCGACGGCGTGGAGGTGGCGAAGCTCGCCGCCGGCACCACCCTCATCGCCACCGGCTCGACGCCGTACCGGCCGCCGCTCTACCCCTTCGGCAGTCCGCGCGTGCACGACTCGGATGAGATCCTGGACATCACCACCCTGCCCCACACGCTGGTCGTGGTGGGCGGTGGCGTCATCGGCTGCGAGTACGCGTGCATGTTCGCCGCGCTCGGCATCCCGGTGACGCTGGTGGAGGTGAAGAACGAGCTGCTGTCCTTCCTGGACGCGGAGATCGCTGAGCTGCTGCGCGACTGCATGGAAGCCCTGGGCATCCGGCTGCGCCTGGGCCAGACGGTGGAGTCCGCGTACGTGCCGGAGTCCCACTCGGAGGCCATCCTGCTGAAGCTGTCCACCGGCGAGGTCCTGGAGGCGGATCAGGTGCTGGTGGCCTCCGGCCGCACCTCCAACACCGCCGGCCTGGGCCTGGAGGCGCTGGGCGTGAAGCAGGGCAAGCGCGGCCAGATTGAGGTGGGGATGGCGTACCAGACGGCCGTGCCGAACATCTACGCGGTGGGGGACGTCATCGGCTTCCCCGCCCTGGCCTCCACGTCCATGGAGCAGGCCCGCATCGCGGTGGAGCACGCCTTCGGGCCGGGGAAGCGGACGCTCACCCCGCTCCTGCCCTACGGCATCTACACCATCCCGGAGGTGTCCATGGCGGGCGAGACGGAGGAGGCCCTGCGCGCGCGCGGCATCCCGTACGTCGTCGGCCGCGCGCCCTTCGAGCACAACCCGCGCGGGCAGATCATCGGAGAGAAGCAGGGCCTCTTGAAGCTGCTCTTCCACCGCGACGACCTGAAGCTGCTGGGCGTGCACGTGCTGGGCGAGCAGGCCTCGGAGCTGGTGCACGTGGGGCTCGTCGCGATGCTCACCGGCTCCACCGCGCAGCTCTTCGTGGAGACCTGCTTCAACTACCCGACGCTGTCGGAGGCCTACAAGGCCGCCACCTACGACGCGCTGGATCAGGTGCGCGTCAGCAGCGCCTGAGCCCCCGGGCGCGCGGCTAGCGCGAGTCCTTGAGGCTCCCCACCGTGAAGCCCGCCTCGCGCCGGGCCACCCGGTTCACCTCGTCCGAGGACGCCCGGGACAGGGCCAGCGCCGCGGCGGGCGGCTTCGCCGGGGCCTTCGCGGACGGGCCGGAGGAGGCGGCGCGGCCCCCTGGGGCGCCCTGGAGCAGCTCGCGGATCCGCTCCCAGCGAACCTTCTCCTCCGCCATCAGCCGGACCAGCTCCTCGCGGGCGGACGCGTCCGGCAGGTCCGAGGCCGCCGCCGCCACCTTGTCCATGAAGGGCGCCAGGTATCCGAAGTCCCGGTCGAAGCTGTTGGGGTTCGCCATGGAGGGGCACCTTATCCGCGTGGGTTCAGCCGTGATAGACGCGCGACGCGACGATGCGCCCGCCCTTCACTTCCAGCACCTCCGCCACCGGCAGCGGGGCCTCGTTGGGAGCATGGCGCAGGTACTCCATGAACACCCGGTCCCCGTCCGCCGTGAGGGCCGTCTCTTCGTACCGCAGCCCTGGCAGCCGGGCGATGGCGTCCCGCCACCACCGCTCCAGGGCCGGCCGCCCCACCAGCCGGCCCCCCGTCTCCGGGTGCAGGACGCGAATCTTGGGTGAGGTGTGTGTTGCATCCTCCGCGTACAGCGCTATCAAGGCCGTCACGTCGTGGGCGTTGAAGGCGTGCAACCAGGCTCGGGCCAGGGAGAAGTTTTCACTCGCGCTCATTGTTAGAAGACCTCCGTCGGAACAGGACGGCTTGAACGTAGGCGGATGTACGCCCGACGTCATGCGGATTTGTCTGGTAACTGGGTCCTGTGGGAAGTAAGGGCCCCGCCTGCTCTGTTCCCTCAGGCAATTTTTTCAAACGAAGAAGGACCGGATCGTGGCCTCCAACGTACCCATCGAGAAGATTCGTAACATCGGTATCTCTGCCCACATCGACTCGGGCAAGACGACGCTCTCCGAGCGCATCCTGTTCTACACGGGCAAGATCCACGAGATCCACGAGGTCCGCGGCAAGGACGGCGTGGGCGCGATCATGGACTCGATGGACCTGGAGCGTGAGAAGGGCATCACCATCCAGTCCGCCGCCACGTACGCGATGTGGGGCGACTACAACATCAACCTGATCGACACGCCGGGACACGTGGACTTCACCATCGAGGTGGAGCGCGCGCTCCGCGTTCTCGACGGTGCCATCCTGGTGCTCTGCTCCGTGTCGGGCGTGCAGTCGCAGTCCATCACGGTGGACCGCCAGATGAAGCGCTACAAGGTTCCGCGCATCGCGTTCATCAACAAGATGGACCGCTCGGGCGCGAACTATGATCGCGTCGCCGCGCAGCTGAAGGAGAAGCTGGGCCACCACGCGGTGAAGCTCCAGTACCCCATCGGCGCCGAGGACCGCTTCCAGGGCCTCATCGACCTGCTCTCGATGAAGGCGTACTACTTCGACGGCGAGAACGGCGAGAACGTGCGCGAGGAGGCCATCCCCGCGGACATGCTGGACGAGGCCAAGCTGCGCCGCGATGAGATGCTCGAGGGCGTCGCCAACGTGGACGACGTGCTGGGCGAGGCGTTCCTGATGGACCCGGGCGCCATCACCGAGGAGCAGCTGCGCGCGGCCGTGCGCCGCGCCACCATCGCGCTGAAGATGACGCCGGTGATGTGCGGCTCCGCGTACAAGAACAAGGGCGTGCAGCTGCTCCTGAACGCGGTGTGCAGCTACCTGCCCAACCCCAAGGAAGCGACCAACGAGGCCCTCGACCAGAAGAACGGCGAGGCCAAGGTCATCCTGGAGTCGGACCCCACCAAGCCCTTCGTCGGCCTGGCGTTCAAGCTGGAAGACGGCCGGTACGGCCAGCTCACCTACATGCGCATCTACCAGGGCAAGGTGAGCAAGGGTGACTTCATCATCAACCAGGTGAACCAGAAGAAGGTCAAGGTTCCGCGCATCGTCCGCATGCACGCGTCGGAGATGCACGACGTCAACGAGGCCACCGCCGGCGACATCGTGGCGCTGTTCGGCATCGAGTGCGCCTCCGGCGACACGTTCACCGACGGTGCGGTGAGCTACACGATGACGTCCATGTTCGTCCCGGACGCGGTCATCTCGCTGGCGGTGACGCCGAAGAACCGCGACACGCTGGCGAACTTCTCCAAGGCGCTCAACCGCTTCCACAAGGAAGACCCCACGTTCCGCGTGCGCCGCGACGAAGAGTCCGCGCAGACCATCATCAGCGGCATGGGCGAGCTCCACCTGGAGATCTACATCGAGCGCATGAAGCGCGAGTACAACTGCGAGGTGGTCGCCGGTAAGCCGCAGGTGGCGTACCGCGAGACCATCTCCCAGAAGGGCGAGTTCGCCTACACGCACAAGAAGCAGACCGGTGGTTCCGGTCAGTTCGCGCGCGTGTGCGGCTACGTGGAGCCCCTGCCCTCGGACGCCGTGCAGCAGTACGAGTTCGTGGACGACATCGTCGGTGGCTCCATCCCGCGCGAGTTCATCCCCGCGTGCGACAAGGGCTTCCAGGAGGCCGTGAAGAAGGGCAGCCTCATCGGCTTCCCCGTGGTGGGCCTGCGCGTGGTCATCAACGACGGCGCGTTCCACGCGGTGGACTCGTCCGAAATGGCGTTCAAGACGGCCGCCATCATGGGCTTCCGCGAGGGCTACGCCGCCGCCAAGCCGATCATCCTCGAGCCCATCATGAAGGTGGAGGTCACCGCGCCGGAGGACTTCCAGGGTTCCGTCGTCGGCCAGCTGAACCAGCGCCGCGGCACCATCCTGGAGACGGGCACGGCGGAGGGCTACGTCACGGCCGTGGCGGAGGTGCCCCTCAACACGATGTTCGGCTACTCCACCGACCTGCGCTCCGCGACCCAGGGCAAGGGCGAGTTCACGATGGAGTTCGCCAAGTACTCGCAGGTTCCGCGCAACGAGGCGGACGCCCTGATGGTGCAGTACAAGGAGAAGCAGGCCGCTGAGCAGGCCGCCCGCAAGTAGTCCGGGTGTCCGCGACGCCGCTCTGGCAGTAGGAAGGGCGCTCCCCGCTTCAAGTGGGGGGCGCCCTTTCGCTTTCCCCCCTTTCGCATCCGCCGTGCCTTCCAGGAGGTCCTTCCCGTGACGCTGCTCCGTGCCGCCAACGTCCAGCTCGCCTTCGGCAGCCGCACCGTCTTCGAGGGGCTCACCTTCACCATCGAGGAGGGGGAGCGGGTGGGGCTGGTGGGCGTCAACGGCTCCGGCAAGTCGTCGCTGATGAAGATCCTCGCGGGCGCCGCGAAGCCGGACCTGGGCGAGCTCCAGCTGCGCCGGGGCGCGCGCGTCACCTACCTGCCCCAGGAGCCGGAGTTCCCCGAAGGCGCCACGGTGCAGAGCGAGCTCGCCGTGTCCCAGGCCCCGCTCAAGGAGGCCCTGGACGCGCACGCGGAGCTGTCGCGCCGGCTGGAGGCGGACCCGGCGCACGCCACGCCGAAGATGCTGGAGCAGCTGTCCGCCCTCAGCGACCGCATCGAGCAGGCGGGCGGCTGGGACACGGAGCACCACGCGAAGACGCTGTTGGACCGACTGGGCGTGAAGGACTGGGACCGCCCGGTGGCGCAGCTGTCCGGAGGCCTGCGAAAGCGCGTGGCCATTGCCCGGGCGCTGCTCACGCGCCCCGACCTGCTGCTCCTGGACGAGCCCACCAACCACCTGGACGCGGACACCGTGGACTGGCTGGAGGACGAGCTGGACAAGCTGCCCGGGGCGCTCCTGCTCGTCACCCACGACCGCTACTTCCTGGATGACCTGGTGGACCGCATCGTCGAGATCCAGCCCGGCGGAGGGCTCATCTCCTACCCCGGCAACTACGCGGCCTACGTGGAGCAGAAGCTGGTCGCGCAGGAGAACGCGGAGACGGCGGAGCACAAGCGCGGGCGCTGGATTGCCCAGGAGGTGGCGTGGCTGCGCAAGGGCCCGGAGGCGCGGCGCACCAAGAGCAAGGCGCGCATCGAGCGAGCCCAGAAGCTGCTGGCGGAGAAGGGCTTCCAGCGCCCCAAGGTGGCGGACCTGCGCGTGGTGGCGGCGCCGCGGCTGGGCCACACCGTCATCGAAGCCGAGGGCCTGAAGAAGTCCTTCGGCGAGCGCAAGGTGCTGGACGGCGTGGACTTCCGCCTCCAGCGCGGCGAGCGCGTGGGCTTCCTGGGGCCCAACGGCGTGGGCAAGACGACCTTCCTGCGCGTGATGCTGGGGGAGATTCCCGCGGACGACGGGAAGCTCGTCATCGGGAAGAACACCAAGGTCGCCTACTACGATCAGCAGCGCACCCAGCTGGATCCCGACCAGACGGTGTACGACGCGGCCTCCAACGGCGAGGACCACGTGGAGCTGGCGGACCGCAAGGTGGCCCTGCGCGACTACCTGGAGGACCTGCTCTTCCCGGTACCCATGCAGCGCATGAAGGTGGGCGCGCTGTCCGGCGGCGAGCGCAACCGGCTGCTGCTGGCGCGGCTGTTCCTGGAGGGCGCCAACGTGCTGGTGCTGGACGAGCCCACCAACGACCTGGACATCGTCACCCTCAACATCCTGGAGCGGCTGCTGCTGGACTTCGCCGGCAGCACGCTGCTGGTGACGCACGACCGCTACTTCCTCGACAAGGTGGCCACCGCCATCCTCTCCTTCGACGGCCAGGGCAAGGTCACCCGCTACGAGGGCAACTACGACATGTACAAGCGGCTGCGCGAGCAGTCCCAGGCCGCCGCCCTCAAGGCCGCCTCGAAGAAGGACGAGCCGAAGAAGGACGAGGCCCGCGAGGAGCCCGCCGCGAAGCCCGCGCAGAAGAAGCCTGGAAAGCTCTCCTACAAGGACCAGCGCGAACTGGACGGAATGGAGGCCACCATCGAGGCCGCGGAGCAGCGCAAGGCGGGGCTGGAGGCCCAGCTGGCCGACCCCACCGTCTACAGCAACGGCTCCAAGGTCGCGGAAGTCAATCAGGCCCTGGAAGCCATCACCGCTGAAGTCGACCGGCTCTATTCACGATGGCAGGAATTGCAGGACCTGGCGGCTGGCAGCGCCTGATTCAGGCGTATGCGTAGGGCAACCGACAACCGGTGACTCTCGCGTGCATGATTCGCGGGCTGGGGGACTCAGCATAGAGTTCGCGCTCAGCGTCCTCCGCATTGGGAGTCGTCACGTGTTTCGTCCGGCCTCGGTTCTCGCCGCTGCCTTGTTCACCCTGCCCTTCTCCGCCCACGCCCTGGACAGCGGTCCACGACGCCCGCTGCCGATGTTTGACTTACAACGACTGCGATTGGACCCCGCCGCGCTGGGCTCGCTGGTGGTGGGGACGGGGCGGACGCTGGAGCGGGGGCAACTGCGAGTGGGGTTGAACTACCACTACGAGCAGCTGCCGATGCACTTCCAGACGCGCTGGGAGCCGGGGGACGGCACGGGCCTGGTCGAGAACAAGATGACCGCGCACCTGACGCTGGCCTACGGCGTGCTGCCGTGGCTGGACGTGGGAGCGGAGCTGCCCTTCATCCTGACGCAGGGGGGGAAGCCCACGCTGGAGTACTTCGGGCCGCAGTCCGGCGGGCTGGCCACGCCGTGGCTGAGCGCGCGCGCGGCCTTGCTGCGCCAGACGCTGGGCGCCCCCATCAACGTCGCGGTGGAGCTGACCGCGGGCCTGCCGGTGGGCAGCCGCGCGGCGCAGGCGCATGAGGACTACGCGTTCCAGCCGCGTCTGCAATTGGGCTACGTGGGCGAAGGCTTCCAGGTGGGCGGCGAGGCGGGGGTGTTCCTGCGCAAGCGCCAGGACCTGGGGCCCGTGTCCTATGATCCGCGCGACATCGCCGGCAATGAGCTGCGATTGGGCGCCACGGTGACGTCGCGGGGCGGAGAGACGACGCGCGGCGAGGTGAGCACGCTGGTGGGCATCCCCCTGGACGGAGGCCGCGTGGGCGCGGAGCTGCTCATCGCCATCCGCCGCCACGCGCTGACCAGCCTGGACCTGTATGTCATGGGCGGACCGGGCGTGGGCGCGGGGTTCGACACGCCCACCTTCCGCTTCGTCGCGGGCCTGGCCTGGTCCACCGACAAGGTGGACTGAAGGCAGGCCCCCGCCCTACTTCGGCATGAAGCCGAAGGCCTTCACCATCGCGATGGCGATGCCCAGGAGGCTCTCGCCCGCGATGAAGCCGGAGCTGACGGGCAGCACCGCGTCCTCCGCGAGCTTCGGCTTCACCCGCCGGAGCAGCGCCGCCAGCCCCGCGCCCACGAAGAGGCTGATGGAGCTGGAGCCGGGGATGACCATGGCCAGCCCCAGGCCGGACGCCGTGGGGAGGAAGGACTTCACCTTCGGCGGGGCCCAGCGCTCCAGCAGCACCAGCGTCACGCCCAGGAGCGCGCCGCCCAGGGCGCCGATGCGCGCGGTGGGGTGCAGCGCGGACACACCGGAGGCGAGCATCTTCGACACGCCGGCCCACACCATGGACGAGGGCGCGGGGAACTGCTCCGTGCCCAGCACGTCCGCGGACGGCACCAGCAGGTTGAAGATGGGCACCACCACGACGGCGCCCGCGGCCACGCCGAACAGCTGCGCGAAGAACTGCTGACGCGGCGCCGCGCCCAAAAGCCACCCGGACTTGAGGTCCGTGAGCAGGTCCGCGGCGTGCAGCCCCACGCCGCCCGTGGCGTTGGCGCTCATCACGTTGGCGGGGATGTTGCCCGGGGCGAGGCCGCCGAAGACGAGCTGGGTGACGGGGCCCAGCGCCTTGGTGGGCGTGGTGTCCGTCTCGCCCGTCACGCGCGACGCGACGACGCCCATCACCACCGCCAGGGGCAGCGCGAGCACGCCAGCCCACCAGGGAATCTGGAACAGCCACGTCATGAGAAAGACGGCCACGGGGCCCAGCACCGCGAAGCCCAGCGGGAACCACGCCGGGGGGCACTCGATGTCCGCCAGCGGATCCTCGCGCGCGCCCTCCTTCGGCTTCAGGCCCACCAGCCCGCCCAGCGCGGCGAAGGAGCGCACCACGCTCCGCCACTGGAAGGCGAAGGACAAGAGGCCGGACGACACCAGCACCGCGGAGCCCGTCCACAGCGACCAGCCGTTGATCGCCTTGTACGTCACCTCCGGGATGACGCCCCGCGAGAACATCTCCGGCGCGAGGAAGCCGTAGTTGAGGAAGGCGCCCAGCAGCATGGACCAGCCGGTGCGGAAGCTCACCAGCGCGCCCGCGCCGATCAGCAGCAGGCTGAAGTCGATGGACAGCGACCACTTGCCGGCCTCGCGACCCAGGATGGTGAACGGCAGGCTCACCTTCTCCGGCAGGTTGCGCAGCCAGCCGAAGCGCGCGTCGCGCACCAGCACCAGCAGCGCGCCCACGAGCCCCGCGGCGCCCAGCAGCCGCGACTTCTGGCGGGCCACGTCCCCGTGGCCGTGCAGCGCGCGGATGGTCTCCGCGGTGGCGGTGCCGGTGGGGAACGGCAGCGCTTCGATGTTGATGAGCTGGCGCTTGATGGGGATGGCGGTGAAGACGCCCAGCGCGGAGATGACCGCGAACCACAGCATCAGCCAGCCCGAGGACGGCAGCGTGCCGGTGAGCATCAGCAGCGCGGGCACCGCGGCCATGTTGCCGCCGCCCGTCATGTAACCCGCGGCGGACGCCACGGAGCCCATGGCGTTGTTCTCCAGGTCGGTGAACTCGTTGCGCAGCACCTTGAGCGAGCGCAGCGTGCCGAACACCGCGAAGGCCAGGATGCACGCGGTGATGGTGACGCCCAGGCTCCAGCCCGTCTTCAGGACGACGTAGAGGTTGGACAGGCACATCACCGCGCCAATGAGCATCCCGGCGATGACGGCGCGCACGGTGAGCTGCCGCGCGCCGCCCTGGTAGACGTGCTCCCGCCAGTACAGCTCCGGATCCATGGCCGCGGAGGCGCCGGGCCGCTCCGGGACGGCGGCGGGGTCGGGCGCGGGGACACGGAGCTGGCTGGGGTTCGGGACAGGAGGAGACATGGGGGCGCGAAGATAGTGCACGCCCCCCGGTGGAACGAAACGCTCCGTGCCCGGGGCCCTGCGCTATTCGTGCGCGCCGCCGGGCCCGTGCACGTGGCCGTGCGTGAGCTCCTCCTGCGTCGCGTCACGCACCTCGCGCACGGTGACGTCGAAGTGGAGCGTCTTGCCCGCGAGCGGGTGGTTGAGGTCCACCACGACGGAGTCCGGATTCACCGTCTGGATGCGCAGGGGGATGTTGCCCTCCTCCGTCTGCGCCATCAGCGTCTGGCCCACCTGGGGCGTGAAGCCCGGCGGCAGCATGGTGCGGGGGACGGTGCGGACGCCCTCCGGGTTGTGGACGCCATAGCCCTGCTCCGGTGACACCACCACCTGCTTGCTCTCCCCCAGGCCCAGGCCCTCCAGCGCGCCCTCCAGGCCGGGGACGATCTGCTTGTGCCCGTGCAGATAGGCGAGCGGCTGGCCCGGAGCGCTCTGGTCGATGACCTCTCCGTCCCCCAGGTGGAGGCGGTACTCGAGCGCGACGACGCGACCGTTGGTGACTTTCATGCGGCGGAAGCTCCTTGGCTTCGGGGACGGCGGGGTGTGGGAACTTCGGTCAAAGGTGGCCCCCCGGGGGCGTCATGTCAGGCCCGCCGTGGACTCCGCCGCCTCCTCGCCGACCGGGCGGTCGGGGGGCTCCCCGCGCGACACGTACACGGCGGCGGCCAGGTCGCCGGTGACGTTGAGCACGGTGCGGCACATGTCCAGGAAGCGGTCCACGCCGAGGATGAGCCCCAGGCCCTCCACGGGGATGTGGAACATGCCGAGGATCATCGCGATGACGGGGATGGAGCCCGCCGGCACGCCCGCGGTGCCGATGCCCGCCAGCACGCAGATGAACATGATGGTCGCCTGCTGGCCCAGCCCCAGCGGCACGCCATACACCTGCGCCAGGAAGAGCACGGTGACGCCCTCGAAGAGCGCGGTGCCGTTCTGGTTCATCGCGGAGCCGGCGGTGAGCACGAAGCGCGACACGTTGCGCGGCAGCTTCAGGTTCTCCTCGGCCACCTTGAGGGCGGTGGGCAGCGTGGCGCTGGAGGAGGCCGTGGAGAAGGCGGTGACGATGGCGAGCCGGCAGGAGCGGAAGAACTCCACCGGGTTCCTCCCGCCCAGGAAGCGCACGGACAGCGAATACACGACGAACATGTGGATGCTCAGCGCCAGCAGCACCACGCCCACGTACGACGCCAGCTGCGCCAGGATGTGGAAGCCCAGCCGCGCCGTCATGGAGAACAGCAGCGCGCCCACGCCCATGGGCGCGAGTTTCAGCACCCCGTCGATGAGGCGCATCATCACGTCGTAGAGGCCCTGGACGACGTCCTTGAGCCGCCGCGCGGGTTCGCCCACGGTGAGCGCCAGGCCCAGGCCGAAGATGAGCGAGAAGACGATGAGGCCAATCATGTCCCCGTCCGCCGCGGCCTTGATGGGGTTGGTGGGCACCATGGACATGAAGATGGCGCCCGCGGAGGTGTCTCCGGGGGGCGGGGCCGCCTTGATCTGCGTGCCCGTGCGGGCCAGCGCGCGGGCCTCGTCGCTCAAGCCGTCACCGGGCCGCAGCGAGTTGACGAGCAGCAGGCCGATGAGGACGGAGATGACGGAGAAGACCACCGTGTAGCCGAGCGTGCGGGCGCCCAGGCGGCCCACCTGCTTGAGGTCCAGCTCCGCCACGCCGATGACCAGCGCGGAGAACAGCAGCGGCACGACGAGCATCAGGAGCAGGCGGATGAAGATCTGCCCCACCGGGTTGGTGACGTGCTCGACCGTCCACACGAGCCAGTCCGCGCTCCCGAAGGCGGCGTTGGCCACGAGCCCCGCCACCGCGCCGACGGAGATACCGAGGAGCATCTTCTGGTGGGCCTTCATCCGGGAGTCTCCACGCCCTCCTTGTCCAGCCGGAGGGGAAAGGGCGCGAAGCCTACCGGCGAAAGAGGGTGGCGCCCACCTCGCGTTCGGGGGAAAGCTCCGGGCCCACCGTGGAATCCCTCGTCCAGCTCACAGAGACCGCCCTGCCCCTGCCCCTCTTCCTCCGGCTCTCACGCCGAGTGGGGGCGCTGAAGGGGGAGCGCCTGCGCCACACGTACCAGACGACGTTCTGGTACGCCTTCGGCCCGCCCCAGAACGTCGTGGAGGAGGTCATCCACGCGCTGCGCCCCGGCGTGGCGAAGGGGCGCGGAATCGCCGGCGTGGAGTGGTGGCTGTCGCGCATGCGCGCCACGGACGTGCGGGTGGACTTCCACCAGGACCGGGACGAGCGGCTGGCGTTGGCCACGGGGAAGCTGATGCACCCGAAGCGCTCGTCCGTCCTGTTCCTCAACCGGGTGCGTGGCGGCGCGCTGGCGGTGACGCGGGAGCTGCCGTCGGAGGACAACCCCTCGCTGGCGCCAGAGCGGCCGGAGGAGTGGACGCTGGTGGCGCCGCGCCCCAACCGGCTGGTGGTGTTCGACGGGACGCTGACGCACGGGGTGCTGGACGCGGACAACCAGGTGCCGGACGGGAAGCTGCCGGGGCCCTCGCGCGAGCGGCGCACGCTGGTGATGAACTGGTGGGGCCACCGCCCCACCGACGTGCCCACGTGGAGCGAGACGCGCTACTACCGGGCGCTGGCCAGCTGACGGGCGGTGTCGCGCAGGCGGTGGGTGACGCGCTCGGCCCACTCGGGCTCCACCTCCATGCAGGCGGGGCGGCGGCCCAGGCGCAGCGCGGCGGAGGGCATGGAGCCGCTGCCCGCGAACGGATCCAACACGGTGTCGCCGGGGCGGCTCCAGGTGCGCACCAGGGGCTCCAGCACGGAGAAGGGCTTGTGGTGCGGGTGGCCGCCCCACTGCGCGGCCTCCGCGTCGTCGTCATAGCCACCGACGACGGCCCACACCGTGGGCGCGTCCCCCAGGGCGAGCGGCGGCGCCGGGGTGCGGGCGATGACCAGCGCGACTTCGTAGACGCGCAGCAGCTGCTCGTTGGCGTTCTTGTCGGTGGTGCGCTTGCCCCAGACGTACTCGCCGCGCAGGTGCGCGTAGCCCAGGTCGCGCGCGGCGCCGAGGATGGGCTCCTTGCCCAGCAGGTTGGTCCAGATGATGAGCGGCGCGTCGGGGGTGAGGTGCGAGGTGGCGCGGGAGAGCCAGGCCTCGGAGAAGACGCGGTAGTCGCGCACGGACTCGAAGCGGACGATGGGGTTGCGGTCGATCTTCTTGTGCGCGCGGGGGTCGCGCAGGTCGCCGCCCTTGCGCCGCCGGGTGAGCAGGCAATACGGCGGGTCGGTGTGCAGCAGCGCGGCGCGGGTGTCGCCCAGGGCGGCCCGGTAGCCCTCGGGCTCGCGCGCATCGGCGCGGACGCAGCGCGGGGATTCGGGCGTCAGGTCGGAGGTCATCGTGTGGAGCCGCACCCTACCCGGCATGAGCCCCCGCATGCCGGGATTCCGACGCGCGAGGGCGCCGTGCCTCAGTCGAGCGGCACGTCCCCGAACTGGGCCACCCGCTTGCCCGCCGTGTCCCAGAGCCGGAGCGAGTAGGGGCCCACGGAGATGTCGGCGGGCATCTCGAACTCCACGATGACCGAGGCCGCGGACCGGACCGTCAGCAGGGCGGACTGGACGGGCGTGAGCGACTCCCACTCATGCCCCTGCGCGTCCACCAACACGGCCCGCCCGACGCGCCAGGGCTCCTTGTCCGCCGAGCGCAGCGACAGGCGCAGGGCCCGCCGCTGCCCCGAAACGAACAGGGCCCCCACGTCGATGCGCAGCGGACACGGGGCCACGCACCGCATGGCCCCCAGCTCCCGCCGGACGGTGAGGCCGGGAAACGCGGTCGAGCCCGCGAGCAGGCCCCGGAAGCCATCCACCCCGGGGGCCGCGGCCGGGGGCTGCTTGCGCTCCAGCCGGAGCCGCTCCAGCTCCGCGCGCAGCTGCCCCACCTCCTGCCGGTAGGACTCCGCCGAGCGCGCCCGCCGGTAGACCTCCACCTGGCGGTCCACCGCGTCGGCCTGCACCTGGAGCGTCAACACCACCCGCGGCGGAAGGGTCGTGTCCTTGAACGGGATGGAGAGCTTGAGGACCTCCCCCTGTCGCAGGTCGTCGGACGGGATGAGCACCACCACCGCGCTGCCCATGCTCACGCGCGAGAACTGCGCCCGCCCCTCCAGGCTCACCTGGTCCGGCACGATGTCGCTGTCGAACAGCAGCGTCGTGCTCACCCCCGCGCCAATCCGGATGGGGCGCACCCCGGGATGCTCCGGCCCGACCTCCATCCGGAGAATCCCCTCCCCCTTCCCTCCCACATCCAGGGGAGCCGCCAGGACACACGTCGACCAGAGAAGAACTGGAAGCGCTACGGACAGACAGGAGGGCACGGTGGGGAGGGCTCCTCGAACCGGGGCTACATACAGTGCCGTCTATCTAGCACGGGGCCCTGACACAGCCCTGCTCCGGTGATGAACCCGCCTCCTGGAGTAGGGCCAACGCGGTGACTACTCCTCGTGGGGCAGGTTGAAGCGCTCGACCGCGATCACGTTCTCCAACTGGGACGGCATATAGCGCACGGTGGCCGTCTCCTCGGGGTCCTGCGGCCGGTGCTTCCAACCCCAGCGGTTGCCGAAGATGTCGAAGTACTCCATGCACACGGGATACGCGGTGCCGTCCTTGAGGATGGCCTCCGTGAAGAAGATGCGCGTGACGTTCTTCTTGAACACCACGCGGCCCCGCATGGTGGAGCCGGCGTTGACCCGCTGACCGACCTGCTCGCGGACGAAGAAGGTGCGCTCGCCCTCGCGGACCTCCTTCATTCCCGACAGGTCGTCCTCCAGGAAGATCGCCTCCATCGGCTTCTTGTTGAGCCGCAGCTTCACCATGGCCTCCGCGGAACCCGGAGGACACGGCTCGGCCTCGTCGCGGCGGGTGTTGGCGGTCCCCCCGGCGCACGACACGCCGACGCACGCCGCGGCGGCCGCGCTGGCGAGCTTGCGGATGACGCCACCGTCTGCCCGCAGGGCTCTGACGGGGGGGCGGACGGCCTCGGCCGGCTCGGCGTCCGGGACGGGAGGAGCAGGTTCCACCGCCGGGGAAGCTCCCGCATCCGGGGAAGACGCCACCGCGAGCATGGTGGCATCAGGAAGACTCGGGGTTGGGGTCACGGACGAACTTCCTTTCTCAGGCACAGGCGCTACGGAAGGTGGGGGTCGGTTCGGAGCCAGCTGGAACAGCCCGAAGGCGAGGAGGCCCAGGAGCAACGCCCCCAGCCCGAGCACCCCGGCGGGACCGCGTGGCACCGCGGGCGCGCTCACGGAGGGGGCTTCCGCCGGGGCGGGGAGTCCGAGGACGCCGGAGGGCGGGCTCGCGGGCTGCGGTCCCGCGGGGACGGGCGCGGGCTCCGGGGCGCTCCCGGAGTACTGGGACAGCAGCACCACGCCCCGGTCGAGCGAGGGCGCGTCGGGATCCGCCGGGACATCCAGCGAGACCTTCCAGTCCGATTGGCGCTTGTCCTTGGCCGCGTCCCAGAGCGCCTGCAGCAGCGTCTCCGTGCCCGAATAGCGATCCTCGGGGCGCTTGGAGAGCAGCCGCATCGCGATGTCGGACAGGCTGGAGGGGACCTTGGGGTTGATGTCCTTCGGAGCGCGCGGCACCACCGTCTCGATGGCGGGCAGCAGCCGGTCGTAGGGCAGGCGCGGGTCGAAGGCGTAGCCGTCCGTCAACGACTCATAGAGCAGCGCGCCCAGCGCGTAGAGGTCGCCCGGGATGCCCGCGTCGAAGTTCGCGCCGGCCTTCCAGGAGCCCTCTCGCAGGAACGCCACGCATTCGGGCGGCAGCAGGTGCGGGGACGCGGGCGCCACGCCCACCGTCAGCGTGGAGGCGCCCGGGATGCGCGCGGTGCCCAGGTCGATGAGGATGGGCCGCTCGTCGACGCGGCGGATGAGCAGGTTGTCCGCCTTGAGGTCGCGGTGGTGCACGCCCCGGCGGTGCAGGTCCGCCACCACGCGCACCAGCTCCGTGTAGACGGTGAGCAGGTGCGCTGCGGTGGGCTTCACCCGCCAGCGCCATTCGTGGAAGGTCTCGCCGTCCACGAAGTCGGTGACGTGGAAGAAGTAGCCGTCCGGCGGCTCCGGCCAGCGATCCACGGCGTGCACGCGCGGCAGGTTCGGATGCGGCGCGCAGGCGAGCAGGGCCGCGACCTCGCGGGCGAGCCGGCCGTTGACGTCCTCTTCATCCGCGGCGTGCTGGCCCGCGGGACGCAGCGCGAGCTTCAGCGCGTAGACGTTCCCACCCCGCTCCACCTTGAAGACCCGGCCGAAGCCCCCCGCTCCCAACGAGCCGACGATGCGCCACGGTCCAACGTGGTGGCCGACCTCCAGCTGATCCGGATGAAGCGGCGTGGTCATGACCCGGACTCAAGCCGTGACACAACCTGGGAGGTCGGGACACGGTTTCGGCGATTCACGACCGGCAAGGGGACCGCCCCTTTCACACCCCACCACGGAGGTCGGATTCCCCGCAATCCGCGAGCATGCCCGGCCGACGACGGCGCGGACCTGCTTGGCGGAACCACCCAGGGAGCGGTGTTCAATGCGGACAACCTCCGGGGTTGACCCTACCCGGCCCTGCGGGGCTGTCACGTTTTTTCGTGACGTGCCGGGGAGTCCGGCCCTGAACAGACGTCCAACCCGCCAGGCAGCATCGTGGGGGGCGCAATCCCATGTCTCGGGTGCGACAGGGCTTGACGGCTCGGACCCTGCCAACGGGTTGTCTCTGTATGGGATTGTCCTCGGCCGGCCGGGAGGCGCACGCAGCCCGTGGAACCCAGCCGCCATCGGGCTCCGGCCCGTGCCGGCGGAGGGGCGCAGCGGAGCCTTCATTCCTCTTCGGAGGGTGGGTCACCGGCTTCCGCCAGGGCTCGGGCGGCCTGTTCCCACTGGCCACCCAGACGGGCTTCGGATGCCAGGGCTTCATCCCACGACGGCCCGTCTGGCAGCAGCCGCGCCGCGTGCGTCAATGCCAGACGTTCCAGCGCGCGCGCCTCGCACAGCTGGCGCAGGGCAGGACCGTCGAGCCCGTTCGCGGCGAGGAAGGCCTGGCGGCGTGAAGCGCGCACGCCCCGCTCCTGCCACCAGGCGGCCTCTTCGGCGGCGATCTCCTCGTCCGTCGCCTGGAGGCCCAGGGAGCGCACCCACCCCGCCAGCAACGCCCGCCGCAGGCCGGCCTCCGCCCAGGCCGCCGCATCGGGCGCGCCCCGGAGCAGCTCCATCACGCGGCCTGAGTCCACGGGGCGCGGACCCACGCGCGTCACGTCCTCGACCAGCCGCCTGCGCCGCACCAGTGACGAGGGATTGCGCCGCGCACCGGGCGCCGGGGGCGCGGCGTGGCGCACGAACTCCGCCGCCGTGCGCACGCAGTCCATGGCGTCCAGGCGCTTGAGGTCTTCCACGCCGCCCGCGAACCAGGCATCCCAGGCCTGGAGCACGGCGCGGCTCCAGGAGGGCGCCACGGCCTCGCGGATCCGCGCCCAGCTGCGCTCCTGGTAGAAGAGCCCCGCCGCCGCGTCCACCAGGGCGCGCGCGCCGGGGCGTCCCAGCACGCGGGCCTTGAGCGCACGCTCCGCCGCGTGGCGCACGTTCACGAGCGGCACGGTGAGCGGACGCCACCCGTGTTCGGCGTCCGCGTGCAGCAGCGCCACCTCCGAGTCATCCGCCACCACGCCGTCGCGGTACCACCCGAAGACGCGACCCACGCCGACCATCCCGTGCGCGGAGAGCTCCGCGGCGCGCAGCGCGCCCATGCTGCCGCCGCCGAACACGGCCACGCCTGCCTCCAGGGCCGCGAGCAGCTCGTGGTGCCACACGGAAGGCTGCGCCTCGAAGACGCCATCCACCAACACCAGCGCCCGGGGCTTGAGCGACAAGGCCCGCCACACATCTCCCTGGCGCGCAGGGGGAAGCACCGTGCACGGCGAAATCCGCCGAGCCTCCGCCGCGGGCAATGAGGGCCCCAGGAACACCACCAGCTCGTCCGCCCGCCGCTTCACAGGAGCTCCGAAACGCGCATGCCCGGTACCACCACCTTCCACACGCGCGGCCCGGGCACCGGCGCGTCCAGCGCCACGCCCGCCGCCCTCACCCACCCGCCGCTTCACAGGAGCTCCGAGACGCGCATGCCCGGCACCACCACCTTCCACACGTGCAGCCCGGGCACCGGCGCGTCCAGCGCCACGCCCGCCGCCCGGGTGAAGCCCGCGGCCTCCAACAGGGTCAGCACCGTGCGCACCCGCGCCGCCCCATTCCGGGCCCTCCGGTCCGCCCCGTCGGGCATCTCCCCCACCTGGCGGCGGGGCCGCACCTCCGCCAGGGCCTGGGCGAACCCCAGCGCCGCCTCGCGGTCCGACGCGGCCACGTCCTCGCGCGCGCCGTGGATGTCCGTCAGCCGCGACTGCGCGGCCTCCAGCAGCGCCTTGAGCAACGCCTCGTCCCGGTCCAGCGCGCACGCGTAGCCCGCCGTCAGCGGCACGGGCCCCTCCTCCGCGTCCACCAGCACCGCCGCCGCCACGGGCAGCCCCACCCGGCCGTGCGTCCGGGGTGAGGGCGTGGCGTCGAAGAGGTAGACCTGGAACCCTCGCGCCCGCAGCGCCTCCCGCAGCGCGGCCGTTCGCGGCGCCCCATCCTCCAAGTCCTCGGGCCGCAGCATCCGGGCCACCACGCCCTCCTCCGACCACCCCTCCGGCAACGCGCGCGACAGCTGGTCGCGCTCCGTGGCCTCCAGGAGCGCATGCAGCAGCGCCTGCTCGGGCTCGGGGTGCGCGCCGGAGCCGTTCGTCGTCCACGCCACCGACACCGGCCCCAGCTCCGCGGTCCCCGACGGTGGGCAGTACACCCCCTGCGCCGGCACCCAGACGCGCTCCTTCGAGCCCAGCCGGGACGCCTCGCACCACGCCAGCCGCACCGCCGGGCCCGCGAGCCGGGGCTCCACCACCGCCCCCGCCGACCCCAGGGCCTCCACGCCCCACACGTCGCCTCCCGCCCGCTCGAGCTCCTGCTGGGAGCCCCAGCGCAGCCGCTCCGGACGCACCGTCTCCGCCGCCCACAGCTCCGCCGTCTCGAGGAGCGCGCCCCGGGCCGCCGCCTCGAAGGTGAGCCCCTTGCCGTTGCACACCTGGAGCACGTGCCCACCCGGACGCACCGCGCAGGCGACCTCCACGCCCGTGCGGTCCAGGCCGGTGACACGCGCGACCCGGGTCACCCCTAGCGCACGGGCCAGGGCTTCGAGGAAGGCGGGAGAGAGAGGGTCCGTCGTGGCAGGCAACACGATGGCTGACCTTAGCCAGATTCCCCAGGGAGCGGGCACCCGGCGCGACGCGGCATGGGATGGCAGGGAAAACGTGGTAGGGGAAGGCGGTCCCCGCCGTCGGGAAGGAGCGTGTACCGCATGATTTCGGTCGGAGACCTCGCCCCTGACTTCGCCGCGACCGACTGCCACGGAAAGAGCGTGCGGTTGTCGGAGCTGCGAGGCCGGCGCGTGGTGCTCTTCTTCTTCCCCCGGGCCTTCACGGTGGGCTGCACCATCGAGAACCGCGCGTTCCGGGACAACCACGAGCGGATCCGCGAGCTGGGCGCGGAGCTGGTCGGCGTCTCCGTGGACACGCTCAGCACCCAGTGCGAGTTCGCCGAACAGGAGGGCATCCACTTCGCCCTCCTGGGTGACGAGGAGCGGAGGATCAGCCGCGCGTGGGGCGTGCTGTGGCCCGTCCTCAACATCGACCGGCGCGTGACCTTCATCATCGGCGCGGACGGCACCGTCGAGCACGTCATCCACCACGAGGTGCGCGTCTACCGGCACCTGGACGACGTGCTGAAGTACCTCCAGGCCCACCCCCTCCCCGGCGCCGACAGCGCCTCCCCCTGACGCTCCCGGCCGCCCGCCTGCCCGGTTCCGGACGTCTCGCGGACTCCGCCCGGGCGAAAAGCGGGCCGGAAAATAACCTTCCAACCCCTGGAGGGTTGGAGCCCCTGTGAGCGGACGGGTCCTAGGACTGGTGCGGCCCGGAGGGGCCCTGAGCGCTCTCTCGGACGAGGCCCTGTGCGGGGCCTTCCTCGCGGGGGACGCGACGGCGTTCGCCCAGCTCTTCGAACGCCACCGGGGCCTCATCTTCTCACTGATGCGTCGCTACACGACGAGCGCGGAGGACGCGGCGGACCTCACGCAGCAGGCGTTCCTCCGGGCCCTGGAGGCCTCTCGGCGGGTGTTCGCGCGCTTCACGCCGGCCACGCCCGCGCCCTTCCGCTCGTGGCTGGTGCGGGTGGCGCTCAACCTGGCGAAGAACCACGCGCGGCAGGGGCTGCGGTGGCGGCCGGTGCTGGTGGAGGCCCTGGCGGATGAGCTGGCGGCCGACCCCGGGGAGGGCGCGGATGCGTCGCTGGAGCGCACCCAGCAGGCCCAGCGGGTTCGTCAGGCGGTGCTGGCCCTGCCCCGCCGCCAGCGCGAGGTGCTGACGCTGCGGGTGGACGGCGGGCTGCCGTTCAAGGACATCGCCGAGACGCTGGGCATCACGGAGAACAACGCGAAGGTGCAGTTCCACCACGCGGTGAAACGCTTGAAGGCCGACGTGGCCGCAACCTCTGGGGAGACGCAGTGATGGGTGCGTGCGTGGAATACGAGGAGCAGGCGAGCCTCCACGCCGCGGGGGCGCTGGAGGGCGAGGAGGCCGCGCGCTTCCAGGCCCACCTGGAGTCCTGCGCGGCATGCCGGGCGGAGGTGGCGTCCGCCCGCGAGGTGCTGGACCTGGTGGCGCTGCCGCCCCAGACGCCCGTCGAGGTGCGCGCGCAGGAGGGCCTGGGTGCGCGAGCCTTGTCGGAGTGGCGCCGCGAACAGTCGCGCCGGTGGATGGGACGCCGGGCGATGGGGTCGCTCGCCGCGGTGGCCGCGGTGGTGGCGCTGATGCTGGGCCCGTCCGCGCTGGAGCGGCTCAAGGCGCCCCGGCCGGTGGCGCCGGCCCCCACGCGGGTGGCGGCCGCCGGCGACGACGTGGATCCGGAGACGCTGGCCGCGTTCGAGGCGTGGGCCGGGTTGGATCCGTTGGAGGATGACGCCTCGGGATACAGCATGGATGAAGACCTGACGTGGGAGGGCGGTGACGCCAACCCGGACACGGACTTCGACCTGGGAGAGACCCTGTGAAGACGATGATGCGGACGACCTGGGCGCTCGTGCTCGCGCTGCCGACGATGGCGCTGGCGCAGCCCGCGGCGCAGGAGCCCGGGGCACGCGACCCCGACCGCATGGCGAGGGCCGAACAGCGGCAGCGCCTGCGGCAGGTGCTGGAGCTGGCGGACACGCTGGAGCTGGACAGCGCGCAGGCCCTGAAGATGGATGAGACGCTGCGCCAGTTCGAGGACCGGCGCCGGCCGCTGCGCGAGCAGGTGCGGGACTCCGCGCGCATCCTCCAGCGGGCGTCGCGGGGCGACAGCGCGGCGCAGGCGCAGGTGGACGCGGCGGCGCAGAGAATCTTCGACGCGCGGGAGCGCATCACCGTGCTGGACCGGGAGATGTACCAGGCGCTCGCCAAGGACCTGCCCCCGCAGAAGCGCGCGCGGCTGGCCGTCGTCCTCGCGCGCTCCGAAGGCGCGAAGTGGATGAAGGCCCGAGGCGGCAAGGGACCGCACGACGACTGAGGGCGCCCCTCCCTGGAGTCGGAGCCGGACGGGCGGACGTGACCGGGCCATCCTTTCGGGACGTCCCCAACGTCGTCTTGCCGACCGTGTCCCTCCCCGGGATGCGCACCGTCCTTCAGGAGGCCATCATGCGTCTGTTGTCCCGTGTCGTTCCCGTGCTCGTGGGCCTGGGGCTCGCGTCCTGCGCGGGCGTTGACGTTGGTACCAACTACGACCCCGCGGCGGTGCAGCGGATCGACTCGTTCCGCACCTACTCCTGGCTGTCCCAGCCCCAGCATTCGCAGGACACGCGCGTCAACAACGACATCACCGACGCGCAGGTGAAGGGAGCGGTGGACCGCGACCTCCAGTCGCGCGGCTACAAGCGGGTGGACGAGAGCGACAACCCGGACTTCCTCATCGGCTGGCAGGGTGCCATCACCCAGCAGCTGTCCGCGGACACGGTGGACAGCTACTACGGCTATCCGTGGGATCCGTTCTGGGGCTCGTTCTACGGACCGACCCAGACGTACGTGCGCCAGTACGACGTGGGCACGCTCATCGTCGACGTGGTGGACGCGAAGGCGAAGACGCTCGTCTGGCGCGGCACCGCCCAGGCGGACCTCGGCGCCAGCCCGAGCATCCAGGGCACCAACAACAAGCTCAACGAGGGCGTGCAGAAGATGATGGAGCGCTTCCCGCCCAAGCCTGGGAAGCAGAAGTAGCCCCAGGCCCCGGGGTCAGCGGGCGCGCCGCCACGCGCGCGTCAGCATCAGGCCGCCCAGCAGCGCGCCCGCGCCCACCAGCACCCCGAGCAGCGTGAGCCAGAGGAACACCCGGTCCACCAGCGGACCCAGCCGGTCGAACGCGTGGTCCACCCACCCCCGCGCCAGCCCGTCCAGTTGCTGGAGCGTGGCGATGCGCTCGGCGTGCAGCGCGTCCACCACCGCCTGCCGCTCCTGGCCCACGTCCGCGAGCACCGCCTGTCGCTCACCGGTGACGAAGTCCTGGAGCCCCAGCCGTTCGGCGTGCAGCGCGTCCAGCACGGCGCGGCGCTCCCGGTCGATGAGCGCGGGCGTGTTCGCGGCCACCGCGCCCACGCGCTCCAGCAGGTCCACCGTGCGCCCCAGCTCCGCCAGCGCGGACTGGATGTTGGGGGCGCGCATGGCGTCATCCGCGACCAGCTCCGCCTGCCAGCGGGCCTGACGGGGCAGGCTGGACGCGTACAGGTCCACGCGCGCGGTGAGGTCCCGCGTGTCCTCCACCAGCCCCGCCGCCGTGGAGAGCAGCCCGCCGCCGGACACCTCCGTGACGGAGGCCAGCAGGCCCGTGGTGGACTCGCGCGTGACGAGCGGCCCGGTCAGCGGATGCTGCCGGGCCCAGGTGCGCACGCGCTCGCGGGCGGGCGAGACGTCCTCGCGCCCGGTGACCTCACGCCACTGGGCCTCCACCTGTGACTCCAGGTCCGCCAGCGAGGCATCCGCGTGAGACAGCAGCTCCGGGGACACGTCCTGCGCGTAGCGCGGCAGCGTGTCTCGAAGCTGGGCCAGCAGCGCCCAGGTGTCGATGAGCGCCGCCACGGGGTCCGGTTGGAAGAGCGAGGTCTGCACCGCGGGCACGGCGTTGGCCTTGAACCGCAGCATGGAGGCGGCCACCCGGGGCGAACCGGAGCGCGCGGCCAGGTCATCCGCCATGGCCTCCAGCAGGCCGGAGAAGCGCCGGGCCAGGTCGCGCACGCGGGTGCGCAGCACCGCCACCGACAGGTCCGAGCGGCCCACGCGCGTGGCCAGCTCCGAGCGCTGTGGATTCACCGACGCGCACCCGCCGCACAGCGCCGCGAGCAACGCCACGGTCACGACGCGGGAGCAGGTGGGAACCGGGGACATGAGCCGGGACCCAAGCTGCGCATGCCCCCCCGCGACGCCGAGCAGTCCCTGGGGGGCCCTCCAGCGTCGGGGGGGCGACAGCAGAGCTCCCGTCCCGCGCCCAGCGCGGCTCCATGTCAGGGACAGGGGAGCCCGCGCCGGGAGCGCACCGTCACTTCTCCGCGAGCGCCTTTTCGATGGCGGCCTTCAGCTCCGGGCTGTCAGGCGTGACGCTGCTGGGGAAGGCGGCCTTCACCTGACCGTCCTTGCCCACCACGTACTTGTGGAAGTTCCACTTGGGCTCGCCGTGGTCCTTCGCGAGGAACGCGTAGATGGGGGACTGGCCGTCGCCCTTCGTCTTCACCTTCTCGAACATGGGGAACGTCACCTTGAAGCGCAGCTCGCAGAACTTCGCGATCTGCTCGGAGGTGCCCGGCTCCTGTCCGCCGAAGTCATTGGAGGGGAAGCCCAGGACGACGACGCCCTTGTCCTTGTAGCCCTCGTACAGCGCCTCCAGGCCCTTGTACTGCGGCGTGTAGCCGCACTCGGAGGCGGTGTTCACCACGAGGGCGACCTTGCCCTGGAAGTCCGACAGCTTCTCGGGCTTGCCGTCGAGCCGGTTGGCGGAGAGCTGGTGGAAGGACATGGCTTTCTTCTCGGTCTTGTCCGCGGCGGAGGCCGCCGTGGAGAGGGAGAGCACCGTCGCGACGGTGAACAGCAGTGGGTTTCGCATGGCGGGCGCAGGATGCCGGAAGGCGTTCAACGTTTCACCGTCCCCGCGCGGCGGCGCGGGTCCTGGGTTCCCCGGTGGAAAAAACCGTCTTGAGCACCCGGCCCGTGGGCGTCTTGAGCTTCGCCACTTCGCGCGGCGAGCCCTCGCCCACGATGCGGCCTCCGCCCTCGCCGCCGTCCGGCCCCAGCTCCACCACGTGGTCGCCCGCGGCGATGACCGACGGGTGGTGCTCGATGACCACCAGCGTGTCGCCGCGGTCCACCAGCCGGCCCAGGAAGGTGATGAGCTTCTCCACGTCGCCCAGGTGCAGCCCCGTGGTGGGCTCATCCAGCACGTACAGCGTGGGCTCGTGGCGGGAGGTGGCCGTCAGCTCCGCGGCCAGCTTCAGCCGCTGCGCCTCGCCGCCGGACAGCGTGTTGGAGCCCTGCCCCAGTTGCAGGTAGCCCACGCCCAGGTCCGCCAGGCACGCCAGCGGCGCGGCCACCTTGGGCAGCGCGCGGAAGACGTCCTTCGCCTCGTCCGCGGACAGGCGCAGGACGTCGCCCACGGTGAGCCCGTGATAGCGCACCTCCAGCGTGGCGGCGTCGAAGCGCGCCCCGTTGCAGGCCTCGCACGGCGTGACGACGTCCGGCAGGAAGGACATCTCGTGGGAGATGGCGCCCTGCCCTTCGCACACCTTGCAGCGGCCACCGCTCGCCGTGTTGAAGGAGAAGCGCGCGGGCCCGAAGCCGCGGATCTTCGCCTCGGGCGTGGCCGCGAACACGCGGCGCAGCTCGTCCCAGATGCCCAGGAAGGTCGCCGGCACCGAGCGCGGCGTGCGGCCGATGGGCGACTGATCCACCGACAGCACCCGCTTGATGGACTCCACGCCCTTGAGCGAGTCGAACGCGCCGGGCTTCGCCGTGACGAGCCCCAGCCGGTCGCGCAGCGCCGGGAACAGCACCTGCCGGATGAGCGTGCTCTTGCCGGAGCCCGACACGCCGGACACGACGTTGAGCCGTCCCACCGGCAGCCGCAGGTCCACGCGCTGGAGGTTGTTCGCGCGCGCGCCCTTCAACTCCACCCACGCCTGGGGTTCGCCCCGGCCCGACGGGGGCCGCACCTGCGCGGCCCGGAGCGCGAGCGCGGTGGGCGAATCCGACTCCAGCACCACGTCTGGCGAGCCCTCCGCCAGGATGTGGCCTCCGCCCCGGCCGCCCGTGGGCCCCAGGTCCAGCAGGTGGTCCGCGGCGCGGATGGTGTCCGAGTCGTGCTCCACCACCAGCACCGTGGACCCCGTGTCCACCAGCGCGCGCAGGTTGTCGAGCAGCCGGTGCGTGTCGCGCGGGTGCAGGCCGATGGTGGGCTCGTCCAGCACGTACATCGCGCCGGTGAGGCCCGCGCCCAGCTGCGCGGACAGCCGCAGCCGCTGCATCTCCCCACCGGAGAGCGTGGCGGCGTTGCGGTCCAGGGACAGGTAGCCCAGGCCCACGCGCTCCAGGAACTCCAACCGGCGCAGCATCTCCTGCCGCGCCGTCTCCCCCAGCAGCGCCCGGTCGCCCTTGAGCTTCCAGGTGCGCACGCGCGCGAGCGTGGCCGTCACCGACGCCTGCACCACCTCGTGGTAGCGCGCGCCCTCCAGCCGCACCGCGCGCGGCACCGGGGCCAGCCGGGTGCCTCCACACGTCCTGCACGGCGCCGTCTCGCCCTCGGCCATCGCGGCGGCGCCGCCTTGCACGCCGGTGCCCTCGCACGACTCGCAGCGGCCCTGCTTCGTGTTGAAGGAGAACCAGCGCGGATCCAGCTCCGGCACGGCGGTGCCGCACTTCGGACAGGTGCGCTCGCTGGACAGCAGCGTCTCCACCTTGCCCGCGCGCACCTTCACCGCGCCCTTGCCCCAGTTGAGCGAGGACTCGAACACCTCGCGCGGCAGCTTCGCGAGCCGGCCCTCGTACATCACGAGGTCGATGTCGTGCTCCTTCGTCTTCGCCAGGCGCGGCGGGTCGTCCGTGGACGCAAGCTCGCCGTCCACGAGGGCCTGGGCGATGCCCGCGCGGGCCGCGGCGGTGAAGACATCCAGGTAGGTGCCCTTGCGAGCCCGCACCGCGGGCGCCAGCACCTGCCCGTCGCCCTTCATCCCGGTGAGCTGCGCGTAGAGCGCGGCCGGCGTCGTGGCGCCGATGGGCGTGTCATCGTGAGGGCAGTGCGGCTCGCCGATCTTCGCGTACATCAGCCGCAGGTAGTGGGCGACCTCGGTGACGGTGGCCACGGTGCTGGTGGCGCCCGCCCGGGAGGTGCGCTGCTCCAGCGCCACGGTGGGCGGGATGCTGCTGATGCGCTCCACGTCGGGCCGGGGCAGCGTGGGCAGGAACTGCCGCGCGTAGGGCGTCAGCGTCTCCAGGAAGCGGCGCTGCCCTTCCGCGAACACGACGTCGAACACCAGCGAGCTCTTGCCGGAGCCGCTGGGCCCCGTCACCACCGTCATCTTCCCCAGGGGGATGCGGCAGGACACGTCCTTCAGGTTGTGCTCGCGCGCGTGCTCCACCTCGATGGCGGGGGGTGCCTCCTTGCCCGGCTTGCGCAGCTTCACCGCGCGCGCCAGCGGCTTGCCGTCGCCCCGGAGCGCGGCGGCGGTGGCGCTGTCCTTCACCTTCGCCACCTGCGTGGGCGTGCCCTCCGCCACCAGCCGGCCCCCGTCGCGGCCTCCCTTGGGTCCCAGGTCGATGATCCAATCCGAGCCCTTCATCACCGACACGTCATGGTCCACCACCAGCACGCTCGCGCCCCGGTCCACCAGCGCATGGAGCGACGCCATCACGTGGCGGACGTCCTCCGCGTGGAGGCCGGCGCTCGGCTCGTCGATGAGGAACAGCGTGCCCTTCGCGTCGCTCGCCAGCGCGCGCGCCAGCTTCAGCCGCTGCGCCTCGCCGCCGGACAGCGTGGACAGGGGCTGCCCCAGGGGCAAATAGCCCAGGCCCAGCCGCTGCGCCGGGCCCAGCGTGCGCTTGAGCGCCGCGTCGTCGCCGAAGTGCTGGAGCACCTCGTCCAGCGTCATCTCCAGCACCTGCGCCACGCTGAAGCCCTGGTGCCGGACGGCGAGCACCTCCTCCTTGAAGCGCCGGCCCCGGCACACCGCGCACAGCAGGGCCACGTCCGCGAGGAACTGCATCTCCACCGTCTCGTAGCCTTCGCCCGAGCACGCCTCGCAGCGGCCCTTGTCCACGTTGAAGGAGAAGTGCGCGGACGTCAGGCCGCGGACCTCCGCGTCCGGCTCCGACGCGAAGCGCTCGCGCAGCCGGTCCCAGGCCTTGGTGTACGTGGCCGCGTTGCCGCGCGACGTGCGTCCCAGCGGGGACTGGTCCACGAAGGTGATGGCCTCCACCTGCGCGCCGCCCTCCACCGCCGCCACCTCGCCCGGGGCCTCCACGTCCTTGACGCCCAGCCCGCGAGCCAGGTGCCGGTAGAGCACCTCGTCCATCAGCGTGCTCTTGCCGGAGCCGCTGGGGCCGGTGATGGCGCACAGCACGCCCAGCGGCACGCGCACCGACACGTCCTTCAGGTTGTGCTCGCGCGCCTCGCGGATGACGATTTCACCGGTCCGGGTGCGCGGCGTGCGAGGGGCTTCCGTGCCCCCGGCCAGCATCCGCCCGGTGGGCAGGTCCTGGCGCTTCGCCAGGCCCTCCGGCGTGCCGTCGAAGCACAGCGTGCCGCCCTGGCGGCCCGCGCCCGGCCCCAGCTCCAGCACGCGGTGCGCGGAGCGGATGACCAGCGGATCATGCTCGATGACCAGCGCGATGTTGCCCCGGTCCGCCAGCTCCGCGATGGCCTCCGTGAGCGGCGGCACGTCCCCCGGGTGCAGCCCCACGGTGGGCTCGTCCAGCACGAAGAGCGCGCCCGTGAGCGACGTGCCCAGCGCCGCGGTGAGCGACACGCGCTGCGCCTCGCCGCCGGACAGCGTGCGCGCGGGGCGATCCAACGTGAGGTAGCCCAGGCCCACGCGCTGCAGGTAGCGCAGGCGCGCGGACAGCTCGCGCCGCGCCAGCTCTCCCTGCCCCGTGAGCGTGCGCAGCGCCTCCAGCCGCGTCAGCGCGTCCGTCAGCTCCAGGCCGTGCCACCCCGGCAGGTCCAGACCTCCCACGCGCCATGCGCGGGCCTGCGCGTTCAGCCGCGCGCCGTGACAGCTCTCGCAGAGGGTGTACGCGCGATAGCGCGCCAGCAGCACGCGGACGTGCATCTTGTACGTGCGGCCCTCCATCCACTTGAACCACGCGCGCACGCCCGGATAGGCGCGGCCCTCGTCGTAGCCGCCCGAGCCCTCCAGCACCGACTCGCGCTGCGCGCCCGTCAGCTTCTCCCACGGCTTGTCGAGCGGGATGTGCTTCTGCCGGCACCAGCGCTGGAGCATGTCCCGTTCCCAGCTGGTGGACTGCCCCGACCACGGGCGGATGGCGCCCTCCGTCAGGCTCAGCGACGGGTTGGGGATCACCTTCCCCCAGTCGATGCCAATGGTGCGCCCGAAGCCACGGCACGGCGCGCACGCGCCCACTGGGCTCTGGTAGCTGAAGAGTCCCGGGCGCGCGGGTTCGAACTCCCGCGCGCACTTCGGGCACACGAGCCCCCGGCGCAGCCGCGTCGGCGGGGACTCCGGGAGGAACAGCATCGCCTCGCCGTCCGCCCGCGCCCACGCGTCCTCCAGCGCCTGGGTAACGCGCGACAGGCTCGCTTCCGACAGCTTCACCCGGTCCACCACCACCTGCGCCACGCCCGCGGGGTCCGTGGCCTCGCCGGGCTTGAGCGTCTCCAGCTCCCTCACCTCGCCCTGCACCATCAGCCGGTGGTAGCCGTCCTTGAGCAGGCGGGCCCGCGCGTCCAGGAACGCGGCCGTGTCGGGGATGCGCACGGGATGGGTGAAGACCGCGGGCGCGTCCGGGTGCTCGCGCAGAGCGGTCTGGGCGGCCACGCGCGCGTCGGTGCGCACCGCCTCCAGGCCGCAGTCCGGACACACCGGCATCGCCTCGCGGGTGAAGAGCGCGGACAGATAGGGCTCCACGTCCGCCAGCGTCGCCACCGTGGAGCGTGAGCTCTTCACCGGCGCGCGCCGGTCCACCGCCACGCCCGCCGCCACCGGCTCCAGCGCGTCCATGGGCGGCCGCTCCAGCCGCTCGAGGAACTGCCGGGCATACGGGCTGAAGCTCTCCACGAAGCGGCGCTGTCCCTCCGCGTAGAGGGTGTCCAGCGCGAGGCTCGATTTGCCGCCCCCCGACACGCCGGTGACGCAGACGAACTCTCCCTCCGAGAGGTCGACCGACAAATCCTTCAGGTTGTGGGTGCGGGCGCCGACGAGGTGGGTCTTGTGCATGCCGGCCGGAGGTTTAACGACCGGACACTCGCGAGCCAATCACAACGTGACGGACAACACCGCGTCGCCTGGGTGGGTTGGGTGGGGGGCGGGCGGGCTGATACAACGCGGTGCGGCCGAGGTCCCCGCGCTGGCCCGGCGGGAATGCCGGTCGCGGCATCACAAGCGGGGGTTGCCATGTCCGAGGACGACCAGGCACGCCATGCGCGGGCCCAAGAGGCCCTGCGGCGCGCGAGCGCCTCCCTGGTGTTGCTGGAGCTGGGCGGGCACACCGCCACGGGCTTCGTCATCTCCTCCCAGGGACACGTCGTCACCAGCCTCCACGCGGTGGCCAGCGCGCGCGCCATCACCGCGGTGCTACCAGACGGCCTGCGCTCCCCCGTGGTCCAGGTGGCGGCGGTGGACGAGCGCCGCGACCTGGCCGTCCTCTGCCTGTCCGTCCCGGACCTGGTGCCCGCGCTCGCGCTGGGCGCGGACACGCTGCCCACCGAGGGAGAACCCCTGTACGTGCTCCACGCCCGCGGGGACCGCCCCCCCGAAGCGCGCGCCCTGGAGGTCCGCGCGGTGCAGGTGCTGGGGGAATGGCTCACCCTGCTGGAGCTGTCGCGCACCCTCCCCGAGGACGCGTCGGGCGCGCCCACGCTCGACACGCGAGGGCAGCTGGTGGGGCTCGCCACCGCCGCGCTCGCGAACGGACGCGCGCTGGGGCTGGTCATCCCGGTGCGCTACATCACGCCGCTCCTGAAGACGCCCGGCCCGCTGCGCCCCTTGTCCGCGCTGGACACGCCCCGGCAGCGCATCACCCGCGTGAGGAAGGTGCCCCAGCACCCCGTGGGCCTGCTGGACGGGTGCGCCTCGCCCGCGGTGGAGTCCGTGGCCGCGCTGCTGGGCCACGCCATCAACGTGGGCGCGCCCGCCTACAACCGGGGGGACGTGGAGGGCTGCTACCGGCTCTATGCCCACACCGCCGAACAGCTCATCGACGAGCGGGATGACTGCCCCGGCGTACAGCGCGCGTTGAGGGACGGGCTCCTGCGCTGCGAGGGGTTGCCGGACGCGGAGGACCGCGCCTGGGCCCTGCGCGACACCTTCGACGGGCTGATGGACGTCATCGGCCGGTGGAGGCAGGCCCGCCCCACGCCCCCCACCCCCTCCGGCAGACGCCCCCCGCCCAAGACGTACCTCAACTAGCGGGGGCCGCCGTCCGGCGTCAGACCTCGTCCCAGCGGATCCTCAGCGAATAGCCGTGGGCCGAACGCTCCAGCACGTCCACGCGCGGCAACACCCGCGTGCGGCGCAGCACCTGCTCCAGCACCCCCGCCACGAAGTCCGGCAGCGGATCCGCGTCCTCCACGGACGCCCGCCACTCACGCTCGCGCACCGGCGTCAGCGACAACTTCATGTCCTCCCGGCCCGCGCGCAGGTACGTGGGCAGCCGCGTCAGGCACCGCTCCGCGCCCAGCAGCGGCGCCGCCGCCGCGAAGATGCGCCCCACCAGCGTCTGCGCGAACCCCTCCACGTAGTGCGTGCCCAGCACGCGGTTGGCGTCCTCGCACGCGAGGCCCGGACACGCATGCCGCCGGGCCACCGCCAGCGCCGAGCGCCACACCTCCAGCGGAAAGGACTCCTCCACCGCATCCAGGTCGTAGCCCACGTTGCGCAAGGCCTGCGCGAACGGACCCAACGGCCTCAACGCATGCAGGAACAGCCCATCGAAGTTCCGGCGAGGCACCCGCACCGCCAATGGCGAAAGCGCGGGCCCGTCCCGTGTCTCGGGTTGAATCCACGACTCCATGTAGCAACCCCCCCAGGGTTCGGTTCCCCATCCCTCCCGGCCGGGAAACCACGAAGCAGTGTATCAGCCCCCGCGCCCCGGCCCTGCCCGCCCTGCCCGCCTGGATGCCGCTTGGATGGATTATTTCAGTGATTTTTCCCGCATTTTCCCGGGCCCGCCGGATCATTTCATGACGGCCTGCGTCGGGGATTTCTGGAGTTCGGGTCTCGATGGACCCCCACGAAAAGCAAAATTTCCGTGTCAACCGCTGAATTCACAGGAAGTCCACCAGTGGTATCCGCATTTTTCTGGGACTCCGCGTTATCTTCTTCAACCCATCGGAAACTCTCGGAGTTCACACGCGAGAATTGTTCATCCCCCTTGCAGTGTGAGTGATCCATGAGCATTCGCCGCACCGAAGGTCAGACGCCCGTTACTCTCCGTCCCACCACCGATACTTCGACGACGCAGGCGAAGGCCAAGAACGTGCTGCGCGTGAAGGACGGCTTCGAGTCCGTTTCGCGCGTTGGCGGCGCCGCGGTCCCGCAGACGACCGCCGCGCAGACGTCCGCGACCCAGTCGACGGGGGCCCAGCCGGGCCGCCTCGCGCTGGACAGCAAGGAGGCGCAGCAGGCCATCCAGACGTCGCTGAAGTACCTCACCCCGCCGATGACGGCCTCGTCGCTGCTGGCGGCGAACAAGTCCGGCCCCACGCTGGCGCCCAAGAGCGTCGAGCGCGACGAGCTGGGCATGACCCACGTCCGCCTGGACCGCATGCACGAGGGCGTGAAGGTCTTCGGCGAGCAGGTCATCAGCCACCTGGGCCAGGACGGCAAGGTGTCCAGCGTCACCGGTGAGCAGAACCCCATCCCCGCGGGCCTGGGTTCGCAGAAGCCCAAGCTGGCGCCGCAGCAGGCCATCGACATCGCGAAGAAGGAGCTGGGCGGCAAGGCCGACAAGCAGCCCTCTTCCGAGCGCGTCGTCTACCAGGACGCCGAAGGCAAGTATCACTCCGCCTACCAGGTGGAAGTGACGCAGATCGCCGGCCAGGAGAAGCCCAAGAAGCAGAACTACATCATCGACGCCAACACGGGGAAGGTGCTGGAGAGCTTCAACAAGATCGGCGGCTGGAGCAAGGCCGCGCCGGCCCCCATCCAGGTCAACGGCACCGCGAGCCCCAACGTCGCCATCCCGGACAAGGGCAAGGTCGAGTCGAAGATCAACATCCCGGACGGCGTGACGGTCGACAAGCTGTCGCTGGACCTCAACATCAAGCACACCTGGAGCGGCGACCTCAAGGTCACGCTGACCAGCCCCTCCGGCAAGTCGGCCGTGGTGCAGGACCGCAAGGGCGGCTCCAAGGACGACATCGTCGGCACGTTCGACCTGAGCACCGCCTTCGCCGGTGAGAGCACCAAGGGCGAGTGGAAGCTCACCGTCGAGGACAAGGCCGCGCGCGACACGGGCACCCTGAACAACTGGAGCCTGAACATCTCCGCGAAGGAGACCACGCCTCCTCCGACGGATCCGCAGAACCCGCCCGCGGGCAACCGCGACGACCTGTCCATGTACAGCGGCCACGTGGACCTGCAGACCACGAAGAACGCGGACGGCACGTACTCGCTGGAGGACACGACGCGCGGCAAGGGCGTGGTGACCTACGACGCGATGAACAAGTCCACGGCCAGCGGCCAGACGAAGATCAACGACAACAACGACAAGTGGGGCGAGGCCACCGACCCGGAGCGCGCCAAGGCCGGCATCGACGCGCACTACGGCGCGGCCATGACCTACGACTTCCTCAAGAACGTCCTGGGCCGTGACTCGATCGACGGCGCGGGCGAGAAGCTCGTCAACTACGTGCACGTGAAGAACAACTACGTGAACGCGTACTGGGACGGCGAGAAGATGAGCTACGGCGACGGCGACGGCAAGCAGTCCGGCCCGCTCACCACGCTGGACATCGCGGGTCACGAGATCGCGCACGGCCTCACGGAGCGCACCGCGGGCCTCATCTACAGCGGCGAGTCCGGCGGCCTGAACGAGTCCTTCTCCGACATCATGGGCACGGGCGTGGAGTGGTACGCCGCGAAGAACAACCCCGAGGCCAAGTGGAACTGGACCGTGGGCGAGGCCGCGTGGACCCCGAACAACGGCGACCCGGATGACGGCCTGCGCTACATGAACGACCCGACCAAGGACGGCTACTCGGTCGACAACTACAAGAACTACCCGAAGCAGACGGAGGTGCACGGCTCCAGCGGCATCTCCAACAACGCCTTCTACCTCCTGGTGGAGGGTGGCAAGAACCGCACCTCCGGCCTGGAAGTGAAGGGCGGCGTCGGGATGGAGGACGGCCTGAAGATCTTCGGCCGCGCCCTCACCACGTACATGACGCCGAAGACGACGTTCGCCCAGGCCCGCGAGGCCACCATCAAGTCCGCCACGGACCTGTTCGGCGCGGACTCCAACCAGGTGCAGAAGGTGAAGGACGCCTGGACCGCGGTGGGCGTGAACTAGTCGCCGTCTGACGCTTCTTGAAACATCCGAGGCGGGCCCGGTGGTGACACCGGGCCCGCCTCTTTCTTTTCCAGACGCCCGGCGCCTCAGGCGAAGAAGCGCGTCAGCACCGCCACCATGCGGGCCACGTCGGAGGCGGCGGCCAGCTCGCGGATGGAGTGCATGGACAGCATGGGGTTGCCCACGTCCACCGTGCGGATGCCCAGCTGCCCCGCGGTGATGGGGCCAATGGTGCTGCCGCAGCCCAGGTCCGTGCGGGTGACGAAGTGCTGGGGCGTGACGCCCGCCTCCTTGCACAGCGCGGCGAAGTGCGCCCACGACTCGCCGTCCGTCGCGTAGGACTGGTTGACGTTGGTCTTGATGACCGGGCCCCCGCCCAGCTGCGGCTGGTGCTTCGGCTCGTGCATGGACGCGTAGTTGGGGTGCACCGCGTGCGCCATGTCCGCGCTCACCAGGAACGAGCGGCGGATGGCGCGGTGGAACGCGTCCGCGCGGCCATCCGAGTGCCCCTGGACGATGCGCTCCAGCAGGTCCTTCAAGAACGGCGACGCGGCGCCCTGCGCGCTGCGGCTGCCGCACTCCTCGTGGTCATAGAGCACCACGCCGCACGTGGCCTCGCGCGGGCCGGGCTCGGACACGAGCGCGGTGAGGCTGGTGTGGCAGCTGGCCAGGTTGTCCAGGCGGGGGGCGTGGAGGAACTCGCCGTGCAGGCCGGAGCGGGTGGACGGCTGCAGGTCGTAGAGGCAGAGGTCATAGCCCAGCAGGTCGTCCGCGCTGGCCTTCACGCCCGCGCGGCCCAGCTCCTCCACCAGCAGCGCCCGCAGCTCCGCGGGGCCCGCGCTCTCCAGGCCCAGCACCGGCACCATGTGCTCCTGCGGGTTGAGCTTCAGCCCCTCCGTGTTGACGGCGCGGTTGAGGTGGATGGCCAGGTTGGGCACGCGCAAGAGCGGCCGGCGGAAGTCCACCAGGTGGTGCCGGGGACGGCCGTTGTCCAGCACCACCACGCGGCCCGCGAGGGACAGGTCGCGGTCCGTCCAGGTGTGCAGGAGCACCCCGCCGTAGATCTCCACGCCCAGCTGCTGGTAGCCGTGGCGGTTGACGGGCGCGTTCGGCTTGAGGCGCAGGTTGGGCGAGTCCGTGTGCGAGCCCACCAGCCGGAAGCCGGTGGCGTCCACGGGCTTCGTGCCCAGGTGGAAGGCGGCGATGCTCGTGTCGCCGCGCACCACGAAGACCTTCTCGCCGGGCTCGAGGGCCCAGGGCTCGCGCTCGTCGAGCTCGCGGTAGCCCGCGGCGGTGAGGCGGCGCGCCGTCTCCCGCACGGCGTGGTACGGCGTGGGCGACGCGTCGATGTACTGGAGGAGGTCGTTGGCCTGGGTGTCGATGTCGGTCGGGCTCATGGGCCCGGCACGCTAACGCCGTCCGGCCCCGGTGCCACGTCCGACTGTCGCCGCCCGGACAGGCGGCGGGGCGCCCGGCGGCAGGACGGTGGAGGAGGCGCGCGTGCCCGGCCCCGCGTCCAGGAAGGTGCCCAGGAGCACCCAGCGGCGCGCGGCGTCCTCGCGGGCCTTCTTCGCGACGAGCGGCGTCGTGTAGTGCCAGAAGGGCAGCCGGTACACGGTGACGCCGCCCACGGTGCTCACCGGGGTCAGCTCGGAGAAGTGCCCGTCCTTCGCGTAGACGAGGTACTGGTGGTCCACGGCGGGCATCGTCAGGCTGACGTGCATGTCCACGTAGCCGTCGCGCGCGTCCGCCTCCTCCGGGTGATGGTCGTTGTGCGGGCCCGTGTAGTCCCCGGGGCCGTAGCAGAGCACCTGGATGCCCCAGGCCCGCTTGAGGGCCCGGCCGCTCACCGCCGCCGCGAAGGCCGCGAACGTGTCCGAGCGCAACAGCCCCACCAACCCCACGGCCTCCGCCGCGCGCCACGAGCGCGAGCGCCGGCTCTCCAGCAGCGCGGTGCGCACCCGCACCGTCTTGGGCAGCGCCTCCGTGTAGTTCTCCACCATGCCGGAGATGGAGTCCTCCGGGATGGGGTCCTCCATCGTCACCAACGTGTCACGCAGCGCGGCATCCAACACGTCGCGGGCCTGCTGCGCCTTCTTCACGTCGATGACGCCCTGCAGCGCGATGAAGGGGCGCGTGGGGTCCAGGAGCGCGCCACATGTCTCGGGGTCTCGACCTTCGAGAATGCGGCGGCCTCGGGGGGTGAGGAGATCAGCGAACTGGGTGGGCAGGCGCGGGGACATGGCGCGCACCATACCGGTCCGGAGGCGGAACGCACGCGCGGCGGGGGACCTGGGAGGCAACTCCCCTGCCCTCCCGGCGATAATCCGGTACTCCGACATCCAGGATAGAAAGAGCCTCCATGACCGAGATCCGCAACCGCCCCGCCGCTCCCTCCGTCGCTCCGGCCCGCACGCAGGCGCCCGCCGCGCAGCCCGCGCGGACCAATCAGGCCACCGCGGCCTCGCGCGCGGAAGTGCTCAACCGCGCGGAGCTGGCGCGGGCCCGCGCGACCGCCGCGCCGGTCCAGGCGACGCCGGGCTCGTGGCGCGGGGGGCCGAACACGGAGGTCGGTCGCGCCATCCAGACCATGCGCCAGCGCATGTCCGACGTGAACATCACCATCAAGGGTGACACGCCGCAGAGCCTGTTCGACCGGGCCATCCTGGACAACAAGCACGTGACCAACGAGCAGATCCTGGAGATGTCCCGCGTCACGATGGACAAGCTGGCCACGGATCCGGAGACGCGCGCGAAGGTGCTGGAGCGCGTGCCCAACGCGCGCGAGCTGCCCGTGCACCACTTCACCGTGGCGATGATGTCCGCGGTGACGGGCATCGACCGCGCGGCGCTGTCGGAGGCCTGTCCCGACCTGGGCCTCACCGGCGCGCCCAACACGCCGCTGCTCTACGCGGCCAAGACCGAGCGCATGCAGCGCTCCACCGCCCTGCACGACTTCACCGACTACATGCGCGGCGCGGGCGTGAAGGGCGTGAACAAGGCCGTCTGGGGCGTGGAGAACCGCGTCCTGTCCGCCATCGTCTCCGCGCTGGGCGGCGGGCGGTACTAGGCCTCACGGAAGTTCCGGCCCGCGCGGCGGAGGAGGCCCCGGCCCCTCCCGCGCGGGCTTCGTGTCTCAGTCGTCGCCCGCGCCGCCGGCCAGCCGCTGGCGCGCGACCTCCAGCCGCTTCGCGCGCACCTTGGACGCCAGGTCGAGCACGCGCCGGTCGCGCTGCCACCGCTCGCGCATCTCCACGTCCACGCCCTCCCAGGCCACCTCGCAGCGCTCCAGCGCGCGGTGCATTTGCGTGAAGGCCCCGCCCAGCGCCACGTGCGCGCCCGGGTCGCTGGGGTCCTCCTTCGCGAGCGCGCGCATCATCACCGCGACGGCGACCAGCTCCTCGCGCAGCGCCACCGGCCAGCCGCACCGGCGCCCCACCTTCACCAGCCAGCCCAGCACGGCCAGGTTGACGTGGCAGTCCTCCACGGTGCGGAACGGCTTGAGGTAGCGGGTGTAGCCGTCGCCGGGCAGCACGTCCTCCGGGGCCAGCACCACGCCCTCCAGCCGCAGCGCCGCGTGGGGCACCTCCGGGATGAAGCCCAGCGGCGGCAGCTGCTCCACCTGCACGCCGGGCGTCTTCGCGTCCACCACGGCCATGCGCAGGCGGTTGCGGCCCTGGGCGTCGCGCCCCTCGGAGGCGACCACCAGCAGCACCTCCGCGTGCGTGCCCAGGGTGACGTACGTCTTCACGCCGTCCAGCTTCCAGCCCGCGCCAGAGGGCGTGAGCTGGGTCTGCATCGCGGTGGGGTGCCCGCCCCCGGACTCGGTGGCGCAGAGCGCGACGCGCCGGTCCGCGGGGAGCTGGGGGAAGAGGGAGCGCAGCGCCGCCTGGTAGCCGGAGGCGAACGCGAACCCCAGCCGGTCCATCCGGAAGCCGCTGGCGAGCGCTAGGTCCGCCGGGGCCGGGAAGCGCGGCAGCACCGCGAGGTGCCGGCGCCACCAGGCGTCCACGGAGTCGAGCGAAGGAGAGTCGGGGGCCTCGGTGAGCAGGAAGCGCAGGACGTCGTTCACGCCCCCCACTCTAATGCCCGGCCCCGGAGTGCGCGCGTCCGTTTGGGGCTTCAGCTCGCGGCGCGACGGCCGCGGCCCTGGGACTTCGCGCGCTGGGTGCCCCGCTTCTTCTTCGCGGCGGCGGGCGAGGGGCTCTTCGTCTTCGCCCCGGACTTCGCCTTGGAGGTGGCCTTGGACTTCGACGCGGCCTTGGACTTGGAGGGAGCCTTGGCCTTGCGCGCGGGCTTCTTGCGCCGCGCGGGGGCCTTCTTGTCCGGGGCGAGGATGGTGCCCCGGCAGGAGGGCGTGCCACAGCGGCAGACGTAGAGGGCCTCCGCCTCCGCGTCCATCTCCGGTGTGCGCTCGTACGCGTAGTCGTACGTCAGCTCCTCCCCCGGCTCGATGGCGCGCAGCGCGTAGATGTGGATGTGGCCCTTGTCGATGAGCGACTGGCAGTTGGGCTCACACGAGTGGTTGATGTAGCGCGACTCGTTGTGGAGCGTGCCCGCGTCCAGCACCGTGTCGTCATCCAGGTTGAAGAGGAACGTGTGGTGGCGCTCCATCGACTCGTCGTCGTAGCGCTCGTCCGCCTGCGACTGGGTGATGCGCTCACCGATGTACTCGATGATGCGCGCCCCCTTGCGGATGCGGCGGGTGGCGAAGGCGCCCATGCCCTGGATGGGGGACTGGCGCAGCTCGAAGGGGATCGACGGGGTCTGCTGGAAGGAAGGGGAAGTCATCATCGGGATGGGAGCGGCTGGGGCGGGTGCGTGTTCAACCAGGACGCTGCCTTGAGGCGCGGTGTAGCGTGCCGCAGTCAAGCGCGCGAAGAAAGGCACTCGATGATGCGGTGGTGGCTCGTGGTGGGCGCGGTGAACGCTTTCCTGTCCGTGGCGGCGGGCGCCTTCGGGGCGCATGCCCTGAAGGCCCGGCTCTCCCAGGACCTGCAGGTCATCTTTGAAACCGGGGCGCGCTACCACATGTACCACGCGCTCGCGCTGGTGGCGGTGGGGCTGCTGGGCGCGGTGCGTCCCTCGGCGCTGCTGTCCTCCGCCGGGTGGGCGATGCTCGCGGGCATCGTCCTGTTCTCCGGCAGCCTCTACGCGCTCGCCCTCTCCGGGGTGCGCGTGCTGGGCGCCATCACGCCGCTGGGCGGCCTGGGCTTCCTGGCCGGCTGGGTGCTCTTCGCCGTGGCCGCGTGGCGCACCGCCCCGTGAGGCGAGGGGCCGTCACTCCTTCAACAGGGGCGGCAGCGGGTAGATGGCGTCCAGGTCGCGGTGGTTGCGCAGCCCGCAGGCCTCGCGCTGCACGGTGAGGTTCCAGCGCAGCCGCTCCGCCTCCTTCCAGACCGCGCGGTACGCCGCGTAGCCCTCCATCCGCGCGATGCCCCGCAGGGCGCGCAGCGCCTGCTCCGCCTGGGCAAGGTGCGCGAGCGCCTCCTCCAGCTTGTCGCCAGAGCGGCGCAACCCGGAGGCGCGCTCGCGCTGGAAGTCCGCTTCCACGGGCAGCAGGGCGTTGATGTTCACCGGTCGGGCCATGGCCTCCCCCTAACAGCGAGGCCAGCGCTTCGCAGCGGCCTCGGTGCCCATGACCTCCTCATGGGCGCCAGGCAGGCAGGCGGGCCTAGCCGCCCGAGAGGGTCGGCGAGGGAGCGTCCTTCGCCTCGGGGAGCGCCTCGACACCGGGCCATCCCAGCCGCCAGGCCTCGCGGGCCCAGGCGATTCCCGCGCCCAGCACCATCGCGTTCCGGGCGAGGAGCAGCAGCGTGAACGACGGCTGGATTCCCGTCCGGTACGTGCTCCCCGCGAAGATGCCCCGGGTGATGGCGGCGGCCACCAGCAGCGCGGCGGCCGGCCCCACCGAGCCCGACAGCAGCGCGAGCGCGGCGGCCCCGGTGAGCCAGATGAGGTACTGCGGGCTCAGCACCGGATTGAGGATGACGAAGGCCACGAGCGGGACCCCGGCCAGCCGGGCCAGGTCCTCCATGTGCACGGGGGGCCTGCGCCACGCGCCACGCACGGACACCGCCGCGGCCAGCAGCGAGCCCGCCACCCACAGCTGGCGCGTGACGGCGCGAACCGCCTCGGCATCCGGCCCCTGGAGCTCATAGGCGGCGGGCGCGTGGACCCACTGCGCGTGGGCGAACCCCAGCAGGTGCGCGGCCCACAGCAGGCCCGCGCTCAGCGACTCCACCTGGAGGCCCCGCTCGACGTGGAAGGACGCGAACTTCCACCACGGCCACACGAAGCTCAGCGGCACCAGGGGCAACACGCCCGCGGCCAGCCCCGCGACCAGCGCGCGCGTGGGCTTCGCGCCCCGCCGCCAGCACACGGCCAGGGCGAGCGGCACGAGCACCGCCGGGTACAGCTTGGTGACGGCCCCCACCGCGAGCGCCACGCCGGCCCAGCCCTCGCGGCGGCGCATCAGGGCCACCAGCGCGAACAGGGTCAGCGCCGCGGGGAGGAGGTCGTAGCGCTTGAGGTAGTGCAGGCTCTGGATCCAGCTCACGACCGAGTACGCGGCGAACGGCACCCACGCGCGCCACCCCGTCCCCCACCTGCGCGCGCCCTCGGACAGGAGCAGCCACTTGATGAGCGCGTCGAACAGCGTGAGCTGGAGGCCGAAGGCGAGGATGAAGCCGCGCACGTCGCCGCCCACCCAGGTCGCCGGCACGAACCACAGGAGCGCGTAGGGCGGGTACTCGAAGCGGAAGTCGCGGTTGGGGACCGCGCCGTCCAGGAACGCCCGGGCCGTGTTGAAGTACAGCGGCAGGTCGCCCTCGCGCGAGGAGAACGCATAGAGCGCGAGCGGCAACACGCTCACGGCGAGCGCGAGCCAGTGCGGGGGCCCGGGCCGGAAGCGGAAGGGCGCGGGCGGAGTCGGTTCGGACACGGGGTGGCACTCTGCCCACGGAAAGGGGGCGCTGTCGCCGGGAAAGGCGCCCGGCCCCTCCCCTGCCCGGGCCCCGTCCAGGCGCGTGCACGTGCGGGCCCGCATCCAGCCCGCTAGGTTCCACCCCTTGCAAGCCCACGCGATGAAGCTCCACCGCCCCACGAAGGACGAACTGTTCGCGGCCACCGGCCGCACCGTGCCGGACCTGCTGGCCCCGGGCCTGCGGGTGCTCTTCTGCGGCATCAACCCCAGCCTCTACTCGGCGGTGGTGGGCATGCACTTCGCGAGGCCCGGCAACCGCTTCTGGCCTTCGCTGCATGCCTCGGGGTTCACGCCGCGGCGCCTGCTGCCGTCCGAACAGGGAGAGCTGCTGGCGCTCGGGCTGGGCATCACCAACGTGGTGGACCGGGCCACCGCGAGCGCGGACCAGCTGGACGCGGCGGACTACGCGCAGGGGGCGAAGTCGCTGGCGCGCAAGGTGGAGCGCTGCCGTCCGGCGTTCCTCGCGGTGCTGGGGCTGGGCGCGTACCGCACGGCCTTCGCGCGGCCGAAGGCGAGGTTCGGGCCGCAGGAGGAGACGCTGGGCGACACGCGGCTGTGGGTGCTGCCCAATCCGAGCGGCCTCAACGCCAGCTACCAGCTCCCGGACCTCGCGCGGCTGTATGGCGAGCTGCGCCGCGCGGCGGAGCCCCGCTGACTACTTCAGCAGGCCGGCCTCGCGGGCCACCTGCGCCGCGACGGGCAGCACCCGGTCGAAGGCGGCGGCGTTGCATGCGAGCAGGCCCCGGCGGTTCTGGAGCTCGGAGCCGTCATACAGGTACGGCGCTCCGGCCAGGTCCGTGAGCACGCCTCCCGCGGAGCGGATGACGGCCTCCGGCGCGCAGTTGTCCCAGCGGTAGCTCTTGTCGCTGACGTGCACGTAGAGGTCGCAGCGGGCCTCGGCCAGCAGGCCGCACTTGAGCCCCACGGAGCCGGACTCCGTCTCCTTCGTGATGCCCAGCCGCTGCACCACCGCGTCCGTCGTCTTCGAGCGGTGCGAGCGCGACACGACGAGCCGGAGCGCCGCTGGATCCGCCACGTCGGACACGCGCAACGCACGGCGGCCCTGGGGGTCCTCCACATGGCCCTGCTCGCCCACGATGCCCGAATAGAGGACGTCACCCACCGCGCGGTAGACGACACCCACCGCCGCGCGCCCCTCCACCGCGAGGCCGATGTGGATGGCGAACTCGCCGTTGCGGTTCACGAACTCCTGCGTGCCGTCGAGCGGATCCACGTACCAGCAGCGCTCGAAGCGCTTCGCGTCGGAGGCGTCCTCGTTCTCCTCCGCCACCACGCCGTCCGCCGGGAAGGCCTTGCGCAGCTCGCCCACGATGAAGGCGTTGGCGCGCTCGTCGGCCACGGTGACGGGCCCGGCGCCGCCCGCCTTGTCCGTGACGGAGAAGTCGGTGGCGTAGACCTGGAGGAGGATGTCACCGGCCTGACGCGCGATGCGCCGGGCCACTTCGAGTTCATGGGCGAGTGCGGGCATGGAGGGCGGCCAGTCTGCCCGCTCGGCGCTGCTTTGGAAACCAACGGTAGGGGATGGATTGGGGCGGATTGCCCCTCGCGGGGAAAAATGCCCCGTGGGGGCGTGCATCGGTTCCGAGGGAAGGCGTGCTGGCCCGGTGGCTGCAATCCCTGGGGGTTTGCGACTTCAGCGCTGGCGGCGGGACGGCCGGGCGCGGCAAGGACTCGAGCGATGATGAAGTGGCTGATGGGACTGGCCCTGCTGGGCATCGGCGTGGCGCTGGCGTTCGCGGGTGGGCGGATGGTGTACCGCTCGAAGGTGAGCAAGGACTGGCCCACGGTGCAGGGCACGGTGCTGAGCTCCCGCGTGGAGACGCTGCGCAGCAAGCGCGCGGTGAGCTTCCGGCCGGAGGTGAGCTACCGCTACGAGGTGAACGGCATCCCGTACACGTCCGACACGGTGGCCTTCGACGGCAACGGCTCCGGCGGGCTCGCGGACGCGCAGGCGGTGTCGCGCCACTACCCCACGGGGGCCCCGGTGACGCTGCACTACGAGCCGGAGGATCCCTCCGTCGCGTGCATCGAGTGCGGCAGCACGGGCTTCGTGAACTACCTGGTGACGCTGGGCGGCGCGGTGTTCGCCCTGGTGGCCGCGTGGGGGCTGGTGGAGATGGCGCGCACGGGCCTGCGCGATGGCAAGCGCCAGGCGCCCCCGATGCGCGCGAAGGCCCGGTAGGCGGAAGGCGTCCCCGCGTCGCATCATGCGGCGCATGGACCCGGAGAATCCCGTCGTGAAGCTGTGCGGCCAGGGCATTCAGGCGGAGCTGGCGCGGCGGGATGACGAGGCCCGCGACTGCTTCCAGCGTGCGTGGGACGTGGCCTCCGACGACTACGAGGCCTGCATCGCGGCGCATTACCTCGCGCGGCACCAGCCTACGCCCGAGGACACGCGGCACTGGAACCAGGTGTCGCTCGACCGGGCGCTCGCCGTGGATGACGCGCGCGTGCGCCCCTTCTTCGCCTCGCTGCACCTCAACCTGGGCCGGTGCGCCGAGGACCAGGGAGACCTGCCCCTGGCCCGCGCCCACTATCAGCAGGCCCTCGACGCCCTCCCCCAGGTCTCCGAGGGCCCCTACCGGAGCGTCGTCGAGCACGGCATCGGCGCGGCGCTCGCCCGCGTGGCCCGCTGAGCATTTCCCACCGGAAGGCTTCGACAGACGCGGCCCGCGATGCCCATCCTGGAGCCGACACCCGCGCCTCCTGGAGAACGCATGCCCGTCATCATCCGCCCCGCGAAGGACTCGGACGCGCCCGCGCTCGGCCGCATGGGCGCGGCGCTCGCGCACCAGCACCATGGCTTCGACGCCCAGCGCTTCATGGTCCCCGACGACGTGGAGGCCGGCTACCGCTGGTGGCTGGGCAAGGAGGCCCGCCGCCCCCAGGAGGCCGTGGTGCTCGTCGCGGAGCTGGACGGCGACGTCGTGGGCTACTGCTACGGACGGCTGGAGGGCGTGGACTGGAACATGCTCCTCGACAAGCACGGCGCCCTGCACGACATCTGGGTGGAGGCGAAGGCCCGGGGCACCGGCACCGGCCGGCTGCTCGCGGAGGCCATGGTCCAGCGGCTCACCGACATGGGCGCCCCGCGCGTCGTGCTCTCCACCGCCGCGAAGAATGAATCCGCGCGGCGGCTCTTCGAACGGCTGGGCTGGCGCCCCACCATGGTGGAGATGACCCGCGAGGCGCCCCCTCGCTCATAGCCGGCCGTGCGGCATCCGGCCGTGCTGGAACGCCTCCACCTGCGAGGGCGTGAAGGGCGCCTGGTACAGCCCCCGGTCCTGCTGCCGCGAACGGAACAGGTCCACGACCAGGTTCATCCGGTCGCTCAAGGCCCCCCAGTCCCGCGCCGCGCTGCCGGCCGTGTCGTCCGGCGTCCGGTCCAGCCGCTTCATCAGCCGCAGCAGCTCCGGGTGCTCCAGCCGCAGCAGGTCCCTGGGGAAGTCCGCCGAGGGCGTCAGCGCCGGGATGTCCTCGCCCAACCGCAGCGTCCGGTCCGGCAGCTCCAGCGTCATCAGCTCCCGCGTCATCAGCTCGCGCCAGCAGCGCTCCAGCTGCTCCGCCAGCGGCGTGAAGGCCGCGAGCAACCACGGCTCCGGCAGCCCGGACGCCCTCGTGCGGAACAGCTCCAGCAGGTTCACCAGGAACAGCGCCTTCAACGGCGCCCCGAGTGCCCCGACGATGGGCCCCTGCAGCCGCGTCTGCTCGTGGTAGCCCACCAGCGCGTTGGCAAGGAACACCCGCTCCGCGCGGTCCTTGGGGCGCGCCACGCGCAGCGCGTCCTGGTACGCGCGCGCCGCCTGGATGAGCAGGTCCTGCCCCCCGGTCTCCAGCGGCCCCGGCTTCAGCCGCGACACCACGCGCGCCAGCGCGGCGGGCCCCATCCCCCCGGGGCCGGTGAAGTGCTCCAGCATCGCCACGTAGAGCGGCCCCAGGTCCTCGAACACGATGAGGTTGCCGATGGCGACCTGCTTCGCCATCCCGTCCACCACCGGCTCCATCACCCGCGACAGCACGGCGCTCACGGCCGACGGCAATCCCCACGAAACCAACAGCCGCGCCTGCGTCACGCCGAGCGTGCGCATCAGGTCCTCCGCGCGAGCCAGCAGGTTGCGCTCCAGCGCGGACACCATGTCCTTGCGGATGAACGTCCCCGCCGTCTTCGACGCCCAGGTGGCGAAGCCACACCACGACACGTCCACGTCCCCCAGCACAGCGGTGAAGGCGAGCTTCAGCACGTGGTACGCCTGGGTGATGTGGAGGTTGCGCAGGGCGGCATCCTGCATCCGGACAATCGCCTCCACCTCGGCGTACGTCGGCGGAAGCCAGGGGCGCGGCAGCGGCTGGGGCACCATGACGGGACGGCCTCCGGAGGCAGGGGCGAAGTGCCCACGCCAGCCTGAACGACCGGCCCCGCCCCCCGCCATCACCCCACGGGGCGGGGCGGGAGCGGCATCACCGACACCGGCTCGAGAAGCGACGAAGCCCCGGGCGGACAGGCCCGGGGCTTCATTCAACAGCGGGGCCTGGAAGCAGCGCCCTACTTCTTCTGCTCCTTCACCCACGAGTCCTTCAGCGTCACCGTGCGGTTGAAGACCGGCGCGCCCGGCTTGGAGTCCAGCGAGTCCGCGCAGAAGTACCCCAGGCGCTCGAACTGGAAGCGGTCCCCCGGGTTCGCGGCGGCCAGCCCCGGCTCCACGCGCGCGTCGGCCACGACCTCCAGGCTGTTCGGGTTGAGGAACGCCTTGAAGTCCTTCTCCTTGTCGCGGTCCGGCTGCTCCACCGAGAAGAGCCGGTCGTACAGCCGCACCTGCGCGACGGGCGCGTTGCCCGGCACCCAGTGCAGCGTGCCCTTCACCTTGCGGCCATCCGGCGAGTCCCCGCCGCGCGTCGCGGGGTCATAGGTGCAGCGCAGCTCCGTGATGTTGCCCGCCGCGTCCTTGATGACCTGCTCGCACTTGATGAAGTACGCCGCGCGCAGGCGCACCTCCTTGCCCGGCGCCAGGCGGAAGAAGCCCTTCTGCGGCACCTCCTGGAAGTCCTCCGCCTCGATGTAGAGCTCACGGCCGAAGGGCACCTTGCGCGTGCCCAGCTCCGGCTTCTGCGGATGGTTGGCGACCTCCAGCTCCTCCGTCTGCCCCTCCGGGTAGTTCTCCAGCACGACCTTGAGCGGGCGCAGGACGGCCATCGCGCGCGGCGCCGTCTCGTTGAGGTCGTCCCGGATGCTCAGCTCCAGCACGCCCATGTCGATGAGGCTGTCGGACTTGCTCACGCCGATGCGCCTGGCGAAGTCGCGCAGCGACGCGGGCGTGTAGCCCCGGCGGCGCAGGCCGCTGATGGTCAGCATGCGCGGATCATCCCAGCCGGACACCAGCCGCTCCGTCACCAGCTGGAGCAGCTTGCGCTTGCTCATCACCGTGTACGTGAGGTTCAGCCGGGCGAACTCGTACTGGTAGGGCCGGTCGCCCTTGATGAGCGCGTCGACGATCCAGTCGTACAGCACGCGGCGGTTCTCGAACTCCAGCGTGCACACCGAATGCGTGATGCCTTCGATGGCGTCCGACAGGCAGTGCGCGAAGTCGTAGAGCGGGTAGATGCGCCACGTGTCGCCCGTGCGGTGGTGGTGCGCGTGCCGGATGCGGTAGATGGGCGGATCGCGCAGCACGGGGTTCGACGACGCCATGTCGATCTTCGCGCGCAGCGTGTGCTTGCCGTCGGGGAACTCGCCCGCCTTCATCCGGCGGAACAGGTCCAGGTTCTCCTCCACCGTGCGCGTGCGGTACGGGCTGTCCCGCCCCGGGGTGGTGAAGTCACCGCGGTACTGGCTGATCTCCTCCGGCGACAGGCTGCACACGTAGGCCTGGCCCTGGGAGATGAGCTGCTCCGCGAAGGCGTAGAGCCGGTCGAAGTAGTCGGACGCGAAGAAGCGCCGGTCGTCCCAGTCGAACCCGAGCCAGCGCACGTCGCGCTGGATGGACTCCACGTAGTCCGTGTCCTCGGTGAGCGGGTTGGTGTCGTCGAGGCGCAGGTTGCACTTGCCGCCATACTGCTGCGCCAGGCCGAAGTTCAGCGCGATGGACTTGGCGTGACCGATGTGGAGGTAGCCGTTGGGCTCGGGCGGGAAGCGGGTGTGCACGCGTCCGCCGTGCTTTCCCGTCCGCCGGTCTTCCTCAACGACTTCCTGGAGGAAGTTGAGGCCCTGCGTCTCATTCGTCGTCGTCATGATGGGTGCGAATCCTCGTGAAGCCGGACAGGGGGGGCAAGGTTTTCCTGACCCCATCGCCTGTCCTCCCGTCTGGGGCGGACCGCCTCAGACCTCCGCCAGCAGCGACTCCCAGGCCTTGAGGGCCCGCTCGGCGGAGAGCTCCTCCGCCCGCGCCAGGGCCCGCTGGCGCAGCTGCGCCCGCCAGTCCCCGTCCGTCACCACCCGGCCCAGGGCCTCCGCCATGGCCCCGTCGTTCTCCATGGGCACCAGCACGCCCGCCCGGCCCCCGTCCAGGGCCTCCGCAGGGCCCGAGGGGCAGTCCGTGCTGACGATGGGGCACCCCAGCGCCAGCGCCTCCAACAGCACCATGGGCAGCCCCTCGAAGCGGGACGACAAGGCGAAGGCCGTGGCCCGGCGCATCAGCGCATGCGGGTTGTCGGCATACCCAGGCATGAACACCGAAGCCCCCACGCCCAGTTCCTCCACCAGCGCCTTCAGGTCCGCCTCCAGCGACCCCACCCCCAGGATGAGCAGGTGGGTGTCGGAGCCAGCCGCCCGCATCCGGGCGTGCGCGCGGATGAGCACGTCGAAGGACTTCTGCGGCTCCAGCCGTCCCACCGCGATGACCACCGGCTTCTGGAACACCGGCTCCGCCCAGGCAGGCAGGGGCGCGTCCGACGCGGCGCGGATCCGCTCCGCGTCCACGAAGTTGGGGATGACCTCCAGCCGCTCCCGGTCCACGTTCACCAGCTCCGCGAAGGCCTTCGCGGAGTCGTAGCCACACGCCACGATGCGGTCCATCCCCGGGTAGAGCACCTTCAAGCCCCAGAGCTGGCGCCGCGGCTGCTCCCGGTGGAAGGCCCCCCAATCGAAGTGGACCATCCCCAACACCGGCTTGCCCAGCAGGGCCCCCGCCATCCGCGCCAGCAGGGCCGCCCGGCCCTCCTGTCCGGAGACGATGATGTCCGCCTTGCGCGCCTCGTGGAACAGCCGCCAGAGCATCCGGGGCAGCTCCCAGCGCCGGTACGCCTCCACCCCCACGCCCCAGGAGATGGGCACGTCCGAGGGGATCCGCCCGCGCGTGTCCGGCGGCGGCGGCCCGTGGTGGAAGAACAGCGAGGGTTCGAACCGCTCCCGGTCCAGGCCCGCCAGCACGTTGCACACCGAGCGCTCGATGCCGCCCGTCCCCATGAAGACGAGCGTGAACAGCACTCGCCGCCGCTCAGGGACCGAGGCCGTCATGTCTCGCCGCGCCTGCAGGTCCAATGTCTGGGATTCCCGGTAAGAAATGATTTTTATTCTCCCGCCCGGCGCGCGAGCGTCCGACGGGCCCATCCCTGGAGTTGCTCGTTGCTCAATAGCTCACGCACCTTGCGATAGGTAGCGAAGGCCGCGCGCCCCCGCCACTCTGGAGACAGTTGCAGGGCGTCGTGTTTCTGGATCTCCTGGGGTCCCCAGCGCAGCTTCGACACGTCCCTCCCCGAGGAGAGGTGCGCCACCTTCAGCCCCTGCTGGATGGCGTACTGGAGCGCCTCCGCCACGGTGGTGGTCATCACGCTGTAGTCCCCCCAGCGCGGCAGATAACCGGAATAGTAGAGATAAAGTGTGTCACCGCGGACAAAGCCGACTCGGCTGGCAACCACGGCGCCGCCAATACACAGTTGAAACACCCGCACGGCGTCCTGGCGCGCGAGCTGCTGGCAGAGGTCCGTGAGGAAACCCCGGGCCTGCTCCGAACCGAACACGTCGCGGTGCCGCACGCCCGCGTCCTCCGCCTCCGCGCGGGCCTGGTGCAGGCGGAAGAAGTCGGTCAGCGCCCCGGCGACCTCCTGGGGCGTCCGCGCGACCTGGAAGGTGAAGGACAGCCCGTCGCGCTTGAGCGAGTTGTAGCACTTGCGCAGCGACTCCTTGATGTTGCGCGAGCGCCCCGCCTTGAACGCCTCCCAGGTCGGGGCCAGCGGCAACACATACGCGGGCACCTCGCGCAGCGGCGTGAGCGGCGCCATGCGGGACAGCTCCCCCATGGCGGGCCCCTGCAGGTCCATGCCGCACCAGAGGATCCAATCCCATTCGGACGCGTGCGCGCGCAGATGCCGGGTGAGGGCCGCGTAGGCGGGGGCCTCCCATTCCGGCGCGCAGATGAGCCCGCGCAGCTCCGTGACGTTGGGGTCCGCGCCCAGGAACTGGAGCACGCGCGCGCGCACGGGGCCGGACCCCGGGCGCTCCGTGCGCATGAGCGGCGCCACCGCCCGGAGCGTCCCGTCCGCGCTCCTCACCGCGAGCACGAAGAGGTGGTCGCGCACGCTGTGGCGCTGCTCCTGGAAGTGGCGCCACCAGGTGATGTTCCACTCCCAGGTGGCGAAGGGCAGCCCCTGCCCCACCCGCTCCGCCAGCGCCCGCCACTCCGGGCCCAGCGCGTGGAACCCCTCCACCGTGTCCACCTGTTGGACGAAGAGGCGCATCAGAGCCACCGCAGGACGGTACGGGTGGCGAGCTTGAGCGCGGTGTGCTCCACCGCGCCCCACTCCCGCCGGTAGCGTTCGTGGATGAGCCGGTAGGCGCTCATGGCCTTGCTGGCGTCGCGCTCGTTGTGCATCAGCGAGGGCGCGCCGGTCCGGTACTCCAGCACCGCGCGGTCCAGGAACACGGCGCCCGCGCGGCGGATGGCGCGCAGGTAGAAGTCCACGTCCTCCACCAGCGGCAGCCGCGTGTCGTAGCCGCCCAGCTCGGGCAACAGCTCCCGGCGGATGAGGCACGCGGAGTTCACCAGCACCGTGGGCCGGAACAGCATGTTCGCCACCATCCAGCGCCGCGACCCCAGCCGCTGCGCGACGCGGGCCCTGCGCGCCGCGTCCTCGAAGTACGCCGTCTGCCGGGCCAGCACCGCGGGGTCGTCCCCGAAGGGCTCCACCCGTCCGAAGGCCACGCCCCGCTCCGGGTGCGCGTCGAGCGCCCGCGCGAGCGCCTGGTAGGCGCCCGGGGCCACGCGGTCGTCGTCGTCCAGGAAGTGCAGGTAGCGGCCGGTGGCGCCGGGCCAGCCCTCGTTGCGCACCGTGGCGGGGTTGCCGCCGGTGGGCACGTCGCGCTTCACGTACCGCACGCGCGCGTTCCCCAGCGCGAGGACCGCCTCTCGCGCGGAGCCCTCCGGGCTGTCGTCCAGCACCTGGACCTCCACGCGCACGCCGTCCTGCGACAGCGCGCTCCGCACCGCCTCCACCACGAGCGCGGGACGGCGGAAGGTGGGCACCACCACGGAGACATCGGGCGTCATGTCAGCACCTCCAGCCACGGCACCCCCGGTGCGCCATGTGGGGCGGGACTCGGCCTTCACTGCTTGGTGAATCAACAACCCGGGGGGGACTGCTGCCGGGAACCGGACGCTGGGTATAGGCTCACAATCCATCCTCGTGAAGAAACCCATCCGTCCCCCTCCCCTCCGGCTTCTCGCGTTCGCCCTGCTGGGGGCGTTCGCGGTGGTGGCCGTCATCGCGTTGCGCAACGTCCGCACCGCGCGCGCCGTGATGCACCCCGTGCGCCAGTCGCTGAGGCCGCTCGACGCCGGGATGCTCGCGGAGCGCACGGACGTGGCGCTGCGCACGCGCGATGGCTTGACGCTGCGCGGCTGGTACCTGCCTTCGCGCAACCGCGCGGCGGTGGCGGTGATGCACGGCTTCGCGGAGAACCGCACGCAGATGCTCTTCGAAGCGGAGGTGCTCTCTCGCGCGGGCTACGGCGTGCTGCTCTTCGACTCGCGCGGCCACGGCGAGAGCGAGGGCGACCTGGTGACCTGGGGCGACCGCGAGCGCGAGGACCTGCGCGCGGCGGTGGATTTCCTCTCGCACCGCGACGACGTGGACCCCTCCCGGCTGGGCGTGCTGGGCTTCTCCATGGGCGGCACCACCGCGATGCTGGGGGCGCTGGACGACCCACGGCTCAAGGCGGTGGCCGCCGCGGGCGCGTACCCGTCGCTGGAGGCGGACACGCGCTACAGCTACGGCAAGTGGGGCCCGCTGAGCGTGCAGCCGGTGCTGTGGACCCTGCGCCTGTCCGGCGTGGACGTGGACGCGGTGGACCCCATGAAGCGCCTGTGTGATTTGAAGGGCCGGCCGCTGCTGTTGATCAACGGCGACGTGGATCCGTACGCGCCCGCGTTCCTCCAGGACGCACTGTTCCAGGCCGCGTGCGAACCCAAGTCGTACTGGGTCGTGCCCGGCGCGCACCACGGCGAGTACGCGAAGAAGGCCCCGGAGGCGTACGCGCACCACCTGCGCGACTTCTTCGACGCGGCGCTGCTCGGCGGCGCCTGACGGCCCCTGCGTCCGACCGCGTCAGGACGTGTCAGGACGCGCCCGGCGGCTCCGGCGGTGCTTCGGGCGCGGCACGCCATTCCGGCGGCGCGTCCAGCGCGGGCCGGCCCTCCAGCAGCTCGTGAGGACGGAAGCCGGCCTTGTAGCGCAGGGAGTCGCACGCCAGCACGCGGTAGCCCAGGTAGACGTATGGGATGCCCCGCTCTCGCGCCAGCTCCACCTGGAACAGGACGCTCGCCTTGCCCAGCGACAGCCGCGCGTAGGCGGGGTCGTAGAAGAAGTACACCGCGCTCCACGCGCGCGGCGTCTCGTCGCACAGGCCCAGGCCCACGAGCTTCGGGCCGGCCGGGTCGCTGTCGTCGTACCAGGCCACCTCGCGCGCGGACGGGTGCGGGAAGGCGAACTGGAGCGAGTACTCCCGCGCGCCCAGCTCGGACGCATCCCAGTCGCGCGCCGTCTCCCGCTCCGCGTGCCACGCGCGGTACAGGGACAGGCGCTCCTCGTCCACGCGCGGCGGCCCCACCTCCACGCGCAGGTGCGCGCACGCCGCGCGGGCCCGGCGCTGGCTGCGGTTGGGCGTGAAGCCCGCCACCGGCACGCGCAGCGACACGCACTCCTGGCACGCCGCGCACGCGGGCCGGAAGTACTGCGGCCCGAACCGCCTCCAGCCGCGCACGAGCAGGTGCTCGTACTCCTGGGCCGTCACGTCGCGCATCAACAGCGTCTCCAGGGACGCCTCCCGCTCCGGCAGGTAGCTGCACGGACGCGGGTTCTCGATTTCATGTGCCAGCAGGACGGCCATCGGTGTTCCCTTCCTGTCGGCCCCAGGGCTTCGCGTCAAGCCATGCCTGCCCGTCCGGCGACCCACCCTCCGTCGAAACCGACCCGGATGGCCGGGCCTGTTCGTATCCGAAGGTGGCACAACGACTGCAAGCCCTGGCTCGTCGCCGTAGCGCTTGCGCGAAGGGATGGACGCCCATGGCCCGCGAGGAGCTGCACCCCGGATGGCCGCTGATGGAACCCGAGGAGGCGGACGGCCCCCTCTACAGCGGCGCGTTCCTCGACGAGGACGGCCCGGCCCCCTGCTCCGCCGCAGGGGACGTGGCGGAGGAACCCCACACGTTCGACTTCGCCATCGCCAGCTTCTGAAGCACCGCGGGCGGCCGGCCACGGTGTGGCAAGTCTGTCGCGCCTGCCCTGTAAACCGTGCCGTTCTTGCAGTCGACGGAGCGCGTCCGCTTCCTCGAACAGCGGGCGGGTGAAGCCGGACACAGGGGGGACCTGGGGCGGAATGCCCCCGTGGCGAAATGCCCCGGACACGGGGTGTCGCGGGCTGGCTTCTCAGTCGTGGGGCGCCACCGGTATAAGTCCGGGGCATATGTCCTCAATCGATGTCTCGGTGGTGATGCCGACGTACAAGCGCGAGAAGGAAGTGGTGGAGGCCATCCACTCCGCGCTGCGTCAGGAAGGCGTCCAGGTGGAGGTGCTGGTCCTGGACGACTCGGCCGAGGGCACGGCGCGCGACGCGGTGCAGGGCATGGGCGACGCGCGCGTGCGCTACTTCAAGCAGGAGGTGCCGTCGAAGGGCCGGCCCGCGCTGGTGCGCAACCACGGCGCCACGCTGGCCCGGGGCCGCTACCTGCACTTCCTGGACGACGACGACCTGCTGGCGGAGGGCGCGCTCAAGTCGATGGTCACGGCGCTGGACGCGCGGCCGGACGCGGGCGTGGCGGTGGGCTGGGTGGTGCCCTTCAGCGAGGACCCCGAGTGGCTGGAGGACAAGAGCACCTACTTCGAGCGGGTCGCGAAGGTGGGGGCCACCACGCCCAACAGCGCCTGGACGGTGGCGCACATCCTGTTCCTGGGCACGCTGTACGTGAACTCCGCGTGCATGGTGCGCCGCGAGTACTTCCAGCCGCTGGGCGGGTTCGATCCGAACATCCCCGTCTACGAGGACGTGGACTTCTACCTGCGCGGCATCCGCCGCTACGGCCACGTCTACGTCAACCGGCCCATCCTCAACTACCGCGTGGGCAAGCCGTCGCTGATGCACGACCTGGGCAAGAAGGGCGAGAAGGTGGAGAAGTCCGTGGCGGAGTCCAACGCCATCATCCACAACAAGTACCGGCGCGAACACGGTGAGCTGGAGTACCGCCTGCTCCAGCTGGCCACGCGCGCGCTGAAGGGCCGCTTCGGCCTGACGCGCTTCCTCCCCCTCAAGCTGCCTGACGCTTCCTGAAAGGGCCCCACCCCGTGAGCCTGCGCCGTCGTCTCGTTGGAACCGCCAAGCGGCAGCTGAAGCAGACCCTGGGGCCCGTGGTGCAACGCGCGATGGCCCCCGCGCGCGCCTCCCTCCCCCCGGGGACGTGGGAGCTGGAGTCGCGCGCCGGCCAGGGGCTGTTCCTGGAGGGCGTGTCGCTGTCGAAGCTGGCGCGGGAGCACGGCTCGCCGCTGCACGTGGTGCACCTGGCCGCGCTGCACCGCAACGCGGACGCGTTCCAGGCGGTGCCCCCGGGGGCGGCCGGCGGCTGCGAGGTGTACTACTCGTACAAGACGAACCCCGTGCCGGGCGTGCTGTCCGCGCTGCACGCGCGGGGCGTGGGCGCGGAGGTGATCTCCGCCTACGAGCTGTGGCTCGCGCTCAAGCTGGGCGTGGCGCCGGAGCGCATCGTCTACAACGGCCCGGTGAAGTCGGACGCGTCCATCCGCGAGTCCATCACCCGGGGCATCGGCCTGCTGGCGGCCAACCACCGCGAGGAGCTGGACGTGTTCGCGCGCCACGCGGCGGAGCTGGGCAAGCGCCCCCGCGTCGCGGTGCGCGTGACGACCGCCACCGGCTGGACGTCGCAGTTCGGCACGCCCATCGCGGGAGGAGAGGCGCTCGCGGCGTACCGCCAGGCGCTGGCGGCGGGGACGCTGGACGTCGTGGGCCTGCACGCGCACCGGGGTGAGCTCATCCGCACGGAGGCGGAGCTGGAGGCCTTCGTCGCCTCCGTGCTGGACTTCGCGGACGAGCTGCACCGGGAGCTGGGGCTGGACCTGGAGGTGCTGGACCTGGGCGGCAGCCTCTGCACGCCGACGGTGGAGCACATCGAGCAGCGGGACTGGCGGCTCAACCTCACCTTCCAGCGCGACCTGCCCGCGCCGGACTTCGCGGCGGCGCTCTCCATCGAGCGGTACGTGGCCAAGGTGGTGGCCCAGGTGGAGTCGCACTACGCGAAGCAGGGCCGCAAGCGGCCGCGCATCTTCCTGGAGCCGGGCCGGGCGATGACGGGCAACACCCAGCTGCTGCTGGGCCGCGTGCACGCGCTCAAGGAGGGCGGCGAGCGGATGTGGGCGGTGCTCGACATGGGCATCAACCACGCGGAGTGCGTGCGCAACGAATACCACCAGCTCTTCCACGTGGAGCGGCCGGACGCGCCGGCGCACCGGGCGTACACGGTGGTGGGCCCCATCTGCACCCCGGCCGACACGCTGTACCACGCGGTGCGGCTGCCGGAGCTGAAGGTGGGCGACACGCTGGCCATCATGGACGCGGGCGCGTACTTCGTGCCCTTCGGCACCTCCTTCTCCTTCCCGCAACCGGCCATCGTGGGCCTGGAGGGCGGGCAGGTGCGCCTGCTGCGCCGGGCGGAGACGCACGAGGACCTGATCACCTTCGACGACCCGGGCTCCGCGCCCCCGCGCACGGCCGCCGCCGGCTAGCTAGCGGTTGAGGACCATCATCCGCAGGAAGGCGCGGGGGTGGCGCGCGGCCCCGTAGGAGATGGTGGCCAGCTCCACCGCCGCGGGCATCATGTCGTCCCGGTCGATGAGCGGATCCACCGCCTTCGCCTTGTGGAGGTTGAACCACTCCCGCCACTGCCGGGCCTCGTGCGCCGGCAGCGCGCCGGACAGCCGCTGGAGGTTGAGCAGCATCTCCAGCGCGATGCGGTTGCAGAACACCGCGTCGTCATGCGCGGAGCAGGCCTCGCGCGCGTCCTCCACGGCGCGGGTGAGCGCGTCCCGGTCCCCCGTGGCGGCGTGGTACGCGAGCAGCGGCAGGGGCAGCCCCCGCGCGATGTCGAAGCCCATCTGCCCGTAGAAGCGCGGGTTGAAGTCGATGAGGAGGTAGGAGTCCTTCGTCTGGATGAACTCCACCTCGAAGACGCCGTGGTAGCCCAGCCGCTTGCACAGCCGGGTGAGGCCCGCGACGAGGTCCGGGCGCAGCGGCGCGGACTCGAAGCAGACGCCCACGCCCAGGCGGCGCGGACGCTGGAGGACCTTCATCGCGGCGCGGGCTTCGAACAGCTCACCGGATTCGTCCACGAAGCCGGAGAGGCTGTAGATGCCCTCCGCGGCCTCCGGGTGGAACTCCTGCACCATGGGGTTCACCACGGCGGGGTCGAACTTCACGAGCATGGGCGCGTAGGTGTCTCGCGCGAACTCGCGGTACTCGCGCGCCAGGTCGTCCGGGGACGCCACCGGCTGGCCCTTGCGGTGGGTGGCGTGGAGGATCTGCGTCGTGGGCTTGAGCAGCACCGGGAAGTTCGCCTCGCGGCGCACCTGCTCCAGGTCCTCCTCGGACTGGGGGAACCAGGTGCGCGGCAGGTGCAGCCCCACCTCCGTGCCCACCTCGTAGAGGCGGCGCTTGTTGAGCAGGCCGTACACCGCGTCCACGCCCGGGTCGTAGAGGTGGAAGAGGTCCTCCAGCTTGGAGCGGTGCGCGGAGATGAGCCACGCCAGCTCGTCGCTCGTCGGGTAGAGCACGTGCTTGACGGGTTCGCGCAGGCCGAAGTCCACCAGCCACTGGAGGAAGGCCTCCGGCTGCGACTCCGGCGGACACTGCACCCGGCGACTGACGAAGCGTGAGTAGCTCGCGGGCCCCAAGCGGCCGGTGTCCGCCACCGTCACGTCCACCCCATGACGGCCCAGACACCGCGCCGCGGCCAGGGTGCCGTAGAAGTTGGCGGAGAACAGCAACGCGGGGGGACGGGCCGCGATGACGGCCGCGGGGGCCTCATCGGAGTAAGCGGCCTCTTCCATCTCATGCTCCAGGTTCGCGGGGTCGGCCTCGCGGCGGGGCCGCGCGGAAGGACGACGGGAATGGCGGTCGGGGCGCTGCGCGAGGCGGCCTCCCCCGAGATCAGGGGTGGACGGGCCGGCGACCGAGGTGCTGGCCATCAGCCCCGCGGCGAGAAGCGTCAGAAGGTGCCTGTTCATGTCGAGCCGTCTGAGTCCGGAGGGTCGGGACCCCACCGGAAACCCAATTCCCGGCAGGATACCTTTTCCCGCTGCGCTTGCGACGGTCTCCCCAGACGATTGCGCGCCCAGGGGCGGGGCTGACTTCAGGGGGCGATCCCCCCGGGAGGCCGCCAGCACAGGCCGCCCCGGGGCAGCAGCCAGGCGTCGGGCGTGACACCCGGCGTCGTGCGCGCCAGCCGGAGGACGGATTCGGCGAACGCCTCCGGTGGCGCGGAATGGCCGGCGGCGCGCGCCGCCTTCCATGCCGCATCCCAGGCCTGGAAGAAGGCGTGGATCGGCTCGCCGGGGCGGACGCGGCGGCGCAGGTCCCGGGGCAGCCAGTCGCGAAGAAGCAGCGGCGCGAAGCCCCGGGAGAAGTCGGTGTGAAACAGCAGGCCCTCGCGCACGGGCGCGTCGTCCCCGGCCACCCGACGCAGCAGGTGGGCCACCAGCACCGCCCCCTCCGTGTCGGAGCTCCCCTCCACCAGCAGTCCCCCGGGCAGCAGCGCCCGCGCCATCGCGCGGTGGGCCTCTGGGATGCGCTCCTGCGGGCCCTGGCGCAGCAGGTTCATGGCGCGCACCAGCCGCGCGGGTTCATCCGGGGCCAGGGGCAGCGCGAAGCCGCCCTCGCGGAAGTGCGTGCGGGGAGCCGCGTGGGCGCGCGCGGCCGCGGCGGCGCGCTCGGGGTCCAGCTCCACGCCGACGACGGGCAGGCCCGGGTTGAGCGCGCGGAAGGCCACGGCGCTCTCCAGCGTGGTCCAGGGATGCTCGCCGAAGCCCACGTCCACGAAGGCGGCCCGGGCCCAGGCGTCGTCGTTCCGGGAGAGGAGCTCGGACTCGAAGTGGCACAGGTACGCATCCAGCGCGCGCAGGCGTCCGGGAGCCGTCCGTCCCCGCGTGCGGATGTCCAGGTCGGCGTCCATCGCTCCGACATGGGGGAGCGGGGCCTGGAACGTCAAGGCCGGAAGCGGCATGACACGCTGGAGCAAGGGACCCTCGGCCTTTCACCGCCGGCCCCAGGGAGCAGGCGCCTGCCTTCACCCAGCACGGCCCCCCTGCTCCATCTCAGGTGATTTTCGTCGCGCTCGCGGTGCTCCTAGAATCTGGCTTTCCGTGAGCGCTCCGTCCGCCCGCTGCCCCCGCTGTAGCGCGCCCCGAACCACCGGGCCCGAGTGCCCGGCCTGCGGCGTCATCTACCTGCGCGCGGAGGCACGCGCGGCCGCCCAGCAGGCCGAGGCCCGCGACCGCGAGGCCCGCGACGCGGCCCTGCGCGAGGCGGAGGACCAACGGCTCGCGCTGCGCGAGGCGCTGGAGGCCCACGCGGTTCCCTCGTTCGTGCCGCCCCACGTGGAGGCGATGCCGGCGCCCGCGACGCCGGAGCTCCCCTTCGACGACCGCGACGGCGCCGAAGCGCGGTTCGAGGCGTGGCTGCGAGTGGGCGTCCTGCCCGCGGCGCTCGTCGTCGCCCTCCTCGCGGTCCGTTCGCCTGGCTTCCACGCGTTGCTGCGCATCTTCCTCACGATGCCGGTGCACGAGCTGGGGCACGCCGTCACGGCGTGGTTCTGCGGCTTCAGCGCCACGCCCACGCTCTGGGTGACGCACATGTCCGAGGACCGGTCGGTCTTCATGATCCTCGTGATGGCGGCCCTGTCCTGCGCGCTGGCGTGGCGGGGTTGGAAGCGCCGCCACTGGAGCTGGGTGGGCGTGGGCGGGGTGCTGCTCGGGTTCCAGGCGGTGTGCACGTTCGGGCTCACCCACGCCCAGGCCAAGGCCCTCACCTTCTTTGGCGGAGACGCGGGCCTGATGGTGCTGGGCACGCTGCTGATGGCGACGTTCTACGTGCCCGAGCGCCACTACCTGCGCCAGCAGGCGCTGCGCTGGGGCTTCGTCGTCATCGGCGCGGCGGCGTTCATGGACGGCTTCGAGCAGTGGTGGGGGGCACGCACCGACGCGGACCGCATCCCCTTCGGCCGCATCGAGGGCGTGGGCCTGAGCGACCCGAGCACCCTGGTGGACCTCTACGGCTGGAACGTGAGCCGCGTCATCCACTGGAACGTGAACGTGGGCCTCGCCTGCCTCGCCGCCCTGGGCTCGCTCTACCTGGCCGCCCTCTGGCGCGCGCGCGACGCGCTGCGAGGCGGCTGAAGCGCGGGCTCGCGCCAGTCGCCGAAGGGCCACTCGAAGCCCGGCGTGCGGGACACCTCCGGCTTCCGCTTCCCGCGCCAGCGCAGCGCCTCGCCGGGGCGCAGCAGGAGCGCCTCCGGTCCTTCGCCCCGCTCCTCGCGCACCGGGGCCAGCCGCTCCGGATACGGATCCGCGTCCGGATTCTCATCCATGGCGCTGGCGCCCGCGACGGGCTCGCCCGGATAGCCGGCGTAGCGGGGGCCCATGCCCTCGCGCCAGTACCAGGGGGCGCCGCCATCCGCGCAGGGCACGACATAGCGAGCGCCCAGCAGCTGTCCGTAGCGCAGCGCCTCCTCCGGTCCCGCCATCAGCCGCTGCGGCGTGGTGAGGGCGTCGCGGGGCACGTTGACGAGGAACGCATCCAACGTCGTGAAGCCGAAGAAGATGGGCGGCAGCCGGAAGCCGCGCACGCCGCAGAAGAGCACGTCCACCGGGCCCTGCTGCTTGCGCACCCGGCGGCACACCGCGTCCATGTCCCCTCGCACGTCATGGCCGGCGTCCGCGAAGAAGGCCGCGGAGAAGTCCGGCGAGCGCACCAGCCACGTGTTGCCCTCGTTGAAGAGGTCCGGGTGGGGCCCCTCGCCGTCCGTGGGCTGCTCGCCGTGGAACGGCAGCGCGTGCACCGTCACGTCGCCCACCTGCCGCTGCTCGCCCCAGCGCAGGGCCTCCACGCGCGAGAACCCCAGTTGGGCCAGCCGCAGCGCGCAGTCCGTGGAGAAGAGGCTCTCTCGCGCCACCGCCGGCACGAAGATGCGGGTGTCGCGCGGCAGGGGCAGCAACGAGCCCAGGTGGAAGTGGTCCCCGTGTGAGTGGGTGATGACCACCGCGTCCACCCGCCCCAGGTCCCCTGCCTGCAACGGCGCGTAGCCGGGCAGGTCCACGTCACCCGCGGGACGGAAGTAGGGATCCACCAGCACGCGCCCCTCCCTGCCCGAGACCAGCACCGTGTTGTGTCCCACGAAGAGGGCGCCCGGCGCGGGCACCCGCACCGGCCCCGCGTGACGCGTGAGCCATCCGGCCTGCGACAGGTCGCCCAGCAGCTCGCCCACCACCGGCGCGGAGGCCAGGGCCCGGAGCTCCTCGCGCGTGGCGCCCCGGGCGAGCGCGGCGAACAGGTCCGCCACCGCCGGCCAGTCCTTCGCGCGCACCGGCACATCCAGGCCCAGCGACTCCTGGCGCAGGTGCAGGACGCGCGGACGGTGGCGCAGCGGATCCGGGAAGAGGACGTCCTCGCGCAGCACGCGCCGCCCCATGCGCCGCTTCGTGCCCTGGCAGAGCGCGGCGTAGCGGGGCGTCTGCTCCAGCCAGCGGATCAGCGCCTGGGCCTCGCGCAGCGCGCCCTCCCGCCCGAGCGCGGCGATGTGGCGCTTCAGCGGCAGTTGCGCGCGGCGCACCGGACGCGCGGTGGGCCCCTGGATGCTGCATCCCAGGTCCTCGTGATGGTCGGCCTCCGTGCGGGCGGAGGCGAGGACGGCCAGGCTGACGCCGCGGTGCAGGGTGAGTCGCATGCGGTGCGACGTCGCACGGAGCACCGGCCTTCGCAAGGGGACTCCACGGGCGACCGGCCGCCGGGCCGCTCGCGCTCGGCGATGGGACGACCCGAGTTGTCGGCTCCCGGCGGGGCCGGTACCCTCGTCCGCACCCATGGCCCACCCCGCCGCGCCGCTCCCCCCGGAGCCCTCCGCCCCCCTGTCCTCCGTGCCCGACGCCGTCACGCCGCGCTTCCGCTTCCTGCCCGCGGTGGACACCTGGAAGTACCACCTGCTGCTCGCCACGGTGGCCATCTTCATCCTGGGCCCGCTGGGAGGCGTGGCCGCGTCGTACATGAACTTCAGCCTGGGCTTCTTCGTCGCCAGCCAGGTGCTCTCCGGCATCCTCGGCAGCGTCGTCACCTACGGCTACGGCGCGGAGGGCAAGCACGGCGCCAACTACATGCAGACGATGGCCGCGTCGGTGGCCTCGCTGTGCGCCATGTCCGTGCTCATCCAGGCCATGGTGTGGCTGGGCATGCCCCAGCCTCCCGCGTGGCAGCTGATGCTCTTCGTCGGGTGCGTGGGCATGTTCGGCGTGGGCGTGGGCATGCTCTACACGCCGCTGCTCGTGGACAAGCTCCAGTTGGACTACCCGTCCGGCTACGCGGTGGCCAACATCCTGCGCGCGCTCACGGACAAGCGCCTGCTCAAGGCCTCCATCGCGAAGCTGGGCGGCGGCACCGGCCTGGGCATCCTGGCCGCGTGGCTCACGGAGAAGGTGGCCGCGGTCGCCGCGCTCAGCGTGAGCAGCTCCACGGTGGGCGCGGGCATGGTGGTGGGCAGCCGCATCACCGTGCCCACCATGGGCATGGGCCTCGTGGGCTTCGCGCTCACCCCGTACCTGCGCGACATCGGGTGGCTGGGGCCCAATGATCCGTACCGGAAGATCGGCTTCCTCATCTCGCTCGCGATGATCTGCGGCGCGGCGCTGGTGGACCTGTCGCTGCTGGCGGTGCAGGCGGTGGCGCGCATCCGGGGCCGCGCGCAGGCGCCGGTGGACGACGAGCCGGCGTGGAAGAAGGTCAACGTGCCCCGGCTCATCGCCTGGGTGGTGGGCTGGGGCGCGGCCGTCGTCGTGGTGGCCACGCAGGTGCTGCACCAGCCCCCGGGCTTCATCCTCTTCGGGCTCGCGCTGTCGCTGCTCTTCGTCCTCATCAACGGCATCGCCTACGGCATCAGCGACAACAACCCCATCTCCAGCGCCTTCGTGATGTCGGTGCTGCTGATGTCGCTGCTGGGGCTGAAGGATCCGCTGGTGGGCCTGATGGCGTCCTCCATCCTGCTCATCTCCACGTCGGTGGGCTGCGACATGCAGCAGGACCGCTCCACCGGGTGGCGCCTGGGCACCAACCGCGTGGTGCAGTTCCGCTACCAGGTGCTGGGCATCGGCATGGGCGCGGTGCTGTGCGTGACGCTGGCGCGCGTGTTCATGGGCGCCTACCCGGTGCTGTCCGTCAACCAGCTGGATCACCCGGACACCCACGTGGGCCAGTGGAGCTCCGCGATGACGTACAAGTTCGTGGGCGCCATCCGCGACCTGGGCGCGCTGTCGGACTACAAGGTGAAGGCGCTGCTCATCGGCCTCGCCATCGGGCTCTCCCTGGAGATCCTCCGCAAGGTCGTCCGCCGCCACCCGGCGTACCTGCGCTTCGTGCAGGGCTCGAAGGCGGGGTTCGGCGTGGGCTGGGTGATGGACTCGGTGGTGCTGGCCAGCCCCTACGCGTACGCGTTCGGCGGCTTCATCGCGCTGCCGGCGACGATCTGGTTCGGCGCGGGCGGCATCCTCACGTCCGCCTTCAACACCGTCTCCAAGCGCCTCCAGCGTCCGCCCGCCCCTGGCGAGACGGTCCTGCCGGAGGACATGAGCACCATGTCGCTGGTGGGCGGCGGCCTCATCGCCGGCGAGTCGCTCTTCTACCTGTTCGTGGGCCTGTACGGCCTCATGGCGCTGCTGGGCTGAGCCCCCCTGCCCCGGAGCACGGCTTGACTTTCCGTGCTTACGGGAGCACTTGTTGTCGCGTGAACCTCGTCATCGCCACCACCGCGACCACCACCACCACCGCTTCGGCGGGAGTGGGTGCGGTGCGCGTGTCGGGGGTCTGACGAGCGCACGGTTTCCCGCCCCGCCGAAGTCCGGCCGGGGCGACCGTGCAACCTCACACGCCCCGTGTCCGGCCCCGGCTGCTTCAACCCGACCGACACACGGAGACGACAATGCTCGACGAACACGACCACCGCGCGCTGGGCCAGCGCCTGGACCTCTTCCACCTGCAGGAGGAAGCCCCGGGCATGGTGTTCTGGCACCCGCGCGGACTGATGCTGTACCGGCTGCTGGAGGAGCACGTCCGCCAGCGCATGCGCGACGAGGGCTACCGCGAAGTCCGCACGCCCCAGCTCTGCGCCCAGCCGCTCTGGGAGCGCAGCGGCCACTGGGAGAACTTCCGCGAGAACATGTTCTGCCTGGAGGAAGGCGACCGGCACCTGGCGCTCAAGCCGGTGAGCTGCCCGGGCCACATCCAGCTCGTGCAGCGCATGGCGCCCAGCCACCGCGACCTGCCCCTGCGCCTGGGGGAGTTCGGGCTGGTGCACCGCAGCGAGCGCAGCGGCGCGCTGCACGGCCTGTTCCGCCTGCGCCAATTCACGCAGGACGACGGCCACATCTTCTGCGCGGCGGAGCAGGTGGAGGCCGAGGTGGTCCGCTTCGTGCGCTCGCTCAAGGCGTTCTACGCGGGCTTCGGCTTCGACGACGTGCAGGTGGCCTTCTCCAGCCGCCCGGAGGCGCGCGCGGGAAATGACACGGTCTGGGACCAGGCGGAGGCGTGGCTCCAGTCCGCCGCGCGGCAGGCGGGCTTGAGCTGCATGGAGCAGCCCGGCCAGGGCGCCTTCTACGGGCCCAAGCTGGAGTTCGTGCTGCAAGACAGGCTGGGCCGCGCGTGGCAGTGCGGGACGATCCAGCTGGATCTGGTGCTCCCGGAGCGCTTCGACCTGCACTACGCCGGGCCGTCCGGAGAACGCCTGCGCCCGGTGATGCTTCACCGCGCGCTGTTCGGCAGCCTGGAGCGCTTCATCGGGGTCCTGCTGGAGCACCACGGGGGCGCGCTGCCCGCATGGCTCGCGCCCGAGCAGGTGGTGGTGGCCTCCGTGGGCGAGGGGGCCGCCGCGTACGCGGAGGCGCTGGCCGCGCGGCTGCGGCGCGCGGGCTGCCGCGCCCGGGCGGACGTGCGGGACGAGTCGCTGTCGAAGAAGGTCCTGGGCTCGCACGAGGACGGCGTCCCCTTCCTCGCGGTGGTGGGAGGCCGGGAGGTGGAAGCCCAGGGCGTCCGCCTGCGCCAGCGCGACGGCGCCCAGCGCGACCTGCCGCTGGACGAGGCCGTGGCGTGGCTGTCCGCGGCGTGTCAGCCGGCCGTGGCGGGCTGAGCGCGTCGACGTGAACCAGGGCCCGGCGTCCTCCCTTCACCCGAAGGGGGGGCGCCGGGCCCGTCGAAGGGTCAGGAGTAGAGGCTCAGGTGTTCCAGCGGCTCGCCGGGGCGCAGGAGCGTGTCGGGCACGGAGGCGACGTCGTCCCGGCGGAGGATGCCCACCGCGCGGTGCTCCGCGTCCACGACCACCAGCCGGTTCACGCGGTGCTCCTCCATCAGGCGCTCGCCGTCATCCAGCGTGTCGTCCGCCGAGCAGGTGACGGGCGCGGCCGTCATCGCGTCGCGCACGGTGGCGACGTAGGGGTCCTGTCCGTGGATGGTGGAGCGCATGGAGAGGTCCTGGTCGGTGAGCAGGCCCACCAGCTCACCGTGCTCCGTGACGGGGAGCGCGCCGAGCGTACAGGTGTCCAACCGCTCGGCGGCGGCGCGCAGGCACTCCCCCGCGTCGATGGTCTCCACGTCCTTGTGCATCAGCTCCGAAATCCGCATGGGGAAACTCCTCGTGACGGGCGGGGTGCTCCGGAGAAGTACAAATGGCGCACCGCTCTGTTCGCCACGCGCGGCAAGGCCCGCTGGGACGTGCGGGGTCACGCCGGAGTGCCAGCCCCCCGCCTGCCTCCCTGGTATACGGTGCGACGCAGGACGCGGCGGAGCATCCAACGCGGTGCTCCGGGCCCAGGCCCGAAACGTGGAGGAGGACCCATGGCGGACAAGCTCAACCTTTCCAACGACGAGTGGCGCAAGCGCCTCACCCCCGAGGAGTTCGACGTGCTGCGACGGCACGGCACCGAGTACCCGGGGACGGGCTGCTTCCTCGGCACCAAGACGCCCGGCACCTACGTGTGCGCGGGGTGCAACAACCCGCTCTTCAAATCGGGGACGAAGTTCGAGTCCGGCACCGGCTGGCCGTCCTTCACCCAGACGCTGTCGCCCGACTCCGTCACGGAGATCCGCGACGTGTCCCACGGCATGGTGCGCACCGAGGTCCGCTGCGCCCGCTGCGACGGCCACCTGGGCCACGTCTTCCCGGATGGCCCGCCGCCCACCGGGCTGCGCTACTGCATGAACTCCGTGGCCATGAAGCACGTCCCGGAAGGCAGCCCCATCGAGCTGGTCCAGGCGTAGGCACCCCAGGCCGCCGCGCCGCTCCCCACGTTCAGGCACCCGCCCCGGACGTGGGGTTCCCCTTGCTTCCGGGCCCCCGCCAGTCCCTGCCCCGCCGCCCCTGCTGGAGCGACATGCGCCGAACCTCGACCGGACTCCTGGCGGCGCTCGTCACCGCGCTCTTCTTCCACGGTGTGGCCTGGGGTGCCCCCCCTCCGAAGCCCGCGCCGCCTCCGGGCCGCGCGACGGAGTGGCTCTTCCAGGACCGGCTGGCCCCGCCGTGGGAGGACCTGACCTGGGCCGGCGCGCACTCGCTGAGCGCCACTGTCGCTGGGGGCTCGGGCGCGCGTGCCATCTCCGTGGCGCTGGGCCCGTGGGAGGCGCTGTACTTCGGCCACCCGGGCTTCGACGTGGCACCGGGAGACACGCTGGTCCTCAAGGTGAACGGAGGAAAGGACGGCCAGGGCGCGGCGGTGCGCGTGCGCGTCGTCATCGGCACGGAGCAGCCGGTGGGCGTGCCCCTGGGCCCCACCTGTGACGGGGGCGCCATCGCGGCACGGAAGTGGATCACCTGCCGCGTGCCCATGAGCCAGCTGGTCCCCGAGGGGCGGACGCGCATCACCGGCCTCTGGCTCCAGGAGGACCGCGGCAAGGCGCTGCCGCCGCTCTCCTTCGATGACATCGGCGTGGAGCGCGGGGCCGCGCCGGAGGCCAAGGGCGTCGGCATCGCGGTGGAGCCGCGGGGCATCCTCCTGGCGCCGGGTGCCACGCAGGCCTTCACCGCCACGGTGATGGGCAGCGACAACACGGCGGTGTCCTGGACCGTGGAGCCGGGCAACGAGCGGGGCGTCCTCACCGCGGACGGCGTCTACACGGCGCCCCGGAAGCCGGGCACGTACCGGGTGATGGCCCGGAGCCAGGCGGATCCCAGCCAGCTGGCCGAGGCCCGCGTGGTGGTGGACGCGTCCACACCGGCCAGCCCTCCGCCCTCGCCCGGCGGCTCCGGCAAGTGGGTGTCGGGCTACTACACGGGCTGGAACGCGGATGACTATCCGCCGGAGAAGGTGGACTTCAGCGCGCTCACGCACATCCTCGTGGGCCGCGTCATCCCGAAGGCGGATGGCACGCTCAGCACCCAGTTCGACAACGACCGGGGACCGGAGATCGCTCGGACCCTGGCCAGACGCGCGCACGCCGCGGGCCGCAAGGCGATCATCATGGTGGGCGGCTCCGGCGAACACGACGGCTGGGTGGGCGCCGCCTCCGACGCGAACCGCGCGAAGTTCGTCACCCGCCTGCTCAAGGCGGTGGATGACTTCGGCTACGACGGGCTCGACCTGGACTGGGAGCCGGTGAAGCAGGAGGACCGGCCGAACCTGCTCGCCCTGGTGAAGGCCCTGCGCCAGGCGCGGCCGAACATGCTGCTCACCTTCCCCATCCATTGGATCAACACCAACTTCCCCGACGACGCCGACCCCTGGTTCGCGCGGCTCGCGCCCTATTTCGATCAGATGAACCTGATGTCCTACGAGATGATTGGCGCGTGGGACGGGTGGAAGTCCTGGCACACCTCCGCGCTGCGCGGGGAGCAGGGGCTGCACCCCACGTCCATCGCCTCCAGCCTGGAGCTGTGGGTCCAGGCGGGCATCCCCAAGGCGAAGCTGGGCATGGGCATCCCGTTCTATGGCCTCGCGTGGCGCCACATCACCGGCCCGTACCAGCCCTTCACCGACTGGTCCGACTACGTCGGCGGGGACAACTCCTTCACCTACAAGAAGATCCTCCGCTATTCGAAGCAGGGCACCTACCGGTGGGACGCGAAGGCCCAGGCCAGCTACGTGACCTTCGCGCCGGACAAGCAGGTGGAGGACGGCACGGTGACGTGGATCTCCTACGACAGCCCGCAGGCCATCGCCGCGAAGGGCGCCTTCGTGAAGCAGGAGGGCTATGGGGGCACCATCCTCTGGACCTTGAACCAGGGCTGCACCGACCCCGCCACCGGCGACAATCCACTACTGGACGCGGTGAAGAAGGCCTTCCTCCCGTAGCACGTCCGCCAGGACCTCCCCTGGCCTCCTCCAGGTCGGGGTGCCCGGCCCAGCCTCCATCCCGAAGCTGAAGGAGCCCGCCATCACGGCGCGGCGCGTGAGCCAGTCCAGCTCACCTTCCCGGGGAGGAGTGCCATGCGAAGACATTCGACAACGTGGTTGATCGGGGTGATGGCCACCGCGCTGCTCATGGGCCTCACGCTGGCGGCCTGCCCCGGGGACATGGGCGGGATGGAGGCCGCCCCGCAAGCCGAACAGCAAACCGAGCAGAGCGCCCAGGCGGCCTCGACGGCGTGGATCTACCAGGACCAGCTGGCGTCGCCATGGGTGGACGCCACCTGGGCGAAGGTCCACTCCCTGAGCAACACCAATCCCGTGGCGACGGGCCAATACTCCATCTCCGTGACGATGGGGCCCTGGGAGGGCCTGTACTTCGCCCATCCGACGGTGGTGCCGGTCGCGACCGGGGACACGCTGGTGCTGAAGGTGCACGGGGGGACGAACAGCAACAACGTGGCGCTCCGCGTGCGAGCCATCATCGGCGCGTCACAGCCGGTGGGCGTCCCCCTGGGGCCCACCTGTGACGGGGGCGCCGTCCAGGCCGGGAAGTGGGTCAGCTGCCGCGTTCCCATGAGCCAGCTGATCCCCGCGGGCCGGACGAGCTTCACCGGCATCTGGATCCAGGAAGACAGCGGCAAGACGCTGGCGCCGCTCTACTTCGACGACATCGGCGTGGAGCAGGCCGCGGCGCCGGTGCAGGTCACCGTGAGCCCCACCAGCGCCACGCTGGCTCCCGGCGCCACGCAGGCCTTCACCGCCACGGTGACGGGCAGCCCCAACACCGCGGTCACCTGGTCCGTGGATCCCGCCCAGAACGGCGGCACCGTCACCGCCCAGGGCGTCTATGCGGCGCCCGCGACCGCGGGCACGTACCGGGTGGTCGCCCAGAGCCAGGCGGACCCGAGCAAGCAGGCCATCGCCACCATCGTCGTCACCCCGCCCACCGCGACGGGCAAGTGGGTGTCGGGCTACTACACGGGCTGGAACGCGGACGACTATCCGCCGGAGAAGGTGGACTTCAGCGCGATCACCCACATCCTCGTGGGCCGCGCCGTCCCGAAGGCGGATGGCACGCTCAGCACCCAGTTCGACAACGACCAGGGTCCGCAGATCGCCCGCACGCTCTCACAGCGCGCGCACGCCGCGGGCCGCAAGGCGATCATCATGGTGGGCGGCTCCGGTGAACACGACGGCTGGGTGGGCGCCGCCTCCAACGCGAACCGGACGAAGTTCGTCACCAACCTGCTCAAGGCGATGGACGACTTCGGCTACGACGGGCTCGACCTGGACTGGGAACCCGTGGACGTGGCGGACCGGCCGAACCTGCTCGCCCTGGTGAAGGCCCTGCGTCAGGCGCGGCCGAACATGCTGCTCACCTTCCCCATCCATTGGATCAACATCAACTTCCCGGAGGACGCGGACCCCTGGTACGCGCAGCTCGCGCCCTACCTCGACCAGGTGAACGTCATGTCCTACGAGATGATTGGTCCGTGGGACGGGTGGCAGTCCTGGTTCACCTCCGCGCTCAAGGGCGAGACCGGCGTGCACCCCACGTCGGTGGCCTCCAGCCTGGCGCTGTGGGTGCAGGCGGGCATCCCCAAGGCGAAGCTGGGCATGGGCATCCCGTTCTACGGCCTCGCGTGGCGCCACATCACCGGCCCGTACCAGCCCTTCACCGACTGGTCCGACTACGTCGGCGGGGACAACTCCTTCACGTACAAGAAGATCACCGGCTATGCCCCCAAGGGCACCTACCACTGGGATGACACCGCGCAGGCCGACTACCTCACCTTCGCCCCTCCGAACCTGCCGGAGGATGGGACGGTGACGTGGATCTCCTACGACGGGCCCCGGGCCATCGCCGCCAAGGGCGCCTTCGCCAAGGCCCAGGGCTATGGCGGCACCATCATCTGGACCGTGAACCAGGGCTGCACCAACCCCACCACCGGCGCCAACCCGCTGCTGGACGCGGTGAAGGCGGCCTTCCTCCAGTAGCCAGGAGGCCGCCCCGCGCTCGCGTCACCCCAGGGTGACGCGGGCGTTGCGGAACATGCGCATCCAGGGGCCGTCCTCGCCCCACCCCGCCGGGTGCCAGGAGTGCTGCACGGTGCGGTGCACGCGCTCCGGGTGCGGCATGGTGAGGGTGAAGCGGCCGTCCGTCGTGGTGAGCCCCGCGATGCCGTGCGGCGAGCCGTTGGGATTGGCCGGGTACTTCGCGGCCACCTGCCCCCGGTTGTCCACCCAGCGCGTCGTCACCAGCCCGGAGGCGTTGACGCGCGCGGCGGTGGCGGCATCCGGGAACTCCGCCCGGCCCTCGCCGTGCGACACGGCGATGAGCAGCCGGCTGCCCTCCATGCCCCGGTAGAAGAGCGACGGCGACGGCGCCACCTCCACCGTGCCCAGGCGGGCCTCGAACTGCTCGGACGCGTTGCGCACGAAGCGCGGCCACGCGTCCGCGCCGGGGATGAGCTCGCCCAGCTGCGCGAACATCTGGCAGCCGTTGCACACGCCCAGGCCGAAGCTGTCCGGCCGCGCGAAGAACGCGGAGAAGGCGTCGCGCGTGCGCGGGTTGAAGAGGATGGACTTCGCCCAGCCGCCGCCCGCGCCCAGCACGTCGCCATAGCTGAAGCCGCCGCACGCCAACAGGCCGTGGAAGTCCGTCAGGGACACGCGGCCCGCGAGCAGGTCGCTCATGTGCACGTCCACCGCGGTGAAGCCCGCGCGGGTGAACGCCGCCGCCATCTCCTGCTGGCTGTTGACGCCCTGCTCGCGCAGCACCGCCACGCGGGGCCGCGCCCCCCGGGCGATGTACGGCGCCGCCACGTCCACCGTCGGGTCGAAGGTGAGCACCGGCGACAGGCCGGGGTCGCTCGCGTCGCACTTCGCGGCGTACTCCTCCTCCGCGCAGGTGGGGTTGTCGCGCAGCTTCTGGATCTCGTAGCTCACGCGCGACCAGGTGCGCTTGAGCGCCACCGTGTCCTCCGCGAGCAGCTCCTGGCCCCCGTGGCGCACGCGCACCACCTGCGCGGGCGTGGGCCGGCCCAGCGCGTGGACGTGCGCCCCCAGCCCGTGACGGGAGAAGACGTCGCGCACGCGCGCCACGTCGGCCGCGCGCACCTGCACCACCGCGCCCAGCTCCTCGTTGAAGAGGGCCGCCACCGCGTCGCCGCCCAGCGCGGACACGTCCACGTCCAGGCCGCAGTGGCCCGCGAAGGCCATCTCCGCGAGCGTGGCCCAGAGTCCGCCGTCGGAGCGGTCGTGGTAGGCGAGCAGCACGCCCGCCGCCTGGAGTTCCTGCACGCCCGCGAAGAAGCCCTTCAGCAGGGCCGGGTCGTCCACGTCCGGGCACTCGGGGCCCACCTGCTGGTGCACCTGCGCCAGCACGGACGCGCCCAGGCGCTGACGGCCCGCGGCCACGTCCACCAGCAGCAGGCGCGTGTCGCCCGCCACGTCCACCGGCTGGGGCGTCAGCGCTCCCCGCGCGTCCAGCACCGGCGCGAACGCGGTGATGATGAGCGACAGGGGGGACGTCACGGCCTTCTTCGCGCCGCCCTCCTGCCACTGCGTGCGCATGGACATGGAGTCCTTGCCCACGGGGATGGCGATGCCCAGCGCGGGGCACAGCTCCATGCCCACCGCGTGCACCGCGGCGTAGAGGTTGGCGTCCTCGCCGGGGCTGCCCGCCGCCGCCATCCAGTTCGCGGACAGCTTCACGTCCGACAGCTTCTCGATGCGCGCCGCCGCCACGTTCGTCAGCGCCTCGCCCACCGCCATCCGCGCGGAGGCCGCCGCGTCCACCAGCGCCACCGGGGTGCGCTCGCCCACCGCCATGGCCTCGCCCGTGGTGGACCAGAGCGACGACAGCGTCACCGCGCAGTCGGCCACCGGCACCTGCCAGGGGCCCACCATCTGATCCCTCGCGGTGTGGCCGCCCACGGTGCGGTCACCGATGGTGATGAGGAACGACTTGTCCGCCACCGTCGGGTGCGACAGCACCGCGTGCGCCACGGCCTTCAGGTCCGCCGGGATGCTGAGGGGCGCGTGCTTCAGCGGACGCGACACGCCCTCGCGGTGCATGCGCGGCGCCTTGCCGAAGAGGACGTCCATGGGCAGCGCGATGGGCGTGTCGCCCAGGCGCGCGTCGGTGAGCGTGAGCACCTGCTCCGCGGTGGCGTCCCCCAGCACCGCGAAGGGGGCGCGCTCGCGCTCGCAGAGGGCGGCGAAGCGCGCCAGGTCCTCCGGCGCCACGCCCAGCACGTAGCGCTCCTGCGCCTCGTTGCACCAGATCTCCACCGGAGACATGCCCGGCTCGTCGTTGGGCACCTCGCGCAGCTCCAGCCGCCCGCCCAGGTCGTTGTCGTGCGCCAGCTCCGGCAACGCGTTGGACAGGCCGCCCGCGCCCACGTCGTGGATGGAGCGCACGGGGTTCGCGTCACCCTGCATCCAGCACTGGTCGATGACCTCCTGGCAGCGGCGCTCCATCTCCGCGTTGTCACGCTGCACGGAGGCGAAGTCGAGGTCCGCCGCGCTCGCGCCCTGCGCCATGGACGACGCCGCGCCGCCGCCCAGGCCGATGAGCATCGCCGGGCCGCCCAGCACGATGAGCTTGTCGCCCGCGCGAAGCTGGGCCTTCTTCACGTGCCCCGGGCGGATGTTGCCCAGGCCGCCCGCCAGCATGATGGGCTTGTGGTAGCCGCGCACCTCCACGCCCTCCGGCGTGGGCACCTGCTGCTCGAAGCTGCGGAAGTAGCCGCACAGGTTGGGCCGGCCGAACTCGTTGTTGAACGCCGCGCCGCCCAGCGGGCCCTCCACCATGATGTCCAGCGCGGACACGATGCGGTCCGGCTTGCCGTACGCCACCTCCCACGGCCGCGGATACTCCGGCAGGCGCAGGTGACTGACGGAGAAGCCCGTGAGCCCCGCCTTGGGCTTCGCGCCGCGCCCGGTGGCGCCCTCGTCGCGAATCTCTCCGCCCGCGCCCGTGGCCGCGCCCGGATACGGGGAGATGGCGGTGGGGTGGTTGTGCGTCTCCACCTTCATCATGATGTGGGCCGGCTCGCGCACGGTGCGCCACTCGCGCGCCTCGCCCTGGGGGAAGAAGCGCTCCACCTCGAAGCCCTCGATGACGGCCGCGTTGTCCTTGTACGCGGACAGCACGCCCCCGGGGCTCACGGCGTGGGTGTTCTTGATGGCCTGGAACAGCGAGCGCTCGCGCGGCGCGCCGTCCAGCGTCCACGACGCGTTGAAGATTTTATGGCGGCAGTGCTCGCTGTTGGCCTGCGCGAACATCATCAGCTCGACGTCGGTGGGGTTGCGCCTGAGCTCCGTGAAGCGCGCGACCAGGTAGTCGATTTCATCCTCCGCCAGCGCCAGCCCCAGCTCGCCGTTGGCCGTCACCAGCGCCGCGCGGCCTCCGCCCAGCACGTCCACGCGCGTGAGCGGCCGGGGCGCGTGCGTGCGGAAGAGCACCTCCGCGTCCTCCATCCGGGGCAGCACCGCCTGCGTCATCCGGTCGTGGAGCACCGCCTGCACGCCCTCCGCCTCGTTCGCGTCCAGCGGCCGGCCTCCCGGACCGGTGAGGAAGAACGCGATGCCGCGCTCCATGCGGCGCACCTGCGAGAGGCCGCAGTGGTGCGCGATGTCCGTGGCCTTGGAGGACCAGGGCGACACCGTGCCCGGGCGCGGCACCACCAGCAGCAGCGTGCCCGTGCGCTCGCGCTTCGCCACGCGCGGGCCGTACTCCAAGAGCCGCCCCAGCCGCTCCCCTTCCGCGTCCGTCAACGGCGCGGACACGTCCGCGAAGTGCACGAACTCCGAGTAGAGCGTGGTCACCGTGGGGACGCGCTCCCGGCAACGGACGAGCAGCTTGGCGAGCCTGAATTCGGAGAGGGCCGGAGCCCCGCGCAGCGTGAGCATGAAGGTCCTTGCGAACGGATGACGGGAGGTAACAGCGGGGCCGTCCTTATCACCGCGCCTCGCGTCACAACGGCCGGAGTTCATGGCCGGACGCCCGCTCCCCATCCAGGTGGGAGCGCCACCGCCGACGTGCGCCCTCCCCCGTCACCCTACAGCCCCCAGGGCCATGCCTTTCAAGAATTGAAATCGCAGTCAGATTTCCATGCTTTGCTTGTGAGGCTTCACAGACCTGTTCGTCACTCGGGGGTAGGGTCCATGACACGAATTACCCGCTGGTTCCTCGCTGGCCTGACGTTCACGTTGTCCGCCTGTGGCGCGGGAGGTCCGGAGGCGGAGGCGCCCACCTCCTCGCTTCCCTCGACAGAGGCCCGGAGGGGAGACCTGGAGGCAGCGCTGGGCGCGCTGCCTGGGGCGCGGGTGATGGGCGTGCACGGGGACGGCGTCCCCCTCCTCATCCAGGGCGCCCTGGGCTCGACGGGCCGTCCCATCCCCGGGGCCAGCGCCTGGCAGGCGCACGCGCTCCTGGAGCCCACGCTGCGGCGCGTGCTGCCCGCCTTCCGGCTGACGTCGAAGGACGTGCTGCCCCAGCGCATCCAGCGCGACGAGCTGGGCCACACGCACGTGCGCTATCAGCAGGTGAAGGCGGGCCTACCGGTGGTGCACGAGGAGCTCATCCTCCATCTGGATGCGCAGGGACAAGTGTACGCGGCGAACGGCACCGCGAGGGACGGCGAGCCCGTGCCGGACCCGGCCCGCATCTCCGCGGAGGCCGCGCGGGAGGCGGCCCTGGCGGCGTCGCCCCGGGGGAGCACGGCGGAGGCCCCCCGGGAGGTGTTCGTGCGCCCGTCCCTGGACGCGGCGCTGGTCCGCGCCTTCGAGGTCGTGGTGTCTGGCCAGCGCGAGGATGGCATGGCGCTGCGCGACCACGTCTTCATCGGCGCGCAGGACGGCGCGCAGGTGCTGCGCACGTCGGACATCCACGCCGCGCGCGACCGCAAGGTGTGCTCGGTGGGGGGCCCCACCAAGGGCTGGTGCCGGCTGGAGGGGCAGTTGGAGACGGGCGACTCGACCCTCGACAAGACCTACGACAACCTGGGCCTCTTCCACGACTGCTTCCTGCAGAACTTCAGCCGCGACTCGTACAACGGCACCGGCGGCCAGCTGCCCGCGAAGGTGCACTACGGCAACTCGTACGCGAACGCGTACTGGGACGGCACGACGATGGTGTGCGGTGACGGCGACGGGGTCTACCTGGGCCCGGCGTGCGAGGACCCGGACATCGTCGTGCATGAGCTCGGGCACGCCGTCACGGATGTCACGTCTCGCCTCGTCTACAGCGGCGAGTCCGGCGCGCTCAGCGAGTCCCTGTCGGACATCTTCGCCGCCACGTGCAGCAGCTGGGCGACGGGCACCTGGAGCACCGGGCCGGCCGTCTGGCAGATCGGCGAGCTGGCCTGGACGCCGGGCGCGACCGGGGACGCCCTGCGCTACATGGACGACCCCGCCCAGGATGGCGAATCCGTGGACCACCTCTTCGACCTGATCTCTGGCACGGACGTGCACTACGGCTCCGGCGTGCCCAACCTGGCGTTCGCGCTGCTCTCCAAGGGGGGCACGCACCCGCGCGGCAAGACGACGGTGAACGTGCCGGGCATCGGCGTGGAGGACGCGGCCCGCATCTTCTACTACGCCAACGCGAACCTCTTCACCCCCAACACCCCCCTCTACGCCGCGAAGGCAGCGACGCGGCAGGCGGCGCAGCTCCTGGGCTACAGCACCGCCATCCAGGACGCGGTGGACGCGGCGTGGCTCGCGGTGGGCGTGGGCGAGCCGGGCCCGACGCCCGGCGGCTGCGTGCCGCTGCCCAACAACGCCACCGTCTCCATGATCTTCGGGCCCGCTGGCTCGAAGCGGTACTACTGCTTCGACGTGCCCGCGAACACGCCGTCCACCGTGACCATCTCCGGCGGCACCGGGGACGTGGACCTCTACACGCGCTTCGGCCTGCAGCCCACGCTGTCGGCCTACGGCTGCCGTCCGTACAAGACCGGCAACAACGAGACCTGCGCCCTGGCGGCGCAGGCCACCGACGGCCGGCAGTGGATCCTCCTCAACGGCTACACCGCCTACAGCGGCGTGACCCTGTCCGTGAGCTACTGACGCACCTGCTCCGCCTCCACCGCACGCACTCGCGGTGGGGGCGGAGCCGTCCGGGGACTGGCCTCCTCCCGGGCCCTGGGCGAAGAATGCGCGCCCGGGGCCGCTGGGGCCCCACCAAGGACCCAGGGACCATGCGGGACGAGCGCGTCATCTTCAGCAACACCGTGGACAGCCTGTACCGCAAGGTGCTGATGCCTTCGCTGAGGCCGGAGCTGGTGGAGCGCCTGCGGGCCCGGGGGCTGAACCTCCAGATGCCGCTGCTCGCCGCGTATCCCCTGGCCACGTGGGTGGAGTGCCTGGACGACACGGCCCGCACGCTGCACCCCGACCGGCCGCTGGACCAGGCCCGCCGGATGCTGGGCCGCCGGATGATGGAAGGCTATTCGCAGACGCTGATGGGCGGCGCCGTCCTCACGCTGGCGCGCGTGGTGGGGCCCATGCGCTCGCTCGAGCGCATGCAGCACAACTTCCGCAGCGCCAACAACTTCACGGAGACGCGCCTCACCGTGCTGGGCCCCGCCCAGGTCGACATCTGGTTCAACGAGCCCGACCTGATGGAGGGGTTCGTGGACGGCGTGCTGGAAGAAGGGCTGTTGCGCATTGGCGTGCGGAGCCTCAACCTGCACCGCACCCGCCACTCGCCCGAGGCCATCACGTACCACCTGGAGTGGGACGGCGGGGCCTCCTGACACCGCACCCCATGGCCTCCATCCTCTCGACGCTGCCCGCCCTCTACCAAGACCTGCTCCCGGCCTTCTTCCAGAAGGAAGCGCCCACGGAGACGAAGGCCACCTGCTCCAACTGCGCCATGAGCCGCGCCTCCGCGCAGGCCGCCGTGGAGTCGGTGGACGGCGTGGAGCACCTGTTCCGGCCGGACACCAAGTGCTGCACGTACTACCCGCGCCTGCCCAACTACCTGATTGGCGCGCTCCTGTCGGACGACACGCCGGAGATGGCGGAGGGGCGCCGGCGCATCGAGCAGAAGATCGACAGCCGCATCGGCGTGACCCCGCAGTGGGTGAAGCCGCCGGCGAAGTTCAACCACCTCTACAAGAACGCGCACCAGTTCTTCGGCCGGGCCTCGTCGCTGCGCTGCCCGTACTACGCGCTGGAGTCCGGGGGCTGCACCATCTGGGCCTACCGCGAGTCGGTGTGCTCCACGTTCTTCTGCAAGTACGTGGCGGGCCAGGACGGCCGGCGCTTCTGGATGTCGCTCAAGACGTACCTGACGCTGGCGGAGTACCAGCTGTCGCGCCACGCGCTGCTCCAGCTGATGCCGGAGTTCCTCATGGACGGGCGCGACAAGCCGGAGCTGGCCACCACCCCGCTGTCCGTGGAGGACCTGGACGACGCGGCGCCCCCGGCCAAGGTGTACGCGGCGCTCTGGAAGGAGCACGCGGGCAGGGAGCGGGACTTCTACCGGGCCTGCTTCGACGTGGTGCGCGCGGTCCCCCGCGACGGGTTGGAGCGGCTGCTGGGCCTGGATGGCACCATCGAGCTGAAGGTGCTGGAGAAGCTGCACACGCAGGCCAACGCCCCCACCCTGCCGCGCGTGCTGCGCTTCAACCCGGAGGCGACGGTGAAGTGGCTGCCGGACGGCAGCGTGGCGCTGGGCTACTACAGCGAATACGAGGCGGTGGCGCTGCCGGGCGAGGCCTACGCGCTGCTGGTGGAGTTCACCGGGCAGAAGCCCGTGGAGGCCGTCCGCCAGCACCTGCGCGACCACAAGCAGGCGGACCTGGATCCGGACATCCTCCTGGAGCTGCACCGGCACCGCATCCTGGTGGAGCCCTAGCGCGTCAGGGCTGGCCCGCGAAGGCGCCCACGTCGCGCAGCCAGCGGGCGATCTTCTGGGTGCGCTCCCACGCGGGCTCGGAGTCGACCAGGTGCTCCGCCAGCCACTCGCTGAAGGCCGGGTCGCCCGCGCGCAGCCACGCGGCGGACTCGGCCAGCTCGCCCGCGGCGGCCTCCCAGGCGCGGCGCACGGCGCTGGCGACGGCCATCAGCTCCGCGATGCAGCGGGTGAAGACCTCCATGCCCACCGTCACCTCGTTGGCGGTGGCGCCGCTGGACAGGGCCAGCGCGCGCAGGCGGCCCAGGTCCTTGAGCAGGCCCTGCTCCAGCGCGGCGGCGGTGCCCAGCCGGGCCTGGGCGGCGCGCTGCAGCAGCTCCACGTCCTCGCTGAGCTGGCGCCAGGCGTGGTCGTCGCTGGCCGCGAAGCTGCCCCGGCGGCGCAGCCGCGCGCCCACGGCCTGCCAGAGGTTGCAGAAGACCAGCACCTCCTCGACGCCGCGGCGCACGTGCGGAGGGATGTGGTCCAGGAAGTCCACCACGCACGCGCGGGACTCGCGGATGAAGGCGTCGCCCCGGGGCCCCGCGTCCACCACGCCCCGGGCCAGCTGGAGCACGCGCCACGCCCACTGGAGGGCGCGCTCGGAGGTGGTGAAGAGGACCTCCAGGCCGGTGCCGAGCGCGCCCGCGGCGTGGCTGGTGTCGGCGAACGTCGGGGAGGGGATGGGGGGCAGGCCGGCTTCGGCGTGCACGTCGGGCGTTCGCGGGGAGGCCCCTGCGTCCTCGCTCTCGGTGCCGGCCCCGGGCCCCTTCGGCCCCGGCGCCGCGTGCTCACGCCCCATGCGCGCTCCAGCCTCCTTCGCGGGCGGAAAAAGAACCCCCCTTCGAATATCGCACGCCTCCGTCCACCTCCAGGCCTGGATGCGGTGACGTGAAATGCACCACAAGGCGCCCACCCCCGGAACCCAGGGTGAGCGCCTCGCGATGTCCGGCACTGCGCATCCGTGACGCTCAGTGCAGATTCGGGTTGTGCTTCAGGCGGCTGAGCCGGTCGTGCGTCTGCTTCTGCTTCGGCAGGAGCTGCTGGCGCGCGAAGGTGCGCGCTTCGCCATGGAGCTTGTCCATGTCCCGGTTGTAGTCGGCCAGACCGTGGTCCTCGCCCTGCTCCAGCGCGTCGATGGCGACCTTCTCACCCAGCAGGTCGGCCCCGCCCTGCACGACCTTGGCGAAGGCGCCCCAGACGCCGGAGCTCTCCGACGGGTTGCCGCCCAGCTTCTGGATGCGTTCCTTCAGCTCGACCACGCGGGCTTCGTGGTCATGAAGGCACGCGTCCACCTCGGTCCGCGCGATGTCGCTCTTGATGTGCTTGCTCGCCTGTCGATAGGTCTCCACGGCGGACAGCTCGCCGCGCAGGAAGGAGTTCAGCGTCTCGATGTCGGTATTGGCCATGACGTCATCTCCTTGATTGATGATTGATTCCGGTGGACGGAAATCGTCTGGCGCAAAGGTGGTGTGCCGCGCCCGGTCGGCAACGAGGGCTGCCCCCCCCGTCCACGCGGCAGGGGGCCAGGGGAGCGCTGGCGGGGAATGGCCCGCGTCGGGGTCCTGGACAGAGGGGCCGGAACCTTCGCCAGTCCGTCCGCGCCCCGGCGCCAGCCGTGGCAGACTGGGCGGCGGTCATGTGGAACTGGGTTCACCAGCTGGCGGAGTGGGCACGGGGAGACACGCCGTTCGCCGTGGTCACGGTGACGGAGTGCAAGGGCAGCACGCCCGCCTCCCCCGGCGCGAAGCTGCTGGTGCGCGCGGACGGCTCGTTCCACGGGACGATTGGCGGCGGCCACCTGGAGCAATTGGTGCTCCGGGACGCCCGCGCCTGCCTGGACCGGGGCGAGGCGCGGACGATCCGCTATCCGTTGGGCGCGAAGCTGGGCCAGTGCTGTGGAGGGGTCGTGGACGTCTTCGTCGAGCCCGTGAACCACGGGCCCCAGCTCTATCTCTTCGGCGCCGGCCACGTGGGCCAGGCCCTGTGCCGCATCCTGGAGGGCACGGCCTTCCGCGTCCACCTGGTGGACGAGCGCGCGGAGTGGGTCCAGTCCCCGCAGGTGCCCGCCTCCGTGGTCCGCCACGAGGAGGCCTGGGACGACTTCGCGTCGCGCGCGGTCTGGGACGACCAGCGCACCTACGTGGCGGTGATGACGCACCGCCACGACGTGGATCAGGACATCATCGCCTTCGCCATCCAGAAGCCGGCGCGCTACATCGGCCTGATTGGCAGCGACACGAAGTGGGCGCGGTTCCGGCAACGGCTGGAGGCGAAGGGCATGTCCGCCCGGCAGGTGGGGCGGGTCCAGTGCCCCATGGGGCTGCCCATTGGTGGCAAGGCGCCGCAGGAGGTGGCGGTGAGCATCGCGGCGGGGCTGCTCCAGCTCCACCACGGGCTGGGCCAGGGGGTGGGGACTCAGCCCGAGCCCGCGCCCCTGCTATCCTCCGGGGAATGAGCACCCCCTTCGAGTTCCGGCTCAATGGCCAGACCGTCCGGGTCGACGACGCGTCGCCCAACACCACGCTGCTGGACCACCTGCGCTCGCGCGGCTTGACGGGCACCAAGCAGGGCTGCGCGGAGGGCGACTGCGGCGCCTGCACCGTGGCCCTGGTGGACCGGGACGCGAAGGGACAAAAGACCCTGCGCGCGTTCAACAGCTGCATCGCGCTGCTCCCCATGGTGGCCGGGCGCGAGCTCATCACCGTGGAGGGCGTGGGCAGCCGCGCCGCGCCCCACCCGGTGCAGCAGGCCATGGTGAAGCACTACGGTTCGCAGTGCGGCTTCTGCACGCCGGGCTTCGTCGTCTCCATGGTGGAGGCCTATTGCCGGAAGGACGCCGGGACGCCGGAGGCCGTGGCGGATCAGCTCTGCGGCAACATCTGCCGCTGCACGGGCTACCGCCCCATCCGCGACGCGATGATGGACGCGCTCGCCACCCGTGACGCGAAGGCCCCCGGCCTCCCCGGCGTCTCGCTGGAAGGCCCCCCGTCGCCCATTCCGCTCCTGCGCTACGAGGCGAAGGACGGGCTGTTCCTGCGCCCCACCTCGTGGGAGGACCTGCTGTCGCTGCGCGCGCTGCACCCGGAGGCGATGCTGGTGGCCGGGGCCACCGAGCTGGGCGTGGACATCACCAAGAAGTCCCGCCGCTACCCCTTCCTGCTCTCCACGGAGGGCGTGGAGGACCTGCGCGCCATCCGCCGCGAGGAGGACGGCTGGTACGTGGGCGGCGCCGCGTCGCTGGTGGACGTGGAGGACACGCTGGGAGCGGAGGTCCCGGCGCTCGCGAAAATGCTCAACGTCTTCGCATCGCGGCAGATCCGCCACCGCGCCACGCTGGCGGGCAACCTGGTGACGGCCTCGCCCATCGGGGACACGGCGCCGGTGCTGCTCGCGCTGGACGCGCGGCTGGTGCTGGCCTCCGTGCGCGGGGAGCGGACCCTGCCGCTGTCGGAGTTCTTCCTCGCCTACCGCAAGACGGCGCTCCAGCCGGACGAGGTCGTGCGCTTCATCGTCATCCCGCACGCCCCGGCGCAGGACAGCGGGCTGACCCGCCATGCGGACAGCTTCAAGGTGTCCAAGCGCCGGGAGCTGGACATCAGCATCGTCGCGGCGGGGTTCTGCATCGAAACGGATGCGCGGGGCATCGTGCGCACCGCGCGGCTGGGCTACGGCGGCGTGGCGGCCACCCCGGCGCGGGCGAGGCAGACGGAGGGCCTGCTCTTGGGCCACCCGTGGAACGCGGAGGCCGTGGCGCGCGTGCGCTCCACCCTGGAGGGAGAGTTCACCCCCCTCAACGACCTGCGCGGCGGCGCGGACTACCGGCGCGGGCTGGTGGTGTCGCTCCTGGAGAAGTTCGCGTCGGGTGAACGCAGCCCGGTGCTGGACGAGCGCCCCCGCTTCGTCACCGGCGCGCCCTGCGCCACGGCGGACGCGGGACGCGAGCTGCGCCACGAGAGCGCGCTGGGCCACGTGACGGGCAGCGCGCAGTACGTGGACGACCTCGCGCAGCGCCGCCCCATGCTGACGGCGTGGCCGGTGCTGTCGCCGCACGCGCACGCGCGCATCCTCCGCCGCGACGCCAGCGCCGCGCTGAAGGTGCCCGGCGTGGTGAAGGTGCTGCTCGCGGAGGACATCCCGGGGATGAACGACACCGGGCCCATCCGCCACGACGAGCCGCTGCTCGCGAAGGACGAGGTCCTCTTCCACGCGCAGGTGGTGGCGCTCGTCGTCGGCGAGACGCCCGAGGCCTGCCGCGAGGGGGCCCGCCAGGTGGCGGTCGACTACGAGCCCCTGCCCGCGGTGCTCACGCTGGACGCGGCCCGGGCGCAGGGCAGCTACCACACCGACCCGCACGTCATCCGCCGGGGGGACGTGGACAGCGCGCTCGCGTCCAGCCCGCACCGGCTGGCCGGCGAGTTCACGATGGGCGGCCAGGAGCACTTCTACCTGGAGACGCACGCGGCCTTCGCGGAGGTGGGCGACGACGGCGACGTCACGGTGACCTCCTCCACCCAGCATCCGTCGGAGGTGCAGGCGGTCATCGCGCACGTGCTGCACGTGCCCCGCAGCCGCGTGGTGGTGAAGGCGCCCCGCATGGGCGGCGGCTTCGGCGGCAAGGAGACGCAGGGCAACGCGCCGGCGGCGCTGATGGCGCTGGCGGCGGTGCACACGGGTCGGCCGGTGAAGTGGATGATGGACCGGGACGTGGACATGGTCGTCACGGGCAAGCGCCACCCGTTCCACGCGGACTGGGAGGTGGGCTTCGACGCCACGGGGCGGCTGCTCGCGCTCCGGGCGGACCTGACGTCCAACGCCGGCTGGTCGCTGGACCTGTCCGAGTCCATCACCGACCGCGCCCTCTTCCACCTGGACAACGGCTACTACGTGCCCGCGGTGCGCTACACCGGCCGCGTGGCGAAGACGCACCTGGTCTCCAACACCGCCTTCCGGGGCTTCGGCGGGCCGCAGGGCATGCTGGTGATGGAGGACATCCTGGCGCGCATCGCGCGCGTGCTGGGCCTGGCGCCGGAGGCGGTGCGGCAGCGCAACCTCTACGACGGCACGGGCGACACCAACACCACGCACTACGGCCAGGAGCTGGAGGACAACCGGCTGCCGAAGCTGTGGAGCGACCTGCTGGAGTCGTCCGACTTCGCGCGGCGCCGCGCCCAGGTGGATGCGTTCAACGCGGCGAGCCCCCGCATCAAGCGCGGCATCGCCATCACGCCCATGAAGTTCGGCATCTCCTTCACCGCCACGTTCCTCAACCAGGCGGGCGCGCTGGTGCACGTGTACCGCGACGGCTCCGTGCTGCTGTCGCACGGCGGCACGGAGATGGGCCAGGGGCTGCACACCAAGATTCAAGGCGTGGCCATGCGCGAGCTGGGCCTGCCGGCGGACCAGGTGCGCGTGGCGCAGACGGCCACCGACAAGGTGCCCAACACGTCCGCGACGGCGGCCTCCAGCGGCTCGGACCTCAACGGCGCGGCGGTGCGCGAGGCGTGCACCACGGTGCGCGAGCGGCTGGCCCCGGTGGCGGCGCGCCTGCTGGTGCAGTTGCACGGGCAGGCGGTGTCTCCGGACGCGCTGGTGTTCCAGGACGGGCGCATCGCGGCGGCGTCGCGGCCGGAGCAGGGCCTGCCCTTCGCGGACGTGGTGGAGCAGGCGTACCGCGAGCGCGTGGGCCTGTCCGTCACGGGGTACTACAGCACGCCGGGCATCGGCTACGACCGGGTGAAGGGCCGTGGCCGGCCGTTCCTCTACTTCGCGTATGGCGCGGCGGTGAGCGAGGTGGAGGTGGACGGCGACACGGGCATGAAGCGCGTGGTGCGCTCGGACCTGCTGGAGGACGTGGGCGACTCGCTCAACCCCGGCGTGGACCGGGGTCAGGTGGAGGGCGGCTTCGTGCAGGGCATGGGGTGGCTCACCGGCGAGGAGCTGAAATGGGACGCGAACGGGCGGCTGCTCACGCACTCGGCCAGCACCTACGCGGTGCCCGCGTTCAGCGACGCGCCCATCGACCTGCGCGTGGCGCTCCTGGAGCGGGCGGAGCAGCGCGGCGTCATCCACGGCAGCAAGGCCGTGGGCGAACCGCCGCTGATGCTGGCCCTCTCCGTGCGCGAAGCCCTGCGCGACGCGGTGGCGGCCTTCGGCGAGCCGGGCGGCGACGTGGAGCTGCCCTCGCCCGCCACGCACGAGGCGCTCTTCCTCTCCATCCAGAAGCGGCGCGCGCGCGGGGCTGGACGTCCGGTTCCGGACGTGGCGCGTGAGGTGGCGTGAGGATGGGCGCGGGTGCGGCAACATGCCACGGCGGGGTGGCGGGGCCGCTGCGTTAGACGGAAGCCTCTTTCAAGGAAGCCTCCCATGCACTCACTGCTGCGCTCCTGCCTCGTCCTCCCGCTGGCCCTCCTGGGCGGCCTCGGCTGTGGCGAGGACGAACCCCAGACGCCCGCGCGGCTGACGGTGGCCATCCCCGTCGTCGCGCGCGTGGGCGCCGAGCCCTTCGCCTGCGGCCGCACGTACACGGACGTCGGGACGACGAAGACGACCTACGAGCCCATGGACTTCCGCGTGTACGTGCACGACGTGCGGCTGGTGACGCGGGGAGGCCAGGAGGTGCCCGTCACGCTGGACGAGGACAACACGTGGCAGCACGCGGGCGTGGTGCTGCTGGACTTCGCGAACAAGGACGGCCTGTGCACCCAGGGCACGGCGGGCATGAACGCCGCCATCCGGGGCTCGGTGCCGGGGGGCGACTACACGGGCCTGCGCTTCACGCTGGGCGTGCCGGAGGACCTGAACCACGGGGACGTGTCCACCGCGCCCGCGCCGCTGGGAGACACCAGCCTCTTCTGGAGCTGGCGCTCCGGCTATGTGTTCGCGCGCATCGAGGGCCGCACGAAGGGCCTGCCCCAGCACGTCATGCACCTGGGCAGCACCGACTGCGCGCCGCCGCCCGCGGGCCAGACGAACGGCACCGCCGGGTGCGCGAACGAAAACCGGCCCCAGCTGAACCTGGAGGGCTTCGACCTCTCGACGGGCAAGGTGGTGATGGACCTGGGCGCGCTCTTCGCGGACTCCAACCTGGACGTGAACGCCAGCGGGCCCAACACGGCCGTGGGCTGCATGTCGTCCCCCACCGACGTGGACTGCGCTCCCCTCTTCGAGCGCCTGGGACTCGCTTTCGGCGAGCAGGCGGCGAACCCCGCCGCGCAGGCCTTCATCCGGGCCGAATAGGAAGGACACCGCCGTGGCGCGACGACAAGGGCAGGCGTGGAGACTCCTGACGGCGGCGGCGCTGCTGGCCGTGGGCTGCTCCCATCCCGAGTCCCCTCCGGACGGGCCCCAGCCCTACGACTGGAAGCTGCCCGCGGGCTTCCCCACGCCGCGCGTGCCCGCGGACAACCCGATGTCGGAGGCGAAGGTGCGGCTGGGCCGGAGCCTCTTCTACGACAAGCGCCTGTCGCTCAACGGCACGCAGTCCTGCGGCTCGTGCCACGAGCAGGCCCGGGCCTTCACGGACGGGCGCGTGCATGCCGTGGGCAGCACGGGGCAGATGCACCGCCGCAATGGACAGGGGCTGGCCAACGTGGCGTACGCCACGAGCCTCACCTGGGCCAACCCGGCGCTCACCACGCTGGAGGCCCAGGCGCTGGTGCCGCTGTTCGGAACGGAGCCGGTGGAACTGGGCTTCGCGGATCAGCAGGAGGCGCTGCTCGACAGGCTGCGGGCGGACGCGGACCTGACGGCGCGCTTCGCGGAGGCGTTCCCCACGGAAGCGACGCCCGTGTCGCTCGCGACGCTGACGCGGGCCCTGGCCGCGTTCGAGCGCTCCCTGCTCTCCGGGACGTCGCCGTATGACCGCTACCTGCGAGGCAACGCGGTGGACGCGCTGAGTCCCTCGGCCAAGCGGGGGCTGGAGCTGTTCCTGTCGGAGCGCCTGGAGTGCGACCACTGCCACTCCGGCTTCAACTTCCAGGACGCCACCGCGCACGACACGACGCCGGAGCCCATCCTCCCGTTCCACAACACGGGCCTCTACAACGACGACGGCCAGGGGGCGTACCCGGCGACGGACCCCGGCCTCATCGAGCTGACGGGCCGTCCGGAGGACATGGGGCGCTTCCGCGCGCCGTCCCTGCGCAACGTGGCCGTCACCGCGCCGTACATGCACGACGGCAGCGTGGCGACGCTCTCCGACGTGTTGGACCACTACGCGGCGGGAGGCCGCGCCCGCGCCCAGAACGGCGGACAGGCCAGCCCCCTGCAGAGCCCCTTCGTGCGCGGCTTCACGCTGACGCCCCAGGAGAAGGCGGACGTCATCGCGTTCCTGGAGTCGCTCACGGACACCGCGTTCCTGAACGACCCGCGCTTCGCGGATCCCGCCGTCACGCCCTGAGCGGACCGTCCGCGCCAGGTGCGTCTTCCCCAGACGCCCGGCCCGGATGGGTCCCCATGTCGGACGGGTCCCCTATCCTTCCTTGGAACGGAACGGCGCGAGCCAAATCCAAGGAATCCTATTTTCACTCACAATTCAAAGACATGAACGCCAGTTCATGTGACGCGGGCCCGCTCTGTGACGGGCCCTGGCTGCGGACCCATACGCGCCGCGTGTTCCCGTCACATGAACCGATGTGTCACGTTTAGACCGACAACGAGCGATGTTCCGTGAACAGGGGAGGTTCCCGGGTTTCCGACCTTGGGGGTCGTTTGAACGCGCCCCTCCTCGCGGAAGAGTCCGGCGGCCCTGACGCTCTCCGAATTCCGTCACCATGAAATCCGCACCCCCGTCCCCGCCTCCCAAGCCCGCCGCCGTGTCCGAAGCCACATGGCGCCCAGTGGGGGTGGGGGGATTGCTCACTCGCGCGTCAAACGATACATGCGCGGGACATCGCCTCTTCACGGCGGGTGCTGCTTGCGACTGACCACTTGAAACCCTGTCTCGCCGGGCGACTGCTTCCCCCCGGCCCCTGAATCCGCGTTTTCGTGCTCTCCGAGCACGGAACACCCCCGCCTCCCAGGAGTCGCGTCCATGCCCACTGGAACCCGGCCCGGTTCTCCTCCGGCCTCCGACTTTGCGTTTTCCACCCTGGTTGAATTGCTGCGCATCCGCGCGCGCGACCAGGGGGACCGGCGCGGCTTTACGTTCCTGCTGGACGGGGAGACGGACGAAGCGCACCTGACGTACGCGGAGCTGGACCAGAAGGCGCGCGCCATCGCGGCGGCGCTCCAGGCGCGCGGGGCCCAGGGACAGCGGGCGCTGCTGCTGTATCCGCCCGGACTGGACTACATCGCCGGGTTCTTCGGCTGTCTGTACGCGGGCGTCATCGCGGTCCCCATCTATCCGCCGGACCCCATGCGGCTGGCGCGGACGCTGCCGCGCCTCCTGGCCATCAGCCAGGACGCGCAGGCCACCGTCGCCCTCACCACCGACTTCATCTACGGCATGGGGGAGATGCTCTTCGAGCAGGCGCCGGAGCTGCGCGAGCTGCACTGGATCGCCACGGACACGCTGGACGCGGAGGTGGCCGAGGGCTGGCGCGACCCGGGCGTGGCCACCGACACGCGGGTGTTCCTCCAGTACACGTCCGGCTCCACGTCGTCGCCCAAGGGCGTGGTGCTGACGCACGGCAACCTGCTGCACAACTCGAAGCTGATCCACTCCTGCTTCGGGCACTCCACCGAAAGCCAGGGCGTCATCTGGCTGCCGCCGTACCACGACATGGGCCTCATCGGCGGCATCCTCCAGCCGCTGTATGGCGGCTTCCCGGTGACGCTGTTCTCGCCGGTGGACTTCCTCAAGCGCCCCATGCGCTGGCTGGAGGCCATCTCCCGCTACAAGGCCACGACGAGCGGCGGGCCCAACTTCGCGTTCGACCTGTGCGTGCGCAAGTCCACGCCGGAGGAGCGCGCGAAGCTGGACCTGAGCCAGTGGGACCTGGCCTTCAACGGCGCGGAGCCCATCATGCCGGACACGCTCCGGCGCTTCGCGGAGGCCTTCGGTCCACAGGGGTTCCGCTCGGAGGCCATCTATCCCTGCTACGGGCTCGCGGAGGGCACGCTCATCGCCTCTGGCGGCGACAAGCGCGAGCTGCCGGTGCAGCGCACCGTGGACGCGGGCGCGCTGAAGGACAACCGCGTGGTGGCCGCGGAGGCCCAGAGCCCCGGCGCCCAGACGCTGGTGGGCTCCGGCCGCAACCTCACCGACCAGCGGCTGGTCATCGCGCATCCGGAGACGGGCCGGCCGCTGGCGCCGGGCCAGGTGGGTGAGATCCGCGTCGCGGGGCCCAGCATCGCCCAGGGCTACTGGGGCCGCCCGGAGCAGACCGAGACGACCTTCCGCCAGCCGCTCGCGGGCGCGGAGGACGCGACGCCCTTCCTGCGCACGGGCGACCTGGGCTTCCTCGCGGACGGGGAGCTGTTCGTCACGGGCCGCCTGAAGGACCTGATCATCATCCGCGGGCGCAACCACTACCCGCAGGACATCGAGCGCACGGTGGAGTCCAGCCACCCCGCCATCCGGCCCGGCTGCACGGCGGCGTTCTCCATCGAGCAGGACGACGAGGAGCGCCTCATCGTCGTCACGGAGGTGGACCGCCGCGCGGTGGAGCGCGACGGCGTGGACCTGGACGCGCTCGCGCAGGGCATCCGGCAGGCCGTCGCGGCCGGGCATGACCTCCAGGCCCAGGGCGTGGTGCTGCTGGGGCCCGGCGCCATCCCAAAGACGTCCAGCGGGAAGATCCAGCGCTTCGCGACCCGCGCGGAGTACGTCGCGGACACGCTGGAGGCGCTGCACAAGAGCGTCCTCGCCGCGGCGCCGGTCCCGGCCCCGGCGCCCACGGCTCCGGCCGCGGCCGCCGAAGCCGCGCCCGCGCAGGTGGGCCCCGACACGAGCATGCTCCAGAAGATGCTCGCGGTGGTGCAGGACCCCACCGCGCGCCGGGCCATGGTGGCGGTGTTCCTCCAGGAGCAGGCCGCGCAGGTGCTGCGGCTGCCCACCGCGCAGGTGGACGCGCAGAAGCCGCTGCACGCCTACGGCGTGGACTCGCTGATGGCGGTGGACTTCAAGAGCGCCGTGGACGCGGGGCTGGGCATCGACCTGCCGCTGTCGGACGTGCTCCAGGGCGTGTCCCTGTCGAAGCTGGCCGAGACGGTGGTGACGCTGCTGTCCACGCCGCGCTCGGAGCAGGCGCCGGGCGCGGTGGCCGTCACGTCCGCCACGGGCGACGCGCCCCTGTCGGGAGGGCAGCAGGCGCTGTGGTTCATGCACCAGCTGGCGCCGGACAGCGCGGCCTACCACGTGCCCGTCGCCGTGCGCGTGCGCGCGGGGCTGGACGCGGCCGCGCTCAAGGGGGCCTTCGAGGCGCTGGTGGCCCGCCACCCCGCGCTGCGCACCACGTTCGTGATGGCGGCCACGGGCCCCGTGCAGCGGGTGCACGCGGAGCTGCCGCTGGACTTCACCACCACCGACGCGCAGGGCTGGAGCGACGCGCAGGTGGCCGAGCACCTGTCCGCCGAGGCGCGCCGTCCCTTCGACCTGGAGAAGGGGCCGCTCCTGCGCGTGCGGCTGGTGTCGCGCTCGGCGGAGGACCACGCGCTGCTCATCGCGATGCACCACATCGTCACCGACTTCTGGTCACTGGCGGTGATGGCGGAGGAGCTGGACGCGCTCTACCCCGCGCTGCGGCTGGGCAAGCGGCCCACGCTCGCGCAGCCCGCGCGCACCTACGCGGATTACGCGCGCTGGCAGGCGGAGATGCTCGCGGGCGCTCGCGGTCAGGCGCTGGAGAAGTACTGGCGCGAGCAGCTCTCCGGACCGCTGCCGGTGCTGGACCTGCCCACGGACCACCCGCGCCCCCCGGCGCAGACGTTCAACGGCCGCGTGCACACCACCCGGCTGGACGCGGGCATCACGAACGCGGTGAAGGCGCTGGCGCGCGACCACGGCGCCACGCCGAACATGGTGCTCCAGACGGCCTTCCAGGTGCTGCTGCACCGCTACACCGGCCAGCAGGACTTCACGCTCGGCGTGGTGAGCGCGGGCCGCGGACGCGCGGAGCTGGCGGGCATCACCGGCTACTTCGTCAACCCGCTGGTGGTGCGCACGCGCCCCGCCCCCGCGCTGTCCTTCACGGACTACCTGGCGCAGACGCGCCAGACGATGCTGGGCGCGCTGGAGCACCAGGACTACCCGTTCAGCGCGCTGGTGGACCGGCTCCAGCCGGTGCGCGACCAGAGCCGCTCGCCGCTGTTCCAGGTGATGTTCGTCTACCAGCGCGCCTCCAAGCTGGATGAGCGGGGCCTCACGCCCTTCGCCCTGGACATCCCGGGCGCGACGTCCACCGTGGCGGGCCTGCCCATCGAGTCGCTGGTGCTCTCGCACGGCGGCGCGCAGTTCGACCTCACGCTCACCATGGGCGAGGCGGACGGCGAGCTGGTCGCGTCCTTCGAATACAACACCGACCTCTTCGACGCCGGCACCATCGAGCGCATGGCCGGGCACCTGTCCACGCTGCTGGCCGGCATCGCCGCCCAGCCGGGCCGCGCGCTCGCGGGGCTGCCGCTGCTCCCGCGGGCGGAGCAGCACCAGCTGCTGGAGGGCTGGAAGGGCCCGCGCGTGGCGCTGACCCAGGCGGACATGCTGCCCGCGCTCTTCGCGGCGCAGGTGGCGCGCACGCCGGACCACGTCGCGGTCCTCTTCAAGGACGCCCAGCTCACCTACCGCGAGCTGGACGCGCGCGCGGGGCGGCTGGCCGCGTGGCTGAAGGACTCCGGCGTGAAGCCGGGCGACATCGTGGGCATCTGCCTGGAGCGCTCGGTGGAGACGCTGGTGTCGGTGCTGGCCGTGATGGCCGCGGGCGCCGCGTACGTGCCCATCGACCCGGCCTACCCCTCCGAGCGCGTGGCCTTCATCCTGGGCGACACGCAGGCGCCGGTGCTGCTCACCCAGTCCTGGCTCCAGCGCACGCTGCCGTCCGGCACGTCCGCGCGCACGCTGTTCGTGGACCAGCCCCTGGACGGCGCGCTGTCCGCCGCGCCCGCGGCCACGGTGCGGGCCGAGGACCTGGCGTGCCTCGTCTACACCTCCGGCTCCACCGGCCAGCCCAAGGGCGTGATGCTGGAGCACGGGGGCCTGTCGAACCTGGTGCGCTCGTTCGTGGAGTCGTACGCGCCCACCGCGAAGGACCGGATGCTGCCGCTCACGTCGGTGGCCTCCGCCAGCTTCGTGGGGGAGATCCTCCCGCTGCTGTGCACGGGGGGCGCGCTGGTGCTGCCCACCGAGGATGAGATCCTGGACCAGGAGAAGCTCTTCCAGCTCATCACCCGCCACACCGTCACCATCGTGAGCACGGTGCCCGCGGTCATCGCGGGGCTCAACGCGCGCCTGGAGGAGCTGCCGCCCCTGCGGCTCGTGCTCTCCGGCGGCGAGGCGCTGGTGGCCAGCGACGTGGAGAAGCTGCTCGCCACGACGCCGGTGGTGAACGGCTACGGCCTCACCGAGACGACCGTGTGCACGACCTACCACCGCATGGCGGTGGAGGACCTCCAGGGCCACGCGTGGGTGCCCATCGGCCGGCCCATCATCAACACGGACGTGTACGTGCTGGACGCGGAGCGCAACCTGCTCCCCGTGGGCGTCCCCGGCGAGCTGTACGTGGGCGGCCTGGGCGTGGCGCGCGGGTACTGGAAGCGGCCGGAGCTGACCTCCGAGCGCTTCGTCGCGAATCCCTTCCACGCGGGCGAGCGCCTGTACCGCACGGGCGACCGCGCGCGCTGGCTGCCGGACGGCGTGCTCACGTTCCTGTCCCGCGCGGATGATCAGGTGAAGATCCGCGGCTTCCGCATCGAGCTGGGAGAGGTGGAGGCCGCCGTCCGCCGCCACCCCGCCGTGCGCGACGCGTTCCTGATGGCGCGCGAGGACTCGCCCGGCGACAAGCGGCTGGCGGCGTACCTGGTCTTCTCCGACGCGGCGGCGCCCACGCACACGGACCTGAACACCTTCCTCGCGGAGGCGCTGCCGCCGTACATGCTGCCGTCCGCGTACGTGCCGCTGTCCGTGCTGCCCCTGTCTCCCAACGGCAAGGTGGACGCGAAGGCGCTGCCGGCGCCGGAGGGGGTGCGCCTCGCCTCGGCCGTGGCCTACGCCCAACCCCAGAGCGCGGTGGAGCGCAGCGTGGCGTCCATCTGGCAGGCGGTGCTCAAGGTGGAGCGCGTGGGCCTGCACGACAACTTCTTCGAGCTGGGCGGCAACTCGCTGCTCATCGCGCAGGCGCACCGCCGCCTCCGCGAGGAGCTGGGCGCGGACCTCGCGCTGGTGGACATGTTCAAGTTCACCACGGTGAGCGCGCTGGCCCAGCACCTCGCGAACAAGGGCGAGGACGCGGGCGCGGCCTCCCAGAAGATCAAGGACGAGGCGGAGCGCCGCCGCGCCGCCCAGGCGCGGCGTCAGCAGGCGCGCGGCCGTGGCAAGTAACGACGACTTTCAAGCATCCCGGTTTCGAAGGACGGCTCCATGAGCACTGACACCCCCGAAGTGGATGGCATCGCGGTCATTGGGCTGGGAGGCCGCCTGCCCGGCGCGAAGACCATCGCCGAGTTCTGGAAGAACCTCACCGGCGGCGTGGAGAGCATCACCTTCTTCACCGACGAGGAGCTCATCGCGGAGGGCGCCGACCCCGCGATGGTGCGCGCCCCCAACTACGTGAAGGCCCGCGGCACGCTGGGCGACACGGATCAGTTCGACGCGGCCTTCTTCGGGATGAACCCCCGCGAGGCGGCGCTGATGGACCCGCAGCACCGCGTCTTCCTGGAGTGCGCGTGGGAGGCCATGGAGAGCGCCGGCTACAGCCCGGAGCGCCAGCCCGGCCGCGTGGGCGTGTTCGGCGGCATGAGCATGAACACGTACCTGCTCTCCAACCTGTACTCGCACCTGGCGCACGTCGCGTCGGTGGAGAGCCTCCAGGCGTCCATCGGCAACGACAAGGACAGCCTGACGACGGAGGTGGCGTACCGGATGGACCTGAAGGGGCCCGCCGTCACGGTCCAGTCCTCGTCCTCCACGTCGCTCACGTGCATCCACTACGCCTGCCAGAGCCTGCTGTCGTTCGAGTGCGACATGGCCCTGGCCGGCGGCGTGTCCATCCACTTCCCGGAGAAGGCGGGCTACCTCTACCACGAGGGTGGCACCACGGCGCCGGACGGCCACTGCCACACCTTCGACGAGGAGGCCGCGGGCTTCGTCGCGGGGCACGGCGCGGCGGTGGTCGCGCTCAAGCGCCTGTCGGACGCGCTCAAGGACGGGGACACCGTCTACGCGGTGGTGCGCGGCTCGGCGGTGAACAACGACGGCTCGCAGAAGGTCAGCTACATGGCCCCGGCCGTCGCGGGGCAGGCGGAGGTCATCGCGCTGGCGCAGGCGGTGGCGGGCGTGGAGCCGGACACCCTCGGCTACGTGGAGGCCCACGGCACCGCGACCAAGGTCGGCGACCCCATTGAAGTCGCGGCGCTCACGCAGGCGTTCCGGCAGGGCACGGACAAGAAGAACTTCTGCGCGCTGGGGTCGGTGAAGAGCAACATCGGCCACCTGGACTCGGCGGCGGGCGCGGTGGGCTTCATCAAGGCGGCCCTGACGCTGCACCACAAGCAGATCCCCCCCAGCCTCAACTTCAAGACGCCCAACCCGGCGTGCGACTTCCCCAACAGCCCGTTCTACGTGAACACGGAGCTGCGCGACTTCCCCCGCGGGGCGACGCCGCGCCGCGCGGGTGTCACGTCGCTGGGCATGGGCGGCACCAACGCGCACGCCATCCTGGAGGAGGCGCCGGAGCTGCCCGCCACCGACAAGGCCCGGCTGCCCGCGCAGGTGGTGCTGCTGTCGGCGCGCACGGAGGCGTCGCTGGAGGTGGCCACGGACCAGCTGGCCGCGCACCTGCGCGAGCACCCGGACGCGGACCTCGCGGACGTGGCCTTCACGCTCCAGGTGGGGCGCAAGCGCTTCGGCAAGCGGCGCGCGGTGGTGGCGCGCACCACGGCCGAGCTGGCCTCCGCGCTGGCGGAGCGCACGCCGGGCCGCGTCTTCAGCGGCGGCGCGGAGAACAGCGGCCGTCCGGTGATGTTCCTCTTCTCCGGGCAGGGCGCGCAGTACGTGGACATGGGCCGCGAGCTGTACGAGACGGAGGCCCTCTTCCGCGCCCAGGTGGACACCTGCGCGGAGAAGATCAAGCCGCACCTGGGCCTGGACCTGCGCACCGTGCTGTACCCGGCCGCGGAGTCGCGCGAGCTGGCGTCGGAGCGCCTCAAGCAGACCGGCCTCACCCAGCCCGCGCTGTTCGTCATCGAGTACGCGCTGGCGAAGCTGTGGGAGGCGTGGGGCGTGACGCCGCACGCGATGGTGGGCCACAGCATCGGTGAGTACGTGGCCGCGTGCCTCGCGGGCGTGTTCTCGCTGGACGACGCGCTGGCCCTGGTGGCCGCGCGCGGCAAGCTGATGCAGTCGCTGCCCGCGGGCGCGATGCTCGCGGTGTCCCTGCCGGAGGAGCACGTCACCCCGATGCTGCCGGACGGCCTGTCCGTGGCGGCGGTGAACAGCCCGGCCACCTGCGTCGTCGCGGGCCCCACGGGGCTCGTGGACGCGTTCGTGGAGACGCTGAAGCTCCAGGGCATCGCGAGCTCGCGGCTGCACACGTCGCACGCGTTCCACTCCGCGATGATGGACCCCATCCTGGACGCCTTCCGCGAGGCGGTGCGCAAGGTGGCCCGCAAGGCGCCCACGAAGCCGTACCTGTCCAACGTCACCGGCACCTGGGTGACGCCCGAGCAGGCCACCAGCCCCGACTACTGGGCCAGGCACCTGCGCGGCGCGGTGCGCTTCGCGGACGGCGTGGCGGAACTCCTGAAGGAGTCGGACGCCATCCTGCTGGAGGTCGGCCCGGGCAACACGCTGGTCACGCTGGCGCGGCAGCACCCGGACAAGGGCGCGAAGCACGCGCTGCTCAACTCGCTGCGCCACCCGAAGGAGCAGGTGGCGGACCTGGACCACGTGCTGGGCACGCTGGGCCGGCTGTGGCTGGAGGGCGTGGAGGCGGACTGGGACGCGTTCCGGGGCACGGAGCGCCGCCGCCGCATCGCGCTGCCCACCTCCCCCTTCGAGCGTCAGCGCCACTGGGTGGATCCGCGCAAGGAGACCGCCGCCGACGGCGAGCGCTCCGAGTGGGCCTCCGCGGACCAGAAGCAGCCCGTGGCCCGCTGGTTCTACCTGCCGTCGTGGCAGCGCGCCCTGCCGTCGCCGCAGGGCGCCTGGAGCGGGAAGAAGGCCACCTGGTGGCTGCTGCTCCCCGACGAGGCCCCCGAAGGCCTGGGCACGCGGCTCGCGCTGAAGCTGGGCGAGGCCGGCCAGGACGTCGTGCGCATCACCCCGGCCGCCGTCACCTCGAAGCACGACGAGCACCACTGGTCGCTCGCGCTGGGCGGCGAGGGCACGCTGCTGGAGGCGCTCACCGCGCAGGGCCGCGCGCCGGACCACGTGCTGCATCTGGGCACGCTGGGCCTGGGTGAAGCGCATGGTGAGGCGGACTTCGAGGCCGCGCTCGGCAAGGGCTTCCTGGGGCTCTTGGGCCTGGCCCAGGCGCTGGGGCGACAGCCCGGCACGCGCCCGGTGTCGCTGGTCGCGGTGACGAACCGCATGCAGTCCCTGGGCGACGAGGCGCCGAACCCGGAGCTCTCCACGGTGCTGGGCCCCGTGCGGGTGATTCCGCAGGAGTACAGCCACCTCTCCGCCAAGGCCGTGGACGTGCGGCTTCCGCCCGCGGGCAGCTGGCAGGAGACGGCGCTGGTGGACGCGCTGCTGTCCGAGGCCGCGACGCCGTCCAAGCAGGAGACCGTCATCGCGTACCGGGGCGGGGCCCGCTGGGTCCAGACCTTCGAGCACGTGCCGGCGGACGCCCCGCGCGCCGCGCAGGTTCCGCTGCGCGACGGCGGCGTGTACCTGCTCATCGGCGGCTTCGGCACGCTGGGCTTCTCCCACGCGAAGTCGCTGGCGAAGCGCGCGAAGGCGAAGCTGGTGCTCGCGGGCCGCACGGCGCTGCCGGAGCGCGCGCGGTGGGACGCGCACGTCACGGCGCACGGCGAGGACGACGCCATCTCCCGCCGCATCCGGCAGGCGCGGGAGCTGGAGGCGCTGGGCGCCGAGGTGCACACCCTCAGCGTGGACGCGGGCAACAAGGTCCAGGTGAAGGCGGCGGTGGACGAAGCCGTGGCCCGCTTCGGCGCGCTGCACGGCGTGGTGTTCGCGGCCGGTGACGTGGGGCAGGCGCTCTTCCGGGCCATCCCGGACACCCGCCCCGAGGACGTGCGCGACACCTTCCACGGCCGCGTGCGCGGCCTGTACGCGCTGGAGGAGGCGCTGCGCGGACGCACGCTGGACTTCTGCGTGCTGTCGTCGTCGCTGGCGGCGGTGCTGGGCGGCCTGGGCCTCGCGTCGTACGCGGCGGCCACGTCCTTCATGGACGCGTTCGCCATGAAGCAGGCGCAGACGTCGCCCGTACCATGGATGAGCGTGGGCTGGGACGCGTGGCACTTCGAGTCCGACGCCGGGGGCGCGCGGAGCCCCTTCGGCGCGCTGGCCATCACCGCCGCCGAGGGCGAGGACGCCTTCGAGCAGCTCTTCCAGCTGGGCGCCCTGTCCCACGTGGCCGTGTCCACGAGCAACCTGCGCGCCCGCGCGCGCAAGTGGTCGCAGCCGGCGGCCTCCCAGGAGAAGGCGGAGGCGAAGCAGGAGCCCGGGTCGTCCCTGGGCACCACGCCCCGGCCGGCGCTCCAGAACGCGTACGTGCCGCCGCGCGATGCGCTGGAGGAGAAGATCGCCCACCTGTGGGAGACGACGCTCGGCATCGCGCAGGTCGGCGTGCACGACAATTTCTTCGAGCTGGGCGGCAACTCGCTGGTGGGCGTGAAGCTGATCGCCCGCGTGCGCGAGCAGTTCGGCGTCGCGCTCCCAGCCGTCACCCTCTACGAAGGCCCCACCGTGGGCGCGCTGGCGCGGCTGCTCAAGGCCGCCAGCGGCACCGAGGACGCGGAGCCCGCGCCCGAGGACACCGAGGCACTCAGCCGGGGGGAGCGCCGCCGCGCCCGCCGCGCGAACCGCCGGGGCGACAGCGCCTCCGACGACGAGTAGCCGCCCGCCGCCCCCCCACCTTTCGCAGCCCCGAGCACACCCCACATGTCCGCTGATTCGAACATCGACGCGCAGGCCATCGCCATTGTCGGCATGGCCGGACGCTTCCCCGGCGCCCCCGACCTGGAGTCCTTCTGGAAGAACCTGCGCGAGGGGGTGGAGTCCATCCAGCCCGTGCCGGACGCCACGCTGGAGAAGCTGGGCGTGGACCCCGTCCTGCGCAAGGACCCGCGCCACGTGAAGGCCAGCGCCGCGCTGGAGGGGATGGAGCTGTTCGACGCGGGCTTCTTCGGCTTCACGCCCCGCGAGGCGGAGCTGATGGACCCGCAGCACCGCGTCTTCCTGGAGTGCGCGTGGGAGGCCCTGGAGAAGGCGGGCCACACGCCGGAGGGCTTCGACGGCCCCATCGGCGTGTTCGCGGGCGCGGCCACCAACACGTACCTGGTGTTCCACCTGGTCCCCAACTTCGACCAGCTGAGCGGCATGGATCAGGTGCAGATCGACGTGAACAACGGCGGCGACTTCCTGGCCACCCGCGTCGCGTACAAGCTCAACCTGCGCGGCCCCAGCTACTCCATCACCAGCGCGTGCTCCACGTCGCTGGTCGCCACGCACGCGGCCTGCCAGAGCCTGCTGAACGAGGAGTGCGACCTGGCGCTCGCGGGCGGCGTGTCCGTGCACGTGAAGCACCCGGAGGGCTACCCCTTCGTGCCCGGCGGCATCGTGTCCCCGGACGGCCACTGCCGCGCGTTCGACGCGCAGGCGGAGGGCACGGTGTTCGGCAGCGGCGTGGGCGTGGTGGTGCTCAAGCGGCTGGCGGACGCCATCGACGACGGCGACCACATCCACGCCATCATCAAGGGCTCGGCCATCAACAACGACGGCGCGCTGAAGGTGGGCTTCACCGCCCCCAGCGTGGAGGGACAGGCCACTGTCATCAGCGAGGCCCTGGGCGCCGCGGGCGTGGCCCCGGAGACCATCGGCTACCTGGAGGCGCACGGCACCGGCACGAAGATGGGGGACCCCATCGAGGTGCGCGCCCTCAACAAGGCGTTCAAGTTCCGCTCCGCCGCGGCCAAGGCGAATCCGCCCAGGATTCCCGTGGGCTCGCTCAAGAGCAACATCGGGCACCTGGCCAACGCGGCCGGCGTCTCCAGCCTCATCAAGGCGGTGATGACGCTGGAGCACCGGCAGATTCCCCCCAGCCTCCACGTGACGGAGGTGAACCCGGAGATCCCCTTCGCGGGTGGCCCGTTCTTCGTCAACACGACGCTCACAGACTGGCAGGCGAACCCCAAGCACCCGCGCCGCGCGGGCGTCAGCTCCTTCGGCGTGGGCGGGACCAACGCGCACGTGGTGCTGGAGGAGGCCCCCGCCCTTCCGGTGTCCGGCGCGTCCCGGCCCGCGCAGCTCGTGGTGCTGTCCGCGAAGAGCGACGCGGCGCTGGACGCGGCGACGCAGAACCTGGCCCAGCACCTGAAGGCGCACCCCGCGCAGGCGCTGGCGGACGTGGCCTTCACGCTCCAGACGGGCCGTCAGGCGATGGCGAAGCGGCGCGTGCTGGTGTGCCGCGACCGCGACGACGCGCTCGCCGCGCTGGAGGTGGAGGGCAGCCCGCGCCTGTGGACGCGGACGCCGGACGTGCATGAGCGGCCGGTGGCCTTCCTGTTCCCCGGCCAGGGCTCGCAGTACGTGGGCATGGCGCGCGACCTGTACGCGTCCGAGCAGACGTTCAAGAAGCACCTGGACGCGTGCGCGGAGAAGCTGACGCCGCACCTGGGCCTGGACCTGCGCACGGTGCTCTTCCCGGAGGCCTCCAAGGCGGAGGCCGCGACCCAGGCGCTGACGCGCACGGAGCTGACCCAGCCCGCGCTCTTCGCCGTCGAGTACGCGCTCGCGAAGCTGTGGATGGCCTGGGGCGTGAAGCCCTCCGCGATGCTGGGCCACAGCATCGGCGAGTACGTGGCCGCGTGCCTCGCGGGCGTGTTCTCGCTGGACGACGCGCTAGCCCTGGTGGCCGCGCGCGGCAAGCTGATGCAGCCGCTGCCCGCGGGCGCGATGCTGTCCGCGAAGTTGGAAGAGGCCGCGCTGAGGCCGCTGATGGACGCGCGCCTCTCCGTGGCGGCCGTGAACGCGCCGGGCTTCACCGTCGTCGCGGGCCCCACCGACGCGGTGGACGCGCTCCAGGCGAAGCTGGAGGCCCAGAAGGTGGAGGTGTCGCGGCTGCACACGTCGCACGCGTTCCACTCCGCGATGATGGACCCCATCCTCGCGCCCTTCACCGAGCGCGTGCGGCAGGTGAAGCTCAACGCCCCCACCCTGCCCTTCCTGTCCAACGTGACGGGCACCTGGATCGAAGCCTCTCAGGCGACGGACCCGGGCTACTGGGCCACGCACCTGCGCCAGGCGGTCCGCTTCTCCGCGGGCCTCCAGGAGCTGTCGCGCAAGTGGCCGCAGGCGGCCCTGCTGGAGGTCGGCCCGGGCACGGTGCTGACCACGCTCGCGAAGCAGCAGCCGGGCGCGGAGGGCCGCGTGCTCGTCGCCTCCACGCGCCACCCGCGCGAGGCGTCCCAGGACCTCCAGGTCCTGCTGGGCGCGCTGGGCCGGCTGTGGCTGGGCGGCGTGACGGTGGACTGGAAGGGCTTCGCCGCGAACGAGCAGCGCCGCCGGGTGCCGCTGCCCACCTACCCGTTCCAGCGCGAGCGCTACTGGATTGAAGCGAAGCCGCTGGGCGGAGGGGCCCGCGCGGACGCGCCCGCGTCGCTGGCGAAGCGCGCGGACGTGGCGGACTGGTTCTACGCGCCGTCGTGGAAGCTGTCGCCGCTGCCCAGGGCCCAGGGCGCCGCGGGGGCGGGCTGGCTCGTGTTCGCGGACGACACCGGCGTGGCGGAGGCCCTGGCGCCGAGGCTGGGCGGGGACGTCTTCCGCGTCGTCCCGGGCTCGCGCTTCGAAGCGCGGCCGGACGGCACGTACGCGGTGGATCCGAAGCGCCGCGAGGACTACCGCGCGCTGCTGGACGCGCTGAAGCAGCAGGGCCGCGCGTTCGCGAACGTGGTGCACCTGTGGAGCCTGTCGCGTGAGCCCGCGCCGCGGGAGACGGCGCTGGACCTGGGCTTCCACAGCCAGCTGTTCCTCGCCCGCGCGTTGAGCGAGGCAGGCCACCTGGAGCCGCTGGCGTGGTCCGTGGTGACCAGCCACTCGGCGCGCGTGGAGCAGGCGGACGCGCGGCTGCCGGAGCAGGCGCTGCTCGTGGGCCCGACGCGCGTGCTGCCCCAGGAGTACCCGAACCTCACCTGCCGCTTCGTGGACGTGACGCCCGGAGCGGCGGACGCGGTCGCGGACCGGCTGGCCCCGGAGCTGCTGGCGGAGGGGCGTGACGCGGTGGTGGCCCTGCGCGGCCGTCAGCGCTGGGTGCAGACGTTCGAGCCCGTGCGCCTGGAGGCCAGCGGCCCGGCGACCCTGCGCGACGGCGGCGTGTACCTCATCACCGACGGCCTCAGCGGCATCGGCCATGCGCTCGCGTCCGAGCTGGCCACGGCGCATCACGCGAAGCTGACCCTGGTGGAGACGGCGGACTTCCCCAGCCGGGGCCAGTGGACGGCCTGGGTGGAGAAGCAGGGCGTGGACGACGCGGTGAGCCGCCGCATCCAGCGCGCCCTGGCCCTGGAGCGCACGGGCGTGGAGCTGCTGGTGCTGCCCGCGAGCCTCACCGACGTGGACTCCATGCGCGGCGTGGTGGACGCGGCGCTGGCGCGCTTCGGCCACATCGACGGCGTCATCCACGCGGCGGGCGGCATGCAGGGCGCCACGCTGGGCACCATCGCGGAGACGGGCCCGGACGAGTGCGCCTGGCACTTCCGCCCGCAGGTGCACGGCGTGCGGGTGCTGGAGCAGGTCCTCCCGAAGCAAGGCCCCGCCTTCTGCCTCCTGGTCTCCTCGCTGTCGTCGGTGCTGGGCGGCCTGGGGCAGGTGGCGCAGGCGTCCGCCAGCGCCTTCATGGATGCCTTCGCGGAAGCGCGCACGGAGTCCTCCGCATACCCGTGGCTCAGCGTGGACTGGGACGCGTGGCAGTTCGCGGACGCCCGCGCCATGGCGGAGCTGAGCCCCACGCTGGCCCAGTTCGCCATCCAGCCGGCGGAGGGCCTGGACGCCCTGCGCCGCGCGCTGTCGTACGCCGAGGGCGGCCGGCTGGCCGTCTCCACCGGGGACCTGGCCGCGCGACAGCGGCAGGGCCCGCGCGCCGCGAAGGCGAAGCAGGCGAAGCAGGACGCCTCGCGCGGCAAGCACGCGCGGCCCTCCATCCTCACGCCCTTCGCCGCGCCGCGCACGGAGCTGGAGAAGACCGTGGCGGGCATCTGGGAGCAGGTGCTGGGCATCGACGGCATCGGCATCCACGACAACTTCTTCGAGCTGGGGGGCCACTCGCTCCTGGCCACGCAGCTGCGCAACCACATCCACGCGGTGCTGAAGGTGGACCTGTCGCTGCGCGGCCTGTTCGAGACGCCCACCGTGGCCGGAGTCGCCGGGCGCGTGGAGCAGGAGCTGGGCAAGCGCGCGGCCTCCACGGAGAAGCCCATCGCGGAGCGCCTGCGCGCCGCGTTCCCCACCGAGCGCCCCGCCCTGCTCACCGAATACCTGCGCCACCACATCTCCGAAGGGCTGCGCATCCCCCAGGCGCAGCTGCCCGCCGACGGCAGCCTCAAGGGCTACGACCTGCACGCGCTGGGCGCGGAGCTGGAGTACGACCTGCGGCAGGACTTCAAGTTCCAGCTCTACCCGCACGAGGTGCAGGCCCACCCGTCCATCCCGGAGCTGTCGAAGTACCTGCTCGTGGAGATGGACCGGCTGACGGATCCGCAGCGCTTCGCGGAGGGCAAGCCGCTGTCCGCGTACCCGCTCAAGCCCTACCGCGCGCAGACCTCCGGCAAGGCGCGCACCGACACCGCGAAGAAGAACCCGCCGATGGTGTTCGTACACTCCAGCCCGCGCGCCGGCTCCACGCTGTTCCGCGTGATGCTGGCGGGCCACCCCCGGCTGTTCTGCCCCCCGGAAGTGAACCTGCTCTTCTTCGAGAGCATGCGCGAGTGGCGCGAGAACATCGGCTTCGGCAGTGAGATGGAGTGGACCACGGGCGGCCTCCAGTGGGCCTTCATGGAGCTGGAGAAGCTGGACTCCGCCGCGGGCGCCGCGCTGGTGGACACGCTGGTGTCGCAGGACGTGTCCGCGCAGGACGTCTACCGCCGCCTCCAGGAGAAGTCCGCGCCCCGGCTGCTCGTGGACAAGACGCCCACGTACGCCATGGACGTGGAGACGCTGGAGCGCGCGGAGCGGATGTTCGAGGGCAACAAGTACATCTACCTCTACCGCCACCCGCTCCCGGTGATGGAGTCCATCCTCCGGATGCGCTTCGACCGCCTCTTCGCCGCCGGCCTCTTCGGCGACGCGGACGTGGACCCCTACGTGGTCGCGGAGACGGTGTGGGCGCTGTCCAACCGGAACCTGATGAACTTCTTCGACGGCATTGGCCGCGAGCGCTGCCACTGGGTGCGCTACGAGGACCTGGTCGCGGATCCGACGAAGGTGATGACCGGCGTGTGCGACTTCCTGGGCCTGCCCTTCGACGAGCGCATGGTCCAGCCGTACGACGGCAAGAAGGAGCGCATGATGGGCGGTCTGGGCGACCCCAACATCCTCCAGCACCAGGGCATCGAGAAGAAGCTGGGCGAGTCGTGGAAGCGCATCAAGTGGCCCCGCGCGTTCGACGCCTCCACCCACGCGGTGATCGAGCGGCTGGGCTACTCCGTGGAGGGCGCGACGCCCGCCCCGGCTCCGGTCGCGGCGCAGGTGGCCACGCCCGCCACGAAGGAGAAGGTGACGGCGGCGGAGGCGGAGAAGCTGCTGGAGAACATGGACCAGCTTTCGGATGAGCAGGTCGCGGAGCTGCTCGCGGTGATGGAAGACACGGGCACCAGCGATGACCTGGGCGACGCCGGCGAAGAGGGTGCGGCCTGACCATGACGCCTGAAGAGAAGCGAGCACGGCTGGCCCAGCTCCTGAAGGACAAGAAGCGTCCGGCCGCGAAGCAGGTGCCCCTGTCCTTCGCGCAGGAGCGGATGTGGTTCCTGGACAAGTGGAGCCCCGGCAGCGCGGCGTTCCACATGCCCACCGCGGTGCGCCTGTCCGGCACCGTGAACACGGAGGCGCTGGGGCGCGCGCTCGCCCTGCTGGTGGAGCGGCACGACACGCTGCGCACCACCTTCCAGGAGCGCGAGGGCGGAGCCGTGCAGCTCATCGCCCCCGCCGGTGAGGTGCCGCTGGAGGTGATGGACCTCCAGGGCCTGCCGGTGGCCGAGCGCGAAGCGGAAGCCCAGCGGCGCGTGGTGATGCTCGCGCAGCAGCCGTTCAGCCTGGAGCAGGGGCCGCTGCTGCGCGCGGTGCTGATGCTCCTGGGCGACGGGGAGCAGGTGCTGCTGGTGGATCAGCACCACATCGTCTCCGACGGCTGGTCCATGGGCGTGCTGGTGCACGAGCTGGCGGTGCTGTACCGCGCGTGCCTGGAGGGCCAGCCCTCGCCGCTGAACCCGCTGCCCTTGCAGTACGCGGACTGGGGCACCTGGCAGCGCGACTGGCTCCAGGGCGCGGAGCTGGAGCGCCAGCTCACCTACTGGAAGAACCGCCTCAACCCGCACGCCTTGCTGGAGCTGCCCGCGGACAAGCCGCGGCCGGCGCTGATGAGCTCCCGGGGCGAGCGGCAGGTGATGCACCTGTCCCCCGCCCTCACCCAGGCGCTCAAGGCGCTGGGGCAGCGCGAGGGCCGCACGCTCTTCGTGACGCTGCTGTCCGCCTTCAACGTGCTCCTCTCGCGCTACACCGGCCAGGAGGACGTGGTGGTCGGCACGCCCATCGCGGGCCGTCCGCGCGCGGAGGTCGAAGGGCTCATCGGCCTGTTCGTGAACATGCTGGCGCTGCGCTCGGACCTGTCTGGCCGGCCCACGTTCCGGGAGCTGCTGGGCCGCGTGCACGAGTCCACGCTGGACGCCTACGCGCACCAGGACATCCCCTTCGAGCGGCTGGTGGACGCGCTCAAGCCGGAGCGCCACCTCAGCCACACGCCGATGTTCCAGGTGATGTTCGTCCTCCAGAACGCACCCATGCCCGCCCTGGAGGCCCCGGGCGTGGTGATGGAGGCGAAGCCGGTGGACACCGGCACGACCAAGTACGACCTGTCCCTGCTGCTGGTGGACCTGCCGCAGGGCCTGCGCGTCACCGCCGAGTACAGCACCGACCTCTTCGAGCGGGCCACGGCGGAGCGGCTGCTGGGGCACTACCTGACGCTGCTGGAGGGCATCGTCGCGCGGCCGGACCTGCCCATCTCCCGCCTGCCGTTGCTCCCCGACGGCGAGCGCCAGCGCGTGCTGAAGGACTGGAACGACACCGCCATCCCCCACCCGAGAGAGGCGACGCTGACGTCGCTCATCGAGGCGCAGGTGGCGCGCACGCCGGACGCGGTGGCCCTGGAGTTCGAGGGCACGCGCCTCACCTACCGGGAGCTGGACGCCCGCGCCAACCAGCTCGCGCACGCGCTGCGCCGGCACGGCGTGGGCCCGGAGGTCCGCGTGGGCCTGTGCGTGGAGCGCTCGCTGGAGATGGTGGTGGGCCTGCTGGGCACGCTGAAGGCAGGCGGCGCCTACGTGCCGCTGGACCCGGGCTATCCGCGGGAGCGCCTGGGCTGGATGCTGGAGGACGCGCGCCCGCCGGTGCTGCTGGTGCAGGAGCGGCTGCTGGCGCGGCTGCCTCCGTCGGACGCGACCGTGGTGAAGCTGGACACGGGCTGGGAGGACATCGCCCGTGAGCCCACCACCGCGCCCGCCCCCACCGCGACGCCGGACTCGCTGGCGTACATCATCTTCACGTCGGGAAGCACGGGCCGCCCCAAGGGCGCGATGAACGCGCACGGCCCGGTGTGCAACCGGCTCCTGTGGATGCAGTCCGCGTACGGGCTGACGCCGCGCGACGGGGTGCTCCAGAAGACGCCGTTCAGCTTCGACGTGTCGGTGTGGGAGTTCTTCTGGCCGCTGATGACGGGCGCGAGGCTGGTGGTCGCGAAGCCGGGCGGGCACCAGGACCCCGCGTACCTGAAGGCGCTCATCTCCTCCGCGTCGGTGACCACGCTGCACTTCGTACCGTCCATGCTCCAGGCCTTCCTGGACGAGCCCGGCGTGGAGCAGTGCACGTCGCTCCAGCGCGTGGTGTGCAGCGGCGAGGCCCTGCCCCTGGAGCTGAAGGAGCTGTGTCTGCGCACGCTGCCCGGCGCGGGGCTGCACAACCTCTACGGCCCCACCGAGGCGGCCGTGGACGTGACGTTCCACGCGTGCAAGGCGAACGACGGCCGCCGCTCCGTGCCCATTGGCCGGCCGGTGGACAACACGCAGATCCGCATCCTGGACGCGGAGCTGCAACCGGTGCCCCAGGGCGCGGCGGGCGAGCTGTACATCGGCGGGGTGCAGGTGGGGCGCGGCTACCTGGCGCGGCCCTCGCTCACCGCGGAGCGCTTCATCCCGGACCCATACGCGACGGTGGCGGGCGCGCGCATGTACCGCACGGGCGACGTGGCCCGGTGGCTGCCGGACGGCGAAGTCGAGTACCTGGGCCGCGCGGACTTCCAGGTGAAGATCCGCGGCCTGCGCATCGAGCTGGGCGAAATCGAGGCGTCGCTGGAGAAGCACCCGTCCGTGCGGCAGGCGGTGGTGCTCGCGCGCGAGGACCGGCCGGGCCAGAAGCGGCTGGTGGCCTACGTCACCGGCCGGGAGGCGAAGCCGGACGCGGCGGTGCTGCGGGCCTTCCTGCTGGAGCGGCTGCCGGAGTACATGGTCCCGTCCAACGTGGTGGTGCTGGAGCGCATGCCGCTCAGCCCCAACGGCAAGGCGGACCGCAAGGCGCTGCCCGCGCCGGAGCTGGGGGGCGCGGATGCGTCGCGGCCCTTCGTGGCGCCGGGGACGGCCATCGAGCAGCAGATCGCCCAGGCGTGGAAGGACCTGCTGCACGTGGAGCGGGTGGGCCTGGACGACCCGTTCTTCGAGCTGGGCGGCAATTCGCTGCTGGCGCTCCAGCTCCACCGCCGGCTGACGGCGGAGCTGGGCGTGACGCTGGCGCTGACGGACCTCTTCCAGTACCCCACCGTGCGGGCACTGGCGGCGCGGCTGTCGCGCCGGGAGGACACGCCCTCGGAGGACGCGGCGCAGGCGGGCCGCTCCCGTGCCGAGGCGCGACGCACGGTCAACCGCCGCGCGGTGGCCTCGCGGGGTCGGGTGGAAACGGATGGAGACGCGGATGAGTGACGCAGTGGGTGGTGGCGAGGAGCGCATCGCGATTGTCGGCCTGGCGGGCCGCTTCCCCGGGGCGAAGACCCTGGAGGGTTTCTGGGAGATGCTCCGGCGCGGAGGCGATGCGCGCCGCGTTCCCACGGACGCGGAGCTGGACGACGCGGGCGTTCCGCAGGCCCTGCGCGCCCATCCCCAGTGGGTGCGCTCCAGCTACGTGCTGGAGGGCGCGACGGACTTCGACGCGGGCCTCTTCGGCTACAGCCCGCGCGAGGCGGAGCTGATGGACCCCCAGCAGCGCATCTTCATGGAGTGCGCGTGGGAGTCGCTGGACCACGCCGGCTATGACCCCGGCCGCTTCAAGGGCGCGGTGGCCGTCTACGCCAGCGTGAGCCTCAGCTCGTACCTGCTGCGCGCGCTGATGCGGCAGCCGGACCTGATGGACGCGGCGGGTTCGTTCGGCGTGATGCTGGCCAACGACAAGGACTACGTGGCGACGCGCGTGTCCCACCGGCTGGGCCTGCGCGGCCCCTCCGCGACGGTGCAGACGGCGTGCTCCAGCTCGCTCGTGGCGCTCCATCTGGCGTGCCAGAGCCTGCTGTCGGGCGAGAGCGACATGGCGCTCGCGGGCGGCTCCTCCGTGTCCTTCCCGCAGACGGCGGGCTACCTCTTCCAGGAGGGGATGATCTTCTCTCCGGACGGCTACTGCCGCGCGTTCGACGCGAAGGCCAACGGCACCGTGCGCGGCGCGGGCGCGGCGGTGGTGGTGCTCAAGCGGCTGTCGGACGCGCTCAAGGACGGCGACACCATCCACGGAGTGCTCCTGGGCACCGCGGTGAACAACGACGGCGCGGGCAAGGTGGGCTTCACCGCCCCCAGCGTGGAGGGCCAGGCCGCCGTCATCGCGGAGGCGCTCGCCATCGCGGGCGTCATGCCGGACGACATCCAGTACGTGGAGGCGCACGCCACGGGCACGCCGCTGGGCGACCCGATAGAGGTGGCCGCGCTCAACCAGGCCTTCGGCGGCAAGGAGACGGGCGCGAAGCGCGTGGCGCTGGGCTCGCTCAAGGCGGCCATCGGCCACCTGGACGCGGCGGCCGGCATCGCGGGCGTGGTGAAGACGGTGCTCGCCCTGGAGCACGGCGAGATTCCCGCGAGCCCCCACTTCCAGCAGGCGAACCCCGTCATCGACTTCGACGGAGGGCCCTTCTTCGTGCCCTCCGAGCCCCGGCCCTGGAAGTCCCCGGCCGGGCCGCGCCGCGCGGGCGTGAGCGCCTTCGGCATCGGCGGCACCAACACGCACGTCATCCTGGAGGAAGCCCCGAAGGCCGAGCCCTCCGCGCCGTCGCGCCGCCCGTGGCACGTGCTGTCGCTGTCCGCGCGCACGCCCGCCGCGCTGGACGCGGCGACGGAGCGGCTGGCCGCGCACCTGGACGCGAACCCCACCCTGCCGCTGGCGGACGTGGCCTACACGCTCCAGGTGGGCCGCCACGTGCACGAGCACCGCCGCGCGGTGGTGGTCAAGGACCTGGCGGACGCGAAGGCCGCGCTGCGGGATGCGCGGCGGCTGCTGGGCGGCGCGGGCACCAACACGCGAAGGCCGGTGGTCTTCCTCTTCTCCGGCCAGGGTTCCCAGTACGTGGACATGGGCCGGGGCCTCTACGAGCAGGAGCCCGCCTTCCGCGCGGAGGTGGACGCCTGCGCGGAGAAGCTCAAGCCGCACCTGGGCCTGGACCTGCGCACCGTGCTGTATCCGCCCCCGGAGGGGCGCGAGCAGGCCACGGGGAAGCTCAAGCAGACGTCCCTCACCCAGCCCGCGCTGTTCGTCATCGAGTACGCGCTCGCGAAGCTGTGGGCGTCCTGGGGCGTGACGCCGCAGGCGATGGTGGGCCACAGCATCGGTGAGTACGTGGCCGCGTGCCTGTCGGGCGTGTTCTCGCTGGACGACGCGCTGGCGCTGGTGGCCACGCGCGGACGCCTGATGCAGTCGCTGCCCTCGGGCGCGATGCTGTCCGTGAAGATGCCGCTGGAGGCGCTGAAGCCGCTGATGGACGCGCGCCTCTCCGTGGCCGCCATCAACGCGCCGGGCTTCATCGTCGTCGCGGGCCCCACCGACGCGGTGGACGCGCTCCAGGCGACGCTGGAGGCACGGAAGGTGGAGGTGTCGCGGCTGCACACGTCGCACGCGTTCCACTCGACGATGATGGACCCCATCGTGGAGGAGTTCCGCCAGGCGGTGGGCAAGGTGGCCCGCAAGGAGCCCAAGGACCTCTACCTGTCCAACGTCACCGGCACCTGGGTGACGCCCGAGGACGCGGTGAGCCCCGCGTACTGGGCGCGCCACCTGCGGGACGCCGTGCGCTTCCAGGACTCGGCGGCGCAGCTGCTGGGCGACCCGGAGCACGTCTTCCTGGAGGTCGGCCCGGGCAACGCGCTGGCCACGCTGGTGCGCCGCAACGCCGCCGAAGGCACCTTCCCGGCCATCCTCACGTCGCTGCCCGCGCCGCGCGACGCCCAGCAGGACGCGCTCGCGCACGCCGCGGACGCCTTCGCGAAGCTGTGGCTCGCGGGCGCGAAGTCGAACGCCGCCCGCCTCTACAAGGGCGAGGCCCGCCGCCGCATCCCGCTGCCCGCCTACCCCTTCCAGCGCGAGCGCTACGACCTGCTCAAGGGCCCGCCGCCCGCGCTGCCCCGAGCCGCCATCGCCGCGAGGACCGCGACGGCCCAGGGCGTGGAGTGGACCGTGCCCGCGTGGCCGCGCACGCCCGCCTCGCCTCGGGTGCCGTCGCTCGCCGGACAGCGCTGGCTGGTGCTGGAGGCGGACGCGCCCGTGGCCGCGCGCGTGACGGAGCGGCTGCGCCAGGCGGGCGCGGACGTGGTGTCGCTCGTCGCGGGCCAGGGCGCGTCGGATCCGGTGACGCGGCGCTTCGCCGTGGATCCGTCCTCTCCGGACGCCATCAGCGAGCACCTGGAGCGGCTGCGCGGCGAGGACTGGACGCCCGCGCACATCGCGTACCTGTGGCCGCTCGTCCGGGAGCCGCGCGACCTGGACGCGGGCCTCGCGGTGTCCTTCCACGGCCTGCTCGCGCTGGCGAAGGCCGTGGGGCCGGGCGCGGCGAAGGCACCGGTGTCGCTGGACGTCGTGACCAGCGGCGCTCAGGACGTCACGGGCGAGGAGCCGCTTCTGCCGTGGCAGGCCGCCGCCGTGGGCGCGAGCCGCGTGCTGCGGCAGGAGTTCCCCGGCCTGACGGTGCGCGCCGTTGACGTCACCCGGCCCGCGCCGGAGGAGTCCGCGGCGGGCCCGTGGCTGGACCGGCTGGTGACGGAGCTGGCCACCGGCAAGGAGGCCGTGGTGGCGCTGCGCGGCCCGTACCGCCACGTGGAGTCCTTCGACCCCATCGCCACGCCGGGCATGGAGCCCGGGTCCCGGCCGGGCGCCGAGCCCGCCGCTGGAGCCCCCGCGCAGGGAGGGCTCAAGGACGGCGGCGTCTACGTCATCGTCGGCGGCCTGGGCCGCGTGGGGCACGCGCTCGCGGAGCAGCTGACGCAGGCGGTGAAGCCGAAGCTCGTCCTGCTGTCGCGCCGCACGCTCCCCGCCCCCGGGGAGTGGGACGCGTGGCGCGCGGGCCATGACGCCCAGGACGCCACGTCCCGGGCCATCGAGCGCATGCGCGCGCTGGAGCAGGCGGGCGCGCAGGTGCTGGCGCTGCGCGCGGACGCGGGCGTGCCGGGACAGCTCGACAAGGCGCTCCAGGTGGCGGAGGCGAAGTTCGGCCGCATCGACGGCGTCTTCTACGCCGCGGGCGACGGCGGCATGGCCACCCGCATCTCCGTGGCCGAGTCGACGCCCGACACCACCGCCCCGCTGCTGGCCGGCCGCTTCGGAGGCCTCGCGCAGCTGGCGGAGGCCCTGGCGTCACGGCGCCCGGACTTCGTGGTGGTGCAGTCCTCGCTCACCGTGGCGCTGGGCGGCATGGCGGTCAGCGCGGTGGCGGCGGCGCACGCCGGAATGGACGCGGTGGCGGCCCGGCAGGCCCGGCTGGGCGGCACCCGCTGGTACGCCGTGGACTGGGACGTGTGGGGCGTGGGCGAGGGCTTCCGGCCCGACGCCGTCATCGTCCCCACCGAGGGGTTCCGCATGCTGCGCGCGCTCCTGTCCCAGCCCACCGGCGGACGCTTCCTGGCGACGCTCGGCTCGCTGGAGGCGCGGCTCCAGTCCGCGCGCGAAGGGGCCTCCGCGCCCCGCGCGGGGGGCAGCGCCAGCGGCAGGCATCCCCGTCCGCCCCTGGCCAACGCCTTCGTCGCTCCGCGCGACGAGACGGAGGAGAAGGTCGCGGGCCTCTGGCAGGACCTGCTGGGCGTGGAGTCGGTGGGCATCACCGACAACTTCTTCGAGCTGGGAGGCCACTCGCTGCTGGGCGTGCAGCTGTTGTCGCGCATCCGCGAGGCCTTCCAGGTGGAGCTGTCCATGCGCGCCCTCTTCGAATCCCCCACCGTGGAGGTGATGACGGTGGCCATCGTCGAGGCGAGCGCCAGCCAGCTCGACCCTGAAGCCCTGGAGGCCATGCTCGCGGAGCTCGAGCAGGGCTGAAACCCTTCCCCCCTTGGAACGCCGGGCCCGCACGCCCTCCCGTAGTACGGTGCGCGGGCCCCTTTGCCCCTCCTGCCCCCAGGAGGAAGAAGAGACGTGGAATGAGCCTCGCGCAACGCCTGACCATCACCCAGCCCATGCGGGTCTTCTGGATCACCTGGTTCGGCCAGCTCATCTCGATCCTCGGCTCCGGGCTCACCGCCTTCGGCGTGGGCGCCAAGATCTTCCTGGACACGCGCTCCACCACGCAGTTCGCGCTGCTGTCCTTCTTCGCCTTCGCGCCCATGGTGGTGCTGTCGCCCCTGGCGGGCGCGCTGGTGGACCGGTGGGATCGCCGCCGCGCCATGCTGCTGGCGGACCTGGGCAACGGCTTCAGCACGCTGCTCATCTTCAGCATGGTGCTGGCCAGCAACCAGGGCCTGTTCGAGCTCAAGGCCTGGCACTTCTACCTGCCCGTCTCCATCGGCGCGTGCTTCGGCGCCTTCCGCTGGCCGGCCTTCTTCGCCACGGTGTCGCTGCTGGTGCCCAAGCAGCACCTGAGCCGCGCCAACGCGGTGGCGGAGGTGGCCAGCGGCGCCAGCCAGATCCTCTCCCCCATCATCGCGGGCGCGCTGATCGAGCGCGTGGGGCTGGTGGGCGTGCTGACGGTGGACGTCTGCAGCTTCAGCGTCGCCGTCCTCACGCTCCTGATGGTCCGCTTCCCCCGTCCCGCGGTGTCCTCGGAGGGGCAGCGGGGCAAGGGGTCGCTGCGCGATGAAATCAAGCAGGGGTGGACGTTCATCCGCACGCGGCCCGGCCTCGTGGGGCTGCTGAGCTTCACCGTCGTGGCCGTGCTGTGCATGGACCTGGTGATGCTGCTCATCACCCCGCTGGTGCTGGCCTTCACGGACATCTCCACGCTGGGCATCATCGCGTCGGTGGCCGGCGTGGGCGCGCTGGTGGGCGCCGTCAGCATGGGCGTGTGGGGCGGGCCGAAGAACCAGCTCCACGGCATCCTGGGCTTCCAGGTGCTGTCGGGCCTGGTGCTCTTCCTGGCCGCGCCGTCGCCCAGCGTGCCGCTGGTGGCCACCGCCGCCGCGCTCTACCTGTTCACCATGCCGCCCATGATGGCGGGCAGCCAGTCCATCTGGCAGCGCAAGATTCCGGCGGACCTCCAGGGCCGCGCCGCCGCGGTGAAGCGCATGGTGCTCCTGTGCGTGACCCCCGTCGTGGGCCTCATCGCGGGCCCGCTCGCGGATGACCTCTTCGAGCCGGCCATGGCTCCCGGCGGCGCGCTCTCCGGCAGCATGGGGCGCCTGCTGGGCGTGGGCCCGGGGCGAGGCATCGCCGTCATCTTCATCGCCCTGGCGCTGCTGACCATCGCCAACGTGGTGGTGGCGTGGCTCAACCCGCGCGTGCGCTACCTGGACCGCGAGCTGCCGGACGCCCTGCCTGACACGCCGCCCACCGCCGCGGACGCCGCGGCCTCCCCCCCGCCGACCGCCCCCACCGCCGGAGCCTCCGCCTCATGAGTGCCTTCACCCAGGTCCTGCGCATGCTGCGCATGCTCCCCCCCGCCCTGGCCGTGGCCACCCCCGGCCTGGGGCCCTGGCTCGCCCGCCGCCGCTGGACGCGCACCGAGGGCACCCTCACCCTGCCCGGCCTGCACGGCAAGGTGGAGGTGCTGCGCGACACGTGGGGCGTGCCGCACATCTTCGCGCAGGACGAGCACGACCTGTTCTTCGCGCAGGGCTACGTGCATGCGCAGGACCGCCTGTGGCAGATGGAGATGGGCCGCCGGCTGGTGGACGGACGGCTCGCGAGCCTCTTGGGCCCGATGCTGGTGTCCGCGGACCAGTTCCTGCGCACCATGGGCCTGCGCCACCTGGCCGAGCGCTCCTGGGCGCAGGTGGACCCCGAGGCCCGAGCCATCCTGGAGGCCTACAGCGCGGGCATCAACGCGCGCATCGCCGCGGAGCCGCTGCCGTACGAGTTCACCGTGATGGGCGTGACGCCCACGCCGTGGACGCCCACGGATTCGCTCGCGCGAGGCAACCTGCTGGCGCTGATGCTGGGCGGCAACCACCGCCTGGAGCTCTTCCGCGCCCGGCTGGTGGCGACGGCCGGCGAGGAGGTGGCCAACGCGCTGCTGCCGCAGAACGCGCCGGAGACGCCCCTCATCGTCCCCAAGGAGGCGCGCCTCCCCGGCCTGAAGAACGTGAAGACGCTGTCCGGCCTGGACGGCGTGGACGCGGTGATGGGGGACCCGAACATCGTCTCCGGCAGCAACAACTGGGTGGTGCACGGCAAGCGCACGCAGAGCGGCCAGCCGCTGCTCGCCAACGACGTGCACATCCCCCTGGGCATGCCGTCCACCTGGTACGAGAACGGCCTGCACGGCGGCCGCTTCCAGCACGTGGGCTTCTCCCTGCCCGGCGTGCCCATGCTCATCGTGGGCCACAACGGGAAGGTGGCCTGGGGCATGTCCAACCTGGGGCCGGACACCCAGGACTTCTACATCGAGAAGCTGGACGACCCGAAGGCCCCGAAGAAGTACCTCTTCCAGGGCGAGTGGCACGATCTGGAGATCCGCCGCGAGGAGATTCCGGTGAAGGGCGGCGCGCCCGTGGTGCTGGAGGTGAAGAGCACCCGGCACGGCCCGCTGATGAACCTGGCGATGGCGGACGAGCTGAAGGACAGCGAGCCGCTGGCGCTCAAGTGGGCGCACAGGGAATGCCAGCCGCTCATCAACGCCGTCCTGAAGCTCAACCTCGCGACGGACTGGGAGTCCTTCCGCGGGGCGATGAAGCTGTGGGAGGGGCCGGGCCAGAACTTCGTGTACGCGGACACGGCGGGCAACATCGGCTACCAGGCGTCCGGGAAGATCCCCATCCGCCAGGGCCACCAGGGCCTCATCCCCATGCCGGGCTGGACGGGCGAAGCCGAGTGGACGGGCTTCATCCCCTTCGAGGAGCTGCCCGCGTCGTTCAACCCGCCCGCGGGCTACGCCGCCACCGCGAACAACAAGATCACCTCCGACGACTACCCGCACCTCATCGCGCACAACTGGTTCCCCGGCTACCGCGCGAAGCGCATCACGGACCTGCTGGAGGCGGGCACGCAGCACACCGTGGAGGACATGCGGCGCATCCAGGCGGAGACGTACTCGCTGCCCGCGGAGACCCTGCGCCCGTACTTCCTGTCGGTGGCCCCCGCGGACGACACGCAGCGGCAGGCGGTGGAGGCGCTGAAGGCGTGGGACCTGCGCTTCGAACCGGAGAGCGTGGGCGCCACGGTGTTCCAGGCCTGGTACATCGAGGTGCTGCGCAAGCTGCTCCAGCACAAGCTGGGGCCGGAGCTGGTCCGCGAGTACCTGATGGGCCAGTACGAGCGGCATGGCAGCCTGCACATGCCCTTCGTCATCGGCCTGATGTCCCAGCCGGACAGCCCCTGGTGGGACGACCCGAAGACGCCCGCGAAGGAGACCCGCGACGACATCCTCCGCGCCGCCCTGGCGGACGCCACCGCGTGGCTCGTGAAGACGTACGGCCCCAACCTGGACGCCTGGGCCTGGGGGCGGGTGCACCAGCTCACCTACGTGCACCAGCCGCTGGGCGGCCCCATGATTCCCGCCCCGGTCCGGCGCGTCTTCAACACCCGCACGGTGCCCGCCCGCGGGGACAACTACTCCGTGGATGGGGCGTCGTTCCTCTGGAGCCACCCCTTCAAGGTGGTCCACGGCACCGCGCTGCGGATGATCGTCGACATGGCGGACCTGTCCCGCTCCGTGTCCGTCCACGCGCCGGGGCAGACGGAGCACCTGTTCCACCCGCACCGCGATGACCTGATGGCGCTGAGCCGCGAGGTGAAGTTCCACCCGATGCTCCACACGCGCGAGGCCGTGGAGAAGCACCGCGAGGCGGCGCTGACGCTCACGCCCGCCGTCGCCCTGGTGGCCCAATAAAACAACCCGGACTTGAAGGCCGTCACTCCCCCCGGAGCGACGGGCCTCCAGGCCCGGGTCCATTGCTTTGAGGCCCCTGCTGGAGCCGGCACTCGTGTTCGCGTTGAGTTCCCCCTCAGAAACTCAACGCTTCCCCCTTCTATGTGCCGGCCCCGCGGTCCCCCCCATTTCCCGCTCATGCCGCGGTGGGCTAAGAAGTCCCCCGACTCCCTGGCTCACCGTCGCGTGTGCGGGCCCCCCGTGCTTCCCGTGCTGCGATGAAGGAACAGTACCCGGGGGCTCCCTCCCCGGCTGTGAAGCGGCCCACAAGCTGTGTGTGAAGGCGTTCACACCCGCCGGACTTGTCCGCCGGACCTGGATGGGAGGCTTCCCTACCTGTAGCCGGGGATTCCGGGCAGAATGGCGGTCCCCCCATGTCCTACGCGCAGCTGCTGGCCGAAATCCCCATGTTCGAAAGCCTCGGCCGGGAGGACCTGGAGAACATGTCGTCGCTCCTCCAGCCCCGGCGCTTCGCTCGGGGGGAGGTCATCTTCCACCGAGGGGATGTGGGCACGGCGCTGTTCATCATCCGGCGGGGCCAGGTGGCCATCCGGCTGTCCTCCAGCGAGGGGCGGGAGATCACCCTGGCGCTGCTGGACCGGGGGGACGCGTTCGGGGAGCTGTCGCTGCTGGACGGCGAGTCGCGCTCCACGGACGCGATGGCGCGCGAGGAGGCGCACCTGCTGACGCTCCAGCGGGACGACTTCCGGCGCTACCTGGAGACGCGGCCGCAGGTGAGCCTGGCGCTCCTGGCGAACATGAGCCGGCTGGTGCGGCGCACGACGCAGCTCGTCTACGACTCGGCCTTCCTGGACGCCCGCTCGCGGTTGGTGCGGGTGCTGATGGAGCTGGCGAAGACGCAGGGGAAGCCGTCCCCGGAGGGGCTGGCCATCACCCCGAAGCTCACGCAGTCGGAGCTGGCGAACCTGTGCGGCGTCACCCGCGAGAGCGTCAACAAGTGGCTGCGCTACTACGTGCGCGAGGGGATGCTCACCTTCGAGGGGGGGCAGATCGTCCTCCTCCAGCCGGAGCGGCTGGGCCAGGACGCCGAGTAACCCTCAGCCGCGCACGCGGAAGAGGGACACGGGCGCTTCGCGGCCCTTCACCGTCACCGGGCCCAGCGGCTCCAGGGTGAAGGCGTCCGCGTCCAGCAAGGCCCGCGTGGCGTCCGTGACGAGCACCTCCCCCGGGCGCGCGACGCCGCACACGCGGGCGGCCACGTTGGTGGCGTCCCCCACGGTGGCGTACTGGAGGTAGCGCTCCGAGCCGATGTTGCCCGCGGCCACCGGGCCGGAGTTGAGGCCGATGTGGACGTGGACCTCGGGCGCGCCCTCCTGCCGCCAGCGGGCGTTGAGCGCCGCGAGCGCGTGCTGCATCTCCAGGGCCGCGCGCACGGCGCGGTCCGCGTCGTCTGGCCGGGCGAAGGGGGCGCCCCACACCGCCATCAGCGCGTCACCGATGTACTTCTCCAGCGTGCCCTCGTGGCGGAAGACGATGTCCGCCATCACCGGGAAGTACGCGTTGAGCATGTCCACCACCTGCCGGGGTCTCAGGCGCGAGGACATGGCGGTGAAGCCGGTGATGTCGGAGAAGAGGATGGTGACGTCCGCGTCGCGCACGTCCAGCGGCACGCCCCTCAGCGCCTTCAACTGGCGCACGACGTCCGGTGGGAAGAAGCGCTGGTAGGCGTTCCTGAGCACCGCCTCCTCCTCCAGCCGCCGCGCCAGGTGCGCGTGGTCCAGGGCGATGGCGGCCTGGTTGGCGAAGGCGGTGAGGAACTCCAGGTCCTCCTCCGTGAAGAGGCCACCCTGCTTGAGGCTGTCCAGGTACAGCACGCCCAGCACCGTGTCGCGCGTGCGCAGGGGCACGCAGAGGGAGGCGCGGATGGACTGGCGGAAGACGGAGTCCGCGCCCAGCAGCCGCGCGTCGTCCTTCGCGTCGGAGAAGAGCGCCGCCACGCCGCGCGAGTGCACGTAGTCCACGATGTGCTGGCTGTAGAAGCGCTCCGGGAGCGCCCCGCCTCGCGCGCCCCGGGACACCCGCGGCACCAGCGCCCCGGTGTCCCGGTCCACCAGCAGCACCGCCGCCCGGTCCACCGCCCAGATCTGGAAGACGAGCTGGACGACGCGCTCCAGCAGCCCCTCCACCGGGCCTGGGGACGAGAGGAGCTGCCCCACCTTGAGCAGCACCTGGAGCTTGTCGTGGGTGCGGTCCGGCGAGCGCGTGTCGAGCAGCGACTCCATGGGCCCGCCGGAGTAGCGCGTCTCCAGCGGCTGCGTGCGCAGCGGACCCCAGCCCTCCGGCAGCGGCGTGTCCGACGACACCAGCCGGAACCACACCTCCCCGCAGCGGAAGGACTGGCCGGGCGTCAGCTCCTGGCGGGAGACGCGATGCGGCCCCACGTAGCTGCCGTTCTTGCTGTCCAGGTCCACCAGCACCACGCGCTCGCCCATGCGCTCCAGCCGCGCGTGGCGCCGGGACAGGCTGGGGTGCGGCACGCGGATGCCGTTCTCCTCCGTGCGGCCCACGGTGGTGACGCCCTCCGGCAGCATCACCGCCCGTTCATCCACCTGGCCTGGGTTGAGGATGAGGCGCATGCGCTCGAAGCCGCTTCAGGAGGACGTGGACCAGCTGGGGCCCTTGGCCGTGAAGGCCCCCACCCCGGGCGCGGGCGCCTCCAGGACGGAGGGGACGCCCTGCTCGGGGGTGCGCTCCGCGGAGGAGCCCGACGCGTGGGTGCTACGGGCCACCACCTCGCGCACCGCGAGCACCTGGCCCTCCGTCCCCGGCAGGTGCCGCTCGCCCGCGGGCCGGCAGTCGAAGACGTCCGCGAGCCGCGCGGCCAGCGCCTCGCTCACCAGCACCTGATCGCGTCCGGCCACGGTGGCGAGCCGGGCCGCGGTGTTCACCACGTCGCCCAGCACCGTGTGGTCCAGGCGTCCGCGCCCCGCCGCGCCCACGTTGCCGGAGACCACCGGGCCGGTGTCCACGCCCATGCAGACGCCGTGGGCGTAGGGTGACGCGTCGCCCCCGCTCCACGCGAGCGCCTGGAGCCGCTGCTTCACCGCGAGGCAGGCGTCCAGCGCGCGCGCCACGTGGGCTTCGCCCTGGAAGACGGCCATCACCGCGTCGCCCAGGAACTTGTCCACCACGCCGCCGCGCGACTCCAGCTCCGGGAGCATGACCTCGAAGTTGGCGTTGAGCCTCCGCAGCGCGGACTCTGGCGGGTGCTGCCGGGTGACGGCGGTGAAGCCCGCCACGTCGAGGAAGGCCACCGTGGCGTCCACCTGCTCGCCCGCGAGCGCGCCAGGGCCGCGCACCAGCGGCAGCACGCGGTCCACGATGCCGCCGTGCACGAACATGCGCAGCAGCGCGTTCTCCTCCGTGGAGCGCACCGCGCGGCGCAGCTCCGCCACATGGCGCACCGTCTTCGCCAGCGTGGACTCCAGGTCCTCCAGGTCCACCGGCTTGACCAGGAAGTCGAACGCGCCCCGGTTCATCGCCGTGCGCAGGTTGGGCATGTCGCCGTACGCGGAGACGATGACCACCTTCACCAGCGGATCCACCTCCCCCACGCGCGACAGGGAGGTGAGCCCGTCCATGCGCGGCATGTTGAGGTCGCACAGCACCGCGTGCGTGTCCGGGTGCTGGCGCAGGGCCTCCAGCGCCTCTTCGCCATCCCGCGCGAAGACGAAGGCATAGACGCCGTCGCGCACGTGCCGGCGGAAGCGCTGGCGCATGAGCACCTCCACGTCCGGCTCGTCATCCACCACCAGCACCGTGGCCGCCCGCGCGGCCCGGCCCGCCTCCACCAGCGCGACGAAGGCCGCGGCCAGCTCGCGCGCGGAGGTGAAGCGCTGCTCCGGCCGGGGATTGAGGGCCCGCTGGAAGAAGGCGTCCGCGCTCGCACCCAGCTCCGGCACCAGCTGCGACACGGCCACCGAGGGCGGGTGGAAGGCGCCGCGCAGGAGCGGCCCCACGGACTCCGCGCCGTAGGGGAACTGCCCGGTGAGGGCGCGGTAGAGCACCACCGCGAGCGACCAGAGGTCCGCCCTCGCGTCCAGGTCCGGGTCCGCGCGCAGCTGCTCCGGACTCATGTAGCGCAGCGTGCCGGTCAGCCCCTCGGCCTGCGAGGGCGCGCCCGCGGGCACGAGCGAGCGCGCGAGCCCGAAGTCGAGCACCTTCACCACTTCTTCCCCGTCCACGTGGGCCAGGAAGAGGTTCGCGGGCTTGAGGTCGCGGTGCACCAGGCCCGCCGCGTGCGCCGCCGCCAGCGCGCGGGCCACCGGCGTGACGAGCGCGGCCACCGTGGCCGGAGACAGGCGCCCACGCTGGGTGAGGCGCGTCTCCAGGTCCTCGCCCTCCAGCAGCTCCATCACGATGTACGGGACGCCGCCGTCCACACCGGAATCGTGCACCTGCACCACGTGCGGGTGGCGCAGCCGGGCCACGGCCTGCGCTTCCTGTTCGAAGTGGCGGTGGGCCTCGGGTGTGCGCGCCACGACGTCCGAGGCGATCAACTTGACGGCCACGTGCCGCTGGAGCTGCAGGTCGACGGCCCGCCAGATGGCGCCCATGCCACCGCCGCCAATCCTGCGCTCCAGCGCATACCTGCCGCCCAGCGGGCGTCCGGTGTCCATCGACCCTGTGTCTCCGTCCCGGGCACGGCCCATCGCCCGTGCCTCGCGAAGCTGGGGATGATGGCACACTTGTCCCCTCTCCCGACGTGCCCATTCCGGGTGCGCCCGCGACGGCTGCACGCCTGGTGTGGGAGGGGGGACGTCAGGTGCGGGTCAGCGCCTTCGCGAGCCGGGGCAGCACGTCGCCCGCGCGCGCCTCCACGCGCACATCCGCGAGGCTGTCGCCCCGACTCTCCCCGATGTTGAGGATGCCGATGGGCATGTGCCGGTCCGCCGCGCGGGTGACGAAGCGATAGCCGGAATAGACCGTCAGGGACGAGCCCACCACCAGCAACGCGTCCCCATCCTCCAGCAGCGCGAACGCGTCCTGCACCAGCGTGGGCGCGACGTTGTCTCCGAAGAACACCACGTCTGGCTTCAGCGTCCCGCCGCAGCGGGTGCAGGCGGGGACGCGGAAGCCCTCCACGGCCTCCGGGGGCAGCTCCGCGTCGCCGTCCGGCCTCAGCTCCACGACGGCATGCGCGAAGTCCGGGTTGAGGCCCAGCATCCGCGCCTGGAGCGACGCGCGCGGCTCCTGCGCCTGGCACGACAGGCAACGCACCCGCGACAGCGCGCCGTGCAGCTCCAGCACGCGCTCACTGCCCGCCGCGTGGTGCAGCCCGTCCACGTTCTGGGTGATGAGGCCCGGCACGACGCCCGCCTTCTCCAGCGCCGCCAGCGCGGCGTGGGCGTCGTTGGGCCGCGCGGAGGTGAAGCGCGGCCAGCCCAGCAGGCTGCGCGCCCAGTAGCGCTGGCGCACCTCGGGCTGGTGCAGGAACTCGCGGTGCTGGATGGGGTTGCGCACCTTGTGGCGCGTCTCCGGGCCTCGATAGTCGGGGATGCCGGACTCGGTGCTGCAGCCGGCGCCGGTCAGCACCACGACGCGCCGTCCGCGCAGGAGCGAGGCCAGGGCGTCCGCGCCTGCTTCGGGAGGGAGTGCGGCGACGGGAGGTTCCGGGAGGAGCGTCATGGCCTCCTCCGTATAATGCGGCCCCCGCGCGCCCGCCCGGTGGGCCGTTCCGCCTCACTGCGTAAACGACTGGGGAGTCAGGCCCGCGCGCTCGCCTGGCGGGCCGCTCCGCCTCGTGGCGCGAAGGCCTGGAGTCAGAGCCGCGCACCCACCCGGCGGACCGCTCCGCCTCATGGCGCGAAGGCCTGGGGAGTCAGACCCGCGCGCCAGTCCGGCGGGCCGCTCCGCCTCATGGCGCGAAGGCCTGGGGAGTCAGACCCGCGCGCCAGTCCGGCGGGCCGCTCCGCCTCACTGCGTAAACGACTGGGGAGTCAGGCCCGCGCAGAGCCGCCCGGCGGGCCCTTCCGCCTCGTGGCGCGAGCACAGGCGGCGACGAGCCCGCGCGCGGACCTCCTGGAGGCTCACCGGCTGAGGGCTTCCCGCGAGGGGTCCGCGGGCTTCGGAGGCACCATCGCCGCCTGGATGTCCCGGCGCGCGGCCGGAGGCAGTCGGGCGATCCACCGGTCCATCGCCTGGCGCAGCTCTGGAACGGAGGACTCACCGTCAGGCAGCGCGGCGACCTCCTGGCGGGCCTCGGCCGCGAGCCGGAGGGCGCGGGACGGCTCCTGCTTCGCTTCCCATAGCGCGCGGGCGAGCATGTAGCGGGCGGCGGGACGCTCCGCGGGCCGGGGCCGGGCCCGGTCCCAGCCCGTGACGGCCTTCTCCAGCGGCGCCAGCGCCTCGCGCGGACGGCCCAGCACCATGTACGTGCGCCCCAGGTCCACCAGCGCGCCCGTCCACCCGCCGTTCACGTCGTCCGGCAACGAGGTCTGGAGCGCGGCGGCGCGCTGGAAGTACGGCAGCGAGTCCTGGGGCTGGTTTCGGAAGCTCAGCGTCTGGCCCATGCCCCGCAGCACCAGCGCGAGCGTGGGGTGGTCCGGGCCCAGGCTCTTCTCCAACTGCTCCAGCGCCGTGGCGAAGCGCTTCGTGGCCTCTTCCAGCCGGCCCATGTGCACCAGCAGCGTGCCGATGTTGTTGACGATGATGGCCACCGTGGAGCTGTCGCGGCCCTCCGTCGTCTCCGCGATATGCAGCGCGCGCTCATACAGGGGCAGCGCCTCCTCGCGCTTGCCCTGGTACTGCAGCGCGAGCGCCAGGCTGTTGAGCGCGTCCGCCACCTGCGGGTGGTCCGGCCCCAGCGAGCGCTCCAGGAGCGCCAGCGCGCCCCGGGCCAGCCGCTCCGACTGCACGAAGTCTCCCTGCTGCCAACGCACGCTGGCCTGCTCCAGGCGGATGCGCGCCACATCCGGGTGTTCGGGCCCCAGCGAGCCGCGCACGGTGCCCAGGGCGCGCTCGTAGAGGGCCAGCGCCTCCTCCGCCCGCCCCTGAGAGCGGCGCACGGTGCCCAACTCCACACGCACGTCCGCGACCTCCAGGGCCTCCGGACCGAAGCGCTTCTCCAGGAAGGACAGCGCGCGCGTGAGCTGCGCGTGGGCCTCCGGGTAGCGGCCCTGCCGCGACAACAGACGGCCCAGGTTCGCCGCGAGCGCCCCGCTCCACTCCCCGCTGCCCCCCAGCCGCTCCACCGCGGCGCTGGCGCGCTCCGCGGCCTGCTGCCCCTGCGCGTACCGGTCCAGCCGCTCGCCCGTCACGCGCACCGCCAGCGTCCACGCCCGCGCGGCGGCTTCGTCGTTGCGGCCCGCCTCCGCGGCCCACGCGGCCTGGAGCACCGTGGCCTCCGCGCCCCGGTAGTCCCCGGCGCCGTCCTTCAGCTCCGCGAGCAACAGCAGCGCGTCCGCGGCGCCGGACCAGTCCCCGGCGGCCCTCGCGGCCTCGGCCACGGGCGACACCCGCCCTACCCCCTGCGAATAGCGCCCGGCGGCGCGCAGGGCCCTCGCGTCCACGAGCGCCTGGAGCAGCGCCACGGTGCGCTCGCGCGTGGCGGCGTCGTCCGGCGAGGAGTGCCCCCGCGACGTCAGCGCGTCCACGTCCGAGCAACCCGCGAGCGGCGCCAGCCCCTCCACCGCGCGCGGCGCCCGCTCCACGATGTCGGGATCCGCCTGCGTGAACAACTGCGTGAGCGCGGCCACGTCCGCGAGCCGTCCATCCAGGCAGCGCATGCGCAGCGCCATCACCGCCTCGCTCTGCTCGTGCCGCACGCGGGTGGCCTCGCACGCCGCCGTGCGCGTCGTCACCCACGCGGCGGTGTACGCGTCCAGCCCCCGACGCACGTGGCGGAAGGCGTCGTGCGCGAAGCGGCGCTGCGTGTCGAGGAAGGCCGCCTCCACCGCCTGCTGCCGGGCGGCGTCCCACACGCCGTCCACCGCGTGCGCGGCGCCCTCGCAGCCCGTGACGTCGCGGCCGTACAGGGCGCGCGTGATCCCCACCACCGACAGCAGCAACACCGACGCCCCGGCCATGCGCAGCCGCCACGTCCGGCGCGCGGCGGGGTGGGCCTCCAGCGCGGCGATCAGCGCCTCCATCGAGGCGTGGCGCTCCTCGGGCTTCACCGACAGGCCCTTCACCACCACCCGGCGCAGCCACTGCGGCACGCCCGAGTGACGGGGCACGCTCTTCACGCGCCCCGCGTGCACCGCCTGGGACAGCTCCTCCACCGTCGAGCCCGCGAAGGGGCGCTCGCCATAGAGGCCCTCGTAGAGCGCGGCGCAGAAGCCGAACTGGTCGCTGCGCGCGTCGGTGCGCTCCTCCGGGGGGAACTGCTCCGGGGCCATGTACGCGGGCGTGCCGCCCTCCATGGCGCGCGGGCGCGTGAGGCCGCCCGGCATCACCGGCGGAGCCGCCGCGCCGGACATCATGCGCGACAGGCCAAAGTCGGTGACGCGCACGCGGCCGTCCTGCCCGACGAGGATGTTCTCCGGCTTCACGTCGCCATGCACGACGCCCACCGCGTGCGCCGCGGCCAGCCCCCGGGCCGCGGCGACGAACACGTCCACCACCTGCCGCCACGGGTGCGGGCCGTCCAGCTCCCACTTGCGCAGCGTGTGCGCGTCCACCAGCTCCATGGCCAGGAAGACCTGCCGGCCAAAGGTGCCCACGTCGAACACGGAGACGACGTGCGGGTGGGAGACGCGGGCCATCGCCTGCGCCTCGCGCAGCACCTGCGTGCGGCCGGCCTCCGCGCCCAAGCCCAGCGCCTCCACCTGCAGGAGCTTGAGCGCGACGCGGCGGTCCAGCTCCGGATCATACGCCGCGTACACGACGCTCATCCCGCCCACGCCCAGCATCTCCAGGATGAGGTAGCGCCCCACCGCCGTCCCTCGCGCGAGGGGTGGCGTGGGCAGGCGCAGGCGCGGCTTCTTTCCCCGCCACGGGTCCACGGCCAGCGTCGCCAGCTGGCTGTCGAGGACCTCCTCGTCCGGCGCGGGTTCGGAGGTGGAGGGAGGTTGCACCTTCAGCGCCTCGGACACCATGCGCCGGCAGGAGGGACAGGTGTCCAGGTGCTCGTCCACGACCGCGGCCCTGTCGGGCGGCAGCGTCCCGAGCAGGAGGTCCATGAACGTGGGTTCGTCCAGGCAAGCGAGGGGCATGGGGGGCACGAGAGGCCCAGCAGCACAGCAGGTGTCACGGCCTGCGTCGAGTCACCCCGGAGTCGTTCCGTGCGTTCAGGGGTCGCCTGCTCGGCAAGGAGGACGTCGCTTCGCGAACGCACGCGCCGGTGTGGGTTGAGCCAGGGGAGGCTTTCTGAAAGCGTCGAGCCATGCGGCGGCGCCTGCGACGTCTCGGTTGGGCCGGGTTGATCTCCCTGGCGCTGCACGCCATCGTGCTGTGGCTGTTGGGGAGGATGGACCCCGCGCCGTCGTCCGCCGCGCGCGTGGCCCGGCTGCGCGCGAAGGCGATCGAGGTGGAAATCCTCCCCCCACCGCCGACGCCGGCCGCCGCGGACGCGGAGCCCTCGCGCCCGCCTGTCCAGGGGCCGCCCGCTGGCGTGGCGACGCAAGGGCCTCCGAAGGCCCCACCCCCTTCCGACGAGGCCCCCCGCAAGCCGCCCAAGGCCACGCCGCCAGGAGTGGCCACCCGTGAACCTCCGAGGCCCCCACCCGCCACGCCTCCGGACGAGGCTCCCCGGAAGCCCCCTTCAGCGCCTCCGGAAGTGGCGACGCGGGAGCCTCCGCCCGCCCCCGACACTGGCACGCGGCCCGACGCCCCGGAGGCGCCGCCCGGCATGGAGCTCCGCGAGCGCGCGGACCGCCCCACGGACGACGCTCCCCGGGCCCAGGCCCCGGGCACGCTGCCCCCGAACCTGCTGCCGCCGCCGGGCGCGAGCGGCGGGGTGATCATCTCGACGCCGGAGAACTCGTCGGGTGGGGGCCGCACGCTCCGGCCCGGAGACCCGAGCCTGTCCGCCGAGACCCTCGCCGCCGAGGAGCACGCGCGCGTATCGGAGCGGGTGCGGGGCATGGTCGATGATCGACGGGCCCGCGACCGCGTGGACACCGGCCGCATCCACCCGTACTTCAGCAAGCTGCGCGCGACGCTGGAGAAGCAGATGGACGCCCCGCCCCTCTTCGACATGCCCAGCCTGCCCAAGCAGCTCCTGTACTCCTTCGCGGAGAAGGCCCGGCGGTTCGGGGCCACGGGCTCCCCCGGAGGCAACATGCCCTTGAGCGCCGCGCCCACTCCCGGGGAGAAGCTCGCGGACCGGGGGCGCGACAACCCCAAGTACAACAGTCTGCGAACCCGCGCGCAGGCCGGCGAGGAGCTCCAGGACTTCGCCCACGGCGTCAGCACCCTGAAGCTCGTGGTCACGCTGGAGCTGCTTCAGGGGCAGGACGGCATCCTGCGCGAGGTGAAGCTCATCAGCCGCAGCGGCAACCGCGCCTACGACGACTACGTGCTTCAGTCCGTCCCGCCCGCGTTGGAGAAGATCCCCGCGCCGCCCGCGGACGCCCTGGGCGTACACACCGAGGGCATCCGCAGCGTGTGGGCCGTCGAGGGCCGCGTCGTGTACATCCGCAAGCTCCGCGACATGCAGGGCACGGACAGCGCGTACCTGGCCGCCGCCGCCGCCGCGGGCGTGCTCGCCGGTGGCTTCGAGGAGACCACCGGCGACGTCTACGTCATCGACGTGCGCAACCCGCACTTCGAATGCCGTTCGCGCCTGCTGCGCGTCTACTGACGCGGGGGCTCAGGGCGTGAACGCCGACGGCCACCGCACGCCGCCGCCCAGCGGAAGCAGCGCCTCCGCCACGTCGAGCAGCGCCCCGTCCGCCCACCGCCGGCCCACGAGCTGCGCGCCCACCGGCAGGCCCGCCTCTGTTCGCCCCAACGGGAACACCACCACGGGGTTTCCGGTGGCGTTGAACAGGCAGGTGAACCCACCCAACGCCTCCAGGTAGCTCCTCGGCGCGCCGTCCACCTCCAACAGGCCGCCGAAGGGCGTGTGCGGGGGCGCGGCCGTGAGCGCCACCGGCACCAGCCACGCGTCCCAGCCGGAGAGGAAGCCCTCCAGCGTGACGATGTGCGCGTCCCGCCGGGTGAGCGCATCGCCGTAGCCGGTCAGGTCCAGGCGGATGCCCTGGATGATGGCTCGCGCCATCAGGTCGTCGTGCTCGAAGGGGAGGAACTGATCCCGGAAGGCCGCTCGCTCGGGAGGGCGCAGCGGCGCGCCCACCTCCCCGCCCTCCATCAGCCCCCACACCTCCACCAGGTCCGCGAAGTCCTGCCCCGGAGGCACGGCCCGCTCCACGACGACGCCCTCCGCGCGCGCGGCGGCGGTGAAGCGCTGGAACACCTGGCGCGTCTCGCGGTCGGCCTGGAAGGGGCCCAGGGTGTCCGCCCACGCCAGCCGCAGGCCGTTGAGCGCCCGGGGCTTCGCGGCCCCCAACGGCGCGACGGGCGGCACCTCCGGGTTGCGTGGATCCGCGCCCTCGATGACCGACAGGATGAGCCGCAGGTCCGCCACCGAACGCGCCAGCGGGCCCGAGCAGGCCATGTGGCGCACGTTGCGGGGCCCGTCCGGCAGGTCCGGGATGTGGCCCGCGTTGGAGACGCGGTGCTCCGTGGGCTTGATGCCCACGACGCCGCAGTAGTGCGCCGGCTGCCGGATGGAGCCGCCAATGTCGCTGCCCACCTCGAAGGGGGTCAGCCCCGCCGCGACCGCCGCCGCCGCCCCTCCGCTGGAGCCGCCCGGCGTGCGCCCCACGTCATGCGGGTTGTTCGTCCGGCCCCAGAGCGGCCCGTGCGTCTGGAGGTCCGCGGCGAACGGCGGCAGGTTCGTCTTGCCCCAGAGGATTCCCCCCGCGGCCTTGAGCCGGGCCACCACCGTCGCGTCCCGAGAGGGCACGTACTCCGCCAGGGCCGGATGGGCCGACGTCGTGCGCAGCCCTTCCGTGCTGAACGCGTCCTTCACCGTGAAGGGCACGCCATGCAGGGGCCCCCACGACTCGCCCCGCGCGAGCGCCGCGTCCGCCTCGCGCGCCCGCGCGCGCGCCCGGGCCTCGTCCCACGTCACCACGGCGTTGAGCGCGGGGTTGTGCTCGTGGGCCCGCGCGAGGAAGGCCTCCAGCACCTCCACGGCGCTGACCTGGCGCTCGCGAAGGGCGACGGCCAGCTCCGTCGTCGTGAGGGACACCAGCGCTCGCGCGCCTCCGGATACACCGGGGTCCTGCGACAAGACCGAGGACTTCATGTGCGCATCCTCCCCCGAAGGCCCCGCCAGCGGCGCGGGCCCTCCCCTCGGGTTCTAGCAGCTCCTCAGCGCGCCAGGACCGGGGGCGCGGGCGTCACCACGTAGGCGGACGCGGCGCTGTCGACCTTCACCCGCGGGGGACGCCGGGATTCCTCGAACAGACGGTAGGCGGGCGCGAGGCCGCGCCAGAAGGCCTTGCGCGCCGCGGGGACCCCCGGAAGCGCCTCCAGCGCCGCGAGCCCCGCCGCGTCCAGCCTGCGCGGGAACAGGTGCACCGGCACGTCGCGGCCCATCCGCGCGCGGGCCTCGGACACCATCACGTACAGCGCCTCGATGGGCCCGTCCTCGATGGCCAGGCAGCCGATGCTCACGCAGTCGCCGTGGATGAAGATGTCGCCCCCGGGCTTCGCGGCGCCCTGCTTCCGGTCGAGCGCGTTCGGGTAGCTCACCCTCAGGGACAGGTGGTAGGCGCTCCTCGGGTTGAAGAGGTCCACCGTGTAGAACCCCTCCGGGACCTGGGAGTCCCCCTCGGCCCGCTTCGGGCCCACATCCCCGGAGGCCGCGCAGATGGGGAACGTGCGCACCTTCACCAGGGGTCCGTTCCGGGGGCCCGCCCAGACCTCCAGCTCGCGCTCGACCTTGAAGGCCCGCAGGTAGAGCTCCTCCGGGGGCCAGGACAGGCCCGCGGCCTTGAACGCCTGGACGAGGCCGGCCGTCTGGCGCTTCCGGGCCTCCGCGACCCGGTCCTCCGCGTGCGCGCAGAGCGAGGCCAGCAGGACACCCCACAGGAACAGGACCTTCATGGGCGGACACTCCTCCAGGATGGCGCGGCGCGGGCCGCCGGAAGGCGGACGTCAAGCCGGTCCCCGGGCATGGGGGGACGGCGAACAGGTTACAGGCACGTGGCCACCCCTGGCCCCCTGCTTCCCAAGCTGCTAGCAAGCGGTTCGTGGGCCTTCTGGATGACGTTCAGCGTGACGGCGATGGAAACCAGGGCCTGCCCGGTGTTCTCATCTCCAACGTGCATCATGGCGAGCAGGGGCCGCCGCTGTGCGCTACGACTGAAGCTCCCCGCCCCGTGCCGTTCCGGCCTTTTGCCTAAGAATGAATGACTCCCTCGAGAACCTCCTCGCCGACGGCATCATCGACGCCGTCATCGGCCAGCTGAAGACAGGCAAGGAGGCAGAGGTGTGGCTCGTCCAGCACGCCGGCCAGGTAGTCGCCGCGAAGCTGTACAAGGAGCGCCACGAGCGCAACTTCCGCAACAACGCCGGCTACAAAGAAGGACGCGAGGTGCGCAACTCGCGCACGCGCCGCGCCATGGAGAAGGGCAGCCGCTTCGGACAGGCCGCCGCGGAAGAGGCGTGGAAGAACGCGGAGGCGGACTCGCTGTACAAGCTGCATGCCCAGGGCGTGCGCGTCCCGACCCCGGTCCTGTTCTACGAAGGCATCCTCCTGATGGAGCTGGTGCTGGACGAACAAGGCCAGCCCGCGCCCCGGCTGGTGGAGGCCCCTCCCCGCACGCCCGAGGAGGCCGAGGCCCTCTACCTGGACCTGCGCGCGCAGGTGATTCGCACGTTGTGCGCGGACCTCATCCACGGAGACTTGTCGCCCTACAACATCCTGATGAGTGGGGTGGGGCCGACCCTCATCGACTTCCCGCAGACGGTGGCGGCGGCGCGCAACAGCCAGGCGGAGTTCTACTTCCGCCGCGACCTGGACAACGTGCGCCAGTACCTGGAGGGGTTCTCGCACCGGCTGATGAGCCGCGCGGGCGACACGGGTGAAATCTGGAACGCGTACGTGCGGCGCGACCTGACGCCGGAGTACGTGCCGTCGGGCACGTTCCGCGAGGCTCCGAGGCGCCAGGGTGGCGCGGGCCGCCAGGGGTTCCGGCAGGAGGAGCGGCGCAACGAGCTCCGTCCGCAGCCGGCGCCCGTGGCGGCGGTGGAGGTGGAGGAAGGCCTCAGCGCGGAGGAGGCGGAGCTGCGCGCGCTGGAGGCGCTGGTGCTGCGTCAGGGCGGTGGTGAGCGGGGAAGGCCCGTCGTCACGTCGAGCCCGCGCGATGGACGTCGTCGGGGTGGCGGGTTCTCCGGCAAGCCGCCGCCGCGCAACGGCAACGCGCCCCGGCCCGGTGGCGCGGGGCCGCAGCAGAACGCGGGAGCGCGTCCGTCACAGGGCGCGGGGGCCAACCGGCCCAACGGCAACGCAGGGCGTCCTCCGCAGGGCGGACCGCGCGCGGGCAACGGCGCTCCCTCGCAGGGGGCGAGCGCTCCGGTGGCCCAGGGTGATGCGCGCGCGAATGGCCGGCCGCAACAGGGCGGCCCCCGTGATGGGGGGCCGCGCCGCGATGGACGCCCGCCGCGCCAGCAGAACGGCGAGGCGCGCGCGAACGGCCAGTCCCAGCCGCCGCAGGGTGAGCGGAGCGCGAGCGGCCCTCGGCAGAACGGCGAGGCGCGCGCGAACGGCCAGTCCCAGCCGCCGCAGGGTGAGCGAAGCGCGAGCGGCTTGGAGCAGACGGGTGAACCCCGCCTGAACGGCCAGTCGCCTCGAAGGAGCGGGCAGCAGAGGCAGAACAACCCGTCCCAGCCACCGAACGGCGAGCGAGGCGTGAACGGCCAGCGGCAGCGCAACGGCGAGCCGCGCATAGACGGTCAGCCCGAGCAGGGCGTGAGCGGCCAGCGGCAGCGCAACGGCGAGCCGCGCATGGACGGTCAGCCCGAGCAGGGCGTGAGCGGTCAGCGGCAGCGCAACGGCGAGCCGCGCATGGACGGTCAGCCCGCGCGGTCCGAGCAGGGCGTGAACGGTCAGCGGCAGCGCAACGGCGAGCCGCGCATGAACGGTCAGCTCGCGCGGTCCGAGCAGGGCGTGAGCAGCCAGGCGCCGCGCATGAGCACTTCGCGGTCGGAGCAGGGCGTGAACGGTCCGCCGTCACAGCCCGAGCCGGGCGTGAGCGGTCCTCCGCAGCGACAGAACGGCCGCCCCCCTCGCACCGAGTGGCGCGCGAATGGCCGCCCGCCTCCGCAGAACGGCGAGCCCCGCCAGAATGGACCCGGCGCCCGGTCGCGGAACAACGAGCCGCGGACGAATGGCCAGCCCCTGTCGAATGACGGCACCTGGACGGAGGGCGCCCCGAGGAAGCAAGGCGACTCGCGCCCGGACAGGGCCGCCGCGGCACCGCAGGGCGGCGAGCCCCGGATGAACGGCCGGCCCCCACGGAACACGAGCACCGTCCCGGACGCCGCGCCCGCACAGAACGGAGAGCCGCGTCAGGGAGGCAGGGGGCCGTCATCCGGTCCCCGTGAAGCGCGCGGCAACACGCCCCGGATGCCCCGCCAGGGCTCCGAGCGCGGCGGGGGACGTCCCTCGCGAGGTGCCGCGCCGCAGGTGAGCTACGTGGGCCGTCCGCCCGCGTCCCACGGCCCCGAGACGGGCTCCTCCTAGTCCCGCCCACGAGCGAGGTGGGCGGCAACCCCGCCCACCCCCTCGCGCGCCCGACCAGTCTCGCCAGCGAGCGGCGTAAGCGGATTCGCGCTCACGGCCAGTTCCGCCGACGAGCGGCGCGGGCGGATTCCCGCGTCACGCCAGTTCCGCCGACGAGCGGCGTGGGTGGATTCCCGCGTCCGGCCAGTTCCGCCGACGAGCGGCGTGGGTGGATTCCCGCGTCCGGCCAGTTCCGCCGACGAGCGGCGTGGGTGGATTCCCGCGTCCGGCCAGTTCCGCCGACGAGCGGCGTGGGTGGATTCCCGCGTCCGGCCAGTTCCGCCGACGAGCGGCGTGGGTGGATTCCCGCGTCCGGCCAGTTCCGCCGACGAGCGGCGTGGGTGGATTCCCGCGTCCGGCCAGTTCCGCCGACGAGCGGCGTGGGCGGATTCCCGAGCCCGGTCCGGCCCGCCACCGACCGGAGCGGGCGACAATCCCGGCCACGCACTCCCGAGCCCCGCCCGTCCCGTGCAACGCGGCCCCAGGAGAGTCCGCGTCCCCTACTCCGCCTTCACTTCCGGCTCGCGCGCCAGCTCGTCGCGGAAGAAGCGGCTGCCCTTCGCGAGCGTCGCCATGTACGGCCGCACGTCCTCGCGGGCCTCCGCGCTCAGCGCCGCGAACGGCGTCACGTGCACGTCCGGCACATAGCGGAACGTCAGGTTGATGCGCCGCGTCCGGAAGTCCGGCAACTCCGGCGGCATCACGTGTCCGGCGCGCGTGTCCACCCGCTGCACCCGGTGGAACGTCTGCTCCTTCCACTGCGCCCCACCAAAGAGCTGAAGCGAGCCGTCATCCAGCCACTGCTCCAGCACCACCGCGTCGCGCTCGCCGGGCCGCGTGGACGTGACGAACTGGATGAGCGCGCGCTCCCCCAGCGACAGCGACGCCACCGGCCCCGGCTCGAAGTCCTTGTGCTCGCCCACCCGCGCGGTGTCCACCCAGCGTCCGTCCTCCAACCGGCTGCCGTAGAAGTTCACCAGGCACGTGTTGAGGTGCCAGCCCTGCGGCATGTCCGGCCCACGGAACATGCGCCGCGCCAGCGCCTCTACCTTTTGAATCTGCCGCTCCAGCACCGCCGGGAAGGGCTCCGCCTTCACGCAGCGGTCCTTCACACCCTTCGGCGGCCGGTAGTAGTCGAGGCACGCGAACTGCCAGTTGCCCAGCCAGTACACCGGCCGGAGCAACCGCCGCTGGACCTGCCCCTCCGGCGGGGGGAAGTGCTTTGAATAGCGCTCCTCCCACAGCGGGTGCAGCGTGCCCAGCCACGCGAGGATCTCCGCGCGCTCTCCCGCGGCGAGGAAGCTCGCGTTGTAGTGGTGGCCCGGGGTGCGCTGCGCCGCCTTGCGCGCCAGCGGGGAACCCGGACCCCTGCGGGGAGGCAAGGCCATGCGCGGGTCCCTTACGCCTCGGAGACGGCGACGTCGAACGCCAGTTCGATCATCTCGTCGAACGTCGTCTGCCGGTCCTCCGGCGACAGGCTCTCACCCGTGAGGATGTGATCCGACACCGTGAGCAGCCCCAGCGCACGCGCGCCGAACTGGGCCGCCACGCCGTAGAGCCCGGCGATCTCCATCTCCACCGCCAGGATGCCCATGCGCGCGAGCGTCGCGTTGAGCTCCTCCTGCGGGTGGTAGAACAGGTCCGACGTGAACACGCTGCCCACGCGCGACGGCTTGCCGCGCTTCTCCGCCGCCTCCACCGCGCGGCGGACCAGCGTGAAGTCCGCCACCGCCGGGAAGTCGTAGCCCATCAGGCGCATGCGGTTCACGTTGGAGTCCGTGCCCGCGCCCTGCGCCACGATGACCTCGCGCAGCTTCACGTCCGTGCGCAGCGCGCCGCAGCTGCCCACGCGGATGAGCACCTTGGCGCCGTAGGTCTTCACCAGCTCCGTCGCGTAGATGGAGATGGAGGGCACGCCCATGCCGTGCCCCATCACCGACAGCCGCTTGCCCCGGAAGGTGCCGGTGAAGCCCAGCATGTTGCGCACCGACGTGACGGGGCGCGCGTTCTCCAGGAAGCGCTCGGAGATGTAGCGGGCACGCAGGGGGTCTCCCGGCATGAGGACCACTTCGGCGAAGTCACCGGGGGAGGCGGAGATGTGCGGAGTTGCCATGGAACGTGAGGCCTTTCAGCGCGCGGTCGACAGACCGGACGGAGCACCCGTCGGGACCGCCACCGGCGTCGGTGCCGGCGCGGCGGGAGTACACGGGGTGGGCAGCTTGCCTGAAGCCGCGGGCGCCGTGTTCACCAAAGCGGGGCTTTCCACCGTGGGTGGCAGGCGGCGCGGAGGCAGCTGCACCGGCGGAGGAATGGGGCAGTGCGTGCACGGGCCCTTCAGCGGAATCACCAGCCTCCGGCCAATGCTCAGGAACGTGTTGCGCATCCGGTTGGCCTTCTTGATGGCCACCACGCTGGAGTTGTTGCGCATCGCGATGGCGCCCAGCGTGTCCCCGTTGCGCACCTTGTAGATCATCAGGTTCTGGTCCGGCTGGAGCGCCAGCAGCGGCGCCACCCGGCGGCCCAGCTCCTGCGCGCGGCCGTTGAAGAAGCGCACGTGGAAGTGGTCGCGGTGCCGCCGCGCGTGCTTGATGAGCGAGTTGAACCCTCCGTTGAAGAGGGAGTCGAGCCACGCCTTGTCCTCGCCCATGGACAGCGCGTAGTCGTAGAGGACCTTCTGGACGCGCTTGTCCACGAGGATCATCTGCACGTCGGTGTTCACCACCAGCGAGCGCACCAGCGCCCAGTTCATGGCCACGTCGATGTAGCGCTCCCGCTCCCGCTCGCGCACCGGCTCCGCCGTCGGGTAGTAGAAGCCCAGGTCCACGTCGCGGCCGTTCTGGTGGCTCTTGTGCGGGCGCAGGTAGCCACCGTCCTTGGTGGACAGGCGGTTGACGCGCAGCGGGGGCACGTTCGGGTATTGCGCGCGCACCGCGTGGATGGCGGCGGCCACGTAGCTGACCGTCTCCTCCGTGCCGTAGGCGATCTCCGGCGACACGACGAGCCAATCCTTGTCATCCGGCACGCGGCGGCTGTTGATCTGCCGGCCGCTCTCCACGAAGCCAATGGACATGGAGCCCAGCGTGGCCGGGTCCTTCTTCCACGCCTCGGTGAGCGCCTCGTCGGACAGGTCGGCGGTGTAGAGCGGCCCCGCCGGAGCGGCGGGCGCGAGCGGCGCCTGCATCTCGCCCTCCTCGCTCACGCCCTCGTCGTCGGTGGCCACCGTCGCGTCGTCATCGTCCTCCTCGGGCTCCGCCGGGCAGGGGGTGTCGCGCACGGCGGCGTCGGTGATGACGGCGGCGATCTCCGCGGGGGACGGCGACGAGGCCGGCGCGGCGGCCACGCTCGCCGGGGCCACGACCTGGGTCTCCCCCGGGGCCGCGGCGCCCGGGGTGCTGACCTCGGCGGGCGGCGGCGCGGCCGGGGCCTCCGAGGGCGGCGCTGGCGGCGCGGCCTGGGTCGGAGCCGGGGCCGGAGCGGAGGCCGGGGCGGGAGTGACGACACGCGCGGCACAGCCGGCGCAGAACAGGAGGATCAAGAGTGAGGAACGCACCGGGGGCGAGAATGACCCGAGAAAGCCCATGGCTCCAAGCGCGCATCGCGATTTTGACTGCCTGTGCGCACCCCTGCCTGCTTGCTTCAGGCGCGGATCACGCGCCCGGCGGAGGGACCTCGACCTCCACGAGCTGGGATGCGCGCCGCGGCGACAGGACCTCGAACGGCAGCCGCCGCCCACCGCCCATCGACAGCACGCGCTTGTCCTTGCTCACCAGCCACGCGGCCCCCACGCGCGCCGCCAGCGCGAGGAACTTCTGATCATCCCGGTCCCGGCACGGCGGCAGCTCCACCGGAGCCCCCTCCCCCTCCGACACCCGCACGAGCGCCCCATAGTCATCGCGCACCTTCCGCTGGGCCTCCGGGCTCAGCGCGAACGAGCGGTAGGCCAGCACCAGCTCCAGCTCCCGCAACGTGTGCCGGTCCACCCACGCCGTCAGCGCCCCCGTGAGCAGCGCCTCCTTCAATGGCCGGGTGAAGGCGTCGTCAAAGACGAACACATCCAGCACCACGTTGGTGTCCAGCACGACGGAACGAATGGCAGCCACAGCGGAAGGTGTCTTCACGGATGAGGAACTTTCCGCCAGCAACGCCGCCAACACAACCACACCCGCTCGCGCGTCAATCGCAATACACGCGGCGTCCATGGCGCAGACCTGGATTAGCGGACAAAGATGGACATCGCAAAATCCCCTCCCTGACCGGCACGCGCCGGTGAAAGGTCTGTCCATGACGGTGTTCCCCCGCACGCTGTGTCTGTCGTTGTTGGGCGTCGCCTCCCTGCTGGGCGGCTGTGGTGGCGAGGACGTTCCCACGCCGCGAGGCGAGGGCGTCGTCGTGCCCCCGGTCCAGAGCGAGGCCGCCGGGGACGGGCTGAGCGCGAGCGCGGCCTACTGTGACGACGTGACGACGTGGGACCCGGCGTGGGTGACGCTCGAGAACAACGTCCTCACGCTCATCAACCAGCGCCGCGCGGCGGGGGCCACCTGTGGAGGCGTGGCGAAGCCGGCGGTGGGAGCGCTCACGCTCGACACGAAGCTGCGCTGCGCGTCGCGCAAGCACTCCAAGGACATGGGCACGAACAACTTCTTCGACCACACGGGCTCCGACGGCTCCTCGCCGTGGCAGCGCATGGCCTCCGCGGGCTACAGCTACCGGACGGCGGCGGAGAACATCGCCGCGGGCTACGGCACCGCGCAGGCGGTGGTGGATGGCTGGATGGCCAGCACCGGCCACTGCAACAACATCATGAACGGGGCGCTGAAGCAGACCGGCATCGGCTACTTCAACGCGCCTTCCAGCACCTACCGCGCGTACTGGACGCAGGACTTCGGCACGCCGTAGCCGTCCCTTCGTGAACTCCGTCCCGGAGGCTCAGGCCTCCACGGGCGGAGGTGGACGCTTCGCCGTCAGCGTCGCCCCGGCCGAGGCGCAGCTCACCAACGCGACCGCCAGCCATTGCAGCGGCGTGAGCTGCTCGCGGAGGAACACCCAGCCCAGCACGGTGGCCACGCCGGGCTCCAGGCTCATCAGGATGCCGAAGGTGCGGCTGGACAGCTGGCCCAGCGCCATCATCTCCAGCGTGTACGGCAGCGCGCTGGAGAGGAGCGCCACGCCCAGCCCCGCCGCGAAGAGCCCGGGGGTCAGCCGCTCCAGGTGGCCGTCCATCAGCATGAACGGCAGCACCGTCAGCGTCGCCACCACCATGCCCGCCGCCACGCCCTCTCCCTCGGGCACGCGGCGCGACAGCCTCCCGCCCATCAGGATGTAGAGCGCCCAGCAGGCGCCCGCCGTCAGCGCCAGCACCACGCCCAGCGGATCCAAGGCTCCGGGCCGCGCCGTCCACGGGGTGATGAGCACGATGCCCGTCGCCGCGAAGAGCACCCACACGAAGTCCAGGGCCTTGCGTGACCCCACCACCGCGAGCGCGAAGGGCCCCACGAACTCCAACGTCACCGCGAGGCCCAGCGGGATGCGCGCGATGGCCTGGTAGTACGTGAGGTTCATCACGCCCAGCGCCACGCCATACGGGAGGACGGCGGACCACTGCGCCCACGTGTAGCGCGTCAGCGCGGGACGGAAGTACGCCAGCAGCATCACCGACGCGAGCACCAGCCGCAGGCCCGCCGCGCCCGCCGCGCCCAACACGGGGAAGAGCCCCTTCGCGAGCGCCGCGCCGCCCTGCACGCTCACCACGGCGATGAGCACCGCGGGGATGGGCGGCAGTGTCGAGGTCCGGCGTCCGGCGGCTTCGGTCATGGCGCCGGACTCTAGCCATGACGCCTCAAGGATTCACGGGGGCGCTCGAGGTGCCGGTGCGCAGGAGCGCTCGCCGGGCCAGGAAGCGGGAGACATTCCACTCGGGCAGCGTGTCCTGCTCCGACAGCCGGTCCTGGTGCCGAGCCAGCACGCCCGACATGAGCACCGTCTGGGACTCCGAGAGCGCCGGGAGCGACCGCACCAGGCCCGGCACCGAATCCGCTGAGAGCTGGGAAAGCATTTCGATGTCCAACGAACCGGTGCGCGCATGCCGCTCCAGGTTGTGGCGGACGATGAAGGCCTCGGGGTTGAGGAGGTTGAGCGCGATGACCGCGCCCAGCGCCGTGGTGAAGGCCCCCACCGCGAAGCGCTCCTGCTGCCACCACAGCGTCACGGCACGCCAGGCCAGCGCCGCGCCCAGCGCGACCATGAAGACATGCGTGTACAGGCGCAGCAGCGTGTAGCCGAACGCGTCTTCGTACAGCGACAGGCGCTTCATCGCCGACGCGAGGATGACCAGTGTGAGCCCCACCATCAGCGACGTGCCCGCGCGGAACGCGGTCTGGGCGGCGGGCGATTCACGCCGCGTCCAGCGGGTCAGGGCCAGCACCAGGACCAGGGTCAGCACGGAGACCACCACCAGTTCGAAGAAGCCGTGGCGCGCGTACTCCGCGAAGGAGTAGCCCGGCGCGGGGGCCGACGCGTCTCCGATGAACAGGTATGCCACCTGGATGGCCGCGAAGACGAAGAACAGCACGTCCACCGCGAGGATGAGCATGAGCGCTTCGATGAGGCCCAGGCGCGGCTTCGCGGGCTCCACCTCCGCTTCACCGGCTTCCTTCGGAGCGCGGCGGCGCAGCGCGTGGCCCAGCACCCCCGCGGCCACGCACGCGCTGAACGCCACGCCGATGCCGCGCCCCACCAGGGTGTCCAGGCCCAGGTTGAAGGACAGCAGGCGCTGCATCGCCAGGGAGAAGACGTCGTCCGCGGAGTCGAGCAGCAGCGCGAACACGTACAGCACTGGCAGCGTCAGCAGGAGGCCGCGGACCAGGGACATGATGCGGGGGCCGTGGGCGCGCAGGCCGCGCACGTCCACGCTGTCGCGCACGAGCACCGGAGGATAGCGCAGGGTCTGGATCGCGGAGCCCAGGACGACGGAGACGTAGCTCGTCAGCCCCAGCCGCTCCAGCCGGCCCGCGGCCCAGAAGTGAGCGAGCAACATCAAGAGCACGCCCGCGGTCAGGAGGTTGAGCGACAGGAGCCATTCGCTGTCCCGCACCGCCACGAAGACGCTGACGATCCCCAGCGGCGACAGCAGCCACGCGTTGGGCCGCGCCCGCTGCCAGCCCTCACGCCCGCCCAGCCACGCGAGCGCGCCGACCAGGGCCGCGACCAGCACGGGGAAGCCCAGGCCCCAACGCGCCCGGTCCAGCAGGACCTCCGCGAACACCCCCAGCGCCAGCGACGCGCCCAGCATCTGGCGCGGCGCGCGCACCCAGGGCAGCCACGGACGGGACGGGGCCGCGGCCGCGGTGGCCGGAGGAGGAAGTGGGGAGAGCGGAAGGGACGGGGTCATGGTGGCGGCACCTCGCGAGCGCGTCAGCGCCCGGTATGAAGACAGCATGCGCACGCCCGGCGGCACGGCGGCAGGCCTCGGGGACGAGCGGTCGCGGAAGCCCGCCGAACGGCGCCCCCTCTCCCGTGGCCGGTCGGGGCGCGTGGGCATGGGAGCGGGGGCTTCCTGGTCTGGGCGGTCGGATGAGGCACCGCATCGGTCGCACGCCGCGAGCAGCGGCGGGGCCCGCGGTCCGCCCAGCCACCCCGTGAGCGGCATTGGGCCCCAGCCTCCCATTCAGCTCAGGCGTCTCGTGGTGCCCGGCCCGGCCGCGCCACGTGGTCTCCCCTGGCCCGAGCAAATCGCTCAGCTCAGGCGTCTCGTGGTGCCCGGCCCGGCCGCGCCACGTGGTCTCCCCTGGCCCGAGCAAGTCGCTCAGCTCAGGCGTCTCGTGGTGCCCGGCCCGGCCGCGCCATGTGAGTCTCCCGTGGCTCGAGCAAACGACTCAGAGCAGACGTCTCGTGGTGCCCGGCCTGGCCGCGCGATGTGAGTCTCCCCTGGCCTGTGCAACCCGCTCAGCTCAGGCGTCTCGTGGTGCCCGGCCCGCCCAGTCCGCCTGAATCTCCCGGAGCCCAAGCAACCCGCTCAGCATGGGGCGCCTCGCGGTGCCGCGCAGCTCGCCCACGCGGCCTGAACCTCCGGTGGCCCAAGCCCCAGCCCAGGCAAGCGACCCGTGGACACACCGTTCCTCTTCACGTGAGCCGTGTGTGGCATTCCGCCAACCCACGCGGAGCGAGCATCGCGAGGCCCGGCCCGCGCACTCCGCGTGAGCGACCCCTGACTCCACCGGCCTTCCACTGCATCCACCTCACGACGAGCCGCGACGACTCGGTTTCCCGCGCCACTTCGCGGGCCGGACGCTTCGCGGCCCCCAAGTACGACGCAGCGAGCGAGTCGCGCTGCGTCGTCAAACACTTCGAGATTGTCCGCGCGGTCCGCGATGAAACGCGGTGATAGGTTGCCGCCCCGATGTCACCCTCGTCGCGACTCCCCTTCCCCCTCCGTCTCCGCTCGAACCCCGCCCTCTGGGGTCTGCTGCTCGCGTTCGCGGGCTGCGGCGGCCGTCCTACGCAACCGCTGTCGGTCCCCGACGCCGGCGCGTGTCTCACCAGCGCCTGCACCGAGGCCGACAGCGGAACGCCTCCGGATCCATCCGGCCCCCGCGTTCGCATCGCGGCCTTCAACGTGCACCGCCTCTTCGACACCGTCTGTGATTCGGGCTCCTGTGGCGGCTCGGCCTATGAGGAGCTGCCCACGGAGGCGGAGCTCGCGCAGAAGGTGGACCGGCTCGGCCGGGCCATCACGGCGCTCAACGCGGACGTGGTGATGCTGGAGGAGGTCGAAACGCAGAGGTCGTTGGACGCACTCCAGGCCCACACGCCCGGCTTCGACTACTCCGAGCTGGGCGAGACCGGAGCCCCGGCGTCGGTGGACGTCGCGGTCCTCTCCCGATACCCCATCATCGAAGTCCGCCACCACCGCGACTACCTCGTCCGGCCGGACGGCTCCTCGACGCGCTTCTCGCGCGAACTGCTCGAAGTGCACGTGGACGTGAACGGCGAACGGGCCATCGTCTTCGCGGCGCACTTCCGCTCCAAGGTGGACGACGATCCCGGCCGCCGCTTCGCCGAAGCCACCGTCTCCCGGGACACCGTCACCGCCGTGGCGAAGGAGTTCCCCTCCGCGCTGGTGGTGTTCGGAGGCGACCTCAACGACACCCCGGGCTCGGACGCGATCAACGCCCTGGAGAAGGACGGCGCCCTGCTGCGCGTCGCCAGCGACCGCCCGGACAGCGAGACGTGGACGTATGTCTATTCCGGCCAGCGGCAGGCCATCGACCACCTCTTCCTCGCGCGCGGCGGTGGCACCTACGTGCCGGGCTCCTTCCGCGTCGCCCGCGATGGCAACAGCTACGGCGGCTCCGACCACGGCGCCGTGTACGCGGACTTCGGGTTCGCCTCGCGCCCCTGACGCATCCAGGACGCCGGGCCCCGCACACTCCCCCGCCCTTCCCGCGCGGTGCCTGTGGACCACCGCACGAGGCACGCGCGGGTTTGATGTATCAATGACAGCCAGGGAATGAGCATCCCTGGCGACCGCTTCCCCGCACGGCCGCCCTCCCTACCTTCCACGCCATGAATGCAATCTCATGGCGAGGCGGGTGGGCGACACGCCACCTCCAGTCCCTCCGGCATCCTGTCCCCGGAGGCAGGCCATGATTGAGGTGCGCACGTTCGATGGCGACGCCCCCGAGGCCTCCTGGTTCCTCAACCGCGTCTGGCAATCCACCTATGGCAGGACGACGCCGCTCCCGGTCTGGGACACCCGCTTCTGCGACTGGCGGCTGTTCCGGGGCGGACAGGCGCCGCGCGACTACCTGCTGGCCGCCTACGAGGGCCGGACGCTGGTGGGCACCCTCTTCGCGGAGCCCGCGCGCATCCGCCTGGGGCGCGTGGAAGTGGACGGAAGCCATGGACTCCGGGCCACCGTCGCGCACTCACACCGCGGACAGGGCATCGGTGGCCGGCTGGCGCAGGAGCTGTTGCGGCGCCACCAGGACCGGGCCGCGCGAATCGCGCTGGGATGCACGACGGGTGAGCTCCGGCCGCGCGGCTTCTGGCAGCGGACCTGGAACACGCGCCTGTTCCGGGGGCTCGGACTCTGGATGTATGCCTTTGATGCCCAGGCCATGGCCCGCTGGTCGTTCACGCCTCATGAGCGGAAGCTGTTCTCACTGGCACGGCCCTTCTTGCGCCACCGCTTCCGCGAGGCGGACCCCCGGGACATCCGGCGCTATCGCCCCACCGACCTGGACCGCTGCATGACGCTGGTCCAGCAGATGCTTCGGCCCGTGACGCTGGGCTGCGCGTACACGGCCGGACAGCTGGCGCACCAACTCCAATATCGAGACGTGCCCCGGACCTTCGTGCTGGAGCAGGACGGCGTCGTGCGGGGGCTGGTGAGCTCCCACAGCGTCCTGATGACCGGCACCGGGGAGATCACCACGGAGGTCGTGGACCTGGTGGCCTTCGAGGACTCCGTGTCCGCCACCGACCGGCAGCGGCTCCTCCAGGTGGCGATGCAGGACATGGAGCAACGGGGCGTGGCCTGCGCCGGGATGCTGCGGGGCCCCGGCCTGCCCACCTCCCTGCTGTTGCGCGCGGGCTGGGTGCCGCTCCCCCGCCGCGCGAAGGTGACGTGCCTGCTGCCCACCAGCGACATGGAGCTCCCCGCAGCCCCGCGTGTCTTCACGCACCTGCACTGACGCGCCCGCGCGAGCGCTGGACCCTCCGCCACAGCCAGACACCCCACCCCACCACGGTCCGCACGCCCCCGCCAGAGCAGACGCACAGCGCCGGCAAGACGAGCAGCAGGTACTGCGGCCACTTGGTGTTCCACAGCAGCAGGAACACCAGCCCGACGACGGCGCCCACGGCCCACACGGGCCGCTCGCGCCATGTCCTCGGCAGGCCCACGCACGCCAGCGCCAGCAGCGCCCATGCGTTGAAGTCCGTGAGGTAGATGCCCTCCTGCGAGCGCGACAGCCACGGGCTCACGAGGAACGCCAGCGGCTGATACCAGGGCAGCGCGCTGCGGCGCACATGCTCGCCATGTGAGTAGTCCCAGTGGAACGAGATGGACTCCCACAGGGACGCGAACGGCGAGGACCACAGCGCGGGGTTCACGAGCACGAACACCGCCGCCGTCGGCACGACGATGGCGGCCCACGCGCGCCACCGCGTCCTCGCGCCCGTCACCAGGAACGGCAGGAACGTGAGCCCGCCCACCAGCCCATAGGGGTACTTCCCCGCCGCCGCCAGACCGAGCAACGCGCCGGACACCGCGGTCCAGCCCGGCGCGAAGCCGCTCCGCCGGGCGCGCTCGAAGGCGAGCAGCGCGAGCACCGCGAAGAGCCCGGGCACCGCCTCCAGATAGGCCTGGGCCGTGTACTTCGTGTGGTACGGGTCCCACGCGAGCAGGAGCGCTCCCAACGGATCCACCAGCGCCACCAGCCCCACCTGGAGCACTCCGGCCACCGCGGACAGGCCTCGGGTCACCCGGAACGCGGGGCGCGCGGCGTCAGGCAGGGGTTGCCCCATGGGCACGTTCGCCCAGTCCGGCTCGGGCGCGCCTGACACCCGCACCGCCTCCGCGAAGAGCAGCTTCACCAGCGGCGGATGTTCGAAGTTCTCCCGCACCTTGCCCACGTCGCCCCAGCGGCCCTGCTCCACCAGGCGGGCATAGGTGTAGGCGATGGGCAGGTAGGTCGCCTCGTCGAAGTCCTGCGACAGCCGTTCGACCGCCCGGGCGCGTTGCCAGACAGCGACCAGGACGGCGACCAAGGCGACGAGGACGGCCAGCAGGCGCGCGCGGGACACGCCTGCACGGATATCACGGCGCCGCCTCGCTGGAGCGGGAGGAGGAACCGCTCCGCCCGGGCACCGCCCCCCAAGCAGCCAGGGTGCGGCCCTGGTGGCGCGTGGCCCGACGCCCCAGCTTTGGAGCATGAGAACCGCCCGCATCCTCACCGTCGCCGCCCTGCTCGCGGGCGGCTCCGCCATCGCCAGGAGCACCGACACCGTGGAGCTGCTGTCGCCCCGGACGACCGTGCGCGCGAGCGTCAACGCGCAGGGCCTCCAGGGCCCGGACCTGCGACTCCGGATGACGGACAGCGCCCTGCAAGGACAGGCCTTCCAGCAACCCGTGGACCTGAAGCTGTCGGACCGGCGCATCCAGGGCAGCGTGGACCAGAAGCCGGTGGACCTCTCCGTGCGACAACGGGACGAGGTGGTGGAGGTGGCGGGCACCTTCGCGGGCAAGCCCTCGTCGCTGACGGTCAGCCCGGATGAGATCGCGGGGACGGTGGGGCCGTGCGGCTACAACCTCATCATCGAGCGCGACCGCAAGCACTACATCGGGACGCGGGCCTGCGGCGACCAGCGTGAGAACAACGTGCACGTCGTCATCCCGAAGGCGCTGGAGCACGAGTCCGCGGCCGGGCGGATGGCCGCGCTCAGCGTGGTGCTCTCCCATCCTTGAGCGTGGGATGGTGCCCAGGGCGCGGGTGTAGTGAAGTCCGCGCCGTGTCCCCTCTTCCTTCCGGCGCGGCGCCCGAGCGAACCATCGGGCCCTTCCAACTGCTGGCCCTGGGCGTCAACGGCATCGTGGGCGTCGGCATCTTCTTCGCGCCCGCGGAGGTCGCGGCGCAGGCCCCGGGCCTGGGCGCGGTGTGGGCCTTCGCGCTCACGGGGCTGGCGCTGGTGCCGGTGGCGCTCGCGTTCGCGGTGCTCGGCCGGCGGTTCGACTCGGATGGCGGGCCCGTCGTCTTCGCGCGCGCGGCGTTTGGCGAGCGCGCGTCCTTCCTGGTCGGCTGGGTGGCCTACGTCAGCGCCTTCCTGAGCACGTCCGCGGTGATGGCGGGACTGGCGCGGGCCGTGGCGCCGTCGGTGGGGCTGGGAGGCCCGCTGGGCGAGCGGCTGCTGGCCTCCGCGCTGGTGACAGGGCTGGCGGCGCTGGTGGCCTCCGGCATCCGCGTGTCGGCGAAGACCTGGACGGGGCTCACGGTGCTCAAGCTGGTGCCGCTGGGCGCGCTGCTGGCCGCGTTCTTCTTCCTGCCGGCCGGACAGGTGCCGCCCCCGGCGCCCGTGACGGGAGCGTCCTGGCTGAAGGCGGGGCTGACGGTGATGTTCGCCTACCAGGGCTTTGAAATCGTGCCGGTCATCGCCGGGCAGGTGCGCGCGTCGGAGCGCACGGTGCCCATGGCGACGGTGGGCTCGCTGCTGGTGGCGGTGCTGCTGTACATGGGGCTCGTGTGGGCGTGCGTCGCGGCGCTGCCGGACCTGGCGCGGGCGACGGCGCCGCTGGCCCAGGCGGCGGAGGTGTGGGGCGGCGCGGGACTGGCGCGGCTGGTGGGCGTGGGCACCAGCGTATCCGCGCTGGGCATCTGCGTGGGGATGATGGTGACGACGCCGCGCTACCTGTCCGCGCTGGCCTCCGGGGAGCGCTCGCTGTTCGGGCTGGAGCGCATGTCGGAGTCGGGGGTGCCCATGCGAGCGCTCGCCGTGACGTGGGCGCTGGTGCTGGGGTTCGTGAACCTGGGCGACCTGTCGGAGCTCTTCGCGCTCTCCGCCATCGCGGTGCTGATGCAGTTCGGTGTCACCGCCGCGGCGCTCGCGGTGCTGTCGCTGCGCCGGGAGCGCGACCTGCGGCCGGTGCACGCGCTGCTCGCGGTGCCCACGCTGGGGCTGGGCCTGACGCTGGTGGCGTTCGGCGCGAGCGCTCGCGAGGCGGGGGTGGCTTCGGTGGCGGTGCTCGCGGGGCTCGCGCTGATGCGGCTCTCGCGGCCGAGGCTCCCCGTGCCCGCCCGCCTGCCCTGAGCGCTTCCGCCCGGCCGTGGAGGGGGCAGGCGCGGGGGCGCACCCGCACGTTGTGTTGCGATGGGGGGATGGGACCGGGAGACTCGCGCGGGGGTTTCGAGGCGATGCTCGGGTATCAGGCGAATGCGCAGTGGCGGGACATGTCCGACTTCGTGGTGCACTTCACGAAGCCAGGGCCGCCGTACCACGACGCGTACCAGAACATGATGAGCATCCTGGGAGCGCGCACGCTCATCCCCGGCGCGGAGGGCTTTGGCATCGCGCGGCGGGAGACGGCGGTGGCGGACCGGCACCGCTCGGTGTGCTTCAGCGAGATTCCGCTCGATCAGCTCGCGCGGCTGGTCCAGCGGCGGAGCCTGTACGGCATCGCCTTCCGCAAGAGCTTCATCCTGTCGCAGGGCGGAGGACCGGTCTGGTACGTCCAATATGGCTCCCCGGCGCACCTGGCGATGCGGCACCAGTTGGATCAAGCCTTGTCGGCGAGCGAGCCGCACAAGGAGCCGGTGTGGGCGGTGACGCCCTTCGTGGACATCCAGGGGGATGCGCACAACGCGCCCTACAGCTACCGCTTCGACTGGGAGCGCGAGTGGCGGGTCCCGGGGCTCCTGCGCTTCACGGAGTACGACGTCGCGGCGCTCTTCCTCCCGGAGGAGGTCCACGGCGTGGCGCGCGACTTCTTCGCCTGGGCGGTGCGCGAGCGCGCGGGCCCGGGCTACTTCTGCCCCGTGTTGGATCCCGGCTGGAAGGCGGAGCAGATCCTGGAGGCGCTGAAGGAGCAGGCGGAGGCACCGGAGCGCAAGAGCGCCCCGGGCTGACGCAGACAGCGTGCGGTCCTTCGTGAGGGGTCACCGCCCCCATCAAGCCGAAGCCGCATCGGAAGCGCTCGAGGGCCCGCCTTGCGCGGTGCGCACACGCCTTCTCCCGAAGCTCCCTCCGGGAGAAGCACGTGCCTCCAGGCGGCTGAGCCACCTCGGGGACGACTCCCGAAGGCGGCCCTCCTGCCATCAGCGAGCGACGACGGCCCCGTTCAGCGCGAGGAAGTCCACGCCGCCGCGCGCGTCGCGCAACACCACCCACAGCTGCGCGGGCCCGGGCGTGGTCGGCGCCGTCCAGGTGTTCTCGCTGAAGGACTCGGTCTCGTCCTCGCCCCGGCCGGTGCGGTCCGCCTCGAAGTCGCCCGTGGTGGAGTACCAGGAGACGCGCAGGCTCTCACGCCGCTCGACGAGTGACTGGGAGACCACGTCGAACACCACGTACGTCTCCGCCGAGGGCTCCACGTCCTCCGGGCCGCTCCAGCGGGCGCGCCAGGTCACGGTGGCTCCGGCGGGCAGCGCGTCGAGCGCCACCGGGGCGCCGTCCACCTGCGCGGTCACCTCCAGCAGGTGCGGGGCGAGGTTGGGCACATAGCGCTCGCGGAAGTCGCGGGCCACCTCGGGGCTGGCGCCCACCAGGTTGCAGCGGATGCGCTCGAGCGCCACCGCCGGGTCCGACCCCGGCAGGTCCACGCGCACCGGCAGGTAGTAGCCGCCGGTGACGTCCGCATCATGCGGGCGGAAGGGCGGCTCGCCCGGGCGGGGCGCCGGTGTGTCCGGACCGAACAGCGTGCATGCATCCGCGGGCACCTCTCCCGACGTCTCCGGGCCGCGACCGCCGAAGGCGCGCACGTCCTTGCCCAGGCAGCTGGCGCCCACCACGTTGTTCTCCGTGGCGGGCTTGGAGGTGGCGCAGGTGGACCAGCTCAGCGCGGGCGCGCCGTCCGCCATCGCCACCAGCGCGCGGTACGCCACGACTTCTCCGGGGCGTGCCTCCGCGGGCGTGGCCTTCACGGCGAGAATGCGGGGCTCGGTGATGCGCGAGGAGCGGGTGCCGAAGTCCGGGCGGCAGCCCACGGCGAGCACGGCCACGGCGAGGAGGGTCTGGAGAGCTTTCATCGTCAGAACTGGTATCGCAGGCCGGCGACCGCGAGCACGGGCAGTCCGACGATGTACTTCCGCTCGCGGTAGTCGAAGTTGTAGGTGATTTCTTCGGGGTTCTGCCGGTTCGTCACGTTCTGCATGTCCAGGTAGACATTGAGCGTGCCGCCCCCGAGTTGGAAGTCGCGCTCGGCGCGCAGGTCCACCTGGTAGAAGGACGGAATGCGCACGGAGTTCTGCGAGCCGAACAGCGGCTGGTACACGTCGTCGCGGACGTCGTAGAAGGCGCTCGCCACGGGCGTGCGGGGCGCGCCGGTGGCGAAGCGGACGCGGGCTCCCAGCGTCCACGGCCCCAGCTGGTAGCTGCCGACCACGCCCAGCACGTGCGTCTGGTCGTAGTCGAACAGGCGCATGGCCGCGTCCGGCGAGTCCCGCCGCTCGCTGCGGCTGAGGCTGTAGGTCACCCAGCCGAAGAAGTTCTGCCACAGCTCCTGGCGCACGAGGAACTGCGCGCCGTAGCTGCGTCCGGTGCCGTCCTGGGTGAGGGCGCGCGCGAGCTGCGGCGTGGCGTAGGGGCTGCGGGCCACCAGGTTGTCGAGCGTCTTGTAGAAGCCCACCGCGTCCGCGGTGAGGGTGCCGGTGATGCGCCACGAGGCACCGGCGGTGGCGTGCACGGCGCGCTGGGGCAGCAGCGTGGGATTGCCGAAGACGGCGCTCATCTCCTCGGGCGCGGGGGCCTGGTAGTACACGCCCGCGGCGGCGTTGAGGGTGAGGTCCTTGCGCAGCTTGTAGCTGGCGGACAGGCGCGGCTCGATGACGGGGGTGAGGGTGGAGCGGCCAATGGGCAGCGTTCCGCCCACGCTCGGCGTCAGCCGGCTGGCCTCCAGCAGGAAGCCAGACAGGCGCAGGCCGGGGTTGAGGGTGAGCGCGCCCAGCCGCAGCTCCGCGGTGGCGTACGGAGACACCGTCACCTGGTTGACGTCCCAGGTGTCCGCGTTGCTCTCGTCACTGGGGCGCTGACCGAAGACGAAGATGTCGCCCTCGCGCGCGGGCAGGTTGAGCGAGCCCTGGCGCCGCACATGGGTGGGCGCGCCCTGCAGGTCCAGGCCGAGCGCGAGCGTCACCCCGCGATCCACCTTGCGCCGGTAGCTGCCGCGCACGCCCCAGCGCACGCCGCTCATGTCCAGCAGCGCCGGCGTGGGCCCGAAGGTGGCGAGCTGATGGCTGGAGTCCATGCCCACCGACGGCGTCACCACGAAGCTGGAGCCGTCCTCCAGGATGCGGCTGTAGCGCAGGATCACGCGGGAGAAGGAGCTGTCCGTCGTCTCCGAGCGCACCTGCGCCGGGTCGCTGGAGGCCACCGTGCGCTTGAGGTAGTCGTTCGAGCCGAGCACCAGCGCGCTCAGCGACTCGTCCTTGCGCAGGTCCAGCTGCCCCTGGAGCTGGTAGTCGTTGTAGCGGGGGATGGGGAAGAAATCGCCCACGTCCTGGGAGACCACGCCGGTGAGGACGCGGTCCAGGTAGCTGTAGCGCACGGCGCCGGCCACGCGCAGCGTGGGGGTGACCGCCGCGGAGAGCTGCGCGGAGGCGTCCATCACGTCCGCGGACACCACGCCGTGCACGCCGTCCGCCTGGGGCGCGCGCGTCTCCACCCGCACGAGGCCGCCCAGGCCGCGCCCGTAGTCCCCGCCGTAGGCGCCGGGCGTCAGGTCGATGCCCTTCACCAGCCCGGAGTTGATCGTCGAGCGCAGGCCGCCCACGTGGTAGAGGGCCGGAATCTCCACTCCGTCCACGTTGACGCGGGTGTCGCGCGGGGCGCTGCCCCACACGACGAGCTGCCCGCTGCCGAAGGACGAGCGCGCCACGCCCGGCAGGTTCTGCACCACCTTGAGGGTGTCGCCCTGCGTGCCGGGCACGCGCCGGGCCTCCTCGGTGCGGATGCTCACCTCGGTGGACTCCTTGCGGATGCGCGGCGCGCGCACCACCACCTCCTCGTCCACGCCCTCCTGCTTCTCCTCGGCCAGGTAGCGCACCGTCTTCTTCTTCGACTCGGCGATGTCCTCCTGCGTGGAGACGGTGATGAGCGTGGCGCTGGAGAGCTGCACCTGGTGCGTGCCCACCGGCACGTCGATGAAGGAGAACGTGCCCTGCTCGTCCGTGACGAGGGTGGCGCCCGTGTCCACGACCGTCACGGTGACGCCCGCCAGGGGCTTCTTGGTGAAGCGCTCGAGGACGACGCCCTCGAAGTTCACCTGCGGCCCCAGCTTCACCTTCACCTCGTCGATCTTGAAGGTGTAGCGGTATTCAATGCGCACCGGCGCCGGCACGCCGTCCACCTCGGCCGGCTCGAAGACGAACCTGCGGGCGGCGGCCACCGCGGCGGCGGCGAAGTCCGCCCCGCCGCTCTCCACCACCTTCACATCCTCCACGGTGCCGTCGGCGGCAATCTCGATGCCCAGCAGCACGGAGGCGGTGACGCCGCTCTCGCGCTTGTCCGCCGGGTACTCGGCCTCCACGAAGGTGGTCAGCTTGGGGGCCTTCGTGAGCTGCCCCTGCTGCTGCTCCTGGGCGCGCGCGCTCCCCAGCGCGCACACCAGCGCCAGCACTGCCGCCACCAACATTCGCCCTTCGCGCACCACGTTAGTCTCCGAGTTCGAAGCGCCGGGCGAGCGTGAAGACGCCGCCGGTCACGGGTTTTCCGCAGGCGGTGGAGGGCTTGAAGCGCCACAGCTTCACCGCGGCCACCGCGGCGGCGTCCAGGGCCGCCTCCACGGTGCTCACCACGTCCACCCTCGCGACGCTGCCGTCCGCGGAGATGATGACGGAGAGCACCAAGCGGCCCTCCACGCCGTCGGCGCGCGCCTGGGCGGTGTACTCAATGTCCGGCGTGCGCACGAGCGGCACCGGCTTGGTGGGCGCCTCCGTGCAGGGGTCCTCGTCCGGTGGCGGCGGGGGCTTCACCGGCTCGCGGCGCGCGATGGGCTGCTTCGAGGGAGCGGGCTCGTCGCCGCGAGTCGTCGGGCCACGCGTCAGCCCGCCCACGGCGATGCCGCCGCCCTGGCCGCCACCGTCGTTGCCCAGCGTCAGGCCGGTGGAGAGGGCCGCGGGCCGAGGGGCCGGCGTGGGGGCGGACGCGGGAGGCGGCGGGGCCGCGGCGGCCACCTCGGGCGCCGGCTCCGGACGGCGCGGGCGGGGCGCCGGCGGCGGTGGGGGCTTCGGAGGTTCCTCGGGCTTGGGCTCCGGCTTCTTCTTGGCCCCCTCCACCACCGCGACGGCGATGGCGCGGTGCTGCGTAGGGGTGCGTGACAACCAGAAGATGAGCGCCACCGCCAGCGCATGGAGCGCCAGGGAGATGAAAAGGGGCTTACCGCGCATGGCGTCGTCTTCTCAGTCGGCCTGCACGTTGATGGCGAAGTGGGTGATGCCGGTCACCTTCGCCAGGTCGATGATGTGCACCACCGCGCCATGCGGCGTGTCCTTGTCCGCGCTCACCACCAGGTTCATGTCCGGGTTTGCCTTCACCGCGGCCGTCAGGCGCTCGCGCACGAGGGACTCCTCCGCCGGCTGCTCGTCCATCAGCAGCTTGCCGTCCTTCTGGACCACCACCGTGGTGGGCTTCTCCGCCATGCCGTCCGAGCTGGAGGCGCGCGGCAGCTGCACCTTGAGCGTCTGCGCCACGATGTACGTCGAGGACACCATCAGGATGATGAGCAGCACCAGCACCACGTCGACCAGGGGCGTGACGTTGATGTTGGAGATCGTGCCGCCGCGGCGGCCCCCGCCTCCTCCGAGCGTGCCAGCCATTACGTCTGCACCTCGCGCTCACGGACGGGGGACCTGGCGGCCAGCGCAGCCGCCCCGTTGGAGGGCGCCTCGGTCGTGGTGCGCGCCGGGTGCGCGCTGCGCAGGTGGGCCAGCAGCTGGCCGCCGAGCGTCGCCACGTTGTCCTCCACCTCGTTGCACTTCTTCTGGAAGTAGTTGAAGGCCACCACCGCCGGCAGCGCCACGAGGATGCCCACCGCCGTGGCGATGAGCGCCTCGGCGATGCCGCCCATGACGTTGCCCATGCCTCCACCACCGGCCTGCGCGCTGCCCAGTTCCTTGAAGGCGGTGATGATGCCGAGCACCGTGCCGAACAGGCCGATGAAGGGCGAGTTGTTGGCCAGCGTGCCCAGGAAGAGCAGTCCGGACTCGAACTGCGGCCGCCGGTCCTTCAGGCCACTGCCGAGGATTTCCGCCACCGCGTCCGCGCCGTCGGCGTACCACTCCAGCGCCTCGGTCAGCACCTGCGCCTCGATGCTCTTGTGGTGGGCGAGCACCGCGCGCGCGCCCGCCACGTCCCCGGCGCGCAGCCGCTCCACCAGCGCGCGGCCCAGCTTGCGCGGGTCCACCCGGCGCTTGTGGAAATACACGATGCGGTCCACCACCACGCCCACCGACATCACCGACAGGGCAATCAACAGCCACAGCACCGCGGTGCTGCCCATCTGCACCGCACCATGCATCTTCTCCAACATCATCAACTCCTCGCGAAGCGCGAAAGCGAAACCCGGAACGGCTCAGGGAATGTCGAACTCAAGGGCCAGCAAGCCGGCGCCCTTCTCGTGGGCGCCGCGCGTGTCGGACTCCACCATGCTGCCCGCGGCGCGGCCGAGGACCTCACCGTCAAGGCGCACCTCCGCCTTCCAGTTGGCGCCGGCCTCCGCGCACAGGCTAAAGGCGTCCACGCGCACCACGTAGTGGCCGGAAGGGGGCGGCTGCCTCCACACCACGTCCTCCTGGCGGCGCCCGTCCAGCACGCACTGCGCGTTGGAGTCGTACAGGAGCACGCCCCCGGCCTCCACCTGCGAGGGGTCGATGACGCCCACGGTGGGCGGCGTGTACGAGTTGATGTTACGCGCCCAGATCTCCACCCCGTCCGGGATGGTGACGTGCAGGTCGAGGTCCGCCTGCGTGTCCCAGGAGAGGCTGATGACGAGGCTGCCCGCGGGGGCGGCGCTGGCCATCACGTCCACGCCCAGCGCGCGCGGCGGGCCGGCGCGGCCTTGTCCGTCCAGCGCGCGCGCCACCACCTCGTAGCGCCCGGCCTCCACGCGCGGCGAGAAGGCGAGCTGCGCGCTGAACGTCACCAGGTCCTGGTTGAGGGTGTCCACGTTGCCGGTGGGGATGCGCCAGTGGCCCTGCTCGCCGGAGAAGCTGAGCGCCACCGCCTCCGCGCCCTTGACGGCCAGCCCGCTGAAGGACTTGGCCTGGACGCCAGCGCGCACCAGGGTGTTGGACGTGGTGACGTCCACCAGGTCGGGGCCGCCCTCGGGGGCCTGCAGCTCCTGGGGGTAGTGCCGTGCTCCGGCCACCTGCATCAGGGCGTCCAGCCCCGAATCACTCGTCTCTCCACAGCCGGCCAGCGCCAGGAGCGCCAGCACCATCGTCGTCGCGAGCCGCATCAGAAGACCACCTCGCCGCGCACGGTGAGCGCGTCATCCGGCAGGGTGGTGGGGGCCCCGCTCGTGGTGCGTGCCAGCGCGTTGGTGTTGTGGTCGTACTCCACCATCACCCGGCCGTAGGGAGCCAGCCGCGCGCCCAGCACCACCGCGGTGGTGGACAGCGCGTTGGTGCGCACCACCTGCGTGCCGTTGCGCACCTCGCTGGCGTCGCGGTCCGGGTCATAGAAGTCGTAGCGCACGCCGGCGAAGAGGTGGGGGCCCACCTGCGCGGTGAGGCCCACCAGATAGCCCTGCTCGCGCAGCGCGCGGCCGGCACCCACCGGGTTCGCCACCTGGAAGCCCCGGTCGAGGTTGGAGGCCCAGTACAGCTCGCCCAGGGCCTGCAGCGTCACCCGCTCCGTGACGGGCACCGTCACTGTGAGGTCCGCGCCCATCGCGTCGCGCGAGAAGGACTGCGAGGCCTGCGCCGGGTAGCCGGGGATGATCTGGATCTCCGGCAGCTGCACCTGGCCGTCCTCGTTGATGTCGCGCCAGGTCACCTGGTCCTTCGTGGCGGCGACGCCCCGGGTGAAGCCGTGGCCGACGAGGTACGAGACGCCGGCCCGCACCCCGACGCGCTCCAGCTGGGTGTCCACGCCCAGGCGGCCCACCACGTCCTTGAGGGCCAGCGGGGCGCGTCCCGGGAAGGACTTTTCGCCCAGGGGGTGGCCATTCATCACGCCCACCGCGTAGCGCAGGAAGCGCCAGCCGCCGGACAGCTGCGCGCCCAGGTCATACTCGCCGGGGAAGAGGGCCGAGGCGGCGTTGCTGCGCTCCAGGAAGGGGCGCACGCGGTCGCTCTCCAGCACTTCGTGGCCCCAGGGGATCTTGAAGAGGCCCACGGTGGCCATGGCCAGCGGCGGGGCGTCCGCGTCCGGCTGGTAGCGCAGGCTGACCTCGGCCGCCTGGAGGCGGGCGGCGGGGCCCTTGACGGTGTTGCCATCCAGCTCGAGCGCGCCGGAGATCCACGGCGCGGTGAGCTCGGCGCGCACGCGGGCGCGGCGGATGAGGAAGCGTGTCTGGTTGAGCGGCTCGCCCGTGGCGGGGTTCAGCTCGTCCTCCGAGGACTGGCGCATCAGCACGCCGTCGGACTGGAGGAAGCCGGAGAGCCGGAAGTCCACCGGGCTCGCCTTCGCCTCAGGAAGGATGGGCGGCGCGGGGGGGCGCAGGCGCTCCAGCTCCAGCTTGAGGGCGGCCACCTCCGCGTCCCGGCTGGACTTCTCGGCGGCGAGCGACTGCTCGAGGGATTCGAGGCGCACGTCCGCCGCGCTCTTCCCCACTCCACCGGCCGGCGGAGCGGCGATGGACGGGGACTCCTGGGTTCCCGCGGGTGAGAGGACGCCGCTGCCCCCGGGGGCCTCGGGCGGCGTCTGGGCCCACGCGGTGCTGGCGGTGGCCATCACGGCGGCCGTGACCAGCGGCCACGCGCCCCCGCGAAGGCGGGCGTGTGCGCGGCGAGAGAACTGGGGGTTCAGGGAGCGGGACATACGAGGAGAGCGCGGCGGACGGACGTTCAACGGATGCTCGCTACGGCAGCGACGGCAGGGTGCCGTCCGCGTTGAGCGGGAGGGAGGGGTTCTTGGTGATTTGCGTGACGCCCGCGGGCGGGCACGAGTTGATGATCTCGTTGTTCACGTCGGCGGGGGTCTTGAAGCAGGTCTGCTCCTCCGTCGGGTTGCCGTCGTCGTCGGGAGGATTGGAATCAGGCTTCTTGTCATCGCCGCAGCCGGTCAGGGCGAGCACGCAGAGTGCGCCCGCGGCCAGGAGCCGCATCATTCGGGTCGACATGGAGGTTTCCTCAGTGAAGTCAGGGGTTGAAGCCGCGCGGGCCTACTTCGCCTCGCAGAAGCCGCTCTGGCACGACTGGTCACTGCTGCACTGGCTGTCCGCCGTGCACGCCTTGCAGGAGGAGGAGGCGGTGCCCACGAGGCTCTCGAAGTAGCAGCCGCAGGCGGCGGCGGGCTTGAAGCGGTGCAGGTCGCCGCCCTCGGCGGTGCGGCTGACCTTCATGGCGCACAGGGGGATGAGCTTGGCGTCTTGGGCGACCGTCTTCACCAGGTCCACGCCCGCGAGCGCCTTCGTGCCCAGCACCACGTCGATGAACGTCTTGGCGTTGGCGTTGGTGGGCACGCCCTGGGCGTTCACCGGGGTGACGAGGTGGGCGTAGCCCAGGCCGGCGTAGCGGCCCTCGCGCACGTTGATCTTGTCATGCGAGGTGCTGGTGGCGTCCGGGTAGTAGGCGAACTTCTGGCCGCGGCCCTTGAGGGCCAGCACCTTCACCTTTTCGCGGTTGGTGCCCGCGTCCACCACCTCCATGCCGAGGATGCCGATGGTCCCCTCGACGTTGGCGCTGGAGCTCACGGAGGCGAGCACGTCACCGGAGCCGGCGTCCTTGCCCGCGCTGTTCTTGCGCTGGCCGAACCACTTCTCGTTGGGCACGCCAACGGCGGAGGCGAGGATGCGCAGGGTGCCGGAGCTGTCCGGGCGGATGAAGAAGAAGTTGGGGTCGGTCCACGGGGCGGCCTGCTTGCCCTGGGCGCCGCCGAAGCCGAACGCGAAGTAGGCCTCGTCGGCGGTGATGGCCGACTGGGTGCTGGTCGGCGGCACCACGAACGTCATGACCTGCGCGGGGCCGGTGAAGTCACCGATGGTGGACGGGCGCACCGCGCGGGTGCACGTCTCCACGAAGACGTCGGAGATGGCGAGCTGAGTGGCGGCGGCCGCCGACAGGGTGCACGTGGGCGGAGTCCCCGCGGCGCCGTCGTTGAAGGACTCGGGGAAGTAGGAGAGCGAGGAGCCCGCCGCGACCAGGTTCTGGTCCGGAGCCACCACGCCGTTGACGCCGCTGCACGAGCCGTTGCCCAGGTACGCGATGAGGATGTTGTTGGGGGCCGCCGCCAGCTTCGGGCCCATGACGTTGAGCAGAGGCTTGAGGGCCGTGGAGCCGGTCACCAGCAGCAGCTGCTTGCCCTGGTTGGTGGCGAGGGTGGCACAGTCATCCGCGAGCGCCGGAGCCGCCCCGGTGAGGGCAGCGAGCGCCAGCAATCCAGTCAAACGACGACGCATGGTGGGTCTCCTGGACAGGAGGCGGTGGGTTTCAACCAGTGACGGCAGCTCCAGGCCATGCGCCTGCGATTGCGGGCGCGACTCCCATGGCTGGATCTGCCGGGGAACTCGCGATGCTCTCTACAGGGTTTTGGAGAGGGCGAAAGTCGCCAGATGGCGTCGCCGCAAGAGTTTTCAATGGGATTGGCGTCGTGACGGTTTCGATACGGAAATGACACGAACCCCGGGATGAATGGTCACGGACGTGAAACACGAGCCGTGGGCGTGTCGTTTGTGTCACGCGCCCCTCCTTGCCCGCGCGGGATGCGCGGCACGGCCGAACCCGCTCACCCCCAGCAGAAGGGAGGAGCGGGCGAAGGCCTCGGCGCGGGCTTGCGGAGGGACGGTGAGCTACTTGCGCTCGACGCGGGTGCCGGAGAGGGGCTTCACCTCATCGCGAAGGACGGCCACCGCCAGCTTGCGGGTGTCCTCATACGACGGCTCGCCATTGAAGAAGGCGAAGGTCCGGTGTGAGTCGTCCGCCGCATAGGCGTCGAAGTGGAAGACCCGCCCCGTGGCGCCGGGCTCTCGCGCGGCGTTGGTGAATGCGTACGAGCCCAGGCTCAGGCGCCACGCGACGGGGGCCCCTCCCGACCCGGGCGTCTCCACGTAGAACGTGTAGCGCACGGCCCAGTCCCCTTCGAGCTTGAAGTGCTCCGCGACCATCACCGTCGCGTCGCCCTCCTTGAACTGCTCCCGGACGAAGACGCCACTGTCCACCTTGCCCTCCTGGTGGAGCTTCACCAACCGGGCACGCGCGGCGTCACGCTCCGGGAACTGCTTCAGCGCCTCGTGCTCCTGCACCAGCTTCGCGAGCGTGCGCCAGTCATCGGGCAGGTCCAACGCGGCGGCCTGGAAGTGCGCCAGCGCCCGCGGGTGGTCGCCCTTCTTCTGGTAGGCCTGCCCGATGTTGTACCGGGTCATCGGATGGCGTGGAGCCCGAGGCGTCACCTTCGACAGCCATTGAAAGGCCTCCGCCTCCTGTCCCCCGTCCAACAGCATCAGTCCGAGCGCGCCAGCGGACTCCCCGTCATCGGGATCCAATGAGAGTGCATGCTCGAATGCCTTTCGCGCCCTGCCTGCGTCCCCCGCCAAGGCCAGGGCATTGCCCAAGGCAGACCAGTATTTCACCACCCGAGGTGCGAGCGCTGTCGCCAGGGTCAACTCCGCGATGGAGCCCTGGTTGTCCGAAACGACCCCTAGCGAATAGCCCTTGAGGTAGTGGTACTCCGCGACCTCGGGGGCCAACGCCAGCGCCTTGTCGAACTCCCGCCCCGCCTCCGCGTCACGCTCGCCATAGAAATACACGCGCCCCAACAGGTAATGCAGGTGCGCGTCCTCCGTGTCTTTTTGAACAGCCTTTTCCAGCGCCTGCTGGACCCGCTCGAACACCTGCTGCTGGGCGGGCCCCGCGGGCGAGAACCGGACCGCATCCAGTTGCGCCTCCCACTCCACCGCGGCGGGCGTTCGGGTCAACTGGACGGCGGCGGGCGCGGCGGTCCTGCACGCCACGCTCAAGGCCAACAAAGCCAGACACACGAGTTTTCCGGGCATGCTCGCAATCTCTCACGGCATCCCCGAACCCTCTCATCATGATTGCATCATGGACCCTACCGCACCCGTTCGATGCGGTGCTTGCGTCCCTTGATGCGCCCTTCGCTCAGCCGCTGGAACGCGACCTTCACCACGCGCTTGGAGACGGCGACGAAGGCGTGATGGTCGTGGATCTCAATCTTGCCCACGTCCTCCGCCTTCAGCCCTCCCGCCTCGCCCGTGAGCGCGCCCAGGATGTCGCCCGGACGCATCTTGTCCTTGCGCCCGGCGGAGATGGACAGCGTCTCCCAACCGGAGATGAGCGACACGCCCGTCACGTTCTCCGGCACCAGCGCGTCCACGTCCCCCTTCTCCAGCTTCACGCCCGTGGTGGCTTCGATGTCCTCCACCTTGCGGCTGTCCGAGCGGGTGACCAGCGAGAGCGCCAGACCGCGCCGGCCCGCGCGCCCCGTGCGGCCAATGCGGTGCACGTAGGCCTCCGGCTGCTGCGGCATCTCGTAGTTCACCACCGCATCCAGCGCCTCCACGTCGATGCCCCGGCCCGCGACGTCCGTGGCCACCAGCACGCGCGTGCTGTGATTGCGGAACTTCGCCATCACCCGGTCCCGGTCGAACTGCTCCAGGTCCCCCTGCAACCCGTCCGCGCTCACCCCCGCCTGCACCAGCGCGCGCGTCAGCTCCACCACCACCGCCTTGAAGTTGCAGAACACGATGGCGGAGGCCGGCTGGTGCTGGCGCAACAGGCGCATCAGCAGGGCCTGCTTGTCCTCCGGCTGGCAGGCGTACGCCACCTGCTGGATGTCCGGCGCGGCCTCCTCCTGCGCCAGGGACACCCGCACCGGGTCCTTCTGGAACGCGCGGCTGAGCTTCTCGATGTCGTCCGGGAACGTCGCGGAGAAGAGCACCGTCTGCCGCTTCGAGGGCGTCGCCCCGAGCACCCGCTCCATGTCCTCGCGGAATCCCATGTCCAACATCCGGTCCGCTTCATCCAACACCACCGTGGCCAGATGCCGCGTGTCCAGCACCTCGCGGTCCAGCAGGTCCAGGATGCGCCCCGGCGTCCCAACGCCAATGTGCACGCCCTTCTCCAGCGCCTCCACCTGCGGCCGGATGGGCTGCCCGCCCGCGAGCGCCAGCACCTGCACCCCCGGCATCCGCCGCGCCAGCCGGCGGATCTCCCCCGCCACCTGCGCGCACAGCTCACGCGTCGGACAGAGCACCAGCGCCTGGAGCCGCCGGTCCTGCGTGAGCTTCACCTTCTGCAGGATGGGCAGCGCGAACGCCGCCGTCTTCCCGCTGCCCGTGCGCGCCTGCCCCACCAGGTCCTTGCCCTGCAACAACACCGGGATGCTCTGCGCCTGGATGGGGGTGGCGGTGCGGAACTCCAGCTCCTCCAACACCTGGAGCAGCGGGGGTGACAGCGCGAGCGCGGAGAAGTCCATCGGAGCCTCGGGGAACGGAGGCACGGGGCGCCTCGGGAGAACGCGCCCTTGTACCAGCCTTCCCGGGCCGGACAAGCCCGGCGCCCCCCTACTCGGCCCAGCCTGCCGCCTCGCTCGCCGCCGCCCGGGCCAGCTTCGCCGCGGCGCCCGGGTCCACGCGGGCCGTGACCAACACGCCAATCACCGCCCCCAGCAGCAGCTCCACCCGGCGGCCCACGGACTTGCGCGGCAACACCCCCGCCCGGGCCGCCCCCTCCAGCGCCCGCGTCAGGTGCCCCCGCAACAGGTCCCGGTAGTCCTCCACCGCCCGGTGGGCCTCCGCGTCATGCGGCGCCAGCTCCGTCGCCGTGTTCACCAGCAGGCAGCCCCGCCGCGTCAGGACCGGCGGCGCGGTGCTCATCGTCGTCGCGAGCGCCTCGAAGTACTCCGTCACCTGCGACAGGCCCGGCGCCTCCTTCGCGAACACCCCCAGCCGGGGAGAGATGACCTCCTGGAGGTACAGCGCGACGGCCCGCGCGAACAGCCCGCGCTTGCTCTCGAACGTCTGGTACAGGCTGGAGCGGTTCAGCCCCGTGGCGGCCTCCAGGTCCGAAAGCGACGTGGCCTCGTAGCCCCGCGACCAGAACACCCCCAACGCGGCCCGCACCGCCTCCGTCTCGTCGAACGCCCGTGTCCGCGCCACGTCACCCTCCTTGACAATTCTGAACCGGTCGTTTCAATATGGATTCGGAACTGACTGGTTCAGAATAATCCATCCCCGGAGGGGGAACAATCATGTCGCCACTGGCACAGGTCTTCGCGGTCATCGCCGCGCTCATCCACGTGTTGTTCTTCTTTCTGGAGAGCATCGCGTTCTCGCAGCCGAAGGTCTGGCGGCGCTTCGGGCTGAAGTCGCAGGCGGACGCGGACGTGGTGAAGCCGATGGCGTTCAACCAGGGCTTCTACAACCTGTTCCTGGCGCTGGGCGTGTTCGTCGGCGTGGGGCTGGTGCACACGGGCGCGGTGGCGTCGGGCGTGGCCGTCGTCGTGTTCGGCTGCGCGTGCATGCTGATGGCGGCGCTGGTGCTGGTGAGCAGCAACCGCCACTTCCTCCGGGCGAGCCTCGTCCAGGGGGCCCTGCCGCTGCTGGCCATCGCGCTCGTCGCCTTCTGACGGCGCTCAGGGCGCGACGGGCTCGAAGACGTCCGCGTCCGGCAGGGTGAGGACGGCGCGGCCCGCCTCTCCCAGCTTCTCTCGCGGCACGTCGCGGAAGCGCTGCACGAAGCTCGCGGACGGGCGCAGGGTGAGGGACTGGCCGGTGTCGCGGTTGCGGAAGGTGGTCGCGGTGTCCTCCGGCGCGGGCGCCGCCACCAGCGACAGGTTGAGCTTGCCCAGACTGGCACCGGTGGCCGCCGCGGCGCCGTCCGCGACGCAGGTGTACTGGACCTGCGCCGGGCTGTGGTGGATGACCTCCAGCTTGAAGCTGCCCCGGGGCAGGCCCAGCTGATGGAGCGCGAAGTCGCCCATGCGGTAGCCCGCCACCGCCCAGGGTCCCGCGCCACCGTGCACCAGGGCCACCCGCGTCAAGGCCTCGGGCTCGTCGGACGTGGCCTCGGAGGGACGTGCTCCGGCGCAGCCCAGGGTGAGTCCCAGCATGACGGCGAGCAGCAGGTGACGGCGCGTGGACATGGAGGCTCCGGGAAGGTGGTCCCGCGCGGCGTTCTAGCTGAAACCACCCGCCCTGCGCGTCAGCACATTCAGAGGGCGAAGCCCACCATCAGGGACGCGGAGCCCCTGGGCACCAGCGACACTCCGGATTCGCGCCGGGCCACCACGCCTCCCGCGGAGGCGCTCAGCAACGTCGACAGGCGGCGGCCCATGTCCAGCCGCACCCCCGCGGCCACGAGCGCCAGGGGCTCCAGGCCGAAGCGCGACTCATCGAATGGGAGCCGCGACTGGAAGACGGCCAGCGCCCCCGCCTCCAGGGTGCCGCTGAACGTCCAGGCGCCGTGCCGCCATCGCGGCCCCGCCCCCAGGCGCAGCTCCACCTCCGTCTGTTGGAAGGACACCCGCCGGCCCGCCCCCCGCCGCACCGCGAAGCCCAACACCGACGCGTCGAGCCCCGGGCCCAGGCGGCCGTCGCGCTCCAGGCGCAGGTCCAGGCCCACGACGGACGGCAGGCCCGCGACAATCCCAGACGTCACCGACGGCCCCACCGCGAGCAGCAGCGAGGACGCGGCGCCCCCCTTGCGCGCGAGCCGCAGCCGCGCGGCCTGCTCCAGGGGCGCTCCCCCCACGGAAGCGCTTCCGTTGACGGGGACCCGCACCGACCGCTCCAGGTAGCCCTCCTCCGCGCTCATCAACAGGCGGTAGGCGCCCGGCGCCACGGCCAGCGTCGTGGGGCCCTCGCCCTTGTTCACCTCCGCCACCAGCGCGCCGCTCTCCGAGGCCATGACCAGCCAGCGGCCCGGCGCCTTCACGTCGAGCGTCAGCCTTCCGCGCGCCTGCTGGGGCTCGGAGAGGACCAGCTCGCCGCGTCCCCGCAGGTCCATCCGGAACGTGGGGCGCTGGATGCCTCCTGGCGAGACGAGGGTGGACTCCAACGTCCGCGCGTAGGCGTAGCGGTAGGCCTCCTCCAGCGTGACCCGTCCGTCCCGCGAGTCATCCGCCGCGCCGCGCAGGCCCACCGCCAGGTAGTGCGTGAAGTACGAGCCCTGCAACACATCCGATTCCTGCGCGTACTCATCCGCGCCCGAGGCGCTGATGACGACCCGGCCCTCCAGGTCCGCCGCCTCCATGGTGACGGGGGCCTCCACCGGCTTCAGGCCCTTCATGCGCGTGGCGACACCGGAGCGGCACGAGTCCAGGATGAGCAGCCCCACGCCGACCGGTGCGCCCTTGAGGAAGTCCACCAGCTCCCGCATGGGCAGCTCGGTGCCGCGCAGGTGCAGGCTGCCATCGCCCGCGTGCGAGGAGACGTAGAGCAGCAGCCAGTCGCGCGAAGACGCCTCGGAGGACAGCCTCGCGCCGAAGCGGCTCAGGGCCTCGCGCAGCGCCGTGGCATCCGCGCCCAGCACCGTCACGGTGCGCTCCGGCGGCACGGTGCCCACCTCCTGAAGGACCTCACGCATCCGGCGGGCGTCGGCTTCCGCGAAGCGCAAGCGCTCCTCGCCGCGCAGTCCCTGGTTCTCTCCCACGATCAACGCCCAACGGCGCGGCGCCTCCTCCGCGCCAGCGCGCGCCGCGCCCATCACGGCCAGGAGGAGCGCGAGCCCCCGCGCGCCCAAGGCGAGAAGCCGCATCATCGCGCGGCCCCCCCTGACGCCAGGGCACTCCCCCTCCTCACGGCTCGACCCCCAGCCGCACTTCGGCGTGGGCCTTCCCGACATCATCGGGCGTCACCGCCTCCAACGGCCCCAGCCCCTTCGCCCGGGCCTCCTCGACGCGCGCCAGGAGCGCCGCGCGTGCGGGCTCCGCGGCCAGCGGCGCATCCGAGAAGAACGCATGCAGCGCCACCGACCCTGGCGTCACCTCCAGCGGCGGCGACAGCCGCACCTGCGCGCCCGGCGCCACCGCGCCGCTCGTGTGTCCCCCTCGAGGCCAGAGCACGTCCACCGCGCCGGCCTCGTCCACCGCGAGCACCAGCACGTTCCGGAACGTCCCCGTCCCCACCGCCAGCGTCACCCGCGCACCGGGCCGCGCGCTCGCCACCGGCAGGCCCTCCTCCGACACGAGCCGCAGCGCCACGTCCCCCTTCAACCTCACGCCGTCCTCCAGGCCCCTCGGCACGTAGACGACCAGCGCGAGCCCCATCGCCAGCACCGCCACCAGCGGCCCGCCCCAGCTCCAGCTCCAGCGCGACCGCGCCGACCGCGCCCGCTGCTCCTCCAGCCGGGCGAGCACCGCGTTCGCCCGGGGCGCTCGCAGGCTCGACTCGCGCTCCCGCCGCAGCCGCTCCGCCAGCTGTCCGCAGGCCGCGCACGACGCCACGTGGCCTTCCGCGCGCCCCGACGCATCCAGCCCCGCCAACCACTCATCCAGCTCCAGCCGCGAGAGATGCTCAGCCACGCTCCACCTCCAGCGACTCCGGCAGCCGCCCCAGCTCCGCGGCCTTCTTCCGGATGGAGTCCAGGTCCCGGACGATGGTCTTGCGCGACACGTCCAGCATCCCGGCGATCTCCTCCTGCGTCAGCCCGTCGAAGAAGTGCAGCGTGGCCACCTCCAGCTCGCGCTCGCCCATCCGTCCGACGAGGTGGCGGATGAAGTCCGCGGCCTCCCACTGCCCCGGGGTGGGCACCGTGGCCTCCTCCGCCGCCACGAGCCCCGGCTCGCGCAGCTGGCGCGAGCGCAGCGCGTTGAGACAGAGGTTGGTGGTGACGCGGTACACGTACGTCATGGGACGGGCCTCCCGTCGGAACCGCGCGCCTGCCGTCAACATGCGCTCGAAGACCTCCTGCACGATGTCCCACGCGTCGGCATCGCGTCCGAGCAGCGCGAGCGCGCGACGGTGCACCACGGGCGCGAAGCGCTCGTAGAGCTGCCTGAGCTCCTCCGCATCGAGCCCGCTCGCCATCCGCCTGGTCCGACCTTCCTGTTCGTCCTTGAGACACCCGGCCCCGGTGGCCTGGGACATCGCTCGCGCGATGGGGTGTGGGATACTAGCCGCGCACCGGGGGCATGTCCCAGGTCGCTCCCACCGGGTGTCCCAACCACACGTGAACCGACTGCTCACCGCCACCCTGCTCGCGCTCCTGGGCGCCGGCTGCTTCGATCCGCTGTACGAAGACCCGGACCCCCTGGGCGAGGTGACGTGGGCGGTCTGCTGCGTCTCCGGGCAGGTGGACACCTGTCCCTGCGACGCTCCTGATGGCTGCCCGGCCACCTTCCGGGCCTGCGCGGCCGGCACCTGCGCGGAGTCGCAGAGCCAGTCCTGCGGCCCAGGCAAGGACGGAGGCGCGTCCTCCACCGCGGACGGCGGCGCCGACATCGACGCGGGCACGGCTGACGCAGGCGGCGCCGACGCGGGCCCGGAAGCCGATGGCGGCATGCCCCTGGACGCCGGCGTCCAGGACGGCGGCACCGACATCGACGCGGGCACGCCTGACGGCGGCACTGACATCGACGCGGGCGCGCCTGACGGAGGCACCGTGGATGCGGGACCGAACACCTCCGGCTATGGGCCCTGCTGCGACCCGAACACCCACCGGGTCACCACCTGCGCCTGCCCGTCCTCCGGCTGCGCCAACGCGCCCTTCACCCCTTGCGCGTACGGACGCTGCGCGCTGGCGGGCGAGCGCTGCGAGTAGGCCCTCCGCGCGCGAGGCCCCTACTCCCCTGAGCGCGGGTCGGACGGGGGCTCGAACGCGGCGAGGATCTTCTTCGCGATGCGCTCGAAGTCCTCCACGTCCCGGTCATCGAGCACCGTCGCGAGCCGCGAGATGAGCCCCTCGCGCACCGCCTCCACCCGCTCCCGCGCGCGCTGCCCGGAGGCGGTCAGCTCCAGGGCGTACTGGCGGCGGTCCTCCTCGCTGCGCTTGCGGCGGATCCACCCGCGCTCGATCAGCGTCTCGAGCGCTCGGCCGGTCAGCGTCGGAGCGGTCTCCGTGGCCCTCGCCAGGTCCGCCTGTGAGATGCGGCTGTTGCGGCCGATGTGCCGCAGGAACTTCGCCTGCGCGCTCCCCACCTCGAAGGTCGAATACGCCTGCGCCGCGACCGACCGGAGGCGCCGCGACACGGCGGTGAGCTGCTCGAAGAAGTCGTGAGGGTCGCGCCGGTCCACGTCTCCAAGCGTAGTCGCCGGGTGGAGCGCGCGCAACGCACAGGGCGGTTCGCTTGACGAATCGTGCACGGGTGCATCATATTGATGCACGGGTATACGAATGCAGGGGACCTTCCGCTCGCTGAGAGGCTTCAACTACCGGACATGGGCGGCCGGGGCGATTGTGTCCAACGTGGGCACGTGGATGCAGCGCACCGCCCAGGACTGGATCGTCCTCACCCAGCTGACGCACAACAACGCGACCGCGGTGGGCGTGGTCATGGCGCTCCAGTTCGGGCCCCAGTTGCTCCTCCTGCCCCTGACGGGCTTCGCGGCGGACCACCTGGACCGGCGCAAGCTGCTGTTCGCCACGCAGGCGCTGCTGGGGGCGCTGGCCCTGGGACTGGGGCTGCTCACGCTCAGCGGACGCATCCTGCTGTGGCACGTCTACGTGTTCGCGTTCCTCCTGGGCTGCGTCACCGCGTTCGACGCCCCCGCGCGGCAGACGTTCGTGTCGGAGCTGGTGGGCGAAGAGGACCTGTCCAACGCGGTGGCGCTGAACTCCACCTCGTTCCATGCCGCGCGGATGATTGGACCGGCCATCGCGGGGGTGCTCATCTCCGCCGTGGGCTCCGGGTGGCTGTTCGTGCTCAACGCCGCCTCGTTCATCGCCGTGCTGTGTTCGCTGAGCCTGCTTCGCGTGGAGGAGCTGCACCGGAGCGACCGGGCACCGCGGACGCGAGGGGGCCTGGTGGACGGCTTCATCTACGTCTGGAGGCGGCCCGACCTGCGGGCCATCCTGATCATGTTCTTCTTGATCGGGACGTTCGGGCTCAACTTCCCCATCTTCATCTCCACCATGGCCGTCAGCGTCTTCCACGAAGGCGCGGGCCGGTACGGGCTGCTGACGTCGATCATGGCGATGGGCTCGGTGGCGGGGGCGCTCCTCTCCGCCCGGCGCGCGCATCCCCGCGCCAGCCTGCTCGTCTCGGGGGCCGCCATCTTCGGGGGCGGACTGGCGCTCGCCGCGGTCATGCCGGGCTACGGCCTCTTCGGCATCGCGCTCGTCCTCATCGGCGTCTCCGCGCAGACGTTCACCACCACGGCGAACAGCGTGGTGCAGCTCTCGACGGAGCCCGTGATGCGGGGACGCGTGCTCGCCATCCTGCTGGCCATCGCCCTGGGGGGGACGCCCATCGGGGCCCCCATCGTCGGCTGGGTGGCGGACGCGTTCGGCCCGCGCTGGGCGCTGGGCGTGGGTGCCGCCGCGGGCTTCGCCGCCGCGCTCATCGGAGTCCGTTTCCTCTCCACGAAAGAAAGGTGAAGCATGCCCGCCACGGCGCTGGATTCCAGGACCGCCCTCGTCGTCATCGATCTCCAACGGGGGCTGTCCCAGGTCCCCTGCGTGCACCCCTTCCAGGAGGTCGTCGCGAACACGGTGCGGCTGGCGGAGGCCTTCCGGCGCGTCGGGCTGCCCGTCGTGCTGGTGACGGTTTCCTTCTCACCGGACGGCGGAGACCGGCTCCGGTCGCGCACGCAGGTGCCCGCGCGTCCCATCCCCAACGCGCCGGAGTTCACGCAGCTGGTGCCAGAGCTGGGGCCGAAGCCGGGGGACCTGCTCATCACGAAGCACCAGTGGAGCGCGTTCTACGGCACGGAGCTCGACCTCCAGCTGCGGCGCCGGCAGGTGACGGGGATCGTGCTGGCGGGCGTGGCGACGAGCATCGGCGTCGACACGACGGCGCGGGCCGCGCACGAGCGCGCGTACAACCTCACCTTCGCGTCCGATGCCATGACGGACACGGACCTCGCCGCGCACGACTTCGCGATGTCGAAGATCTTCCCGCGCATCGGAGAGGTGGACACCACCGATGCGCTGCTCGCGCTGCTCGGCCGCGGGTGAGGGCCTACTTCTTCTCCAGGACGACGGCGTAGAACTCGATGCCCACGCCCTGCCGGTCCTCCTCGGTGATGGCGTCGTCGGGCAGGCCCAGGAACCGGCTCACCGGCACGACACCGCCAGGGCCGGGGGTCCACGGCCCGCAGAGCTCCAGGTATTCAGGCAGGGAGAGCAGCTCGAAGGACTCTCCCATCTTCTGGAACATCCCCACGAACTGCTCCCACTGGGGCGTCGTCTTCGCGGGGTCCTTGGTCTCGAAGGTGGTGAAGAGCTTCGAGCCCGGCGCGGCCCAGTCATACAGGTCGCGGAAGAACTGCCGGTTCTCCTCCGGCTTGAGGAACACGGTGATGCCGTTGGCGCCCAGGGCCACCTTGCGCTGGCCGCCCAGGAACTCGCGCACGTCGGCGCGCTCCAGGAACGCCTTCGCCTGACGGATGTCGCACTCCAGGTAGCGCACGCGCGGCTCATCCCCCAGGAGCACGCGCGCCTGCGCCATCGTCAGCGGATTGATGTCCGAGTACAGCACCTTCACGTCCGGAGGCAGCACCCCGTGCACGTGGTCGTTGGTGGGCAGGCCGGACGCGAAGTCCACCCAGCGCGTGAAGCCCTCCGCCGACAGCCGCTTCGCCGCGGCCTGAAGGCAGGCGCGCAGCATCCGCACCCACTTCCGCGTCGAAGGCAGCAGCGAGAACATGTACTCCGCCGCCTGCCGGTCCGACTCGAAGTGGTGGATGCCTCCCAGCGTGTAGTCGTAGATGCGCGCCGCGTCGGGGACTTGGGGATTCACGCCCGGCACGCGGGCCAGCTCGTTCACATCCATGGTCATCGCTCCATCGGTCCGGGCCCCCCACCCGCGTCCTGCCTCCGACGGGTGAGCCAGCTGCGCGCGCATTGTGCCGCTCCGCGCTCGCGGTTGCACCCGTCCCTACGGCGCGAGGCCCGCGACGTGGCGCAGCAACTCCAGGGGGCCCAGCGCCGCGACGGCGTCGAACTGCTCGGGCGTGCGCACCAGGAGGGAGCCCGCGAAGCCCAGCGCGTTGACGTTGACCCCCAGGTGCTCCGCGCGGCTCCGGGGCACGAGCAGCATCCAGTCCCGCGTGGCCAGCAGGTTGTACGGCGCGCGCGACGCCTCGCCCAGGCCCAGCGCGTCGCGCAGGAGCCGGTACGCCGCCAGCATCCGGGCCCCCTGCCCCGGCGCCTCCCAGGGGCCCAGGCCCGCCAGCAGGTGGGGGAACGGCAGCGCGCTCGCGGCCACCACGCGCCCGGGCGCGGGCAGCGTGGCGGGAAGCAGCGCCTCCACCGGGGCGCGGAGGCGGTCCGGCCCCAGCGGGGGAACCAGCTGCAGGTGCTTGTGCCGCTGGCTCGCGCCCGCCGTCTCCCCGGCGTTGTAGAAGGCCAGCCCGTCCAGGCCCTCCAGACACGTCGCGAGCGCGTCGAAGTCCCCGGCCGTCAGCAGCGCGTCCTGGGACTCGAAGGCCCGCGTCACCAGCAGCAGGTGGTGCTCCACGACGTTGAACTTGTTGAGCAGACAGACGTGCGCGGGAGGCACGTCGCCCAGCACGAGGTCCGGCTCCGGGTGCGCGAACGGGTTGAACGGCGCCCCACCCGAGGGCGCGGGCGGCTTGCGCTCCTTGAGCGCCACCCGGCCCAGCACCCGCACCTGGAACGTCGCGCCCGCGTCCGCCACCGTGCGCGCCTCGGTGGTGATGGGCTGCAACGCCCCGGTCTCCAGCGCGTGCCGGGTGACCGCCAGGGTGCGCGGCCACAGGGCTTCGGGCGTCAGCGGCGGCGTGGCGTTCAAGGGCGGAGCTCCCGGTCGGTGCCTGGAAGGCGTGCCCCCGAGTCTGTGCCGTCCCGCGCCGCCAGCGTCAACCCGCCTGCCGGAGGGGAAGCGCCGGGGTGTCGACCTCAGCGCGGAGGACGGAAGACGTATTGGTACACCGGGGACTCGCTGTCGGGCGGGTACTGGGCGTCCATGAAGGCGACCTGCGCGTGGTGGGTGATGAGCACGTCCTGGAGGCTGTCGTAGAGCACCACGACCTTCGTCGCCTTCCCCGTGGCGTCCAGGTCCACGCGCACCTTCAAGTTGCCCTTGAGCTCCGGCTTCTCCATCAGGTGGTCCAGGTACAGCGCCACGAGCCCCAGCGACACGCGGTCGTAGATCTGCTCCAGCGTGCCCTTCGCGGGCGACGCGGGCAGCCGCAGCCGCTTGGAGAGCTGCGCGAACTCCTCCGCGGCCTCCGGCACCGGGCGCTCCGGGGCCGCGAGCGCCGCGCGATACGCCATCACGGCCTCGAAGAAGCGCTCCTGCTTGAGCAGCAGCCGCGCCCGCCGCGCCTGGATGTCCGCGCGCTCCGGAGCCAGCGCCACCGCCTGATCCAGGCGCGCCTCGGTCCCGGCCGCGTCCGGCTTCGCCTCCGCCAGCGTCGCCAACCGCAGCAGCGGCTCCGGATCCTTCGGCGTCACGGCCGCCAGCCGCACCAGGGCCTTCTCCTCCTCCTCCGGGCGGTTCAGGTCCACGTTGAGCCGCACCCAGGTGGCGAGCACCGCCGGGTCCGCGCCCCCGAGCACCGAGTACCGCTCCAGCATCTTCACCGCCTGCGCCTTGTCCCCCGCGCCAAGCCACGCCTCCGCCTGCCGCCGGTGCGCCTCGCGGTCGTGAGGCTGGAGCGCGACCAGCAACGCGCCCGCCTCCGCGCCCGCCTTCGCGTCCCCCGCCTCGCGGGCCAGCCGCGACAGCACCTGGAGCGCCTCCGGCTGCTCCGGCCAGTCCTTCACCGACCGCACCAGCAGCGCGCGCGCCTCCGCCGCCCCACCCGGCCGGCCCGCCAGGAGCAAGGCCAGGTCGGTGCGGAAGCGCGGGACGTCCAGCTTCGCCAGCGCCTCGCGCAGCCGCGCCTCCGCTTCCACGGGCTTGCCCTCCGCCTGGAGCCGCAGGCCGTCCACCCAGAGCGCGGGCGCGAAGCCGGGCACCGCCTTGCGCGCCACCTCCAGCGGAGCGGCCGCGTCCTTCAACATGCCCCAGCGCACGTACACGAGCCCCATGCCCACGTGCGGCCAGGGGTTCTCCGGATACACCACCGCGAGCGCCTTGAACTCGCTGAAGCTCGCGTCCGAAGGCAGCGCGAGGAAGGCCCGGTACACCCGGGGCATCGGATCCCGGGGCGCCTTCGCCTCCTGGGCGTCCAGCTCCGTGCGCAGCGTGCTGGGACTCCCCTGGACGCGGGCCGTGTCCATCCGCTGGAGCATCGCCATCCCGTCCGCGGCCGGCGCGGGCACCGGCCTCGCGCCCAGGGCCGGAAGCGCGCACAGCGCGGAGAACAGCAGGCACGTCAGGACACGGGACGTCATGAGGGGGAACCAGGGACGGGGCACGCTACCAGATGCCCCCTCGCGGATTCACTCCGACGAAGGCGCCGGCCCCCGCGCTCCAGAGGGCTCGCTCCGGTGCCCGGGGCGCGACCCGACGCGGATGGATTCACTTGTTTTTCATGTATTGCTTGGAGGACTCCACCACGGGTGACGGAGGCGGGAAGGGGCGCGCCACCGTCGCGGAGGAGGGGCCGGCTTTCTCACTCTGGACGACACGCACCCGGTAGGGCTTGACCGGAACCGGAAGGGCTGGGCGGAATGGTCTTCATGGCCGCCGCCGAAAAGCTCGTGTTCCCGACAATCGTCGAGGGACTCTTCGTCCGGGGACTGTCCGGAAAGGTCTCCTTCGCCCTCAAGGAGCAGCTGCGCAAGGAGGGGCTGGACCTGGACCGGCCGCTGCAACCGGCGTACTCGCTGGACACCTGGACGCGCTGCGTGGCGCTGACGGCGAAGTCGCTCCACCCGGAGCAGCCGGAGCCGGTGGCGTGGCGGATGCTGGGCGAGCGGATGATCGACGGCTACCGCGACACGATGGTGGGCCGGGCGCTGCTGGGCGTGCTGCGGCTCATCGGGCCCAAGCGGATGTTGCACCGCTCGCAGCACAGCTTCCGCACCGGCAACAACTACACCGAGGTGCGCATCACCGAGCGCGGCGAGCGCGAAGCGGACCTGTGGCTCAACGAGCCCGGCCTGCTGCGCTACTTCAAGCAGGGCGTGATGCTGGCCACGGTGCGCGCCGCCAGCGGCCCCGCCACGCAGGTGGACGTCGTGCAGTTCGATGACGACAGCGTCACCTATCGCGTGTCCTGGGGCGCTTCAGGCTCCTGACGACACGGGCCGCCCGCCGCGGATCCGCGACCCGCGGCCCTCTTGCCCGCACGGGGCCGCATCTGCCAGCGTGAAGCCGCCGGGCGCGGAGCTGGGGCCGTGCCAGGCCGCGAGAGGGGGATGCATCCAATGCCGTCGAGCGAGCGCGCCAACCTGCCGCGCTGGAACGGTCAGCGGGGATTTTTCGAGATCTGGTTCCTGGTGGTGCTCGACCCCGGCGGAGACCGCGCCTGGTGGTTGCGCTACACGCTGTTCACCCCGGCCCCGGGCACCGCGGGCGAGCCTCGCGCCACGGTCTGGGCGGCGGCGTTCGACTGCGCTTCGAAGGACCGGCCCGCGGTCGCGCTCAAGTCCATCCACCCGGCCTCCGCCTTCACGGCGCTCCCGTCCGGCGGAGTGCGCATCGCGGACTCGGAGCTGTCGCCCGGCCGCTGCCAGGGACAGGTGGCCTCCGGTGGCCACGCCATCGCGTGGGACCTGCGCTTCACCTCCGAGGGCAGCCTCCCGGTGCGCCGCGAGCCGCGCGGCGCCGCGCTCCTGCCGCTGCCCACGCGCGTCGCCCACGTGCACGATGACCTCTCTTTCGACGGCACGGTGACGGTGGACGGCGAGCGCATCGCCGTGAGGGGCGCTCCCGGCCTGCAGAAGCACCTGTGGGGCCACCGGCGGTTGGAGGAGCTCACGTGGCTGTACTGCCCGCGCTTCCGTGAGGACCCAGCGGCGCGACTGGAGACGATGGCGGTGCGCGCGAAGCGCAAGCGGGGCCACCCGAGGCTGTCCCCCGTCTTCCTGCGCACGCGCGACACGCAGCACACGTTCCACGAAATGCCCAACCTGTTCTTCACGCGGATGACGTCGCCCGCCTCCGGCGAGCTCTCCTTCCGCGCCACGTCCGCGACGGTGGCCGTGGAGGGCCGCGCGTGGTGCGACCCGCGCACGCTGGTGGGCTACCTGTACCGCGATCCCCAGGGCTGGGACGTGCGGGTGGCCCAGAGCGACGTGGCCCGGTGCGAGCTGCAGCTCTTCCGCCGTCCCCATCCCTTCGCCGCGTGGCGTTTCACGCAGCGGCTCACCTCCACCGTGGGCGCGCTGGAGTTCCACGGGCCGGAGCCGATGCCGGGCGTGCGCTACATCCCCTGGGACGGCACCTCGCTTTCGCCCGGGGAGCCGCCCGAGGCAGCGATTGGGGCCATGGCCGGAGCCGCTGGCGAAGCGGCGCGCGGAGCGGGCTGAGCCGGGAGGGGCCGGGCCGCTCCCCTGTCCTGGACGTGCGGGAGGGAGGACCCCGCGGGCCCGGGGCCGCGGGGCCGTCCGGACAGGAGGGGAAGGGGCGGCCCCTGTCTGTGGAGCAGGACGTCCATGGCCACCCTCTGGGGTGACGGCTTGCCACCTCCCCGACCTCCATGCACCGGCTGCTGAGACACCTCCAGTCGCTCTTTCGTGTGGAGCCGGGAAGACCGGCGCTGTGGGCGGGCCTGCGGGCCTCCATCTCCACCGCGCTACCCCTGTGCCTGGCCTTCCTCTCCACCGTGCCCGAAGCCAGCTGGGCGGGCCTCACCGGCCTGCTCGTCACGCTCGCGGACAAGGGCGGCTCGTATCACGCGCGGGCGCGCGTCATGGGCGTGGTGACGGTGCTGGGGTCGCTGGTCGGCATGCTCGCCGCTCCCGCGGGACGGACGTACTGGGTGGACGCGAGCCTGCTGCTGCTGGGCGTCACGGCGGCCAACTTCGCCCGCAGCTACGGCGAGACCGCGGGCTCCGTGGGAGGCCAGCTCGCGGTCATCTTCGTCGTGTCGCTGGGGGCGCCCACCTCCTCCCTGCGCGAAACGCTGCTGCGCGGCGGGGCCCTGCTGATGGGCGGCCTCTGGGCGATGGCGCTGTCGCTGGTCCTCTGGCCGCTCAGGCCCTACCGCCCCGCGCGCCGGGCCGTGGCGCGCGTCTACGCGGGGCTCGCCAGCGCGGCGGAGGAGCTGCACACGGGGACCCTGGACGGGGCCACGGCCTCGCAGTGGGCGGATGGGCTCCAACGCCACGCGAGGATCCGCCCGGAGATTGAACGGGCGCGCGGCGTGCTCGCGGCCACGCGGCGCGGGCGGCCGGACGAATCCCGGCGCGGCGAACACCTCCTGGTCCTGGTGGAGCTGGCGGAGCCGATGGTGGCCCTGCTCAGCTCGCTGGCGGAGGCGATGCAGGTGGTGGGGCGCGACCCGCACATGAACGCGACGCGGGAGCGCGTGGCGCGGCTGTGCGAGGCCTTCGCGGCCATGGACCTGTGGGTGGCGCGAGCGCTGCGGCAGGAGCGCAACGAAGGCATGAGCGCCCCACCCCGGCTGGTGCTGAGGCCCAAGCATCGGCAACCGGCGAGGATGGCCGCGCCGCCCGTGCGTCAGAGCGCGGAAGGGCCGCTGTCCATGCACGTCGCCGCGCTGCTGGCGCGGCTGCGCGAGTACGCGGGCGTGGCGCACGAAACGGCCTCCGGCCTGCTCTTCGGAGACCCCGTGTCCCAGCGCGGCAAGGGAACGGTGAAGGGCCTCCCGAAGGCGCCTGGCTTCTCCGCGTGGCGGCCCCTGCGCGACAACCTCCACCCGGACTCGCTGGTGCTCCGGCACGCGCTGCGCACGGGGATGGTGGCCACGGCGGCGCTGGGGCTGACGCGCGCGCTGCAGGTGGGCGACGCGCACTGGGTGAGCCTCACGGTCATCTCCATCCTCCAGCCCCACGCGGGGAGCACGGAGGAGCGCGTGCTCCAGCGCACGATGGGGACGCTGGTGGGCGCGAGCCTGGCGGCGCTCATCGCGACCACGGTGCACACGCCGCCCTTGATGGTCGCGGTCATCAGCGTGCTGACCGCCATCTCCGTGGCGCTCCTCCCCCTGAACTTCGGTGCGTTCCAGGTGCTGCTCACGCCGGACTACCTGCTGATGGCCACGCTCAGCTCCGGGGACTGGACGGTCGCGTCGCAGCGCTCGCTGGGCGTGCTCATCGCGGGGACGCTCGCGCTGCTGGGCACGTGGACGCTGTGGCCCAGCCCGGAGCGCCGCCGCTTCCCGGACGCGGCGGCCTCCGCCCTGCGCGCGGACGGGAAGTACCTGCAACAGCTGGCCACGCACCGCAGCGGCACGGAGCCCGCGGTGAACGAGGAGCGCCGGAGACTGGATCAGGCGCTCCTGGAGGCGGAGTCGTCCTTCCAGCGGCTGATGACGGAGTACCGCGGCCCGCCCCAGCACCTGGAGCCTGGCATGGCCCTGCTCACCTACACGCGCAGGTTCGCGCTGGCCGTCACCGCGCTGGGCACGGGGCGGTTCGAGGACCGGACGGCCTCCGTGCTGCCGCAGCAGCTGGCGCAGCGGGCCAGCGACAGCCTGGAGCTGCTCGCCCGCGCGCTGCAGGAACGGCGGGAGCCTCCGCCCCTGCCGTCACTGGCCCTGCCGCGCACCAGCGGGGATCCGGTGCTGAGCGCGCTGCTGGAGCGCGTGCCCCGGCAGTTGGGCATCCTGCACGGCGCGGTGGCGCGGATCAGCGAGGATCCGGCGTTGCGCTGACGGCCGGGAGCGCGGCGCACGCGGTCTGATATTCCTGGAGCTTGAGCTGGAAGCGCGCGTGCTCCGGCTCGGGCCATGCCTTCGGCAGCAGGGCCACGGCCTGCTGTTGCTCCGCCAGCGCTTCGGTGCACTGCCTCAGCCCGAAGTACGCGGCGGCGGCGGTCTCCAGCACGTAGGGGTTGAGCGGCTCATGTCGCGCGGAGCGGCGGATCACCGGCCGAAGCGCCATCAAGGCCGCCGCGTACTGCCCGGCCTGGACGCGCCGCCACGCCATCTCGGTGGCCGTCCACCGGTTCTGGGGGGCCATGGCGTAGGCGCGCTCCAGGGCCTGCGGGTAGGCCGGATCGTCCGGCCGTTGCACGGCGAGCTGCATGGCGAGGTTGCTCCACGCGGCGCTGCTCTCGGGGAAGCGGGCGGCGCGCTGCTGGGCCCAGCCCACCTTCTGCTCCAGCGAGAGCTCGCTCTTGCTGGAGCCTCCGCGGTGGAGGTTGAAGGTGATGCCAAACGGGGTGCTCATCGGATGCCCCGCGAGGGTCCAGGGCCGGTAACGGCACGCGTTCAGTTGCGCGATGAGGTTGGGTGCGAATGGCAGGGGTCCATCCTCGATGGCCTGGCAGTCCCGCATCCGCCCGTCCGCGTCCAGACGGCATTGGACGATGACCACCGCGAAATCGCGATTGGCGGACAGGCTGGGCCCCAGGGGATGGCTCACGTCCCCTTCGAGCCGCGAGGGCTGGAGGCTCTGCTCCTTCAGGAACCGGCAAGCGGCCTCATGGTCCGCGTCACACGCGGCCTGGAGCTCGCTCAAGGCCTGACGAACCTGGGGTTCGGTGGGCTGTCCCTTCAGGACCTGGGTGGCCTCCTCGAAGACCCCGGGAGCCTGTCCCGGCTCCAGCTCCAGCGTGGGAGCGTCCAGCGGAGGCCGTGTGGAGACGGCGGCGGCGAAGTTCGGGGTCCGGGCGATCCGCTCCTCGACGGAGTTCGGATCCTCCAGGAAGTACTCCATGGCCAGCGACAGGTGCCCGTGGCTCGCGGTCGGAGGAGGCAAGGCCGGGCGAAGCTCGCGGTGGGCACAGCCGGTCGCGACACACCCCAGGAGAAGGAAGACGAGACGCAAGTGCATGGCTGCGCACTCTATGCGCGCGGGCCCATCCGGCACGACCTGTCCGCATGAAACACACGTCGGCGCGGACCCGACCTCTCACGGCGTTGCCACCCAAGGTGGAACAAAGAATGCTACGGGGATGCCGAAGCCTCCCAAGCCCTCGCCCTCCTTCTCCGTCGTCGACCGAGGCCGGCCACGCTTCGGAGGGCCCAGTCTGGACCAGGACTCCACCTGGAACCCGTTCAGCGTCCTGAAGGTCGACGTCGAGGGGCCAGAGTCCTTTCCCGTCCGCGCCCCGGCCCCGCGCAAGACGCCGCTCCACTTCGTCTGGTACGGGACGGGCAAGCCGAACGACTCGAACACCCGAAGTCCGAAGGACATCGCGGCCCGCTTCTCCGCGTCGGCCACGGTGTACTTCTGGGTCCTGCCGCAGATGGCCCCCGAGTTCGAGAAGGCCCTGGGCAAGCGCGTGAAGGTGCACGGCCTGGACGAGGTCCTGGGCGCTCCGGTCGTGCGCAAGGAGCTGGGGGCGCTCCAGTTGGACAAGCTGGACCAGCTCCTGAAGTTCTACCTGGGCAACCGAGGCCACGCGCCCGCCAAGGACATCCTGACCTTCCTGACGCTGGGCGTGAACGGCGGCTACTTCTTCGACGCGAACTGCGTCATCGAGGAGCCCAAGCAGTTGGAGAAGATGCTCGCGAAGCCCCCCAAGGTCCCCACGTTCCTCAAGCTGGAGGACACGCTCACCTTCAACGCGAAGCCTCCGGGCTTCATGAAGGATGACCTGGCGCTCCAGATGGGGATGCAGGAGGACGACACGGACGAGATGTCGGAGTTCAACGGCACCGACATGTGGGCGATGTACGCGCCGGCACGGCACCCCATGATGTGGACCATCGCGCGCCACTACATCTCCCGGGCGGAGGCGTTTGGTTTCTGCGGGGGCCCCGTCCAATCCGGGAGCCTGCGCTCCCAGATGCGCAACTCGTTCGTGGATGGAATCCCCCAGCAGAAACGCACCCTCGCGGGCGCGCTGGGCATCCAGAGCATCTATTCGGGCATGGCGGAGCACAAGCGGCGCCACGCGCACTACCGGCCGCAGGACGAGAACTGGGCGGTGGACGCCGTGAAGGACGGACAGATCGAGGGCGGGGGTCCCGTCCTGTCTCCGGCCTCGCTCCACGCCAACTACTGGGTGAAGGCCCTGGGCCTCACCAAGGGCCACGGGGACAGCTGGACCAAGTAGGGAGGCCCTCGCGCCAGGAGCGCCCCTTTCAGGGCGAGGCCGGTGCCGCCACGGACGTCGTGGCCGCGACCAGGTTTCCCGCGCCGTCCTTCGCCAGCCCATACAGCTTGATGGCGCCCGTCACGGCCGGCAGCCGCACGCGCCACGTGCCCGGCGTGGCGCCCTTGCGCGCCTCCAGCGCCGTCACGCGGTCGCGCTCCTCGCGGGTGGGCGCCCCCCGGGCGTTGTAGGCGAATGACACCTCCAGCGGCGTGGCGGCCGTGACATCGAAGGCCACGTTCGCCCAGGTGGCCACGCCCTCCTTCTCCAGGCCCTGGACCTCCAGCCGCACCGGCACCGGCAGCGCGGGCGCGGGCTTCGTGCCCGTATAGGCCTCGCGCACCGCGTGCCACGCCGGCCGCATGGCGGTGCCCGACAGCATGCCCAACCACAGCCCGGTGTGGTCGAACGCCGAGCTGTAGTTGAAGACAAACAATCCCAGACACCGGCCCGCCTGGACCTGGGGCGCCAGCGCGTTGCGCCAGCCGTCCACGATGACGTCGTACTTCTCCGCGTCTCCCGGCTCCTGGGGCACGCCGCGAGCGTCCTTCGGGACCTCCCATTCGCCCTGGGCGCCGAACTCGGTGATGAACCACGGCTTGCGCCCGCCGGCCTGCCTCACCGCCTCCGGCAGCGCGTGGATGCCCCGGCCATAGACATTCAGCCCATACGCATCCAGCGAGGGGACATACTTCTCCCAGAACGGCACGCCCAGCGTCCACGCATCCACGGACAGCACCGGGTGTCCGGGGTCCGTCTTCTTCACCGCCCGGACCACCTTCTCCAGGAAGCGCGCGTAGGCGACCTTGGATGGCTCATCCGGAGAGTTGAGGATGACCTCGTTGCCCAGGCCCCAGGCCAGCACCGCCGGGTGGTCCTTGAAGCGGCGCACCTGGGCGAGCGTGGCCTGGAGCTGCGCCTCTCGGCCCTTCGCGTCGCGCGCATAGTCGAAGGCGTCATCGTTCTCCATGCCGGCGCGGCCCGGCCGCAGCCACAGGCCCACCAGGACCCGCAGGCCGTGCTTGTGCGCGGCGTCCAGCAGCGCGACTGTCTCCTCACCGGTGCCCCAGGTGCGCAGCGTGTTCACGCCCTGGGCGCGCAGGCGTTCACAATCCGCGTCGAAGTTCGAGGGACCGCCCGTGCCGCTGAAGGTCACGCCTTTCGCCACGTAGGGCTGGCCGTCCACCTCCAGCTTCCACCCCTCCCCTGCCTTCACGATGGAGGTGCGGGCCTCCACGCCCCCCATGGGGAGCAGCAGCGCGGTCACCAGCAGGACACCAAATGCGGCAGGAGGGGCAGTGGCCATGGGATGTGAAAGCCTGGACGAGGAGGAGGTGGGGCTCGAGCGGCATCAAGGATAGACAAACTGTCCGCTTACTCTCTGCTCAGGAGCAGATCCACATCCGTGCGCGTCGATGTCACACAGAAGGCATCGCCAGTTCGGTGCGTCAGACGAGACACAAACCTCCCCGGCACAGGGAGAGGGGCCTCATGGCCGCATCCGCTCCGTTGGCCATCCATGAGCTCCGGCACGCGGTCTCTTTCATCTTCGCGGGGTACGCTCACGGAACACGCCCATGCCCTCCGCCCCCATCCAGTCCGCGGGAAGTCCTCCAGCCCCCTCCCGCACGTCGCTGCGTGCACTGGACTGCCTCAATTTCTTCCTCGCCGACGTGCAGACCGGCATCGGTCCCTTCTTCGCCATCTACCTGGCGGCCCACCGATGGAACGAGCAACACGTCGGGCTCGCGCTCACGGTGGGAGGCATCGCAGGTATCGTGACGCAACTGCCGGCGGGCGAACTCGCCGACCGCGTCCACTCCAAGCGCTCCCTCATCGCCGCGGGCGTCGCGACCCTGGGCGTGGGCGCCTGGCTCATCGTGAGCTTCCCGACGTTCTGGCCGGAGATCCTCGCCCAGGCCCTTGTGGGAGGTGTCTCCAGCATCTTCATCCCTACCACCTGCGCCATTTCCCTGGGGTTGGTGGGGCCTGCCCTCTTCGACCGCCGACAGGGCAGGAATCAGACCTTCAACTCCGCCGGCAATGTGACCACCGCGATGGTGGCGGGGCTGCTGGGCCACTTCGTCTCGAACTCGTCGGTCTTCTACTTCGTGATGGCCCTCACCGTGCCTACCCTCCTCAGCCTGCGCTTCATCCGTCCCGAGGAGATCGACTTCGAGCGAGCCCGGGGCGCGAAGCCGGACGGCGGTCCCGAGCACACCGCCAGCCTCCGGCAGTTGCTCCAGGACCCCAGGCTGCGAACCTTCCTGACGTGCGCGGTGATGTTCCACTTCGCCAACGCCGCGATGCTACCCCTGCTGGGCGAGCTGCTGGCGAAGGGCCGTGGCCGCGACTCCATGCTGTTCATGTCCGCTTGCGTGGTGACGACCCAGTTCGTCATCTCCTTGCTGGCCTCGTGGGCCGGGCACCGCGCGGGGACATGGGGACGCAAGCCGCTGATGCTGCTCGCGTTCGGCGTGCTGCCTCTCCGTGGTGTGCTCTACACCCTCACGCACGACCCCTCCCTGTTGGTGGCCATCCAGGTGCTGGATGGCGTGGGCGCGGGCATCTTCGGGGTGGTGTCCGTGCTCGTCATCGCGGACCTGACACGCGGCACGGGCCGGTTCAACGTCACACTCGGCGCCATCACCATGGCGGTGGGCATTGGCGCCTCGCTCAGCCAGGTCATCGCCGGCACGCTCGTTCACCATCTGGGCTACTCCGCGGGCTTCCTGTTCCTGGCGACGGTCGCGGCGGTCGCCTTCGCGCTCTTCGCTCGGGCCATGCCCGAGACACTCGAACGCCCGTCCACGTAAGCCTGGAGGCAGGAGCGCGGCGTGAGGTCTGGCGGTAGGTCACGAGCCCGGATTACACGGTCGGCCGAAGCCTCGATGCGCGCTCGTCGAGGTGATGCTTCATTCGGTTGAAACGGTTCCGACTCTCTCTGTGGCCATGTGCCACTTGCGAGCACGCCACCGCGCGATTGTCGGTTCTGCCGGCTCCGCTCCCGCAATCGAACCTCAAGCCATGAGCACAACCACCTCACGAAGTCGGGACGTTTTCGCAGCGCGCGCCACACGGAGCGTAGGTCATGGAGCAGGCGTTCCATGACGCTCCCGAGCCTTGGCGAGGCTGCCCGTCCTATACGATGCGGCCGTCGACGAGGTTCAGCGTGCGCGTGGCCTTGTTCGCGCTCGCCACGTCGGTCGTCATCATGACCAGCGTTGAGCCTGCACCGTGCAGTTCCGCCAACTGCTCGAGCACCTTCGCGCCGGTCTTCGAGTCCACGTTTCCCGGGGAGGAAGCCTGAGCTGCAACCCGGACCTCGAGATGACCATCCCGAGCGACGGATACGACCTTCGCTTTACGAACCAGATGGTCACGCAGATGGAGACCGTGGCCATGGCGTTGGCGCGCGGCTCAATCTGCTTCGGATCCACCTGGATGGCGACGCGCGTCTTGGCCTCGTCACGGCGGCGCAGGCAGTCGTGCTCCTTCTCGTAGTTGGCGACGAGGGGTTGAGCGTCGACTGGGTGCTGCGCCCCACGGGGCATGGGATTTAAAAGCCTGGACGAGGAGGCAGAGCCGCGCGGAGTGGAGGCACGCACTCGAGCCTTCAGCGGAACCGGTATCCGAGGTGAACGGTCGGGAAGACGGTCCATGTGTTGCGTGTGTAGATCCTATCCCCCAGGGTGACGTCACGCGCTGCGAGGTCGCAGCTCAGACCCACCCATGGCGTGACATAGAATCCTGCGACCACATCGAATCGCCAGCCGGCATTCAACCCCACGGAGAGCTGATTGGGGCGAGCGGCCAACTCCGTGCCATCCCGCCGGACGAGGAGACGGTTGACGCCCATGTCCACCCCCATGAATCCGCCGTGCTGCTCTCCCAAGAGGAAGTATTGGAGCTTGACGCCATAGCCGTCGAAGGAGGTCTTGAAGCCCTCGTTGCCGTCGAGCCAGTGCGGGATGTCCAGGGCGAATGCTCCCAGGTCGAGCCGCAGGCGCCTCCAGGTGATGCCGGCATGGACGGAGTAGCCCCCGAGCGCGTACGCAATGGGGTCGACCTCCACGTCCACGCGGACGGGTGACGCCGAGGGAGCGAGCGCCACCTCTTCGCGGGATGCGGCGAGGACTGGGGTGCTCACGGCGAGAACGAGGCAGAGCAAAGGTGTCGCAGGCAGGGTCCAAGCTGGACGCATGAGGTCTCCGTTCATCGCGGAGACTGCCGCATCCTCGGCCAAGGCCTGGTGACCGCGGACGACAGAACGATTGACCGTGGGCGCCAGTCAGGCCTTCGCGAGACTGGGGTCTGTTGCACCCCTGCGTCCGGGGGGCGATAATCGCTCGGTGGTTGCCATCCGCGTATCCGCCCGCATCGGGGCGTTGATTGTTCACGCTGCGAGCGCGGCAGGCGTGGCACCTCAGGCGCTCCAGGCCGCGACGGGCTTCGACCCCAGGTCGGCTGAGGACCCGGATGCGCGGATCCCCCTCGAGGTCGAGAACGCGCTCTGGTCGGAAGCGGAGCGCCTGAGTGGGGATGCCCAGTTCGGACTCCATGCCGCGGAGCGCCTGCGCCCTGGGACCTTCGACGTCCTGGATTACGCCATTCGAAGCGCGCCCACGGTCCGCACGTCGCTCGAACGCCTCGCTCGCTACAACCGCATCGTTCACGACGCCGCCGCCTTCACGCTCTCCAACAAGGGCGACGTGATGCGCGTCGAGCACGCGTTCCAGGTCGCCGGGATGGCGCCATGTCGTCACGCGAGCGAGTTCACCCTTGCATCAATCATCGCGGTGGGCCGGCAGCTCGCCGGAGTCTCCGTTCGCGCACGCAAGGTCGAATTCATCCATCTCGAGCCTACGTCGACCTTGGAGCATGAGCGCTTGTTTGGCGTGCGGCCCAGCTTCTCGGCACGGGTGAATGCGCTGGAGCTCGACCACGCAGTACTCGAGCACCCCGTTCTGGCGGCGGACCCATCGCTGTCCCAGGTGATGGAGCGCTTCGCCGAGCTCCTCCTGGCCTCCCGGCCCGTGGAGCCCGTGGAGCCCGAGAGCATCCTCTCACGGGTGCGGCGATTGCTGGCCGCGGCCCTGCCAGAAGGAGAGACGACCCTCGCGGACATCTCGGCGCGACTGCGCATGAGCGAGCGGAGCTTGCAGCGCCGACTTGCTCAAGAGGGAGCGAGCTTCGACGGGTTGCTGGATGACCTCCGCCGCGAGCTCGCCTCCCGCCATCTCGCCGATCCAAGGATCGCCATCGCGGAGGTCGCATATCTGCTTGGCTACTCCGAGCCGAGCGCCTTCCATCGCGCGTTCAGGCGGTGGACGGGGATGACTCCGAGCGAGGCACGGGGACAGAGCGACGCGCTCCGCGCCCGGCCCGGAAGCCCTGTGCAGCGTCGATGACCGACGGCACCCGGAGGGGAGTGAGGCCCGAACGGCAGGAAGCACAGGAAAAGGCCTAGAGGTTTTAGCTGAAGGGAGCCATCGACCGCAGTTGCAGCGGCGTGAGCAGATCGCTGTGACCTGTGCGGACAAGCTCGGCGATGCTGAGCAATATTTGATGAATTACCCCACACAGGCTGTCGCAGTTCAAAACAAAGGCCTGCCTCTTCGTCTTCTTCACCTTCTTCTTGGCCTCCAGCTTGTCCAACTTCCCTTTGTACGGCCGGAAGTACTCCTGCACCTGATTCAGCGTGACGCGGTTGCCCTGCGCCGCGGACGTGCAGAGTCCCTGCAGGACGTGGAACTTCTGCTTGATCTGTTTTTCGAAGTCGAAGCCCGCATCCTCGAGGTTGATCTGCGCGATCCGCAGCAGGCAGTAGATGCGCCTTTTGACCGACATCTCGCGACCATAATCCACGTACGGGAGCGCCCTGGGCCTCGCCCATTGACTGGTGGCGTCGCGCACCTGGGGATCCTGGTCGACCGTCTGGTCGAAGATCGTCACGACTGTCGGCTCTTCAAGGCTCAGGACGCAGGGCACCCGGATCTCCGTACGGAAGAACGCCTTGACGATCTTATGCAGAAGGGTGGCCACGGATTTCCCCTCTGGACTGTCAATCGTGGCAGGTCGGACGGACAGCTTTTCGATGATCAGGTCGAGTAGATTTTGCTGACCTTGATATCGGCGCAGCTCCCGGATGAGTGAGAGCGCGAGCGCGGCGCGACAGCCCCATTGCCCGTAGAAGACCTCGAAGAGGAAGCAGTTGTAGATCTTCAGCCCCTCTCCGTAATCCTGCAACCACTCGCTGCAATGCTTGTCCTTGAACAAGATCCGCCGGACCTGGTTTTTGAATACGACGCTCTTGTGGGTGTTCTCGTTGTCGAAGGGGATCCCCTGATCATGGAGGGAGATGCACAGCTCCGGCCCGATCTCGTCAAGGTCCATGCACAGGACCGTGTCGCCGTACCGGGATCCACCGGTCATGGCGTTGTACGTGAACTCCAACCGACCGAAGACGTACTCGATGTGGCCGAACTTGGCGTCCATTGTCTTGCTGGTGTACTTCGGATTCTGGTGCCCGACCGTTGGCGACATCAACGCGTGGCTGTCCTTGATCGCCTCTGTCTCCGTGCCATGCTTGAAGTACATGGGCAGCTTGATGAGGTGCTCGTAGAGCATCCACTCCGCGCACGTCAGGGAGATCTGCCGCCTGTCCTCCTCCTGCGACAGCCGGGTATAGGTCTTCTTGACTTCGAGGGGATCGATCTGCCACTTCGAATAGCCCGACTCCTGATAGATCTTCCCGCTGTACAATAGCTGATAGAAATCGGTCTTGCTGACACACGACCCCTTGGGCTTGAGCTTTGTATTCAGCTCATCGATGACGAAGCAGAGATTGCACTCGCTCAACTCGATGATCGACGCCGGGAGAAGGCCGCACGTCCCCGCCAGGACCTTCTGCTGCTTCAGCAGCTTCATGGCTGCGACGTATTGCGACTGATGTTTCTTGAGGTACTCCTGGTAGATCGCCTCTTTCATCGTCATCGTCCACACCTGCCGCTGCTGGATCCGCCACTCGTCCATCAGACTGCTCGAGGGCACGATCGGCGACGACATCGGCGAGGGCTGCTCCCCTCGCTCATGGAGGTGGAGCAGGTACTTCAGCATGTTCAGACGATTCAGGAAGACCCGCCGGAACAGCAGGTCGAAGTCATTGGGCTTGACGAGCCTGCCCTTCTGCGTCTTCGCGAGGATGACGACCTTGCGAAGCGCGACATGGAACAGCGCCATCTCATTCCGCTGGTTGCTGAAGGGAATGGGCCGCGCGAGCAGTCGCAGCAGAGAGTCGACCACCTTGGCCGCGGAGAAGGTGTTCGACTCGAGGTCCTTCTTCGTCAGCTCGAACGGCTGCAGCTCGAAGTCCTTCCAGAAGTTGAAGGTATTGATCCAGCGATCGAGCAACGTCAGGACCAGATCGAGTGCGAGCGTGTTTTCTCCCGGCTGGACGTCTCCGGGCTTCGGCTGACGGAGCTTGTGGCCACAGTCAGGACACCCCCCGCCCCCGAGCGGAATGGGGCCATGACAGTTGGGGCAGAGCTTCGGCTTCTGCGACCGCTGGAGCAGGTTCGGCTGCGCGCCGCCCTGGTGCAGGAGTTGGAGCGGCGGCTCGGGCTGCTTCTGCCTTGGGAGCAAGGGCTGCAGTTGGAGCGGCTTCTCCACTATCGGCGCATCGACTTCGCCAAGCCTGTCCATCACCCCATTGCACGTAGGGCACCGCTGCCGGCCAATGTAGAACTCCTTGTCGACCGTCTTATTGCACTTGGGACAACGGAACCGGGTCATCTTCGCCTCACGTGCCCGAGTATCGGGAGACAAACCACGTGCGTCGTCTCCTCCCCGGTGGGAATGCGCCAAAGCCTGTGTCAGCCACTCAACAGGGTCACACCCTACTCGCTTCGCCTGTCTTTGCCCATCTCGCACCCTTCCGCCGCGCGAATGGGCGCGTCAGGAGGAGCGACAAATGAAGAAAGGGTTCGTGGGAATCTCTCTCGTATTGGGCGTGGGCATGGGTGCCGTGGCGGGAGCCACGACGTCCTCCGGCGACCTCGCCGCCCCGATGACGTGCGGGGAGACCTGTTCCTACAACCATGGCTACTGCGTGGGTGGGTGTCATGGGGACGACCTCTGCCTGCTGAACTGCGACAAAGCCTATCTCCGCTGTCAGCAGCGCTGCTGAGCGCGGCCCCACCGGGGCCTGGGGGGCCTCTGTCCCGGAGTGGACCCCTGCCCTCCGGGCCCCATTGGCGAACTCGAACGCGCGCCCCACCGTCCCAAGCTTCGGGCCGGAGAGGAGCGGACATGCGAGTACGGAGTGGATGTGCCCTGGTGTGGCTGGGATTGGCCGGGTGTGGGGCTCTCCCAGACGAAGGCGTTGAAACCCGCGAGGTCACCGCGCAGGCCTGCCCCGCCGGGGTGGCCTCGCGCGTCAAGGTCGTGGTTCCTCCGGGGTCTGGCGCCTCTGTCAACGGCCCCTACCCGGAATCGCTGGTCGACGTGCAGGGGGCGCTCTACTTCGCCACCAACCTCTTCGACGGCAGCGCGGTCTTGTGGCGCAGCAATGGCACGGAGGCTGGCACCGTCCAGGTGAAGTCGTTTCCACCCGCCTCCGTGGGCGTCCCCCGGATGACCAGTCTGGTTCCCGTGGGGAAAAAGGTCTTCTTCCAGTTCGATGATCCGGGCACCGGACAGGAGCTGTGGATCAGCGACGGCACCGGCGCCGGGACACACCTCGTCAAGGACGTGACGCCCGGCCCCCAAGGGACCCGGTTCGCGTTCACCGCCGCGCAGAACGGGCGGCTGACCTTCATCCGGGAGTGGGGCTTCGCGCCCGGCAATCCGCAGGTGGAGGTGTGGCGTTCCGACGGGACCGCGGCTGGCACGGTGCAGGTGGTGAACTTCGGCACCCTTGGGAAGCTCGTCTCCCCATCGATGCTGGGCAGCACCCTGCTCTTCTTCCTGGAGACTCCCGGCACTGGCACCTCGCTGTGGCGCACGGACGGGACCGCGGCAGGCACCCTGCATCTGGGGAACTTCGGTCCCCTCGCGACGCCCCCCTACACGTCATTCGAGGTGGGCAATGCCCGGCTCTTCTTCGTCAACACGCCCGGCCAGGGCACCCACCTGTGGCGCACGGATGGAACCCCGGCCGGCACCTCCTGGGTGAAGAAGCTGGATGCGGACGCGGTCCTCATCCCGCAGACGGGCTTCGCCGGGAACCTGGGCCTGTTCCTGTTGAGCGACGGCCCCAACACCGAGGTCTGGAAGACGGATGGCACGCCGGGAGGCACCGTCCGCCTGGAGACGTTCGGCAAATTCGTCCAGCTGCTCGGTGCGCTGAACACGTCTGTCTATCTGTATTCGGTGGACTCCAACACGAAGCGGCTGCGCATCGAGAGTGTCTCCCTGGCTGGAGGAGGCAAGGCCTCCGTCACGACCCTCCCCAATCCCTATGCGGACCAGGAGGGCGCGTACCCCAGCGTGCAGCGGACCGCGACCTCGGGCGGGAAGCTCTACTTCTCCGTGGCCATTGGCACCTCGGGCCCGGCGCCTCGGGAGGTGTCGCTGTGGGCGTCGAATGGAACGGGGGCGGGGACCCTCCAGCTCTCCCACACGCTGAGCACGAGCGACGAGTACGCCTCCCCGCTGTTCCCCACGGGCACGGGCCCCGTCCTCTTCGTCGCCTCGAAGAGCGGCTCGGGCATCGAGCCCTGGTTCACCCAGGGGAGCGCGGCGACCACCGGACAGCTCGCGGAGATCCGCCCCGGAGCGGGCTCCTCCAACCCCGATGGTTTCACCCGCATCGGCAACCGCATCTACTTCCGCGCCGCCGACGACACGAACTCCTTCCAGCTGTGGTCCATGCCCGCCAGCTTCTCCTGTCCGGCGGGCCTGGCCGAAGCGAAGTAGTCCGCCGCATGCCCGCGCCCCGGGAGGAGCCCCCAGGACGCGGGCGTGGCGCCCCCCGCGCTTCTACGGCGCCCTCATCCCGAGACCGCCCTCCGCACCGCCGGACGTTGCGTGTGGCGCCTGACGTACTCCATCAGCCTCGGCTGCCCATCGAGCAGCCCCAGCGTATGCGCCAGGTGGAGGATGGACGCCATCACCACATCGGCGGCCGTGAAGGCGCCTCCCACGAGGAATTCACGGTCGCCGAGGCCCGCGTTGATGACGTCGAGCACGGCCGCGAGGCGGGCCCTGTGTTTCGAGAGTTCTTCATCCGGGCGCGCGCCGGAGTTCTTCTGCTCGGTCAACGGCGCGCGTCTGAAGAACTCCATCACCACCGGATCGAGGCTCACCTCGGCGAAGACCATCCATTGGTAATAGAGGCCGCGCTCCGAGGCCCCCACCGGCGGCGCCAGGCGCTTCTCCGGGAACCGGTCAGCCAGATGGAGACAAATGGCCAGGGACTCGAGCAGCGTGACGTCCCCGTCCACCAAGGCAGGGACTTCGCCCAGGGGATGCACCGCCAGGTATGCGGGGGCGCGGTTCTCCTGTTGGGTGAGATCGAGCTTGATCAGCTCGTAGGGCACTCCGAGTTCCTCCAGCAGCCATCGGGCACGGACCGCTCGGGTTCGGGGGGCAGCGTAGAGCTTCATGTGTGCGCTCCTGCGGGTCGCGAGAGGCGGCAACATGCGGCGCCCCAGGCGCCCGGACAATCTGGCCCCAGGCGAACTCATTGTCAGGCTAGGCTTGACGGTCATGATCCCACCCGCCGACATGCTGCTCTTCGCCGCGGTCGTCCGTGAGGAGAGCTTCACCCGGGCGGCGCGACAGCTGGGCATCACCAAGCAGACCATCAGCGAGCGCATCAGCAAGCTGGAGGAGCGGCTTGGCGTGCGGCTGCTGGAGCGGACGACGCGGCGCCTGCGGGTCACGGGGGCCGGAGCGACGTACTACGAGCGCTGCTCCGCCATCGCCGCGCAGATCGACGAGGCGAACAGCGAGGTGCAACAGCGGCATGAGGAGCCCGTCGGCCTGCTGCGGGTGTCTTCCCCCATGCTCTACGGGCGGCGATTCCTGAGCCCCGTGATTTCGGAGTACCTCGCCCGCTTTGAGCAGGTGCGAGTGGAGCTGGTGCTGGCGGACCGCAGGATCCACCTCATCGAAGAGGGGCTGGACGTCGCGGTTCACATCGGCCCGCTCAACGACTCGTCGCTCGTGGCGAAGAAGCTCGGCGAGGGGCCGGTCCGCTTCGTGGCGAGCCCCCGCTTCCTGGCGAAGTACGGCGCGCCGAGCGCCAGGGAGCTCCGCTCCGCGCGCTGTATTGGCTTCAGCCCGTTCGAGACCTGGGAGGCGGAGGGAGTGAAGTCTCGAATCGATCCGGTCCTGATCGTGAATGACCATGAGCTGGCGTGCGAGGCGGCCATCGCCGGAGTCGGCATCGCGCGCGTCCCGGACATCCTCAGCCAGGACGCGATCCGCGACGGCCGGCTCAAGGTCCTCTTCGGCCCCAGGCCCGCGGCGCTGCGAGCCATCCACGTCGTCTACCCGAGCCGGCTGAACCTCCCGGCCAAGGTCCGGCGCTTCGTGGATGCCATGGCAACGCTGGCCCAGACGGAGACGCCGCCCCGCGGCAGGCCTCGGCGGAAGCGCGCGTGAGGGGACCGCGCTCCTCGGCCGGGCTTCAGTAGCGTCCTTGGCGTAGCCATCGCCCAGAGCGCTCCACGTCTTCGGATCCAAGGTCGTCTCGACGACGACCTCCTCTCCAAGGCCGGAGAGGGTGCAGACCACGACGCCATCGCGCTCGGTATAACGACTCAGGATCGCCCGCTGCGTCTCGTCATCCATGGGTTCGACGGAATATACCGCCTGCCAGCGACCCGCGGCACCAGCAACCCCGCGGCGAACATGCACCAGCGTCTCCCTTCGCCAAGGACGACGTCGCCGCGGCAGACAGGCCGAGCTGACGAAGCCCACCACCGCGCGCCGCGCGCACTCGCCTTGACGCGCTGTCGAAGACGACCGCGACGCACGCATGAGACAGCGACCGAATACTGGCTACGAACCAGGCACAGGACACTTGTTTCGAGACCCATTCGCCGTCGCGACCTCGACAGGCCCGGGCACCGACAGGTACGTTCGAGAGCGGGTTTTGACACCGGCGCGACCGCATCTTGAAAGAGGAAACGATGTTTACGGAGAACAAGGAACTGGAGTGGAGTGAGCTCCCCTTCGAGGACGCGAGCGCGAAGTACGAGATCAACAGCATCAGCGAGGACGGCCTCGGCGAGGTCTTCCCCGAAGATCCCCCGCACTACCTCGTCCACGATGGCGACGTGGTCATCGACGGCCCCGTGAGTTTTGGTGCGGCCGACGACGGGGACGTCACGCTGCATGTCATTGACGGTAACCTCACCGTCAACGGTCCGCTCTTCTTCATCCAGGGCGACTTTTACGGTGCGCTCTTCGTGACAGGATCGATCTTCTGTCAGCAGGCCTTCGTCGACGCAGACGCGATGCTTTACGTTGGCAAATCAATGCATGTGGAGGGACTGCTCGTCACCAATCTCAGCAAGCCCGCGCACTTCGCCGTCAAGGAGGCGCTGATCGCCGGGAGCTGGCTCGATGCTTCGGGAGATGGCCTCTTCGAGATTGGCCAGAAGCCCCAGGCGCGGCTGCTCCGCGTCGAGAAGAGCAGCTACCACGCGTTCTCGCAGTACGCGGAGGAGGCGGAAAAGCGGGCCAGGGACGAGGGTACGGAACTGAAGAAGCCGAGCTATTTCGGTTTCTCACCGAAGGAAGCGATCTCGGTCAAGGGCATCCTCCATCCCTCGCTCGTCCAGGGGGAAGAAGGCGTCAGCGCGCGTCACATCCGCGAAGCCATGGAGGAAGGCAAGCCGCTCTTCGCATGACCGGTCGTTTCGTGCCGGGGATGGCCAGCGAGCCTCGGGCCGATTTGGACTCCCTGGACGCCTGCCTGGAGTTGGTCCCGGCCCCACTCCGCCCTTCTCGGCGGTTTCGTGCTACCCCAAGGCCGTGGACTCGCTCGTCACGCTCCTCGAACCGGCGCCCCGGACGGATGAAGTGCCCGGGACGTTCCCAAGTCCCTTCGACGCCCTGGGGCCACATGACCTCGCGCGACGGGCCGCCGAGTCATTGCAGGCGTCGCTGCGCGAGGGAGTCATCGCCCCGGGACTCTCCAGCCACATCCTGCAGGGACCGGACGGCGGGAAGATGTTCGGTGTGCTCGTGGTGCGGCGGCCAGATGGGGCGCTGGGCGTGCTGCGTGCCTTCTCCGCGATGCTCGCGGGAAGCTGGGACGTGCCGGGCTTCGTCCCACCCGTCTTCGACCGCGAGGCCCGCTCCCGGGTGGAGCCGGTGGCCGACGCCACGGTGAAGGCCTTGCTGGCCCGCGCCGAAGCGTGGGGAACCTCCGAGGAATTGCTCCGCCTGCGCTCGGACGACGACGCACGGCAGGCCCGCGAGGCCACGGAGCGCGAAGCCATGCGGCTGCGCCATGAGGCCCGCCGCCGCCAGCGGCACGAGCGCCGCGCGGCGCTCCTCGCCATGCCAGCTCGCGCGGAGGCCCTGGGTGCCCCCGGCCATGAGCCGTCCGCCCAGACGCTTCCCGCGACGGGCCTCACGCAGGCCGAACGTGCGGAGGCACTGCATGCGATTGATCAGGAGAGCCGGGGGGACAAGGCGGAGAAGCGCCGCTGGGATGCCGCCCAGGAGGAAGCCCGGCGCTTGCTCTCACCCGCCCGCGCGAAGGCAGAGCGCCGCGTGCGCGCCCTGGACCGGCTGCGGCGCATTGTCTCGCGCGGGTTCATGAAACAGTTTCACGACACCTACGTCATCACCAACTCGCGCGGAGAGACGCGCCCCCTGCGCTCGCTCTATTCCGGAGCCGAGCCCCCCTCCGGCGCGGGGGACTGCGCGGGCGCGAAGCTGCTCGCCCATGCCTTCGCTCACGGTCTCCAACCCGTCGCGCTCGCCGAGTTCTGGTGGGGCACACCTCCCGCGTCCGGTGGCCGCGTCCAGGGCGCTTTCTATCCCGCGTGCCGTGACAAGTGCGGCCCCCTCCTCCCGTTCATGCTGGAGGGCCTGGAGGTCTCCGCGCCCCGCGTCTTCGTCCCACCGCCCGCCCCCACGCCGGACCTGTCCATTGTCTTCGAGGACGCGTGGCTCGTGGTCATCGACAAGCCTTGCGGCCTCTTGTCCGTGCCCGGCCGGGACGCGGCGCTCGTGGACTCGGTGCTCACCCGACTGCGCGCACGCCACCCCCATGCCACGGGGCCCCTGCTCGTGCACCGGCTGGATCTGGACACCTCCGGGTTGCTCGTCGCGGCGCTGGATGCCCGCACGCACGCGGCGCTGCAACGCCAGTTCCTCCACCGCGACGTGGACAAGCGCTACGTCGCGCTCATCGACGGGCCGGTGCGGTCGGACGCGGGCACCATCACGCTGCCCCTGCGCGTCGACCTGGATGACCGGCCCCGGCAGATCGTCGACCCCGTCCACGGCAAGCCCGCGGTCACCGACTGGGAGGTCCTTCACCGCGAGGCCGGCCGCACCCGCGTCGCCTTCCACCCGCGCACCGGGCGCACGCACCAGCTGCGCGTCCACGCGGCGCATCCACGAGGACTGGGCGCGCCCATCGTCGGAGATCCGCTGTACGGACACGCGGGCTCCCGCCTGCACCTGCACGCGGAAGCCCTGTCCTTCGTGCATCCAGCGACGGGGCAGCGCGTGTCCTTCACTCGCGCCGCCCCGTTCTGAGCACCGTCAGTTGACGAGCAGCACCTTGCCCACGCCGCCTGACTCCACGAGCTTCTGGGCCTCCTTCGCCTTCTCCAGCGGGAAGGTCTTGCCGACCGGGATGACCAGGTCGCCCTTCGCCACGCTCTGGCCAATCTGCGCGAGCCTCCGGCCGTCGGGATGGGACATGAACGCGCGCACGACCAGGCCCTTCTCCTTCGCGCCCTTGGTCGGCCCCACCACGCTGCCCACCGTGCCCCCGTGCTTCACCCGCTCCAGCACGGCGGTCATGGCGTCGCCGCCGACCGTGTCCGCCACACCGTCCAGCGTCGGCAGCTTCGCGACGTCCTTGGGATCATCCAGCGCGACGACGCCGTCCACCTTCAGCGTCTTGCGCGCCTCCTCCACCTGCTTGCGCCGCACGCCGACCCAGATCTTCGCGCCCCGGGCATGCGCCGCGAAGACCGCCGCGCGCCCCACGGCGCCCAGCGCCCCGGTGATGAGCACCGTGTCGCCCTTCGACGGTTGCACCTGCTCCTCGATGAGCTGCACGCCCGTCAGCGTCGCCAGCGGCAGCGCGGCGGCATCCTTCAGGTCCAGCGACTCCGGCACCTTCGCCCAGGCCTCCGTCGGCGCGACCACGGTCTCCGCGTAGCCGGCGTTCACCAGCCCCATCACGCGATCTCCTGGCTCGAAGTCCTCCACGCCCGTGCCGACCTCGATGACCTCGCCGGACACATCCCGGCCCAGGATGGCGGGGAACTTCAACTGCATCCGCTCCTTCATGTCCCCCCGGCGGATCTTCAAGTCCACCGGGTTGATGCTCGCGGCCGTGACGCGGACCTTCACCTCGCCCGGCCCCACCTTGGGCTCTGGCATGTCCTGCACGGCGAGCACATCCACATCCCCATAGCCTTTGAGAACGACCGCTTTCATCCGGACCTCCGCTCGGTGGACAAAGGAAGAGACATCCCGCGACGGGCCAACGGTAAGCACCTCCAGATGGGGTGCCATCGTCGGCGAGCGGTCGTCCTGCCTCCTTGCCTCCCCAGACGCGGCGGAGGTCTCTCATCCCCGGTGCGAAGGAGCGCGCGCGCACCAGCCCACCACTCGCAGGCCTGTCCCCTTCCGTCGGGCCCGCGTCATGTGCCAGCCGGCATCCGAGGGACCGCCACCCGGCCCCCTGTCACCTGCCCTCCCGCGACATCGATGATCCAGTAGCCCTCCTGTCCTGCGAACGTGGAGGAGCCAGCGCCGAACAAGTGGGGCCGCACCGCGGTGGCCGCGTGATGGAAGCGCCGGTGGATGTGGCCATGCAACACCGCGTGACGGGCTCCAGGCAGCAGCGCGCAGAGCGCCTGTCCATCGCGGAGCCCCCACGGCCCCTGGGCCACATCCCCCGTCGGCGTCAGCGGCGCGTGATGCACGGCGACGAGCAGCGCCCTGCCGGCGAGCCGCGGATCCGCCACCACCGCCGCGAGCCCGTCGAGCTGCGCGCGCCCGATGAACCCCTGGGAGATGCCGGGCACTGGCGGCACGCGAGCGGAGCAGAGCCCCACCACCGCGGCCCCGTCCCCCACGCGGCGGACGAAGGGGAAGGGCCCCTCCCGGCAGTGCTCGGGCAGGTCGCTCTCCAGCAGGTGCCCGAAGTACCGCGCGAAGCGTCCGGTCCGGAGGCTCCCCGGCGTGTACACGTCATGGTTGCCCGGGATGACGGTGCAGCGGCTCCGGTCCTCCACCAGCGAGCCCAGGGCCTCACGCGCCGCCTGGAACTCGCTGTCCAGCGCGCACGCGGTGAGGTCTCCGGAGAGGATGAAGTGATCCGCGGCATGCTCCCGCGCCTCGCGCGCGATGGCGGCGAGCACCCGCGGAGCGCGAAGGTACGCACGGGCCCGCCCCCCCGCGAACAGCTCCGGGAGGGCCAGCCAGCGGCGCCACCCCAGTCGGAGCAGCGACTCCCCGCGGTAGTCCGCGGTGAGGTGGACGTCGGAGCAGTGGACGAAGCGCATGGAGCAAGGGGCCCCCCGCTTCCGGAGCCGCTGTCCGGGAGCAGGAGGCGTCAGCCTTCGACTACAGCGACTGGCAGAGGGCGTTGCCCAGGGTGCGGGTATCCCAGTCACGGATGCCACAGCCATAGCCCGAGCCGTCCATGCTGCCCCCACCCGCGAGCCGCGCGACATCCCAGGGTGCGAGCTTCGCGCACACCTCCGCCGACCGGGCGCGCGCCTCCTGCGGAGAGAGCAGCGCCGTGCCGGGTGCGCACGGCTTGTCGCCCAGCACCTCGACGAAGGACATCTGCGCGCACAGGCTGTTGCCCAGACCCCGCGTGTCGACGTCACGGATGCCGCAGCCATAGCCCGGGCCGTCCATGCTGCCCCCACCCGCGAGCCGCGCGACATCCCACGTCCCCAGGGTCGCGCAGAAGCCGGACGGGTTGGTGCGCGCGACCAGCGGGCTCACCAGGGTGAGGCCCGACGGGCAGACGCCATCGCCCAGGGACTCGCTGGCCGTGCCGACCTGCTTGCAGATGCTGTTGCCCAGCCCGCGCGCGTCGAAGGTGCGCACACCGCAGCCGTAGCCAGGGCCATCGATGGCGCCACCGTTCGCCAGCCGCGCGATGTCCCACGTGCCCATCTGGGCGCAGATGGCGGAGGAGTTGGCGCGGGCCTCCTCGGGAGACGCGAGCGTGTAGCCCGACGGACACGCCGTATCACCGAGCACGACCGTGACCGCACCCGCGAGCGCGGCGCTGGCCTGGGCGGCGGTGTCCTTCTGCCCGCCCTCCGTGGACTCCGCCGGAGCGCCACACCCCACCGACGACACCGCGAGGCTCACACACGACACCAGCGAAACAACGAGGCTCTTCCTCATGACGGACTCCCCTTCATTGGGACTGAGTGGCACTGATGGAAAGACAGACATCGCATCCGCCCTCGCCGCGCACGGCGAGGGCAAGTCCGCGGCGGACGCCGGAGGACTCGGGCCACGGCCATCAGCAAGCTGCGTACCAATCCCAAAAAGCAGACACACCTGAAGTACGAGCACGAACTCGCCACATCAAGACGACCTCTTCCGCGTTCCCAGAGGACGCGGTTGCGTGACGTGACGACGCTTCACGCGGAGTCACAACCCCACGTGCCCTGCCCCCATCCCCCGCGCACGGTTCGTGAATGGATTGACGCACCTGGAGGTGGCACGAATGCAGGTGCGTCATGTGGCCATTGGAGCCAGCCACGAAGTCTACGATTCAGCGGAGGCCGCCCTGCGGGCGGCGGTAGCCCGGCGCGTCGAGGATCGCCTCGTCCGCGAGCGGCAGCAGCGCCAGGCCGCGCGCTACCGGCGGTGGAAGGTGGTGGACACCACGCCCCTGCTCCGCTCCATCGACGGGGGCCTGGACGACACGAAGTTCCTCTACCCCGTGCTCGACAACCTCCCGCTCATCGTCTTTCCGCTGTTGAGCTACGCGCTGACGGGAGCGCAGGTCAGCGTCCACGGCCCTCCAGAGGTCTGCCGGGTGGTGGAGGTGGTGCGCGACGTCCTGCTCGCGCAAGGGCTCATCGGGGACCGAGCGAAGGTCCTGGCCGTCGAGGAGGACCGGCGCGACATCTCCCTCTCCCGCTCCATCCAGCGCTCCACGGAGTGCCTGTCCGCCGCGAAGGATGAGCCCATCGCCTGGTCCGCCGGAGACCTGGTGCTGGCGTATGACACCCATCCCTGGCTGATGGACCGGCACCTGCCCGGCTACGAGCTCATCTTCAACCTCAACGCCCGTCAGCGCGTCTTCCCGGACGGCACGCCGGAGCTCTTCGCCCGCAACTACTTCGACCGCCTGCGCCTGGAAGGTGAGCCGGGTGTGGTGCTCGACATCAAGGAGCCGAACGTCCTGCTCTTCACCTCCGCGGGGCTGCGAGGCCTGACGAAGGTGGACGAGCTGCGGCACCCTCGCCCGGGCGACACCTATATGAAGGTGCTGCTGCGTGCCGCGGCGAGGACCGTCTGGCATACGAGCCCCGCGGCGACCGTGGCGTTCCTGCGCTATGGATTGAAGCGGACCCGGGACCGCATCCAAGCCGGGGACGCGCTCACCCAGCACCATGCCGGAGAGCTGGCCCGGACCTTCTTCGGGGTGTCCACCCTCCTGAAGGCGGAGAACACAGACCCCTTCTTCGTCCGGGACGGCGACAGCGTGGAGGACTTGTTTGGCTATTACCGGGCGGTCCTCCAGCCCATCGTCGACTCCGCCGCCACGAAGGAGGCTGGCTACCGCGAGCTATCGCACTACCACCCTCATGCGGGAATCCTCTATCGCCTCTCCCAGGCCCTGCGCCCGCTCCAATCCGAGCTGCCCCTGTGGCGCAGGTGGCCGGAGCTCATCCAGGACAAGCTCGCCACGCTCAACCAGCGGCTGGCCCAGGAGTTCAGGGGCCTGGGAATCCCTGACGCGGCGCGGCCCGTGCCGGAGTACTTCGACGCGATGGGTGTCTTTCAATCGCGCCCCCTGCCCTCCGACAACCTTCCCCTGACGCGTGACTTCCTGCGCAACGCCTACCACCCTTCCTTCGAACACAACCAGCGCTTGTACCAGTGGCTCGTGGCGGGGTGCTTGCCTCCGGAACGCATGCGCGTCAGCGGGTGACGCAACTCCTGACGGCGGCCGGGGCTCGCCGGAGAGAGACCGCGATCCCCTGGCTGGTACACGGGGTGCAACGACTTGAGCCATGTCCTTCCGAAAACAAGTCTTGAGCGACCTCTCCGGCAGCTATGCGAACTTCTCCGAGCACCACAAGGACATCCGGTCCTTCTTTGAGATCATCGGGGTGCGCTTCGCCATCCGCGAATATGGCGTCAGCCTGAAGCCCGTGGCGGGGAACAAGCTGTTCTCGAACGCGAGCGGATATCTGCTGTCGGATGACAGCTCCTACCCTTTCTATCTCTGGCTGCCGTCGTGGCTGGGCCGCTTCTACGTGGACCCGCTGCACGTCCCCGCGGGGACCCCGGTGGATGCCTGCACCGCCCGGGACGTCCGGTTCATCGCCTTCATCTGGATCTGGCTCGGCTTCAATGACGCGTATGTGAACGACGCCGAGGGACCGGAGTGTTGGTTTGGCGTGGCCGAGCCCCGGCCGGAGGACCCGTCGGAGTCCGTCGCGGTGACCGCGGACAAGGTGTGGAAGTACTTCCGCATCGAGCGCACGAGCCAGGGCGAGAGCGACGGCTGGCTGAGCGGCGGCTTCCAGAAGAACCCCATCGGCTGTGACTTGAACGGCCGCTGGTCCATGCGGCGCGTCCCGCTGGAGAAGCTGTCCAGCTACTACCAGATCGAGAAGCACGTCGTCCGGCCGCTCGGGGAGAAGTTCCACGAGCTGGCGAGCCCCACTCCGGGAGCGCTCGCGCTGGTGAAGTGAGGTGCCCCGTGCCCCGGAGGCCGTGAGCCTCCGGGATGCGCCGCGCCTCACGCCACCTGTTCGCGCCGAGGACGCGCCACCAGCGCCCGGGCCGCCGCCGTCACATCGAAGAGGGTGCGGAAGCGACCGGTTTCGACGAGCAGGCTCCGGCCCAACTGGACACAGCGTGCTTCACAAGCGGCGCGGCGCTCCAGGTCCGCGATGCGCTCCAGGTCCAGGGTGTGCGCCAGTCCGAAGACGCGGCGCAACAGCTCCGCACCGGCGTACGCCATGCTCTGTTCCAACAGCCGTTGGAGGAAGGCCCGCCGCTCCTGCAAGAGCGCCGAGCGCTCCGCCTCCGTGGTGAGCAGCACGGCCGGGTCACCGGCGCCGAGTCCGTGCGCGTCCCACAGCTGGAGAAAGGTGTCATGGAAGGAGGACCACAGCGCCTCCACCGTCTCCAGCACCCACTCCGCGTAGTCCTCTCGGGGCTCGCGGGCGGTGGAGTGCCCCTCCTGGCTGAAGAAGCCGAGCAGCAGGTGGGCGAGGAGCGAGCCCACGTCGAAGGCCATGGGCCCACAGAAGGCGAACTCCTGGTCGATGATCCGCGTGTCCTCCTGGGTCACCATGATGGAGCCGGTGTGGAGGTCGCCGTGGATGAGGGCTTCGGCGGTGTCCAGGTAGTGGCGCTTCAGTCGGAACGCCGCGAGCTTCAGCGGCACGTCCGCGCGCAGCTCCGAGGCCAGTCCGTCCAGCGCGGGCGAGGTCCAGCTGTTGCGCGGGTGCACCTGATACGGCTCGGTGAACACCATGTCCTCCATGATGCGGCACATGGCGGTGTTCGCGCAGAACGCCGCCACCTGCCCCTTCTTCTCCTCCGCTGACAGCGCGAGGCTGGAGGTGAAGAACAGCGACCGCGCCAGGTAGTCCGCCACCTGCCCGGCGAAGCGAGGGTAGCGAATGCCGCGCGTCATCCCCTCACGCAGGATGATGTGCGGCGTCAGGCACTCCACGACGATGAGGAACAAGCGCGGGTCATGGTGCAGCACCTCCGGGACGCGCCGCCCCGTGTGCCGTCCATGCTCGAGCAGGGCAAGGTGTTCGAAGTCGATGCGCTCCAGCGCGAGCGGCCAGGACTCGCCTACCAGTCGAACGTAGGGCAGCGATTGCTTGACGCACACGTCGCCAGACGGGCCGTGGACCCGGAACACCTGGTTCACGTTTCCATCGCTCGCCTCGTGGACCCGCCAGTCCTCCGGACGCCCTCCCAGCCTCGCCGCGAGCGGAGGAAGGCCCGCGAGGTAGCCCGGAAGGCTCCGCGCGTGGAGGGGCTCGTATCCTGCGGGAACGCTCAACGCCATGGTGTTCCTCCTTCTGGAAGGTGTCTGGCTTTCAGGTCGCGAGGCCCCAGGCGGGTTCCCTCGCGGCGCAACCAGGACGGCCACGCCAGCCCCAGGTGGTCTTGCAGGGTGCACTCCGCCGCACCCAGCGAGCCGTGGACCGAGCCCGGGTCGTGCGACCAGCAATCGCTGACAATGAAGACCTCCTCGTCCGCGAGGGGTCGCCGCATGGCGGGGATGACCTCGCGCGAGACGGCGTGCTCCCGCCACACGTGCCATGCCGCGCCATGCGGTGACGTGGACCAGTCCTGACAGCGGGCGGCGATGGGCAGCGGCGCATCCTCGACGCCGTGGAGCTCCAGCAACATCGCGTGGGCTCGCGCCACCATGCGCCGGCTGGCGGGCGCTACGTTGGGGAGTTGGATCGGGCCGGAGCCACCGGGTGCATCGGGGAAGGGCTCGCCCGAGCGCAGGCTGCTCCAGTACTCCGCGTCCGTTCCGCTGGCGTAGGCCGCGAGCAGCAGCCCGGGGCCGGACGACTCCGGCGTCGTTCCACGCCAGTACCAGAGCTGACGAAGCGGTAGGTCGGTCGTGCTGCGCCCCTTCGTGACGCCCATCCGCTCCCACCAGGGAAAGGGATACGCGAGGAACAGCTTCACGGCCGACACCCCACGCACGCTCTCCAGGCCGTGGCGCACCCCGGGGTCCTGGAGCAGGAAGGTTTCAGGGTCCAGGCGAGCCAGGGCGTGTTGTGGGAGGGCCAGCATCACCGCCCGGGCCCGCACCCGGCGCCAGCGCGGTGACTGCCCATCGCGGTCAGGACACTCGAAGTGGAGCACGTAGGCCCTGCCCCCCTCCGGCGCGGTGCTCCGATCGATGCGTCGGAGGAGATGTCGCGGCCGGGTGGTCCCTCCCGCCGAGAGGAAGCGCTCGTGAAGCGCGCGAGGCAGCGTGTCGAAGCCCCCGGTGAGGCACCGGTAGCGCCCAGACACCGGCGCATGGAAGAGGACGTCCAGCCAGTCGGAGGCGTTGCCATTCGCCGCCAGCCCATCGTAGCCGCCGGTGTCCTGGAGGAGTTGGATGGCTTCCTGGCCCAGCACCAGGGTCAACAGGCTCCACCATGACTGCTCGTGCAGCCGTGCGCCGTCCAGCAGGGCCCCGTCCTTGCTTCGCGCATACTCCTCCGCGAGCGCTCCAGCCTCGTCCCACCGCCCCGCATCGAAGGCGGCGTGGTAGCGCGAGCGAAGGGACCCGAACCCCGGCACCGCGGCCTCCACCCCCCACGCCTCCAGCTCCGCGATCCCCCGTCCCTGCTCCGATGGACGCAGGCGGTAGGGCAGCACGCCGGGGTGCTTCGCGAGCGCTTCCGCCGTCAGCTCGCGCTGCCGGAAGCGGCCGCCACGCACGTAGGTGAAGTTCTCCGGCTGCCCGAAGTGGAAGTCCTCCACCTGCGCGCCCAGTCCCAGGTGCTGGATGAGGTCGGACACGAGGTGGAGCTGATCATGGAAGCGCATCCCACCCAGTTCGGCGTGGCCCCCCGGCAGTCCCGGAAGCTCCACGGACCAGAGCCGCCCACCCACGCGGCCGGAGGCTTCGTAGAGCCCCACCCGGCCCCGGAGCCGAGGTGAGCCGTCATGCGTGAGGCGATAGCCCAGGTAGCACCCGCCCACGCCCGCACCGACGATGGCGACCTCCACCTCCTCGTGCGGGCCGGTGGCGTCCAGGCTCAGACCTCACCCACCGCGCGGAGGATGCGCTCCGGGGAGATCAAATCCATACAGTCACGCTGGGCGCAGCGCGCGTCGAAGTCCTGCTTGTAACACATCAGACATGGCACCTCCGGCTCCAGCACCGTGCCGCGCCCGTACATGTAGAACTCATGTTTGTTGAAGGTGTTGTTCAACAGGACGATGCGCTTGCGCAGCCCCACGGCCGCGTGGAACGCGAACGTCACCGACGTGACCACCACGTCCGCGAGGCTCAGCAGGCCGATGAACCCGGCGAAGGGCTGGACGCCGAAGTAATGGACGCCCGCCGCCGCGGAGATCTCCTCGTTGCGCGCATGCTCCTCCGGCCCGCCCACCAGCACGACCTCGCGGCCGGAGTCCTTCAGACGCAGGGCCAGCTCCGTCCAACGGGCCGGCGAGTAGAGGCGCGGCTTCCACTGGCTGCCAGCGCCCGTGTTGAGCATCACCACCTGCTTGCCGGGAGCCAGCGGCACCGAGGGGACCTCGAACTCCGGCAGGAGGTATTCCTCTTCCTGGAAGGTGTAGCCGCAGATCTCGAAGAGCTCTTCGACATAGTGCTTCCGGTTGGCCTTCATCAGGTCGTCGAACACCCCCGTGCGCCACTTGCGCTGGCTGTCTTCGTCGAACGGGAGGATGACGCCATCCTTCTGCGTGAAGCCCTTCTTGACCCGAGCGTCGACCCGGTTCGCCAGCGCGCAGGCCTCCACGTCCTTGTCCAGGGACAGCAGGAGGTCGAACTTCAAGTCCATCACCGTCAGCGTGCCGGCCAGGTCGAAGCGGAGGACCTTGAAGACCTCGCGCCGGGGAATCAGCTCCGGGTGGTTCGTGAGCCAGAAGATCCGCGCGCCGGGGTGCTGGCGCTGGATGGCCCGCAGGAGTGGGGTGTTGCGCACCACCTCGCCCGCGGCCTGGAGCTTGATGATGAGCACGTTGCCGGTCGCGGGCTGGTAGCTCGTGCAGCCCCCACAGTGGACGCCCCGCTCCTTGTGGGGCCCACAAGGCTTGTAGCCATTGAAGTGAAGACAGTCGGTCCGGATGTCCATGGGTGCCTTCGCCGGCGCTAGGCGCGGTCGCACGCGAGGGCCTGGACCTCTGGGTCCAGGTCCATCAGCGTGCCGCGCAGGATGTCCACGAGGTGGTCCAGCTCCGCGTCCGTGACGTTGTACGGTGGCATCGCGAGGATGGAGTCACCGCTGCCGTCCGGCAGGTAGCCGATGGAGAAGTAGAAGTTGCCGCCTCGGGCCATGGCCCGTTGCAGCACCCGCTCCGCCAGCTTCGCCGACCGTGGGAAGGCTCGGCGCGTGGCCTTGTCCGCGACCAGCTCGAAGCCGCAGAACAGCCCCAGCCCCCGCACATCGTCCACCCACGAGAGCGCGGTCAGCTCCCGCAGCCGCTCGCGCAGCGCCTCTCCCTGACGCCGGACGCGGGCCAGCAGGCCGTGCTGCTCCACGTGCTCCAGCACCCGGAGGCCGATGGACGCGGCGACCGAGTGGTTCGTGAACGTGAAGCCATGAGCGAAGTTGCCGCCGTCCCGGTGGATGCCCTCCACGAGGGTGCGGCTGGCGTAGACCGCGGACAGGGGAACCAGCCCGGCCGCCATCCCCTTTCCCTGGATGATGATGTCCGGCTTGACGCCAGAGAGGGAGGAGGCGAACCACTCCCCGCAGCGGCCAAAACCACACATCACCTCGTCGAAGATGAGCGCGATGTCATGGCGGTCGCAGATCTCCCGCACCCGCTGGAGGTAGCCGGGCGGCGGAACCCCGATGCCCATGGACGCGCCAATCACCGGCTCGACGATGAAGGCCAGACAGTTCTCGGGCCCCTCTTCGAGGAGCTTTCGCTCCAGCGCCTCGGCGCAGGCCTCGCCCGACTCCTCCGGCCTCCGGTAGCCGTCCGGCGCGGGGACGAAACACTGCTCGTGCAACAGCCCCTGGAACAGCAGGCGGTCTCTCGGCTTGCCCGTCACCGCCAGCGCGAGGCCGGTGGCCCCGTGGTAGCCGGGCTGGGTGGCGATCACCTTGCGCCTGCGCCGCGTGCCCGCCTTGCCGACGTAATACTGGTACGCCAGCTTGATGGCCGTCTCCACCGCGTCCGAGCCGCTGCCCATCAGCAGGACGTGGGAGATGTTGTCCGGGGCCAGCGCGACCAGCCGCTCGCCATAGGCCTCCAGATCCATCGTCGTGAACTGGGTGCCGTGGAGGTAGCTGACGTGGCGCATCGACTCGGCGGCCTGGAGGGCCAGCTCCTCCAGGCCGTGTCCCAGGATGGCCACTCCCGCGCCTCCCACGGCGTCGAGCCAGACATGGCCCTCGTCGTCATGGAGGTAGGCGCCCTGCCCCCGGATGATGCGCGGGTAGCGATGTTCGAACCTGCGGTGGAACAGCATGGTGGCTCCCTAGGGCGCGAGGACGTAGTCGAGGGCCCGCTGCGCGCAGGCCTCGGGGGTGTGGCGGAACCAGGTGTCGACCACCCGGTGGGGCAACGGCGGCGGGACGAAGCGCGCCTTGACGTCGAAGTACTCGGCGGGCGTCGTGCACCCTCCGCAGTAGCCAGCGCCCGCGCGGCGGCCCAGCAGCTCCCGCACCGCCTCCGGGGAGTCGTCCGCGGGCCGCAACCACAGCACCTTGAACCGGACCTCCGGGTGCGGCGCCATCACCGCCTGGAGGAAGCGCCAGCTCGAGGGCCGAGAGTAGGTGGAGACGACGACGAGCGAGCGCTTCGGCTCAGCGACCTCCAGGTGGATGCGCACCGCCTGATGAAGCAGCTCATAGGCCATGGCCATCCGGTTGAGGTTGCGCCGCCGGCCCGCGTCGGTGGTCCACCAGTCCTCCTCCGGCAACCCGAGGCCCGCGCGGGCCAGCACGTCGACATCGACGACGTGGGCGCCCAGCTCCCGGCCCACCCGCGCGGCCGTCTCGCTCTTGCCGGAGAGCGGCCAGCCGCAGAGGACGGTGACCTGCGCTCCCTCCGGCCCCGCGCTCATGTCCCCCTCCGGGACATCCCCGCGCCGCGCAGGTGGCCCAGCAGGTCCGCGTGAAGGGGCCCGTTGGAGAAGAGCAGTTCGGTGCAGTGCTTCAGCGAGTGGGGCGACCCGTCGAAGCACGTCACCTGCCCTCCCGCCTCCTCCACCAGTCCGATGGACGGCAGGTGGTCCCAGGGCTTGTTGCCGATGGCGACAATGGCATCCACGCTCACCGGGAGGTGCGCGCCCCGCACCAGCCGTGTCCCGGCCCAGCAGAAGGCGCCGAAGTTGCGGATCCGCGTGACGGCCGCCACCAGGGGGGGATGGTAGAGCGCGCCCACCGTGGGCGTCGTCCCGTCGAACGCGATGGAGGCCTTCGCGAGCTCGCGCACCCCGGAGACACGCAGCCGCAGCTCCGTCTCTCCGCGCAGCACCACATACGCCCCCGCGCCGCGCCGGCTCACGTGGAGGCCCGAACCGCTGAGCCGCTCCTCGGTGGGCAGGAAGATGACGGACTCCTCCACGCGACCGCCCACCACGGTGGCGAACTGGAGGCCGAAGAGCGGCGCGCCGAGCAGCAGGCTGTTCGTCCCATCCACCAGGTCCACCGCGCAGCAGTCCCCCTCCGGCGGCCAGCGGGACAGCCCCTCCTCGTTGAGAGGGAGGCCCGGGTAGCGGTGAGCGAGGAACGCGGACGTGCGCTCGCGCAGCTCGTCGATGACGCCGTACACCAGCCCTCCATCCGCCTTCGGGCCTGGAGCGCCGAGCGACCCCTCCAGCAGGCGCGACCAGAGGGGCGCGAGCTCCACCGCGAGGAAGCGCCAGAGCGAGCGCGTCTCGACGCCGCTGTCGCGGGCGTCACTTCCCATGGCCCACGCTCCATCCCGCGGCGGCCACCGGCTGGGCCACCATCCCGCTCTCCACCAGCATGCACAGCAGGTGCGCGATGGTGATGTGGCACTCCTGGACGTGCTGCACGTTGGTGCTGGGCACGCGGACACAGACGTCCGCGAGGGCCAGGAGCCTGCCTCCGCCGCTGCCCGTGAGCGCCACCGTCCGCAAGCCCTGGAGCCGGGCGCAGCGGAAGGCCCGGACCACGTTCTCGGACTCGCCGCTGGTGCTGATGCCGATGAGCACGTCCCCAGGTCGTCCCAGCGCCTGCACCTGCCGCTCGAAGATGTGGCCGAAGCCGAAGTCGTTGGCGTGCGCGGTGATGAGCGACGTGTCCGTCGTCAGCGCGATGGCCGCGAGCCCCGGCCGCTCGAAGTCATGGCTCAGCGCGCTGACGAACTCGGCCGCCAGGTGCTGGCAGTCGGCGGCGCTGCCCCCGTTGCCGCAGAGCAGGAGCTTCCCTCCGGACTGGAGCGCCTGGGACAGCAGCCCCGCGGCGTCCTGGATTTCCCGCTCGCAGTTCACCAGCAGCCGCTGCTTGACGTCGATGCTTCCCAGGACGTGCTGCCTCACGAGCCGCGTGCCCTCGTCGATACGGCCCGCCCCTTCTTCCCGCGTCAGCTCCAGTTCCATCTGCGACCTCCGTGGATGAGCCGCTGGACGAGCTCCGCGGCGTGCGACAAGTCGTCAACGGCCTGACTGGGCTGGGGCAGCCGCGCGAGCTCCACGCTGGCGCCATGGCCCGTCCGGACCAGGAAGGGCATCGCCCCCAGGCGGTGGCCCCAGGCGATGTCCCCGGGCTTGTCCCCCACCACGAAGCTGCGGGAGAGGTCGATGCCCAGGTCCGCCGCCGCCTGGAGCCCCAGCCCCGGCATGGGCTTGCGGCACGCGCAGCCGGCGTCGGGCAGGTGGGGGCAGACATAGGTGGCGTCCAGGTGCAGGCCCTCACGCGCGAGCAGTTCGCCCACCCGGGCATGGACCTCGTCGACCCGCTTCATGTCGAAGTAGCCCCGCGCGACGCCGGACTGATTGGTGACGACGACCAGGCCCAGCCCCAGCTCCCGGAACCGGCGCAGGCCGCGGACGGCGTTGGGCAGCAGCCGGACCGCCTCCACGTCGCGCAGGTAGTTCCGCTCGTCGATGAGCGTGCCGTCCCGGTCCAGCAGGACGAACGGCCGTCCGGTGGCGGGCTTCAGCACCATGCCCGCGCCTCGTCCCAGGGAAGCGGCGCGAGCGCCGGACGCGGCCAGCCCTGCGTGGAGGGCATGGGGCAGCGGCCGGGCCGCATCCCGCCAAGCGACAGCCGCGCCTCCACCTGCTCCGCGACGAGCGGCGCGAAGGCCAGCTTGGTGGGCCAGACCTGGGTCACGGCCCCCGCCCGCGCGAGCACCGGGCCATCCGGGCGCTGCCCCGACGCGTGCCGTCCCTCCGCCCGGTCCACGGACAGCACCGCGCCCGCGCAGGACGCCAGGTCCACGCCGGGCACCAGCCGCGACAGCTCCTCGCGGGCGCGGCGCACCTGCGCCTCCGGCTCGCGGGCCACGCCGGACTCCGCCAGTTCGCCGCCCACGTACCAGACCGGCGTCCCCCGCGCGTCGCGGTGGCTGGTGACGGTGACGCGAGGAGCGGCGCTCGTCCCCAGCCAGTGCGCGTACAGCTCCGGCAGCGCGCCGCGCAGCATCACCATGCACAGGGGCCGCCGCTGCATCGGAGCGGCGCCCGAAGGAATCATCCGCCCCAGTCCCTCGTTGCCAGCGCCCGCGCAGAGCACCACATGCCCGCCGCGGATCCGCAGCCGTCGCCCCTCTCGGTCACGGACCTCCAGCCCGGTGACGTCCCCCGCGTCCTGGAGCAGCCGCGTCCCATCCGCGTCCACCGCCAGCAGGGCGTCCGCGTGCGCGTGGCCCAGCACCGCGAGGACCGACCTCACGTCCACCACGGGCTCGTCGAGCTGATAGACGCCGCCCCGGGCGGAGGGCCCCAGCGCCGCGGCGAAGGGCTCCGGAACCTGTCCGGAGTCGACGCGGTTCACCCGGCCCTGGAGCATCCGGCTGGCGAGGAAGCCCGCCAGCCTCCAGCCCGAGACCAGGTACTGGTGCGCGGACAAGAGCCGGGCGCCGCGCAGGTCCGGCGTCCGCGCGCCCTCAAGGCAATCGCGCCAGCGCGCGGGCATGTGCGTCAGCGCGCGGCTCGCCTCCGACAGCGCCCCGCCGAGCGCGTACTTCAGGCCCCCGTGGATGATGCCCTGCGAGCAGAGCGTCTGGCCGGCCCCCAGCGCTCGGGCCTCGCACAGGACGGCGGCGTAGCCTCGCGCACGCAGGTGCGCCAGCAGCCAGAGCCCCGTGATGCCGCCGCCCAGGATGACCACGTCCGCGCGGATGTCCTCGATGAGGGCGTTCGCTCCCATGGCTCACCCCGGCCCCGCGAGCTTCGGTGCGCCGTTGCGCTCCTGGATGCGGGCCACCAGCCCCGTCGTCGAACAGCCGTCGACGTAGTCGAGGACGAGCACCCGTCCCCCCGCTTCGCGGACACAGCGCCCACCGGGGATCTGCTCGGGGCGGTAGTCGCCGCCCTTCACCAGGACGTCGGGGACGACCCTGCACACCAGCCGCTCCGGCGTGTCCTCGCTGAAGGACACCACCCAGTCCACGGCCGCGAGCCCGGCGAGCACGCGCATGCGCTGCCCCAGCGGGTTGAGCGGCCGTGACGGGCCCTTCAACCGGCGCACGGAGGCGTCGTCGTTGACCGCGATGATCAGCCGGTCCGCGAGGCCCGCCATCTGCTCCAGGTAGGAGACATGGCCCGCGTGCAGGATGTCGAAGCAGCCCAGCGTCAGGGCCACCGTCTCCCCCCGCGCGCGTGCGTCGCGCACGAGCTCCAGAAGGTGGTCCTCCGTGACGACGCCCCGCTTCGGCTCGCGCGGTCCGGCCACCGCCCGCCGCAGTTCCGGAAGCGTGGCGGCGCACGTGCCGCTCCGGCCCACGACCAGGCCCGCCGCCACGTTGGAGAGGGAGACCGCCTCCGGCAGGGGCACTCGCGCGGAGAGCGCCGCCGCCAGGACCGCGATGACGGTGTCGCCCGCGCCGGTGACGTCCAGGACGGCGGTCGCGGTGGCGCGCAGGTGCAGCGCGGGGTGGCCGTCCCGCAGCAGCGTCATGCCCTCCTCGCCCCGCGTGACGAGCAGCGCCTCCAGGGACAGCGTCCGCAGCAACTCCAGCCCACGTGCGACGAGGCAGGCGTCGTCCGCGCAGGGCCCCACCACGGCCTCGAACTCGCTCCGATTGGGGACGAGCACCGTGGCCCCCGCGTAGCGCGTGAAGTCGCGGCCCTTCGGAGCCACCAGGACGGGACATCCCGCCGCGCGCGCCGCCTGGATGAAGCGCCGAGGATCGCGCAGGGTCCCCTTGCCGTAGTCGGACAGCACGACGGCGCCGGCGTCCGCGAGCAGCGGCCCGAAGCCTTCGAGCAAGCGCGCGTCGTGGCTCCCCGGCAGACCGTCCTCGAAGTCCAGGCGGATCATCGGCTGGCGCGTGCCCAGGACGCGCAGCTTGCTGACGGTGCGCACGCCCGGGGTCCGCATCACGCGCGAACACACCCGGGCCTCCGTGAGCCTCTCGTCCAGCGCCCCCGCGTCGGCGTCATCTCCGGTGATGCCCAGCACCGTGGCCTGGGCGCCCAGCGCCGCGATGTTCACCGCCACGTTGGCGGCGCCCCCCGGACGGCATTCGTCCCGCTCCACTCGCACCACGGGCACCGGCGCCTCCGGGGAGAGCCGTGACGCGGTGCCATGCCAGTAGCGGTCCAGCATCACGTCCCCGACCACCAGCACCCGGGCGGACGCCAAGGCGGCGAGCCGCGCCTCGAGCGTGTCCCCTGCCGGGGAGTCCATTTCCAAGGGCAGGCTCATGGCCGGACTCCCGCGAGCACCCTGGCATGGGCCGCGCGGCCCTGATGGAAGCGCGGCAGGTAGACATCACGCAGGAAGGCGCGAGTGCCAGGCAGGTCGTCCCCTGGAGCAGGGGCGTGCTGGAAGGAGCCGTCCGCGGCGAAGTACTCGGGGAGGGGCGGCGTCCCGTCGTACAGGTCGCTGGCCTGGAGCGCCTCCGTCATGCGCCGATTGCAGGTGGAGATGCGGTCGCGGATCAGCTCCGGCCAGTGACGCCACAGCGGCAGTTCGTCCCAGAGCGGGAGCAGGCGGTACGAGAGGGCCAGCAGGTGCTTCGCGTGCGGGTAGAACTCCGCGAGCCGGCGATAGCCCTCCTCGCGCGTGGCCCCCTCGTCGACGATGCCTTGGAGCAAGCCCCGGTAGAAGCCGAACAGGTCCTCGAAGTTGTCGCAGTCCTTGAGGACGAACGGGTCGACCGTGTCCGCCTTCAGCCGCGCGCGGACATCGAAGAAGGCCGAAGCGAACTCGCTGGCGTGGTCCTGTCTCAGGCCTTCCCCAGGCCGCAACGTTCCCCGCTGACGCTTGAGGCCATAGCGCAAGGTGCCCAGGCACGCGAGCGCCCTGGAGCTGGCCAGCGCCCTCCACGCCGTCCGCAGGAACACGCCCATGTAGACGCTGGAGTCCTTCGCGCTCCGCAGGTCGTCCAGGCGTGACAGGCCGCGCAATCCCTCGCGCGTGAAGACAAGCAGGTTCGGGTCCTTGACGTCGAACACCCGCGAGCCACCGGGGCCGTCGCGAGTGACGAGCGACTCGTAATAGTTGCCCAGGAACAGCTCCGGCGTCCCCTCCGGAAACACCCGCTGCTTCGCGCCCACGTTGAGGATGAGCTGGTGCGCGTCCAGGTCCGGATCCATCAGCCAGGGGAAGACGTCGTAGGCGAGGACGATGTCCCCCGCGCACCACACGAGCGCGTCGCCATCCCTCGCCTCCAGCGGCTCCACGGCGCTCCGCACGGAGTGGAAGAAGGAGATGTGCTCCGGATCCTCCGGAACGAAGAGCAGCTTCTCGGGGGCGTCGATGACGCGCGCTTCGAGCAGGTAGTCCCGCATCACCTCCACCACCCGCCCGACCTCGGCGGATCCGTAGACGCTGACCTGAACCCCACAGGTCGCGAAGTGGAGGATGGGCAACGCGATGACGGGAACGGTGTCGAGCACCGGGTAGAGGAACTTCAGATCATCGATGCCGCCCTCCCGGGTCCGCTCCATCCGCGTCGCCGCCAGCCGCACGGGGGCGCGGAGCGTGAGGCCCGCCTGCTGGTCGCGCATCCGCTGGTGGGCCACGAGGCGCTTCTCGACGACGCACTCCAGCGCCGCTTCTCGCGACGGGAACAGCTCATGGCTCGCGGAGATGGCGACATGCCGCGCGGGCCGGAGCGCCGCCCGCGCCCCCGTCTCCTCCGAAGCGTCGGCCCAAGCCACCCGCCGACGGACGGAAGACGTGCGCCCGAGCGCCCCCGGGAGCTTCAGCGTCGTCTGCGATTGCATGGCACCCATCCAGGTGTGGCCCCCCACCAGCGCCGAGCCGGTCATCCCCCCATGAGCAACCCGAGTGCCATTCCCTGGCAGCCACCGAAAGCGTCTGATTCCGCCCACTTGGCTTCAGGACGGACGCGCAAGCCAAAGACTGGCGTCACCGCGCGACGCGCGCGCGTCATCCAGGAACGCACCCCCTGGGCCGACGCGATGGCCGCCGCGGGGAACAGGGCCGGAGTAGGCTGCCGGGCTCACGCCACCGGGAGTCTCCACCATGGTCCGGAGTCTTGGCCTTCTCTGCGTCGTCGTTTGCCTCGCATCCGGTTGCTCGGAGGATCCTCCCGAAGGGGGTGGCCCCCAATCCCAGGCGGATGGTGGCACCTCGGAGTGCGAGGCCTTCGGCCGCTTCGGCGCACCGGGTACGACCTTCACGCTGCCGCCGCCTGGCGCGACGGGCGAGCTCTACATCCCAGATGTGCAGGCGCGCTTCCCGGAGGTGGACTGGAGCAAGCTGGACCGGCTCTACATCCGCGCGGGTCGCTACACGGTCCTCAACCTGGGCAACCTGCCGGAGCGGTCCGCCAGCAGGCCGCTGGTCATCACCAACACGGGTGGGCAGGTGGTCATCCGGCCTGAACCCGGGAGCACCCAGGGCTACATCTGGGCCATCAACGGCGGCTCCCATTGGATCCTCACCGGACGGTATGACCCGGACTCCGGAACGGGCGACGCGAACTTCCCGGGCCATCGCTGCGGCGCGTACGCGACGTCCCGGGGGCGCTACGGGATTCTGAGCGATGACCTCTTCCTGAACGGCAGCCACATGGGGCTGGGCATCGGCGGCGCGCACGCCTTCGAGCTGGAGTACCTGGAGATCACCCGGTCGGGCTTCGCGGGACTGCGCATCAACCGCTCCGCGGGGAGCGACGGGAAGGTGCCGCCCCTGGATGACATCCAGCTTCACGACCTCTACATCCATGACACGGCCAGCGAGGCCATCTACTTCGGTTCGACGCAGGGCGCGCCCACGCCGCTCGGCTCCAACCTGAAGGTCTACAACAACCGCCTCGTGCGCACGGGGACGGAGTCCTTGCAGATCCAGAACCTGGGCGACGGCACCGAGGTGCACCACAACGTCTTCGCCTTCGGCGCCATCGACTGGCGCGCGGCCTTCGACCGCTACCAGGACAACAACTCCCAGGCGCAGGTGCGAGGCGGCCACATCCGCTTCCACCACAACGTCTTCGTGGGCGGCGCGAGCACCCTGCTCAACTTCTTCGCGCAGGCGGAGACCGGAGACCTGCCGCTGAACGTCGAGTTCACGGACAACTCCTTCGCGGACACGCTCTCGCTGGGCGTCTATCTGGGCGGCAGCTCCGGGGCCGGAGCGACATTCCTCTGGGAGCGCAACGCGTTCCGAGGGCTCGACTTTGGCTATGCCAGCGTCTACCCGGACGCCACGGACCCGGGCGTCGTCTTTGGCAAGTCGGGCGCCATCACTTCGCCCGTGACGTTCAAGGACAACCGATGGGAGGGCGGGCGCAAGCTCATCTCAGGCCTGACGGGAGGCACCGGGACGGTGGGCTCGGTGACGGCCACCGGCAACGTGAATGGCCCCGTGCCCGTGTTGAACTTCGTCGACACGGGGCTGCCCGCGGGGGCGAGCGCGAGGCGGTTGGAGATGTGGACGGACCGCGCCACCCTGGCGCCCGGCTCGCCCGAGGTGACGTACGCGGCGGGGGCCCTGGTGATGCACGACGGGCAGCTCTACCGGGCGCGCACCCAGAACACGAACAAGCCGCCCCCGCAGAACGCCACCGTCTGGGAGCCGCTGTCGCTTCCCGTGGATGACCTGCGCACCGCGCCGGGAACCGAATGGGCGGAGCGCGGCGTGGGCCTCCTGGACGTCGTGCGCTAGTCGCGAGGCGCCACGCCCGGAGGAAGGCTCACCCCGCGCGGGGCTGGAACTCCAGCGCCTCGCGCAGCACCGGGTAGGTGTCCTCGGCGGCGGTGCTGCCCATGAAGGTGTCCAGGTGGCCGTAGCCCGCGAGCATGCGGCGCTGGTAGTAGCGCGCGCCGTTCGCCTCGCGCAGCCACGTGAAGGTCCGCTCCGTGGACGACGGCAGATAGGTGCGGTTCTGCTCGCTGGAGACGAACGTGATGGGCCGCTTGAAGGGCTCCGGATCCAGGTAGTCCGGCGGGCGGGCCTGCCCGTAGCGCAGCAGGTTGGCCGCCCGGCCGAAGTCGAACCGCACCGCGTGCCCGCTCCGGGCCATCTGCCCCAGGTGGCGGAACGTCAGCAGGTTGCAGCGGCCGAACTGCTCCTCCAGCCGCGCGTGCGTCTGCGCGTTGAGCCGCGCGTGCCGGTAGAGCCGGCCGTACATGAAGGACAGCCGGTGGCACACCGGGCTGTCGCACTCCATGCGGAGCAGGCCCGCGACCCTGGTGAAGGCCGCCTGGAACAGCGGCGTGCGGGACGCATCATCCGGGGTGAGCGAGTCCAGCCCCGCGTCCAGCAGCTCCGGCACCCGCAGCATCGCCTTGAGGCGCGTGGAGGCCGGCGTGTCGTGGTGCAGCGCCACCTGCGACGCCACCACCCCGCGCACGTCCGGCAGGTGCCCCGCGGCCAGCGCCATGAAGAACGCCACCGACCCCGCGCAGTGCACCACCGCCTGCACCGACTCCGCGCCGGTGATTTCGCGCACGTGCCGCACCGCCGCGGGCATGTCGTGGTCCGCCGCGTCGTCCAGCGTGAACTGGCGCAGGGGCAGCTGCACGCTGGCCCGCCAGTCCAACAGCCACGTGTCGTAGCCGTGGCGCACCAGGTGCTGGACGAAGTTCTCCCGGAGCGTGGGGAGCATGAACATGCCGCTCCACACGCCCGCGCCGTGCACCAGCAGCACCGGCCCCTTGGTTCCCCCCACGAAGCGGGTGAGCCGCAGGGGGACGCCGTCGCCCGCGAGGAAGTCGTACCGCTCCGCCACCGGCAGGCCGCCGCGCGTGAGGTCCTGGGAGAGCGTCCGCGACACCGCCGCGCCGCTCCGGTAGTCAAAAGCCATGGGCCACCGCCTCCACGATGCGCTCGGCCACCGCGCTGAGGGTCATCACCGGATGGAAACCGATGGACGTGGGGATGACGGAGCCATCCGCCACGTACAGTCCCGGGTAGTTGAACACTTCGCCCTCCTTGGACACCACGCCCTGGGCCGGTGACTCCGCCAGGTGCGCGCCCCCCAGCGAGTGCACCGTGAAGGGCCGGCGGAACAGCTCCCAGGTGGCGAGCGGCGCGAAGGTGCCCCCGTACTGGGACGCCAGCTCCCGCATCGCGCCCGTCATCCGCGCCACCAGCTCCGCGTTCTCGCGGGCGTAGTCCCACTCGATGTCCAGGTGCTCGCCCTTGAGCCCCATGCGCCCGTTGGCGTTGTCCTGGCCAATGGCGAACAGGTTGCTCGTGCGCGCGGGGTCCACCCCGTGGCCCAGGGGCTTGCTGAAGAGCCCCTTGCTGAAGGCGCCATGCATCAGCGGCCACAGCTTCGTCCACAGCGGCCCGGCCACGCCGCCCAGCGGGCCCAGCTGGGCCTGCCCCAGCCCCGCGAGCACCGCCGTGGCGGGCTTGTTGAAGGTGGCCGTCACCAGCGTGAAGCGGGGCGCGGCGTCGAAGAAGCGCATCACGGTGGCCACGTCCGGTCCCACCCACGGCAGGATTTCGTCGCGGCTGCCGTGCAGCGAGCCCAGGAAGTCACCGTTGCCGGAGTACCCGTGCCCCAGGCGGGCGCTCACCAGGGGCAGCGTGCGGGCCCGGTCGCGGCTGCGCAGCAGGATCTCCACCGTGCCCAGCGCCCCGGCGGACAGCACCACGCGCCGCCCCTCCACGGACGCCTTCTCCCCGGTGGCGAGGTCCCGGTAGTGCACCCGGTAGCCGTCCGCGACGCGCTGCACGTGGGACACCGACAGGCCCGGCCACACCGTGGCGCCCAGCTTCTCCGCGCGCGCCAGGTAGGTGAGGTCCAGGGTGTTCTTGGCGCCGTGCTGGCAGCCGAACTCGCACTCCGCGCAGAGCTGACACGCCTTGCGGCCGGGCGCGGAGGGCTCCGTCCAGGACACCGCCTCCGGTGGGTCGAACGTCTGGCGGCCCATGCGTCCGGCGGCCTGCTGGAACAGGTCTCGCTTGCGCAGCGGGAGGGACGCGGGGAAGGGCTTCACGTCCAGCTCGCGCGCCACCTTGTCGTAGTACGGGTCCAGCGCCTCGCGGCTGAAGCCCCGGGGCCAGCGCGGGTGGTCGAAGACGATGGGGTCCGGCCGCACGTGCACGTTGGCGTAGATGAGGGACCCGCCGCCCACGCCGCTCGCCGTCACCGTGCCGATGCCGGACAGGAAGCGCACATCGTAGAGCCCCCGCGCCTCCGGCCGCGACGGGTGGTGCCAGAGCAGCTCGTCCGCGCGGGTGACGTCGCGGGGGAACTGGCCTGGAGCGTACCGGCGGCCCCGCTCCAGCACCGCCACGGTGCGGCCCGCCTGCGACAGCCGGAGCGCGGCGATGGAGCCCCCGAAGCCGGACCCCACCACCACCACGTCGTACCGCTTCGCGATCGCCACGATGTGCCGCCCTCCCCTCAGTCGAACTTCGCGCGGGCGAAGACGTCCCAGAGCGTGCCCATGAACATGCCGCCAAAGCGCCGCAGCGCGTCCGCCTGCTTGAGCGGCGAGGACGTGCCCAGCACCGAGAACGTGGTGAGCTGCTGGAGGAAGTCCGGCAGGTGCAGGCGGATGATGCCGGTGGAGACGACGGGCCCGGAGCGCTCGTGCCCCTTGCGCACCACCGCGTAGAGCGTGGACGTGTCGCTCCACACGTCGAAGCCCGCGTCGTCGTGGACCTCCTTGTAGCCATCCAGCAGGTACGGCTGGCCGTCCGCGCCGGTGAAGGGCAGCAGGTACAGCATCCGCCGCTCGTAGAAGCGCTCCGTGCCCACGAAGAGGTTGAAGACGCCGTTCTCCACCGACGCGCCCCCGGGGGGCGTGAGCCCGCGCACGTGCAGCGTGCCCTGCACGATGCCGCCGTGGGACTCCTGCGCGAGGAAGCGGTCCAGGTTGGGCAGCGTGATGGTGACGACGAACTCCGCCACCTGGCCCCCGCGCTGGCCCGCCCGCGCCGCCCCGTTGAAGTCGTCCGCGGGCTGATGGCCCGGCTGGAGGTAGCCCTTCATCCGCTCCGTGAAGCGCAGCCCCACCACCGGCGTGGGCGAGGCCACCGTGCCGCCCGGCGGCACCACCACGTCGCCCAGCGGATCCGTCCCCGGCATCACGGGGGAGGAAGGCGGCTCCACCTCCGGCATCATCCGCAGGCTCACGCGCGGAGGGGCGCCGCGTTGCGGGGAGGACGTCCCGGGCGCGCGCTCCGGCGCCACCCAGCCCGGCGCCTCCTTCAGCTCGCGGATGAGCCGCTCCACGTTGCGCTCGGCCACCGCGGCGATGCTGGCGGACGGGTTGACGCCGATGCCCACCGGCAGCGCCGCGCCGTCGAACACGTACAGGCCGGGGTAGCCGTGCACCTCTCCGTCGGGCGTGAGGACGCCGTACGCCGGCTCCTCCGCCATCGCGCAGCCGCCCAGGTTGTGCACCGACACCGGCAGGTGCAGCCGCTCCCACAGCGGGTTGTACGCGGCGCGCGTGCCCAGCGCCCGGGCCACGTCCTCGCAGAGCTGTTCCTGCGTGCGGTACAGCGGCAGGTTCGCGGGCACGTCCCACTGCACCTGGAGCTCGCGCGTGAGGGGCGACAGCGACAGCCGGCCGTTGGACTTGTCCCGGCCCATGGCCAGGAACACCGCCTGGAAGCGGCCGCGCTCGTTCTCGATGGAGGCCATCTCCTTCGAGCGCGTGCGCAGCACCTTCACCAGCTCCCGCTGGAGCAGGTCCGCCGGCAGCGTCAGCGCGCGGTCGGGATCCAGGGCGAGCATCAGCCCCGCCGCCTGCGCCGGGTGTCCGCCCTCCTGGAAGAGGAACCAGGTCTTGTCCTTCCCCTGCCCCTCATCCACCACCATGCCGGTGGTGATGGTGGGGCCCACCGCGGGGTCCCATGGCTCCTTCGTGTCGAAGGCGAAGGCGAGGAAGTCCCCGTTGGCGGAATAGCGCGCCCCCAGCCGCGCGCTCAGGTCCGGCAGCGTGCCGTGGACGTCCCGGGCGCGCAGCAGCAGCTCCGTGGTGTTCACCGCGCCCGCGCACAGGAAGACGCGGCGGGCGTCCACCGTGCACTGCCTGCCCGCGTTCGCGTGGTCGGTGTAGGTGACGCGGTAGCCCGGCGACAGCGGCTCGATGCGCGTCACCTCCGCCTGCGTCGTCACCTCCGCGCCCAGCTGTTCGGCGCGGGCCAGGTAGTTCAGGTCCAGCGTGTTCTTCGCGCGGCGGTTGCAGCCGATGTCGCACTCGCCACAGTAGTTGCACCCCTCCTGGAGGACACCGAACTTGTTCGGCAGGGGCTCGCCCGCGGGGGCGAAGCGCACGGCCAGGTTCGGATGGAAGAACTGCGCCTCGCGGCCCAGCTTCTTCGCCACCTCCCGCATCCGCTGCGTCTTCGTCGGCAGGCCGCGCGCGGAGGAGGTGATGGGCTGCACGTCCAGCATGTGCGCCACCAGGTCGTAGTAGGGGTCCAGCGCCTCCCGGCCGTAGCCCTCCGGCCACCCCGACGCGAACACCTCCGGCGGGGGCCGCAGGTGCACGTTGGCGTAGATGAGCGAGCCGCCGCCGTACCCCGCGGCCTGCACGATGCTCATCCCCTTGAGCAGCTTGATGTCGAAGAGCCCCTGGCGGTGCTGCCACAGCCAGCCGTTGCGGGGATCCTCGAAGTCGCGCGGGAAGCTGCCCTTGGGATAGCGCAGGCCGCGTTCAAGCACGCGCACGCCCAGGCCGGCCTGCGCGAGGCGACAGGCCGCCACCGCGCCACCAAACCCCGTGCCAATGACCAGGGTGTCGTATGCCGGTGCCATGTTCCCCCTCCGGGTGCGATCCCTGGGGAGCAGGGATCAGGCGCACGACCCGGGAACGTCCAGGAAAGGACGGACCCGACTCTACAACGGGCCCCTGTCGTTTCCTTGAGGCCCACCTCCCGGGTGGAGCACCCTTTCCCCCTCTAGAGAAACGGATTTCCTGACCAACACGGATACATGGACGCGCCCGCCCCACGGAGGCGGTTCGCGGGAGACCGGACACCGGGTGGGACCCCAGGGCATGCGACGGACGCCTGTCCCCCCGTTACCATCACTGCAAAACGAGCTTTTCAATGAAGACTCGACGACTTGCAGATTCGGGGGCACATCGGGCGCTGACCCAGCGGGAGCTGCCGGTGGCGCCGGCCCCCAGGACACCGCCGGTGGATCCGCTGGTGTCGGCGCAGCTGGGCGAGTTCGTCATCCAGGAGCGCATTGGCGCGGGGGGGATGGGGGTCGTCTACCGGGCGGTGCATCCGCTGATTGGCAAGCAGGCCGCCATCAAGGTGCTGCGGGCGGAGCTGGTGTCGCGGGAGCTGGAGCAGCGGCTGTTGATGGAGGCGCGGTCAGCGAACGCCATCCGGCACCCGGGCATCCTGGACATCTTCAACTTCGGCACGCTCCCGGATGGGCGGCCGTACGTGGTGATGGAGCTGCTCCAGGGGCAGTCGCTGGCGGACGTGCTGCGCGCCCGGGGACGGCTGGACGTGGGGACGGCGCTCTGGATATTGGAGCAGATCCTCTCCGCGCTGGGGGCGGCGCACCGGGCCGGCGTGGTGCACCGGGACCTGAAGCCGGCGAACGTGTTCGTGGTGGAGCGGCCGGACGCGGCGCCGGTGATCAAGCTGGTCGACTTCGGCATCGCCAAGGTGATGCGGTCGCGCGAGGGCTTGACGCTCGCGGATGGCTCGGTGCTGGGCACGCCGGACTTCATGGCGCCGGAGCAGGTCCGGGGCGGCGCGGTGAAGCCCGCCACGGACCTGTACGCGCTCGGCATCATGGCGTTCCAGATGCTCACCGGCACGCGGCCCTTCCAGGGCGAGAACGTGCAGGTGATGTTCGCGCACGTCGAACAGATCCCACCCCCGCCGTCCTCGCGGGTGGACGGCATCCCGCCCGCGCTCGACGCGCTGGTGCTCCAGTTGCTGGAGAAGGACCCCGAGCAGCGGCCCGCCTCCGCGGAGCAGGTGCGTCAGCGGATCCTCGCGTTGTCCCGAAAGTCGCCACCCGGCACGGCGCTGCACGCCGTGCCGGTGAAGCCCGCGCGAGAGGAGCCCACGTCACCGACCACGCCTCGGCCTCCGGGGCTCGCGGCGATGCTGGCGGATCGCCGGCGGAGGGTGCCGCTCGCGGCGGCCGTGGGGGTGGCCTTGCTGGGGGCGGGGCTGTGGCTGCTGACACGGACCGAGGCCCCGACGCGCGACCTGAAGCAGCGTCTGCCCATGCCTCCCGCGCCCGTGACGGCCCCGGCGCCTCCTGCGAAGAGCACCGCCAGCCCAGGCGCGGTCCAGGCCACCACGCGGCAAGCCACCGCCACGCCTCCTCCCGAGGCGGGTGCTCCGCCAGCGACTCCGCTGGAGGGCCCGCTCAAGCAGGAGCGAAACCTCAAGGCGCCGTCGCGCCGGACTGGCGTGAAGACCGGGCGCGCGCCCAAGGCCCCTCAATCCCTGACGGCCGCGTCCTCGTCCGTGAAGTCGTCGCTCGAGCAGCGCTTGGAGGACATCCGCGCGAGGCTCCCATCCCAGAACGGGGTCCCCGTGCTGGACAAGGACCTCCGAGACGACTTGAGCCGGATCCAGGACTCCGTCCGGACCGCCACGTCCGCGGCGGAGCGCGGGTACCTCGATGAAGCGCTGGACTTGTGGGAGCGGCGTCGGGCCGAGCGCATGGCGGCCCGCCCCACGTCCCCCTCCCGCTGAGCGCCGGGAGCGGGCTTAGCCCCGGTCGTCCTCGTCCTCTTCGTCCAGGCCTTCAGGGGACTCCAGGAGCCGGCGCGCGCGCTCCATCATCTCCACGACGATCTGCCCGGCGGGCTGCACGGTGTCGATGCGCGACATGCTCGCGCCTCCCGCCGGAAGGCTCATCTCCTCCAGGTCGCCCTGCGTGTCGGGCGTGGGGAGGAAGGAGCTGAACCTGGGCATCACGTACGGCACGTCCAGCACGCCCGGGAACAGCAGCGTCGTCCCGATGGTCTCCGTATCGGAGGCCGGCGGAGCGCTCGACTCGCGCCCGGCCCACTCGCGCACCACGCGGTTGCGGATCACGCGCATGCGCTTGCCGGGCCACTCGGGACCGAAGAGCGTCGTCGTCGCCGTGTCGCCCGCGTCTCCCTCCACCAGCCGCTGCTTGTAGAGCGGGTGCGCGTACCCTTCCACGGAGGCGATGAGCCGCGTGCCCACCCAGACGCCATCCGCGCCGTGGTACAGCGCCCGCGCCGCGCTGAACCCATCCGCGATGCCTCCCGCCGCCAGCACCGGGACCGCGTCCGACAGGGCCCGGAGCTGGCGCACGAGCGTCAGCGTCGGCGTACTGCCCAGGTTGCGACCTCCCGCCTGTCGCCCCTGCGCGATGAGCCCCTGCACGCCCATCTCCAACGCCTCCCGCGCCAGCTCCACCGTCCCTGACTGCATCCACACCCTGGTTCCCGCCGCCTGGAGGTCGCGGATCCACTCCCGGGGCGGCAGCGTCCAGTGGAACACCACCACCGGCACCTTCGCGCCGATGCACGTGTCGACGTGGTCGCGCGCCGTGAAGCCATGCGGCTCCTCCCGGTCCACGATGAAGTCCACGCCGAAGGGGAGCTGCGTGCCGGCCCGGATGGCCTTCAGCCGCGCCTCCAGCACCCCCGGCGGTTCCGGCGCCGTGCCCAGCATGCCCAGGCCGCCCGCCTCCGACACCGCGATGACCAGCGGTGGCAGCGACACGAAGGCCATGCCCGCGCCCACGAAGGGATAGTGCAACCCCACGTCGCGCGTCAGCCGCGTCTTCAGCGTGTTGCCCTCCAGGACGTAGATGGGCGGCGGCCGGGAAGCGCCTCGCGTCCCCTCGCCATCGGACTCGCCGTTGTGCAGCGGCGAGTCGCCTTCGGAGGAAACAGGAGGCTGGCCAGATCGTCCGTCGTTCGCGCCGTTCATCGCGTCTCCGCAAGGGTGCTGACGTACCGAGCCTTGAAGACTAGCAGCGCCAGCCACCGATTCAGCCGCGACCCGAAGCGGCCGTGCTCACTGGCCAGCAGAGCGCCGCCTACTCGTCCGGAATGAGGCCATCGGGCCCCAGCCCCGCGTCCGTCAGTACCCGGCCCCGCCCCACCCGCCGGGTCAGGGGCCGGTAGCGCTGGGCCACCAAGGTGCTCAGCCGGAACGGCAGCTTGCGCTCGCGCTCCACGCGTCGGGCCCGCTCCACCAGCGTCTCGCGCGTCAGCCGCGAGGGGCCTTCCAACCCCACCAGGATGCGGTTGCTGCTGGTGGGGACCTCGAAGAGGGACAGGCCCTGGAAGCTCACCTGATAGGTCCGCACCATCGCGTCGTAATGCGGGTTCGCCGCGGACTCCCACACGTTGCCCACCACCGCCCCGCCCCGCGTCAGCCGCGCGCGCACGGCGCCCAGGAACTCGCGCGTGGCCAGGTGCCCGGGAATCTGGTCCGCCCCGTACGCGTCCAGGAAGATGATGTCGTAGGGCGCCCCCTCCGCTTCGATGAAGGTCCGCGCGTCCGCCACGTGCGCTTCGAGCAGCGCGTCCTCCCGGAAGCCGCAGTGCTGCTTCGCGGCCTCCACCACCCCGGCGTCCACCTCCACCACGTCGATGTGCGTGTCGGGCAGCACCGCGCGCAGGAACATGGGAATGGCGCCGCCGCCCAGCCCCACCGCGAGGACGTTCTCCGGCTGGGGCACGAACGCCAGCGCCACCATCGCCATGCGGGTGTAGGGCAGCTCCAGGCGCAGCGGCTCGCCGGGCCACACCACGCTCTGGCGCGCGCCGCCATCTCCGAAGCGCAGCGAGCGGCGCCCGTCCGCGTCCTCGGTGACGACGACAGGCCCCTGCCCGTCGTCATGCGTGTCCGGCGAGGCCAGGGCTCACTCCTCCTTCGCGCCGGAGGTCGGCTTCACCGGAAGCGGGGCGCCGGCGGACGTGGGGCGCGAACCAGGCCTGCCTATCGAGGTCATGTCGCTTCTCCCAGATGACGCGAACACCCAGCGTGAGGTCCGGCGGCGAGGCACCAGCATCGCACGAACGCCGACATTCCAGATTCTCGTGAACGTTTGAGTCCGGTTGCATCCCGGCCCGGAAACGACACGGCGCGACACGGAAACCCTTGGAATCGTTGTGTTTCTCAATCCTCGATTCTTGGGACTCACCCACGGACTTCATGTATTACCGCTTCAGCGCCCTTTCCCCATTCGAGGGAATACGGAGGGCGCATGACGGGAGGCAGGACCCCATGAAGCTGAAGACGTTGCTGTCCGCCGGGGTGGCGTTGGCCGCCACGGCGTGGGCCAGTCCGGTAACGGCGGCCACCGCGAATGGCCCCATCTGCGACACGGCGGCCTACGTGAACTCGACCACGTATTACAACTGCACCGGCAGCAGCCACACGGCGCTGGACGTCGGCAACAGCTCCTGCGGTGAGTGGAACCACCGGGGCATGCTGGTGGGCAACTACTACTACTACTACTACGGCGGCTGCGCGGCGGCCTGCAACGGCTCCACCTGCAACGGCGGCGCGGGCAACTACTACGTGGTGTCCGGCGCGAACGGCTGGGACTTCCGCCAGCTGCACTTCTACGCGAACGTCAGCTCCGGCACGAAGACGTGCGACCGCTGCGCGCTGGGGCTGGTGGGTGGCACGGGCAGCGCCACCGGGCCGCACTCGCACTCGGACAACCGCCAGTACGGCACGCGCAAGTCGGCCTGGTACACCAGCGTCGGCACCACGTGCGGCACCAACGCGTACTGCAACAACCGCCTGGGTGTTCCCACGCTGTAGCCCCTGCGTGGCCTTCCGGATGGGGGCCCGCGCGGCCCCCGTCCGGCGTCACGTCCCCGGCGCGCGTGCGCCGCCCATTCCTCCCGCGTGAGCCTGTCTCCGACATGACTTCCCGTCCCCTCTTCAAGGTCGCGCTCGCCAGCCTCGTCCTCCTCGTCGCCCTGGGCGTCGTGTGGTGGCGGGGCGCGGCGGGTGGCACCGACGCCGGTCCGCCCTCCGCGAACCTCCCGGCCGCGACGCCCGCCGTCGCCACGGCCACCGCCTCCGGAACCGCCGCGCCCGCCGCGCGAGCGGCCCCGCGCGAGGTGATTCCCATGCCCGGGTGCTGGGACGGCCTGGCCGCGCTGGACGCGTCCGCGACGCTGGAGTCGCTGCACGCCGCCGTGGCCGCCGCCATCCAGGCGCGCGACACCGCGCTGGTGGCCTATCTCCAGGAGCGCCTGACGGAGCTGGTGGGCGACGACCCCGACCGGGCGCTCCAGTTGGTGGCGTGGGCCGTGAAGGCCGCTCCCCCCGAGCCGGCCATCTACCTGGAGGCGCTCAAGGCCGCGCCCGCCGTGCGCCACCCGCGCGTCGTCGAGAAGCTGGTGTCCGTGTCGGAGGACCGGTCGCTGGCCGCGCCGGACCGCGCCGCCGCGCTGGACGCGCTGGAGACGCAGCACCGCTTCACGCCGGAGACCCGGTCGCGGCTGCGGGCCATCGCGCTGGACGACTCCGCGGACTCCGCCGCGTGGGTGGCCACGCGCACGCTGGGCCGGGTGATGAAGGAGGACTACGAGCGCACCGGCACCTATGCGCCGTACTGGAAGGACCTCCTGGACATCGGCACCACGTCGGAGGACATGGCCGTGCGGCTGCTCGCGCTGGAGATGCCGTCGTACTCCGACCCGCTGCTCGACTCGGACTCCATCGACGTGCTGGCGAAGGTGATGCGCACCGACCAGGAGCGCGACGTTCGCGAGATGGCCGCCTTCCGGCTCGCCGTCACGGAGGATCCCCAGAAGGCCCTGGCCGCGTACAGCGCCGCCTTCGACGGGGAGCGCGACCTGTGCGTGCGGTGGGCCTTCCTGCGCTTCGCCGTGCGCGCGGCCGGCGCGGACGCCCTACCCCTGGTGGAGGAGTTCGCGCGCAAGGACCCGCGCCTGCGGCAGGACGCCCTGGACTTCAAGGCGCTGTACGCCACGGGCGCGACGGACTTCGCGCGCATCTGGCTGGGCAAGAAGGAACACCACGACTGCGTGGTCGAGGAAGGAGCGCCGCACTGATGGGTTCGCGAATGCTGAAGGCCTGCGCGCTCGGGCTGTCATTGCTGTCGGGGCCCACCCTGGCCCAGGGCGCCCCCGCCGCCGTCCCCACGCCGGCGGCCTGCACGGTGGAGGGCATGCTGGACGAGGTGCGCGGGGCGATGAAGACGGGCTCGCCCGCGTACCAGCGCTACGCCCGGCTGCGGCTGAAGGAGGCCGCCATCGCGCTGCCGCCCGAGGCGCTGGGCCGGGCGGTGAGCCAGGAGCGCGACCCCGCCGTGCTGGAGGCGGTGGGCGCGGCGCTGGCCACCAAGGCGAGCAACGCGCAGCGGCCGGAGCTGCTCCAGCCGCTGCTCTCCCGCGCGAGCCAGGACGCGGACCCCAGCCTGCGCGCGGCGGCGGTGCGCGCGCTCAAGGGCTCGCCGTCGGTGGAGTTCATGGCGAAGAACGGCGACGTCGTCACCTACGAACAGCTCGTGCGGGACAGCGCGCCGGAGGTGCGGCAGGCGGTGGCGGAGAACCTGGTGACGGAGAGCGCCGGCATCTACTTCGGCCACAACCCGGACCTGGCGGACGCGGCGGTCCGGATCGCCGCGGCCTCGGAGGATCCGGCGGTGGCCACGCGCCTGTTGGGCGAAGTCTCCATGGAGGCCGCGAACCCGACGACGGTGCGCAAGCTCACGCAGCAGCTGCGCTCGGAGGACCCGGGCCTGCGCGCGGCGGCGGCGAAGGCGCTGGGCGGCGTGCCCGGCACCGAAGCCGCGGGCGCGCGCCGCTCGCTCCTCGCGCAGTACCGGAGCGACAACGACCTCGCGGTGCGCAAGTCCGCGCTGGAGGGGATCGCGCGCCTGGGGCAGTCCAGCGCACGGCCGCTGCTGGAGTCCCTGCGCGGCGTGGATCCCCGCATGGACCCTGAAATCAATGCGTGGCTCTCCGCGCTCAAGCTGAACCTCCAGGAGTGGCACCTCCTCCTGCGGGAGAAGCAGCGCCTGCGCCCCTGACCGCCCACCGCCCGCGGCCGGGCGGCTCTGTTCCCTGGTGCGCACCCCGTACGAGGGCCGCCCGCGAAAAGGTGGCCGCGCGCGGGGCGGCGCGACAGGTTGGGAGGGCCATGTCCGACAGTGGTTTCGGCTCGTCCACCCTCGCCCTGGCGCTCGTTGGCAGCGCCGTCACCGTCCTGTCCACCAGCCTGGGCGCGCTGCCCGCCCTGGCCGCGCGCAGCATCTCCCCGCGCGCCAAGGACGTGCTGATGGGCTTCAGCGCGGGCGTGATGCTCGCGGCCACGGCCTTCTCGCTGGTGGTGCCCGCCATCCGGCTGGCGGAGGCGCGCGCGTCATCGCGCTTCGTGCCCGCGCTGATCGTGGGCGGCAGCATGCTGGTGGGCGGCCTGTTCCTGCACCTGTGCAATCGCTTCATCCCCCATGAGCACTTCATCAAGGGCCAGGAGGGCAACGCGGAGGCGGCGAACCTGAAGCGCATCTGGCTGTTCGTGCTGGCCATCGCGCTGCACAACTTCCCGGAGGGGCTCGCGGTGGGCACCGGGGTGGGCAGCCGCTCCATGGACATCGCCGTGCCAATCCTGGTGGGCATTGGACTCCAGGACATTCCAGAAGGCTTCGTGGTCGCGCTGGCTTTGCTGGGTGTTGCGTATAGCCGCAAGCAGGCGGTGCTGGTGGCGCTGTACACGGGATTGGTGGAGGGCGTGGCCGCGCTGGTGGGCTTCTTCGCCACGTCGTTCGCGTCGGGCATCCTCCCGTGGGCGCTCGCGTTCGCGGGCGGGTCCATGCTGTACGTCGTCAGCGACGAGATGATCCCGGAGAGCCACCGGCAGGAGTACGCGAAGGAGGCGACCGCCGGATTGATGGTGGGCTTCGTGCTGATGATGTTCCTGGACGTGACGCTCAGCTGACGGCCTGGCGCGCGGACACGCCTGTGTCCTGCCGGACACTCCGCAGTGCCGCCGCAGGTGGCCTGGACGTGATAGTTTGAAAGGCATGTCTGTGTCGGATCGAACCCGCGTCGACGGGGCCCTGGGGGAGGCGAAGGACAAGAGCGCCCGCCCGGACGAAGTGGAGGAGGACGCCGCGCTCCATGTGACGCTGCCCTACGAGCAGGCCCGCCGCCCGGGGGACCTGCCCGTGGTGCGCCGCTTCCGCCTGTCCGTGGTGGAGGGCCCTGGCGTGGGCGCGATGTGGGAGTCCACGGCGGACACCTGTTCGGTGGGCTCGCACCCGCTCAACGACTTCACGGTGGAGGACTCCACCGTGTCGCGCTTCCACTGCGAGGTGCGCATCGGGCCCAAGGGCCCGCAGGTGAAGGACCTGGACAGCCTCAACGGCGTCATCGTGGACGGCGTGCAGGTGGTGGAGGGCATCCTGCGCAGCGGCAGCCTCCTGCGGCTGGGCCGGGTGGTGCTCCGCTTCGACGTCAGCGCGGAGAACAACCGGCTGCCGCTGTCGGAGCTGGCGCGGTTCGGCACGCTGGTGGGCACGTCGGTGGCCATGCGCGGCTGCTTCGCGATGATGGAGCGGGCGGCCGCGCGCGACGTCACGGTGCTGCTGGAGGGGGAGACGGGCACGGGCAAGAGCCAGGCGGCGCTCGCCATCCACCAGGCCAGCCGGCGCAAGGACGCGGCGTTCCTGGTGGTGGACTGCGGCGCCATCCCCGCCCACATCCTGGAGAGCGAGCTGTTCGGCCATGAGAAGGGCTCGTTCACCGGCGCGGTGAACCGGCGCGCGGGCGTCTTCGAGGAGGCCGACGGCGGCACCGTCTTCCTGGATGAGATTGGCGAGCTGCCCCCGGAGCTCCAGCCGAAGCTGCTGCGCGTGCTGGAGAACCGGGAGATCCGCCGGGTGGGCAGCAACACGTACCAGCCGGTGGACGTGCGGCTCATCGCGGCCACGCACCGCGACCTGCGCGCGGAGGTGAACGCGGGGCGCTTCCGCTCGGACCTGTTCTTCCGGCTCGCGGTGCTGCGCATCGCCATGCCGTCCTTGCGCCAGCGGCCAGAGGACCTGCCCATGCTGGTGGCGGGCATCCTGTCGTCGCTGGGCGCGGATCCGGAGCGCACGGGCGCGCTGCGCACGCCGGAGTTCCTGTCGCGGCTGCAGCACGCGGCGTGGCCGGGCAACGTGCGCGAGCTGCGCAACCACCTGGAGCGCTGCCTGGTGTTCGAGGACGCGCTGCCGCTGGCGGAGGAGGACTCGCGGCCGGAGGGCAGCCCGCTGGAGCTGGACCTGTCGCGGCCATACGCGGAGCAGCGCCGCCGCGTGGTGGACGACTTCGAGCGCCGCTACCTGCGGGCGCTGCTGGAGAAGCACCAGGGCAAGGTGGCCCAGGCCGCCGTGACCGCGGGCATGGACCGCGTGCACTTCTACCGGCTGCTGCGCAGGCACGGCATCAAGCCGTGAGCGGACGCGCCTTCAGCGCCGCGCAGACAGCCGCCAGCGTTCGGACGCCCCCGAAAGGGGGCTGGCGACGAAGTCCGCCTCCAGGTCCCGCAGCGCCGGGCCGGTGACGACGAGCGCGGCGTCCCCGTCCTCCCGCACCCAGCCGGGCAGGTGTTGCAGGCCCCCCTCCCCACCCGCCTCGTCCCACGCGGAGGCCACGGCGTCCGTCCACCCGTGGGAGTCCTCGCGCGACATCAGCCGGTCCACGTGCACCGTCACGCGCAGGCGCACGGCGGAGGTGTCCCCGGCCGTCAGCGCCAACCCCACGTCCAGCACGCGCGCCCGCAGCTCGCGCTCGAGCCGCACGTCGTCCGGGAGGCTGGCCACGGCGAAGACGCACGCGCCGCCCGTCACCCGCACCTCCATCCCGGCCTCCAGCGCCAGGGCGCTCGCGCGCTCCAGGCCCGCGTCCAACGCCTCCATCTGTTCGGGGCCGGGTTCGCCCCCGAGGCGCGCCTCCACGTAAAGCCCCACCGCGCGCGGCACCTCCAGGGGCGCCACGCCGCCCAACACCGCGCTCCGCAGGTGCTCCAGGAGCGCGTCCACGTCCGGGTAGCGCTCCTCGCGCTCCTTGCGCAGGCAGCGCAGCACCACCGCGTCCAGCGCGGCGGACACCGGCGCGTGCTCGCCCGGGCGCGGCGGCGGCGCGTGCAGGTGCTGCTGCTCCACGTCGTGGCGCGTGGTGCCCTGGAAGGGCGGCACGCCGGTGAGCAGCTGGAACAGCAGCACGCCCATCGCGTACAGGTCCGTGCGCGCGTCGGGCACCAGCCCGCGGATCTGCTCCGGCGCCATGGACAGGGGCGTCCCCAGCACCACGCCGGTGTGCGTGAGCGACGTGCTGCCCGGGGCGCCCGGCACCAGCCCTTTGGCCACCCCGAAGTCCACCAGCTTCACCGCGGGCCCGCCGCGCCCCGGGGCCAGCCGCACCACGTTCTGCGCCTTCAGGTCGCGGTGCACCACGCCCGACGCGTGCGCCACCCGCAGCGCGGCGCCCACCTGCTCCATCACGGCCAGCACCTCGCGCGGGGACAGCGGCCCCCGCGAAGCCAGCTCGGCCGCCAGGTCCTGTCCCTCCAACCACTCCATCGCGATGAAGGGACGGCCATCCGCCAGCTCGCCGTATCCCAGCACCGTGACGATGTGCGGGTGGCGCAGCCGCTGGAGCGTGGCCGCCTCCCGCCGGAAGCGCCGCAGCGCCACCACCGACGCGGCCACCTGCGAGTGCATCACCTTCAGCGCCGCGAGCATGCCGGACCGGGCATGCCGCGCGCGGTAGAGCGCGGACACGGGCCCCTGGACCTGGACGCGGTCCACGACCCACTCGCCCACCAGCGCGCCGGGCCGCAGCTCCTCGCCGTAGAGGGACTCCTCGCCGTTCTCCGCCATGGGCTAGTGCCGCTGCGTCCCCGCCTGCATGGTCGCCCCGGCCAGCGAGGGCGCCTCGACCCCCATCCAGCGCTTGCACAGGTCCAGGTGCTGGTCATCCACCAGGTCGCACGCGCCGTTGAGGTAGACGGTGACGGGCTCCATCCAGGCGTCGTTGGCGGGGTCCCGGCACTCCTCGAAGTCGCCGTCGCCCTCCATCAGCGGACCGTCCTGTGACTCGCACTGGTGCGACTCCATCGGGTCCACGGTCCAGCACGGCCCCGTCACCGTGGCCGCGCAGTCCTCGTGCGTGCCCGGCAGCGCGCACACGCGGTAGGTCGCGTACGCCATGCCGTGCACCCAGCCCGGGTCGTAGCAGGAGTAGAGGTTGTTGAAGAGGGGCTCCGCTTGCGGGCTCTTCGGCCGATTGATGACGTAGCGCCCCGCCTTGGTCACCTGCGTCACCGTCACGTTGACGTCCTTGCGCAGCGCCCCCCGCCCGAAGAGGTTGCCGTAGAAGGCCCCCTCGCGGATCCGGTACACCGAGCGCTCGGGCAGCGGCGCCGGCACCCCGCTCGTGACGGCCACGTTCGCCTGGCCCACCATCGTGCTGTTCCAGGGCGCCGTCATCACCGAGAAGTACCCGCCCTGCGCCGGGCAGCTGAAGCGCACGGACGGGTCCGTCGCCGCGGACGGAAAAGGCCAGCTGGAGTTCGCCGAGCAGCCCTGGCTCGACGCGATCAGCCGCCCGTCCGTGCTGTCACATCCCGCGATGCCCCGGCACACGCGCATCACCATCCGCGCGCCCACGCTGGAGCCCATCGGGGTGCCGGCCGGACAGCTGGCGGGCCCGCCCGCGCCCACGGAGATCGTCTGGCCCGCGGGGCACCACCCCACCGAATGCATCGTCCAGCCACAGTCGCGCCCCGCGCCCACCGTCGCGGTGTCGCAGGGCTCCGCGCTGGGCAGCGACGTGCGCGAAGTCGGGACGTGGTCGAGCGGGGTCGTCCAGGTGTCCAGCGTGAACGGCTCCTCGATGCCGAGCTCCGGATCGTAGATCTCCCCGCGCATCGACAGCTCCACGCGGTAGCCCAGGCCGTTGTTGCGCGCCAGGAGGCAAGCGGTCACGCGATTGAGGCACCCGGGGCCCCCCGCGGGCGGCTGGTCGAGCCACCGCGGGCACAAGCCCGCGGAGCCCTTCCACACGCTGAGCTGCGTGTCCACGCTCTTCGAGGGGTTGAGCCAGTGCAGGGTCTGCTCCGGGCCCAGCGCGCAGCCCACCAGGTACTCCATGAAGCGCTGCGCGTAGGGATCGCGCAGCTGGTTGGCGATGAAAGCGGTCTCTTCGCTGGGGCTCATCACGGCGGGGTCGAAGAGCGACTCCAGCGAGTTCGTCGCCAGGAGCTCGTTGGCGGTGTGGTTCGCGGCGATGGCGTTGGTCACCAGCTCCTGGGTGGTGAGCGAGTTGGAGATGCGGATCTCCGCCTCGCTCGTGCCGAGCACCGGGTCGCTGCCGCCAGCGCCCGCGCCTTCCGTGAGCGCGGGCTCGCAGCCAGTCAATGCCAGCAGCAGGAAACACCAGGGGATTCGAAGGATTGGGGAGGCCATCGCGCGAACACTCCTTGGACAGGTCTTCGGAAGTCGGATGGGAAGGAAACCCCAGCCATGCCCTCGTTGTCTCGCTGTAGCGCGAAAGGTTACGGAGGACGGTTCGCTGAGCCCGAGGGTAGCGCGAAAGGTTACTGCGAACGGCCCCGTGTAGCGTTTCGCGCTACAGCGCTTCCATGACAAGCGTGTCACGCAGTGCCTGGTAGCGCGCGGCCCACAGCGGGGCCTCCGCGACGGCGGGAGCGGCCCGTTCGAGCCAGGCGCGAGCCTGCTCCAGCGCGTCCGTGCGCCGCGCGACGCTCGCGGCCTGCAGGAGGATCTCCGCCTTCTCGTCCGGAGAGGCCAAGGCGTCCGCCTCCGTGTGGAGCGCGTCCCAGTCCGGCGCGCGGAAGGCCCCGGTGGCCTGCTGATGGACCTGGAGCTCCACGAGGCGCCGCATGATGGCGGTGGGCGGCAGGGACTCTGGCGGACAGCGCTCGGAGATCCAGGCGAGCTGGCGGGCGGCGGCTGCCTCGTCTCCCGCCGCCGCGTGGATGCGCGCGAGGAGCAGCGCGTCCATGGGCACGGGGTGCTCGCGGAAGAAGCGCACCCCCAGCTCGTGCGCGCGCCGGGCCAGCGGGAGGGCTTCATCCAGGCGGCCTTGCATGTAGAGGACCTCCGCCAGGTTGAAGGTGGACCAGCGCTCCATCTGCGCGTGCGCCAGCTCGCGGCCCAGCGCGAGGGCACGGCGCAGGTCCTCCTCCATCCGCGGCACGTCGCCCTGGCGGAGCCACAGCAGGACGCGGTTGCACAGCAGCGCGGCCTTGTGCAGTCCGTCGCCCGCGGCCTCGCAGCGCTCCAGCCCCTCGTCGAAGCGCGCGGCGGCCTCCGAGGCGCGGTCCAGGAAGGTGAGCGCGGCGCCCAGCAGCGCCAGCGACACCACCAGCGTCTCATGGTCTCTCGCGCGCTCGGCGCCCTCGGCGGTGGAGGTGAGCACGCGGGCCGCGGCGGCCCACTCGCCCTGGCGCACGTGCAGCCGGCCCCGGGCGAGCCCACACCGGAGCGACAGGCGCGGCGCGTCCAGCAGCTCGATGGCGTCCAGGGCTTCGCGCGTGCACGCTGCGGAGCCGTCCGAGTCCTCCATCCAGTCGCGGGCAGTGGCCTCCTCCAGCAGCAGGTCCACCTCCAGCGCCGCGTCGTTCCGGGTCCGGGCCAGGGTGCGCGCCGCGGCCAGGTCCGCGAGGCTTTCGCGGAAGCGCTGGAGGCGGTGGCGCACGCGTCCGCGCCCCGCGAGCGCCTGGGCCCGGCGCGCGTCGTCGGTCTCCGGGAGGAGCGCGAGCGCGCGGGTGTAGTGCTGCTCCGCTTCCACGGACAGGTGCCCCTCGCGGGCCTCCTCCGCCAGCGAGAGGTAGTCCCGGGCGGCCTCCAGGTGGGCGCCACACGCCGCCGCGTGGTGGGCGCGGCGGCGGCGCTCGGCCACGTCGTTGCCGACGCTGGCCTTCAGCGCGGCCGCATGCAGGGCGCGGCGGGGCGCGGAAGGAAGCAGGGCCTCCAGGGCCTCGCGCAGCAGGGGATGGCGGAAGGCGAAGCGGCCCGGCCCCGCGGGGCGCAGCAGGCCCGCGCGGCTCAAGCGCTGAAGGCCGGCTCCGGCGTCCAGCGTCGCGGCGCGTGACAGCTCGGGGACGACGCTCAGGTGGCGCAGGGCCGCGTCCACGCGCGACACGTCCATCTCCATGCCGAGCACGGCGCACAAGCGCGCCAGCACGCGGTGCACCTCCGGGAGGCCCGCCAGCACGCGAGGGGCCAGCCGTTCAAAGAGCGGCGTCACCGACACGTCCAGCAGCGCGTCGGGCGCGACGTACCACCCGCCTCCCGGAGCCGAGCGCAGGGCTCCCGCTGCCCGGAGCGCGCGCGCCAGCTCCACCAGGGAGAGGGGGACGCCCTGCGCCAGGTGCTCCAGGCGCGCGAGCACGGGCTCGGGGATGTGCTCCGCGGGGCGCAGCAGGTGGACGAGCACCGCGCGGCTCGCCTCCGGCGGAAGGGGGGGCAGCGGGTGATGGAACGAATGGGCGCTGCGCTCGCCCAGGTGCGGGCGCAGTCCGAGCAGCGCGGGGCGGCCGGCGAGGCAGACCCACAGCGGGGCACGGGGTCCCGCGAGCGTGGCGCGCTCCAGCACATCCAGGCTCACCGCGTCGGCGAGGTGCGCGTCGTCCAGCAGCAACACGCGCGGCGCTTCGCGGGCCTGGGCCAGGAGCGCTTCGGCCAGGGTGCGAGGGTCCGCGGACGGACGTCCCACGACGGCTCGCAGCGCATCCAGGAGCGCGTTGGAGAGGGACGCATCCGGCGGGGGCGCGCGAAGCCGCACGATGCGAGCGTGGCCCTCGGCCTCCAGTCGGGTGGCGAGCGCCTTGAGCAATCGCGACTTGCCGTGCCCGACCTCCCCGGTGAGCACGCCCAGCCCCGGCACCGACGCGGAGAGGCACTGGGTCGCGTCCGCCATGAGGGCGTCCAACACCTCGTCGCGGCCCACGAACGGCGGGGGCTCCCCTTCGATTCGCGCGCCTTCGTCATCCTGGAGGCGCAGGCGGAGGTCCACGCCATGGAGCCCCGCGGTGGGCACGTCACCAGCGGCCGAGGGAGTCGCGGTGGGCCATGCTCCACCGAGTTCCTGTGGCGAGTTCGGCTCGGCTTCATCAGCCACATGGGTCGCGGCGGGCCATGCTCCACCGAGTTCCTGCGGCGAGTTCAGCTCGGCTTCATCAGCCGCATGGGTCGCGGCGGGCCGTGCTCCACCAAACTCCCGCGGCGAGTTCGGCTCGCGTCCATCCAGTGCTGCCGTCGCGGCGGAGTCGCTCCTCGCGGGCCCCAGGTGCGGCACGGGCTCGACCCATCCGGGCTCCAGCCTCGCGGCGGCCTCGGGCGTCACACGCACCTGGCCCGGGACGGTGGGCTGGAGCCACCACGTCTCCGGTCGCTCCAGCGCGGTGCCCGCGGTGCGCGGCAACGTGGTGCCCGGATGAACGTACAGCGCCGCGACGTGGAGGACGGCCGCCGCCTCGCCGGACTCCACCAACCGCCGCGCCGCGAGCGCGCCCGAGCGCACGTTCGCCTCCGCCGACAACGACTCGCAGAAGACGAGCAGGTAGCCCCCCGCCACGACCCGCGCCAGCACGCCTCCGAAGGGCTCCAGCGTGGCCCCCAAGCCCTCCACCGCCGCCGCCGTGCGCAACCCCAGCACCGCCACCGGGCGCGCCCCCGAGAACGTCACCGGCGATTGCGTGGCCCGGGGATCCGCGCCCCCGATGACGTCCGGCAGCGAGGGCTCCGCCTCGCACGCGGCCTCGAACGCCGCGAGCACTTCCGGAGCGCTCGCGTACCGCTCCGCCGGAGCCTTGGCCAGACACCGCGCCACCACCGCGTCGAGCGCCATGGGCACCGGCGCCCGCTCCGACACGCGCGGCGGACGCCGGCTCACATGCCCCTCGCGGACCTCGTCCGGACTGCCATGGAAGGGCGGCGAGCCCGTGAGCAGCTCGAAGAGCAGGACCCCCAGCGCGTAGATGTCCGCGGCCGTGCCCGCCTCGCGCGCATCCAGGCACTGCTCCGGCGCCATGTAGACCGTCGTCCCCGCCCGGTTCCCCACCGCCTCCAATCCCTCCTCCGGCCCGTCCTCCAGCCTGCGCGCGAGCCCGAAGTCCAGGAGGCTCAGCGCGCCGCCTTCGCGCAGGAAGAGGTTCTCCGGCTTGAGGTCCCGGTGCGCGAGCCCCACCGCATGCACGCGCGCCACCGCCGGACACAGCCCCGACAGCAGCTCACGCACGCGCGCCACGGACGCGGCCCCCGTCCCCGGCAACGCCGCCATCCACGCCGCGAGCGTCTGCCCTCGCAGCAGCTCCTGCACCAGGTAGGGCCTGCCGCCGACCTGCCCCGCCTCGAACACCGCGGGCACCGTGGGAGGCCCCACGCGCCGGAGCGCCTCCGCCTCACGGGCGATGCGGGCGTGATGCCGCGACATGCCCACCTTGACGGCCACCTCCCGCCCATCCACCTCGCGCACGGCGGCGAAGACGTGCGCGAAGCCGCCGACCCCCAACAGGGCGGCGCCGGACACGCCGGGGACGTCCGGGAGCACCAACGGCTCCACGGGGGGACCGGGTTCGGCGGGGACGCCGTTCACGGGACACGCCGCGCCGGGAGCGAGGCGGCGTTGGCAGACCGGACAGCGCATGTGGGTCCCGAAAGGCTACCAGAGCGCCCGCGCCAGCACGATGCCCACGCCCACCACCCCCTCGCCCGCGATGAGCCCTGCCGCGAGCGTCACACCTGGCGCCTCCCATGCGGGTTTCCACTGGCGGGCAAGCTCCCACCCCAGCCCCCCCAGGAAGAACCCCAGGCAGGTGGAGGGCGGCAGCAGGCAGGCCAGCCCCACGCCCACCGCGGACGGCGCCCAGCGGCGGAAGCGCTCCGGCAGCGCCTGCTCGCCCAGCGTGAGGACGGCCGCCCCCAGCGCGGCCCACGCCATGGCGATCCGCAGGTCCGGTGACACCGCGCTCCACCCCGTCGCGAGCACCCGCGCCACGCTCGCCGTCACCGTCGCCGCCGGGGCCGGAAAGCGCTCCGACCCCAGCGCGGAGGCATCCGGCACCAGCAGATAGAACAGCGGCACCACCACCAGCGAGCCCACGACGCACCCCAGCAGCTGCGCCAGGAACACGCGCCGCGGATCCGCGCCCAGCAGGTGCCCCGCCTTCAGGTCGGTGAGCATGTCCGCCGAGGACGCCGCCGCGTTGACGGTGAGCCCCGCCGTGGCCAGGTTCGCGCGCACGTCCCCAGGCATGAGCACGCCATACGTGAGCTGCGTCACCTGCCCCAACGCCCCCACGGGACTCACGTCCGTCTCGCCGGTGACGCGGCAGGAGATGAGGCACAGCACGAATGACAGCGCCACCGCGAGCAGGGCGTGCGGCACCGGCACGTCGAAGCCGATGCGCGCCAGCGCCACCGTCGCGGGCGTCAGCACCAACATGCCCGCGCCCCACCACCGCGCGGGGACCTGCAACGCCAGGATGGGATGGGGCGCCCGCCGCGAATCCCGCGTGCGCAGCCCCCGCAACGCCCGGCCGAACACCCGGGCCTGGAGCACGAACTGCAACAGCGACGCGGTGGTGAGCGCCGCCGCGCCCGGCCACAGCGCCCACGCGAGGAAGTCCCCCTCCACCGACACCACCCCCGCCGCCATCAGCCGGGGCGCGACGACGCCATGGACGACGAGCGCCCCCAGCAGCATCGACGCGGTGATGCGCACCCCCAGCAGCGCCCCGCCACCCACCGGCATCAGCCCCGTCTCCAGCGCGAACCCCAGCCGCTCCAGTGGCACCCCGCCCAGCGCCCCCGGAAACGCGAACGCATACGGCAGCCGCCCGAAGCCATCGCGAACGAGCGTCAGCGCCCCCGCCACCGCCCCACCCACGCCCAGCATGCGCAGCCGAGGCACCGCCGCCCCCTCCTCCGCATGCAGCGCGCGAGCCGTCGCCGCGGCGGCCGTGCCGGAGGCGAACGGGAGCTGCTCGCGGTCCACCAGCTGGCGCTTGAGCGGCACGGCGAAGAAGACGCCCAGCGCGGACACCAGGAACGTCCACGCCAGCAGCGTGCCGACGGGCAGGTGGTGCCCCGTCGTCAGCAGCCACGCGCCCTGCACGGACACGAGCGCGCCGCCCGTCGCGTACCCCGCGGACGAGGCCACTGTCTGCGCGCACCCCAGCTCCAGCAAGGACAGCGGCGCCCCCGCCACCCGAGGGCTGACCCGCCGCAGGGCCCCATGCGTCGCGGACGCGAGCAGCGCGGCGGTGACGGCCACGCCAAACGCCACGCCTGTCTTCAGGCCCGCGTAGAGGTTGGTGGCACAGGTGAGCACGCCCAGCCCCGCGCCCAACGCCACCGCGCGCAGGGTGAGCTGGGGCATGCGGTCGCCCTGGTACACCCGCGTGAGCCAGTGGGTGTCCACGTCCTCCTGGGTCGCACCGGGGCCCCCCTGCGACGGCGGCAAGGCGTCGGAGGGCGGGTCCCCGGCGGGGACGGCGCGGGGGGCGGGGGTCGGCATGGGCACGCCCATCCTCGCCCGTTCATCCCCCTCCGCGCCACCGGCCGCGCCCGGCCACACCGCGCGTCACGCTCCTCGCGCTCGCAGCAGATAGAAGACGTAGCCGTAGCTGTCCCCGTGGCGGCGGTACAGGTTCACCTCCTGCTCCGCCGCCGCGATGACTTCACGCAGGGCGGCGTCCGCCGTGGGCCTCAGCCGTTCGATGCGCTGGAGCAGCGGCGTGTAGTAGCCGTCCCACCACGCGGACGCGGGCAGCGTGAAGGTGTCCAGCACGGTGAACCCCTCCGCCTCCGCGGTGGCGCGGTTCTCCGCGATGGAGGCCATGGACGGGTACGCGGTGGACCAGAAGCGCGCGGCCTCTGGCGGACGGGCGTCGGTGAGCCACGTGCACTCGGTGACGGCCACCTGGCCTCCGGGCGCGAGCAACGGCCGCCAGCGGCGCAGGCCCGGCCCGAAGCCCAGCAGGTAGATGGCGCCCTCGGACCAGAGGAGGTCCACGGCCCCGGGCGGGAGCGTCAGCGAGCCCATGTCCTCCTGCCGCGTCGTGATGACCTCCGCGAGCCCCTGTTCGCGCGCCTCGCGCTCCAGCCGGTCCAGGTAGGGCCGGTGCAGGTCCACGGCGGTGACATGGGCGCCCGGGATCCGCGCCAGCACCAGCGACTGCCGCCCGGTGCCCGAGCCCAGGTCCAGCACGCGCGGCGAAGTCGGCAGCGGCTCCAACCGGCGCAGGGCCTCGCGGGTGCAGTCGTCGCTGCCGGGGCCCAGGCGGGGCAGCTCGTTGTAGAGCGTGAAGAAGGCGTTGGCCGCCAGGCGCAGCTCGCCCGCGCTGCGCTTCACGTTGCCCTGGAGGAGGGGCACGCGCTTCCAGTGCTCCTCGATGCGCTGCTTGAACAGCTCTGGCATGGGCAGGCCCGAGCGCAGCGTGGTCCAGGCATCGAGCGCGACCTCGACGGCGCCCTTCACCACGGGGAGCACGTCCTCGTCGGGCAGCCCCAGCTTGCGCGCCAGCCGCTCGAAGCTCTGGAGCGAGACATCCTCGAAGCGCTTGGACTTCGCCAGGTTCAGCGCGAGCTGGTCCTGCGGCATGTACTGGATGGTGGAGACGAAGTCGTACGCGGGCGACAGCGTGGGGTGGGTGCCGTCCGGGTAGAAGAGCGACCAGTTCTTGTGATGGGCGTCGCCGTTGCCGCACGCGATGATGAACACCAGCCGCCGAAGGAACTCCTGGAGCGCGTCCAGCCCCGCGACCTTCAGGAGCACGTTGGCGATGGTCTCGTAGTTGTACTTCTTGTACTTCTCATCCGAGTACAGCCCCAGCACCTGCGCCAGGTCCTCCATGTGCACGCGGCGGCCGGGGGACGGTCGGTCGAAGCGGCGGATGGCGTACGCCAGGTCCTCGCGCAGGGTGATGCCCTCCGGCAGGCCGTGCAGGTCGGACACCTTGAGCAGCTGAAGCTCCGGCACGTCGATGCCGGTGGCGCGCGCCCACGTCATCACGGACAGCTCGTTCTCCGGCACGCGGTCGTAGCGGTTGTCCGGGAGCTTGACGATCCAGTCGCCGCCCATGCCGCCCATGGGCAGGGTCATGCCCCGGTCGCGGCGCAGCATGGAGAACTTGAGCTGCACGCCCGCGAGCGAGAAGCGCAGCGGCTCTCCGTCGGCCGTGGCCTCCGCGGGGCCGTCCGCGAGGGGCGCGTCGTGGCCGGAGAGCTCGCCCGCGGGGCGGACGACCACGGCGCCGGAGAGGTCCGCGCCCAGGTGGGCGATGAAGAAGAACTCGCGCTGCCGGGCGATGTGCTCGCGCTCGGAGATGAGGTCGCGCAGCGGGCCTTCGGGCAGGAGGTTGGAGAAGAACGGGGGCAGCCGCATGCGGCTGGTGTGCCGGCGCGACAGGTCGTCCTCGAAGAACTGGCCCAGCACGGGGCGCGGGTAGCGCTGGCGGTAGTCCTCGGAGAGGTTGAACTCGATGCGCTCGTCCGCGAGCAGCGTGAGCGTGCCGACGTGCACGTCGCCCATCAGGACGTCGAGGATGCCGGTGGTGGACACAGGGGGCGTGGAGTCCATGTCAGTCCTCATCGTCGTCGATGATCATCGACTGGAGCGAGGGCCGGTCCGAGTCGTCCCAGCGCGTGCGGGATTCAATCAACTGGTACAGCACGGGCATCAGCACCCGGACCCGCTCCCGGAAGAAGTCCACCTCCAGGCCCCGTCGCATCGCCTCCAGCACGGGCAGGCTCAGTCCATGGCTGCGAAGGATCTCCTCGCTGGGAGGGGGCTCGGCGCGCAGCACGGCCGCCGGTGACGTCCGCGCGAGCGCGGGGTGCAGGAGGTAGGCGAAGGCCGGTGCGGTGACGAAGGACCACGCGATGGGGAGGATCGGGCCCGCGGCGGGCGGCGGCACGGCGGGGCCGGCCTTGGGCGCGATGGACTGGAAGTCCTCCGCGTCGAGCAGCTCGCCGGTGTCCAGCAGCGCGCCCGTCAGCAGGTGCCGTGGTTGGAGCGACACCAGCGCGATGCGCATCAAGGGAGGAGGCTGCGTCCTGCCGGGGTTGGGGATGAAGGGGAGCCCCGGGGCGTCCCACCACCGGACGGGCGGATGCGAGACCTGGGCCAGCAGCGACTGGATGGACCGCTCCTCGTCGGAGCGGATCGCCGCGAAGATCTCCAGCGCTTCCTCGGGCTCCAGCACCCATCCGCCGAAGACGAGGTGGCGCCAGAACCAGCGGGACAGCAGCTCCCGGGACCGGGGAGATGGCTCCGGGTGCAGTTGGAAGAAGCGCGTCAGCAACACCAGCGAGTTCTCCGGCGCGGGCAGCAGCCGGAGGTGCGGGATGAGCGCGTCGCGCTTGAGGAAGACGATGGCATCGCGCAGGGCCCGGTCCGTGCGCTGGACGGTCTCCGCGAGTTCGTCGTCCTGATGGAGTTGCTTCTGGTAGCCGCGCGTGAAGTCCAGGCCGCGCACGGCCAGCACGGCCCGCAGCAGCAGGGGCTCCGGGATGCTTCCAAAGCCCAGCTCGCGCAGGCCCTGCGTCACCGACTCCAGGCTGAGCGACCGCGAGCCCACGTACAGCGCGTTGAACACCTCTTCATCCGTCAGCGGCCGGCCCGCGGTGTTCAGGCGCTTGAAGATGATGCGCAGGACCTTCTCGTCCGCGGTGTCCACGACGTAGGCCGGGACCTGGTACTCGCGGATGGCCTTGCCCAGGCGGATGGCGGCGCGCAGGTGCTCCGGGTGCGCTTCCCGTCCGGGATAGCGACTGAGCCAGTGGAGCAGCGATTCGCTGTCCTGGACCTCGTTCATCGGCAGCCAGTGCGGCGGCGGCACGCCCTCGGCTGGGGCCGGATGCAGCTCTTCTGTCTCCAGGTCGAAGTAGAGCTGGAAGTCGTCGCGCCCCGTCTCATCGCCGTAGGCCGGGTGAAGCAGCACGCCCGCGAGCGCCGTCACCCGCTGCTGTCCATCCACGGCCCACAGGCCCTGGCTGGAGGAAGGCGCGTCGATGCGCACGGGTCCGAAGCTGACGCTGGCGGCGGGCGCTTCCCGTCGCCAGAACAGCAGGGTCCCGATGGGATAGCCCCGGTACACGCTGTCCAGCAGGTCGCGCACGTCGTCCGCGGTCCAGCGCAGGGGCCGCTGGAAGTCGGGGATGCGCACCTCGCCCCGCCGCACGCGGTCGAGCAGGTCCTCGATGCTGAACGACTTCGTCTCCGGGCGCCGCGTCAGGGGAGCGGGCATCGCGTGCCTCCTGTCCCGGGTCTGTAGCGCGGATTCCGTCAACGGCGAAGGACCTCGGGAGCTCCAGCGTGCGCCACGGGTTACTTCGCGAAGCGTCAGGGCGCCACGGCCCGCCGCTTCGCGGGCAACAGCACGACGAGGGCCAGCGCCACGAGTCCCGTCGCGGTGGACAGCATGCGGCCACCCTGCCCCACCGCCGTGACATCCAGCCGCAGGTCCATGAGGCTGTTCGCCAGGTTCCAACCCCAGTGCAGCCCCACGGCGCCCCAGAGCGAGCCCGTGCGGGCCACCGCCGCCGCGTAGGCCAGTCCGGTGCAGAAGAGCATCAGCCACTCCAGCGGGCCGTTCCCCAGCCGGTACACGTGGGTGAGCACGAACACGCCGGCGGACAGCAGCACGTAGCCCGCGCGCTGCCCCGCCACCGGCCACGCGCGGAACCAGAAGCCCCGCGCGACGATGTCCTCCGCCACCGACGGGACGAACGTGGACACCGCCACGCCCAGCACCGCCACCAGCAGCGCCGTTCCCACCACGGGCTTCTCCAACGGCAGCACCTGCAACAGGCCCAGCCTGACGCCCACCAGCACGGAGAGCGGCTTGAGCACCAGCATCACCGCCAGCGCCCGCGCCAGCGCGGAGCCATGCCACTCCAGCGCGTACGCATGGAAGCCATTGCGGCGGTAGCCCAGCCACCGTCCCACGCCAAAGGCTACCGCGTGGAAGAGCGTCATCATCACCGCGGCCACCACCGCGTTCCCCAACAGCCGCCCTCCGACTCCCTCTGGCGCCTCGTAGGCGGCGTACAGCGCCGCGAACGCGAGCGCGCAGCGGAGGGGAACACGGGAAGGAGCGGACTCGGAGGTGGAAGCGGCCATGGAGATGCCGCCTCTTATCGCGGGAGCTTCCGCCCCGGCACTGCCAGCTTTCGCGGGTGCTTGCGTATTGCACCCGGAGTCACCTTCTGTCCCGACGAGGGGAGCCCACACATGAGAAGTAGCAGCCATCACACCCGGTGGATCCGGGTACTCACGGCCGCGGCCTGCCTTGGCACCGCCTGCCGTCCTGAAGACGCGGCCCCACCCACCCTCCCCGCCCCCGCCTCGGCCACCGCCAGCTCCGGCGTGCGCTCGGCATGGGTCCACCTGGGGCCGAACGCTGAACCCCGCGAAGTGAAGTACAAGGCCGTCAACGGACTGGCCCTCTTCGAGGGCGACATCATCCTGGGCTCCGTCGAGGACGTGGAGCGCGATTCACCAAAGGTGAAGGCCCAAGCGGAGAACCGCGTCTCCGCCCAGGGCATCCGCGTCACCGGCAGCAGCAAGCGCTGGCCGAACGGCGTCGTCCCGTATGTCCACGTCTACGGCTCGCTGTATGACAACTACATCATCAACGATGCCATCCGGCACTGGCAGGTAAAAACGGGCCTGCGCTTCGAGCCGCTCTCCGCGACCACGCCGTCCTCCGTGGACCATGTCTACTTCGTGAAGGGAGAGGGCTGCTCATCCCCCGTCGGGCGTCAAGGTGGCCGGCAGTTCATCGTGCTCGGTGCCGATTGCAACAAGGGCTCCGTCATCCACGAACTGGGCCATGCCATCGGCTTCTGGCACGAGCAGAGCCGCGAGTTCCGCGACGACTACGTGGAGATTCTCTGGAACAACATCGTGTCCGGCGAGTCGCACAACTTCGAGCAGCACATCAGCGACGGCGACAACTTCGGGCCCTACGACTTCGACTCGATCATGCACTACGGAGCCACCGCGTTCGGCAAGCCCGATCCCGTCACGGGCAAACCCATGACGACCATTCGGACGAAGGAAGGGGAATCCATCGGGCAACGCGAGGGCCTGAGCCCGGGCGACATCGCCTCCGCCGCCGCGATCTACCCAGGAGAGATGAGGGGCAACTTCGAGGAGATCTCCTCCACCGGCCAGGTGGGAGGCTGGGCGCTGGACACCGCGTCACCGGAGGTGTCCGTGGACGTGCACTACTACATCGACGGGCCCACCGGTTCGGGTGCGTTCGGCGCCGCCGCCCCCACGAACGTCCTCCGCGAGGACGTCAACGCCGCGTTCGACAACATCAAAGGCGACCACGGGTTCTCGTTCCCCGTGCCCGCGTACTTCCGCGACGGGCAGAACCACACGATGTACGTCTACGGCATCGACGTGCAGGGCATCAACAATCCGCTCATCGCCGGCTCGCCGCGCACGTTCAACCTGCCGGGCGCCTTCGGGAAGCTCGACACCATCGCCGCCGATGGCACGGTGACGGGCTGGGCGCTGGACCTGGACTCGCCCAGCACCTCCATCACGGTCTACTACTCCATCGATGGCAACCCGGCGACCGCGACCAACGTGGTGGCGAACCTCTACCGGTCCGACGTGAAGGACGCCTATCCGATGGCCTCTGGGTCCAACGGCTTCTCCTTCCGCATCCCGGACGCCTATGTGGACGGAACGGACCACACGCTGAGCATCTACGCGTTGGATCAACAGGGCAGAAACAGCCCGCTGCTCATGAACGCGCCCAAGACCTTCCGAATCGCCATGCCCCCCGTCTACAGGGCGGGCGTCTTCGCGGGCACGGGCAGCGCGGCCCAGCTCCTCTCCATCTGGGGCGCCGGCTACGGCCGGCGCGTCGAGATCTCCGGCTACGTCAACGCCACCGCGTTCCCCAACTACCACTACGAGGAGCAGTGGGGGGTCTCGGCCCTGCTGGACGGCTGGCACAACCCCGGTGACATCCAGCTCCAGGGGGACTTCCGGCATCTGGGCTACGACCAGTTGCTCCTCATCAACAACTCCGGAGTCGGCGGCCGGGTGATGATCACCGACTTCCGCGATGGCGTCGTCCCCACGGAGGTGCGCTACCACGAGGCCTATGGCCAGAGCGCCGTGCTCAACGGCTGGCACGATCCGGAGGACCTCCAGCTCGCGGGCGACTTCCTGCAGCGGGGCCATGACCAGGTGCTGTTCTTCAACCGCTCCGGCGCCGGGGGCCGGGTGATGATCACCGACTTCAGCGACGGCGTCGCCCCCGTGGAGGTCGGCTACCACGAGGCGTGGGGGACAACCAACTCCTTCGAGGACTGCTCCGAGCCAGACGACAAGCTCTACGTGGGCGACTTCCAGAACCTGGGCTACGACCAGGTGCTCTGCCTCAACCGCTCCGGCACGGGCGCGCGGGTGAAGCTCATCGACTTCCACACGGGCGTGGCGCCGGCGCAGGTGCGTTACGTGGAGGCCTCTGGCGCCTTCCCCTTGCTGGACGGTCTGATGGACGCGGATGACAGCCAGGTGGTGGGGGACTTCCGAGGCCTGGGCTACGACCAGTTGCTCCTGGTCAATGCCGGTACCACGGGGCCGGCCATGCTCGTCGCGGACTTCCTCGACGGCGTACCGCCCGCCGAGGTGCGCTATCGCGAAGAGCAGAGCGGGTATTCCTTCTCGGCCAAGCGGATGTTCGCCGGTGACTTCCGGGGCCTGGGCCATGACCAGTTGCTCTACGGCTACTACACCGACCCCAGCTACTACACGGCCATCATCGATTTCTCCGATGGCGTCGCGCCCACGGAGAAGCTCTTCCAGAAAGCGGAGCTGGACTGAGGTTCTGACTCCGTGACGGCGGCACGGGGCGGCCCCCTCCTCCGCTCCGTGCCGTCCGTTGTTCGCGGCTGTCTCGCAGGCGCCGCACAGGCTCCTGGAGCCCCCAGGCCATCACGGTCCCCCGGTATGCTCGGGCGCATGCCCACCGAAGTGCTGTCCCCCCAGGCCCTCAACCGCGCCACGCTCGCGCGGCAGCTGCTGCTCACGCGCGAGAAGATGACGGTGCCGCGCGCCGTGGAGCACCTGGTGGGACTCCAGGCGCAGCTGGCGCGCCCGCCGTACCTGGCCCTCTGGTCCCGCCTCCAGGGCTTCCAGCGCGACCAGCTCACGAAGCCCGCGCTCCAGCGCACCCTCGTTCGCGGGACGATGATGCGCGGCACGCTGCACCTGATGAGCGCGAAGGACTACCTGCGCTACCGCGACCTCTTCCGCCCCCTGCTCACCGCCGCCATGCGCTCCGTGCTCAAGGAGCGCGCCGCGGCGCTGGACCTGCCCGCGCTGCTCGCCACCGCGAAGCCCTTCCTCGACGGGAAGGCCCACACCTTCGAGGACGTGCGGGCCCACCTGATGAAACACCACGTGGACGGCGACGAGCGCGCCATGGGCTTCGCCACGCGCATGCTGCTCCCCCTCATCCAGGTCCCCGAGGAGGGGCTCGAATGGGGCTGGCCGGGCAACGCCTGCTTCACGCTGGCGGAGTCCTGGCTGGGCGGAAAGCTCTCCACCGACGACGACGCCTCGCCGCTGGTGGTGCGCTACCTGGCCGCCTTCGGCCCCGCCACCGTGGCGGACATGCAGGCCTGGTCCGGCCTCAAGCCGCTGAAGGACGCCTTCGAGAAGGTGCGCGGCAAGCTGGTGGAGTTCCGCGACGAGAAGAAGCGTGTCCTCTTTGATCTGCCCAGGGCCCCGCGCCCTCCCGAGGAAACCCCCGCGCCCGTGCGCTTCCTGCCGGACTTCGACAACCTCATCCTCTCCCACGCGGACCGCACCCGCGTCGTCCCGGAGGAGCACCGCGCGAAGCTGTCCACCCAGAACCTGCGCGTGCTCAACGTGTTCCTGGTGGACGGGCGCACCGCCGGCACCTGGACCCCTGAGCGCAAGAAGGGCACCGCCACCCTCGTGTGCAAGGCCTTCGCGCCGCTGAAGAAGCCCGTCCGCGACGCGCTCGCGCAGGAGGGAGAGGACCTCCTGCGCTTCAGCGACCCGGACGCCAGCAGCGTGGCGGTGACGTTCGCGAAGTGAAGCCGCGCCTCACGCGAAGAGCTGGAGCAGGTCCTCGCGGGTGATGGCCGCGGCGCCCGAGGCCTCGCTGAGCGCGGCCTCGAACAGGGCGCGCTTCTTCTCCTGGAGGCCCAGAATCTTCTCCTCCACCGTCCCCTGCGACACCAGCCGGTAGACCATCACCGGCCGCTCCTGCCCGATGCGGTGCGCGCGGTCCGCCGCCTGCGCCTCCACCGCCGGGTTCCACCAGGGGTCCATCAGGAACACGTGGTCCGCCGCCGTGAGGTTCAGACCCGTGCCGCCCGCCTTCAGCGACATGAGCAGCACCGGCGCGCCGTCCTCGCCCTGGAAGCGCGAGGTCACCTCGCCCCGGTTCGCCGTCGCGCCGTCCAGCCGGTCGAACGCGATGCCCGCGTCCTTGAGGCCCGGCTCGATGAGGTCCAGCAGCGACGTCCACTGCGAGAACACCAGCGCCTTGTGGCCCTCCGACACCGCCGTCTCCAGCGCGTCCACCAGCGTCTGCACCTTGGAGGACGTCTTCGCGTGCTGCCCGGGCACCAGCGCGGAGTGGCAGGCCGCCTGCCGCAGCCGCAGCAGCGCCTCCAGCGCCTTGAGCACGCTGCCGCCCTCGTTGAGCAGCGCGACGACCTCCGCGCGCGTGGCGGCCATCACCGCGTCGTAGACGGAGCGCTCGCGCTCATCCAGCTGCACGTGCATCACGGAGTCGGTGCGCGGCGGCAGCTCCGGCGCCACGTCCCGCTTGAGCCTGCGCAGGATGAACGGCCGGATGCGGCGGCGCAGCCCCTCCGCCGCGCCCGGCTTGCCGTCCGCGATGGGCTGCGCCGTCTTCTCCTCGAACTGGCGCCGGCCGCCCAGCAGGCCCGGGTTGGTGAAGTGCATCAGGCTCCAGAGCTCATCCAGGCGGTTCTCCAGCGGCGTGCCGCTGAGCGCGAGCCGCAGGTTCGCCTTGAGCCCGAACGCCGCGCGCGACACCTGGCTCTCCGGGTTCTTGATGGCCTGGGCCTCGTCCAGCACCACCGCCTCCCACGTGGGCGCGCCCAGCACCGGCGCGTCCAGCCGCAAGAGCGCGTACGTGGTGAGCGTGATGTCCGCCGACGGGTCCAGCTTGCGGCCGGGCCCGTGGTACACGCAGACCTTCAAGGACGGCCGGAAGCGCTGGAGCTCCGCCAGCCAGTTGGGCAGCACGCTCGTGGGGCACACCACCAGCGACCTGGGCCCCAGCACGCAGAGCGTCTGGAGCGTCTTTCCCAAGCCCATGTCGTCCGCGAGGATGCCGCCCAGCCCCGCGCCCTTGAGGAACGACAGCCAGCTCACGCCCTGCTGCTGGTACGCGCGCAGCGTGGCGTTGAGCTCCGTCGGCAGCACCGGCGGCGGCAGCTTCTCGAAGCCCTCCACCAGCGGGGCCAGCCGGTCCAGGCCCGGGGGCGGCGGCTGTTCCAACGACTCGCACAGCGCGGTCAGCTCCGGCAGCGCGTGGTTCGCCACGCGGCCATCCGCCTGACGCGCGGCCAGGAGGTCCGCGACGCGCTGTCCGTTCTTGTCCAGCCACGCGCGCGGCAGCGGCGCCCAGCCGCCACCGTCCAGCGGCACCAGCCCCAACCCCTCCGTCCACGCCCGCACCACCGCCGCCGCGTCCACCGTGCGCGCGCCGCCCTTGCCGCCCTCCACGTCGAACTCCAGCGTGAAGCGCACCTCCGGCACGCCCGCGCCGGACGCACCGCCCTCCACGCGCAGCGACGGCTTGAGGCGCATGTCCGGGCTGACGATGCCCGCCGCGTCGCCGCCCAGGTCGCCCCGGAACTTCCGCAGCTTGTCCGCGAAGCGCATCATCTCCGGGCCCTGCACCGTCAGCCGGCGGCCGGGCACCAGGTTCAGCTCGTCACGCAGCTGGTGGAGGAGCTTCTGCTCCGCCGGCTCGTCGCGCAGCGGGACCGCGCCGCGCAGGTACACCATGCGCCCGTTGTCGATGCGCACCGAGGGCGGCGCGCCGTACACCAGCGTGGGCAGCACCGACAGGCCCTGGGTGAGCTGGTTCAGCTCCAGGAGGATGCGCGGCTTCAGCTCGCGATCCAACGCGGGCAGCCGGCGGCTCCTCATCTCCACCGGCATGCGCCGCGCCAGCTCCGGCAGCACCTTCGCGGACAGCTCGCCCAGCTGCTCCGGCGAATAGGTGCGCACCAGCGGCAGGTGCTGGAGCCACGCCCCCGTCATCGCCGTCTCGCCCAGGCGCACCAGCGACTCCGCCGTCAGCGCGACGCCGGGACTCACCACCTCCGTGATGCGCGGATCGCGGGTGATGGTGATGACCCACTGCTGGCCCTTGTCCTCCACCTTCGCGCGCGGGGAGAGCACCTCGCTGGACACCGTCACCGGCCGGCCGTCCAGCAGCACGTTGCGCGCGGGCTCCAGCGCCCGCAGCAGCGCGTCCAGCTTCTCCGCCAAGAGCGGCCCCCGGGTGCGCCGCTCCAGCAGGCGGTCCATCACCAGGTCCACCTGCTCCACCTGCAGCGTGGCGCCGCCCGTGGGCTTCGCGATGCGGCCCGCCAGGCTGTCCTCCAGCGGCTCCTCCGTGCCGTCCGCGTGCGCCAGGACGCGGTGCAGCTGGAGTCCGCCCTCCACGCGCGTGAAGCGGTACACCACGCGCGACCAGCGCTCCGCCACCGCCTCCAGCGGCGCGTCCTGCTTCTCCGCCTGCTCCAGGGAGATGGCCGCCGCGACCACGTGCTCGCACGGGTCCACGGGGCTGGGACAGTCGCACTCCCACGCCTCGTCGCCCGGGTAGAGGACGACGGTGAGGGCCACCGGCCGGCCCGCCACCTTCACGCGCAGCTCGATCTCCGAGGCCGTGCGCGACTGGAGCGCCACGGCGCCCGCGCGCGCGAGGCTGACGCCCTTGGACCAGAGTCCTGGCTTGGCTTCTTTTCGGACGGCTTCGAGGAGCTGGGCGTTCTCGGACATGGCAGGGGCGACTTCCCTACGCCCCGCCACGCCCGTGCGCAACGCCAGATGCACGCCGTGTCACGGCGGGCCTAGTCGTCGTAGGACGGCTCGAAGAGGTAGGTGAGCCGCACCAGGAACTCCCGGCTGAAGACCGGCAGGGGCGCGTGGCCGCCGTTGTAGGGCTGGGCCACCCGGAAGTCGCTGCCCAGCAGGTTGTAGACGCCGGCGCCAATCTCCAGCCCCTTCGTGCCCACGTTCTCCGCGCGCACGAACAGGTTGAGCAGCAGCCGGGGTGACAGCGTCTGGACGTCGGACACGCCCTCCTCGTCCGGCGCGCCGACGGCGAAGCGCTGGCCCACCAGCACGGCGGTGGGGCTGACGGACAGCCACGGCAGCACCTTCGCGGTGCCCGTCAGCGTCACCTTGTGCGTGGGCAGGCCCGTGAAGGCCTTGGGGTGCCCGGGCACCAGGTAGTCCTCCACGTCGTTGCGCCCGCCCGGCCGGTAGAAGGAATAGCCCGCCTGGACGCGGCCCCACGGCCCGCGCAGGCGGTAGTCCAGCTCGACGCCCCGGCTGCCCAGGCGGCCCAGGTTGCGGTACGCCTCCGACGCCGTCTCCGCGTCATACGAATAGATGATGGGGTCCGTCACGCCCACGTCGAAGGCGTTGGCGCTCACCGCCTGGCCCTCGCCCAGGCGCACCGTGGCCTCCAGCTCGTACACGGTGGTGCGCTCCGGCCGGACGTCCTGGCCCAGGGAGATGTTCTCGATGCCGGGCGCGCGGAAGGCGCGGCTGTAGAGCGCCTTGCCGCTCACCGGCCCGAAGGACTTGAGCAGCACCAGGCGCGGCACGAAGGAGCTGCCGAAGAAGCTGTGGTCCTCGAAGCGCGCGCCCGCCACCACCGTGGCGATGGGGTTGTCCGAGTACGCCTCCACGAAGGCCGCGACGTTGCGGTAGGAGACGACGTCCTCGTCCCCGTTGAAGGCCTCCTGCTGGCCAATGCCCGCCGGTCCGCGCAGCTGCCCCTGGTCGAACGCCAGGTCCACGCCGCCCGTCAGCTGGAGGAAGTCCAGCGCCGCCCAGCGCGCCAGGGCCCGGCCCCGCAGGCGGCGGTAGCGCTTGTCGTAGAAGAACTCCGACGACTCGTCCGAGTCCCGGTAGGACTCGCCCAGCGTGAGGTTCAGCCGGGGGATGATCTCGATCCGGTCCGTGGGCCGGAAGCGGTCGCTCAGCTCCGCGTGGAAGGACTCGAAGTCGGTGTTCGCGGGAGCGGGCAGCACCTCGTCCACGGACACGACCGACGTGGTGTCCTGGCGCAGGTAGAGCACGCTCAACTGCAGGTCGCGGAAGCCCACGCCCGCCTGCACCACCGTGGGGTCCAGCGCCGACGCGCCGTTCATGCTCGCGGAATGGCCAGCGAAGTCCGTGAAGATGGCGTCGCTGCGCTGGCCCTGCCCCAGCGACGCGGAGGCGAAGGCGCTCAGGCCCGGCACGCTCTCGAACACCTTGCGCCCCGACAGCGTCAGGCTCCGGCGGCCGTTGCCGTGCGCCAGCTGCCCGTAGGTGCCCACCGCCAGCACGTCCGTGCTGCCCTGGATGCCGCGGGTGATGACGTTGATGACGGCCAGCTCCGCGTTGCCGCCATAGATGACGGAGCCCGGCCCGCGCACCACCTCGATGCGCTCGATCAGCTCCACCGGGAACTCATGGCCCAGCTGGAGGGTGGAGTAGAGCTGCTCGTTGATCTCCTTGCCGTCGATGAGGAGCAGCACCTTGCCTTCCTGGCCCCACAGGCCCCGGAAGCCCGGCCCCACCGTGCCGGACACGTCCACGCCGAAGAAGAAGCCCGGCACCTGGAGCAGCACGTCCATCAGGTCGCGCGCACCCGACGCGCGGATCTCCTCCGCGGTGATGGCCGTCACCACCGCCGGCGAGTCATGCAGCTTGGTGATGGCGAACGACGCCACCTGGCTGTGCACCTCCGGCTCGTCGCCCAGGCTCTCCTGCTGTTCATCGCGCCGCGTCTCGAGGGCCTCCTGGGCGGAGGGCGTCTCCGGCGGCCCTGGATCCAGCGTGGCGTCGGGGTCCGACTGCGCGAAGCCCGTGCCCGCGCTCAAGAGCGCCAGCAATACACACACACGACGGCCCGACCACCCGTGCCTGGTGAAACCCATACGAAACAACCTCTCGACGGCGGGAAACGCGGGACCTGCCTCCAGCGGAGACGTCCTCCACGCGGAGCCGAGTGTACCGGATCCAACACCATCCGAAAGTTCTGGATTTACATGCACCGCGTCGAATGCGGGTGTGAGCCGTGTTTCACTTCACGCGCACGCGGGTGCTGCGGCCGGGCTCGACCTCCACCGTCATGCGGCGCTTCACCTCGCCGTTGACGCGGACCTCCACGCGCGCGGGCCCGGCGGGCAGGGCCTGCGCGGAGACGGGCGGGAAGCCATAGGGGCGGTTGTTGATCCACACCTCGCCGTAGAGCCCCGGCGACGTGACCTCCAGGTCGCCCCGCTGCGCCACCTGCGCCACGGCGGCCTTCGCCACGGACGGCTCTGGCGGCGGCGTGACGTCCTGGGAGCGGGCGCCCGCGGACAGGCCTCCCACGGGCACCGCGCTCGAGGCGGGCGGCGGCGCGACCGCGGCCACGGGCACCGCGGCGGGCCGTGGCGTGGGCGGCGTCAGCTCCGCGCTGAGGTCGCGGTTGAGCGAGCGCACCACGTCCTCGTCCACCACCACCGTCTCCTCGTAGAGGTGGCGGTCGCCCTGCGCGAGCACCACGCGGTGCGACCCGGCGGACACCGGCAGCCGCGCGGGCGTCATGTCCACCGCCTTGCCATCCACCATCACCACCAGCCCCGGCGGCGTGGATGTCACCAGCAACAGTCCCCCCCGCGCCTCCTCCTGCTGCGGGGCCGTCTGCTGCTCCCGGGCCTGCGCGCGCTGGGCGGCGATCCTGGCGGCGCGCGTGCGGGGCGTGACACGCGAGGGCGCCGGGTCACGAGGGGTGGACGTCTGGGCGGTCCGCGACTGCTCGCGGGAGCGCAGGTCGGTGGCGATGCGCAGCAGCTCCACCAGGTCGCCGCCGTTGTCCTTGCGCAGGCTGAGCGCCTCCGTGAAGTCCGTCACCGCCTTGGCGTAGTCGCGGTCCTCCAGCGCGGCCAACCCCGACGCGCGCCGCGCCCGCGACAGCCCCGCGCTCGCGTCCTCCAGCGCCGGCGCCACCGGGGGCGGGGCGGCCACCTCGGACGGAGGCGTGGAGGGCCGCGTGGCGACGGGCGGGGCCACGGCCTGCGCCGCCTTGCGCGAGCGCACCACCAGGTAGGCCCCGGCGTTCGCGGCCACGGTTCCCAGCAGGATGACAGCGACCCAGGTCTTCTGATTCTTCACGTGTGTTGTCCCACTTCCCACGACGACACCATGCGCCCGCCGCCCCTCATGCCAGGAACAGCCAGAACACCGCGCTGCCCACCAGCGCGACGCCCGCCGCGGCGGCCAGCGGCCAGGGGAACGCCCCGGGCGCGGCGCCCTGCTCCGGCGGCGGGATGATTCCCGTGGCGGACCCCGACCCCGTGCTCCGCGGCAACACGCCGGTGGGCACCAGCGCGCTGGACTCCTGGAGATCCACCGCGTGCTCCAACGGCTCGAACGGCGACGGGCTGGAGATGCCCGTGGGCGTGCGCGTGGAGCCCTGGCCAGAGGAGCCCGGCATCGACCCCGGCACGGACACCGCCGTGGACACCCGGCCGGACGCATCCGGAGGGAAGAGCGTGGCCATCAGCGACGCCAGCTCCCGGCCCCCGGACGTCCAGTGCTGCCCGGTGCGGTAGCGCTCCAGGTCGTCGTGCACCTCGCGCGCCGACTGGTAGCGCTGCTCCGGCTCCTTCGCGAGCAGCTTGAGCAGGATGCGCTCCAGCGCGGGCGGGAAGCCCGGGGACACCTGCGACGGCGGCGGCACGTCCCCCTGCGACGCGGCCAGGATGGTGGCCTCCATCGAGTCGCGCTTGAACAGCCGCCGCCCCGTGGACGCCTCGTAGAGGACGATGCCCAGCGAATACAGGTCCGAGCGGTGGTCCAGCTCCCGGTTGGTGATCTGCTCCGGGGACATGTACGCGTACTTGCCCTTCACCACCCCGGCCACCGTGCGCTCCAGGTTCACGGAGCTCTTCACGATGCCGAAGTCCGCCAGCTTCACGATGCCGTCGCGCGACACCAGCACGTTGCCCGGCGTGATGTCCCGGTGCACCAGCTTCAGCGGCGTCCCGTCTGACAGCGTCTTCGCGTGCGCGTACGTCAGCGCGTCCGACATCGCGATGCCCACGTCCACCGTCACCCGGGGCCCCAGCGGGATGTTGGCCGCCGCCGCGTGCCGCATGATGCGGTCCAACGACTGGCCCTGGATCCACTCCATCGCCAGGTAGTACTGACCGTCGATCTTCCCGAAGTCGAACACCTGCACGATGTTCGGGTGCGTCAGCAGCGCCGCCACCTTCGCCTCGTCCGCGAACATCCGGCTGAACGGCTCCAGGTTCGCGTACTCCGGGAGGATGCGCTTGATGACGCACGCCTTGGAGAAGCCGTCCGGGCCGTCGATGGTCGCAAGGAAGATGTGCGCCATCCCGCCCGACGCGAGCCGCTGGACCATCCGGTACTTCCCGAAGCGGAGGTCCGCCCCAGGCACCGCCGGTGTTGGCGTCACGGTATCAACCCTGTCCAAATTGTACTCCCAGGACGGAACTTGAAATCCCAGGAAGATACCGATGACCAGACCTCCCCACAAGTTTCGCACACCGTGTCAACTGGTTTTACGGTGATTACTCCCTTGTAACGTGACGGATGGGGCCCGGGCGGGAGTCCCGGCATATCCTTCGGGTTCTTCCCGCATGGCGACCCCCTCCACCGACGACGCCCGTTCCGCGCTGGCCGCTCCCCGCCCCCTGTCCGCCCGGGACATCCGCACCCTGGGGCTGGCGGCGCTGGGAGGCGCGCTGGAGTTCTATGACTTCATCATCTTCGTGTTCTTCACGTCGGTGATGGGCCGGCTGTTCTTCCCTCCGGAGACGGCGGACTGGCTGCGGCAGTTGCAGACGTTCGGGCTGTTCGCGGCGGGCTATCTGGCGCGGCCGCTGGGCGGCATCGTGATGGCGCACTTCGGGGACCGGACCGGGCGCAAGCGGATGTTCACGTTGAGCGTCTTCCTGATGTCGGTGCCCACGCTGCTGATGGGCCTGCTGCCCACGTTCGCCACCGTGGGATACGCGGCGCCGCTGGCGCTGCTCACGCTGCGGCTGCTGCAGGGCGCGGCGGTGGGCGGCGAGGTGCCGGGGGCGTGGGTGTTCGTCTCCGAGCACGTGCCGGAGCACCGGGTGGGGCTCGCGTGCGGGACGCTCACCTCCGGGCTCACGCTGGGCATCCTGCTGGGCTCGCTGGTGGCCACCGCCGTCAACACCGTCTTCACGCCGGAGCAGGTGATGGCCGGAGGCTGGCGCGTGCCGTTCGTCGTGGGGGGCGTCTTCGGGTTCCTCGCGGTGTTCCTGCGTCGGTGGCTCCAGGAGACGCCCGTCTTCGAGGAGATGCGGCAGCGCCATGCGCTGGTGCGCGAGCTGCCGCTCAAGGCCGCGCTCCGGGGCCACGCGCCCGCCGTCGCGGTGTCCATGCTGCTCACCTGGGTGCTCACCGCGGGCATCGTGGTGGTCATCCTGATGACGCCCACGCTGATGCAGCAGCTGCACGCGATTCCACCCGCCCAGGCGCTGGGGGCCAACAGCGTGGCCACGCTCACGCTCACCTTGGGCTGCATCTGCTACGGGCTGCTCGCGGACCGGCTGGGGCCGGCGCGGGCCATGGCGCTGGGGTCGGCCGTGCTGCTCGTCGCCGTGCAGGTGTTCTACCGGGGCGTCGCGCACGCGCCCCAGCACCTGGTGCCGCTCTACGCGGGCGTGGGCTTCTGCGTGGGCGTCGTCGGCGTGGTGCCGTCGGTGATGGTGCACGCCTTCCCTCCGGCCGTCCGCTTCTCCGGCATCTCCTTCGCCTACAACGTGGCCTACGCGCTGTTCGGCGGCATCACCCCGCTCGCCGTCACGCTCGCCCTGAAGGAGAGCCCCCTGGCGCCCGCGCACTACGTGGCGGCCGTCTGCGCGGTGGGAGTCGCGGTGTCCCTGTGGCTGGGCCTCCGCGGCTTCGGCGCCAGCACCGAAGCCCCGGCCGAGCACCCCTCCGCCTCACGCTGACCCCGGTTGCAGGGCCGCCGGGCAGGCGGAGGTGTTCACAGGCTGGCGCTGCGCTCCGGGCGCGCGAACACCATCTTGGTTCGCGTCGGGGGCGTCGGCTATGCCGCTCCGGGCGGAGGGTGCCTCGGGCGTGCCCTGTCTCCCGCCAGCCCCCGTCCCGGCGCGCGCTTTCGAGCGGCGGAAGTGTCGCGCACGCCCCCTCGCCGTCCGATGGACCCCGGAATGTCCAGCAGCAAGCCGTCCCTCTTCCAGAGTGGCATCCCCAGCTTCGACACCTTGCTAGGGGGAGGCATCCCCGCCCGTCAGTCCTTCATCGTCACCGGTACGCCCGGGTGCGGGAAGACGGTGCTGTGCAGCCAGATGGCCTTCACCGCCGCGGCGCGCGGCCTCCCCGTCGTGGTGGCCACCGTCACCTCGGAGCCTCATGACAAGCTGATGGGGGCCCTGTCCGACTTCTCCTTCTTCCAGCCGGAGCTGCTGGGGGAGAAGGTCTTCCTCATCAGCGCCTACTCCGCGCTCAAGCGCGGCGCCAAGGATGCCCGGGACCTGCTGCTGCAGACGGTGCGCGAGCGCGGCGCGGCGCTGCTCTTCATTGACGGGCTGCGCTCCATCCGGGACCTCTGGCAGGACGAGGCGCGGCTGCGCGAGTTCCTCTACGAGCTGGGCATCGGCCTGGCCGCCAGCAACTGCATCGGCCTGTTCACCACGGAGTACCCGCTGGAGCGGCTGATGGCGCTGCCGGAGGCGACCACGGTGGACGGCATCGTGTCGCTGTCCGTCCAGTCCTTCGGGTCGCGCCGGGTGCGCCGGGCGGAGGTGGTGAAGCTGCGGGGACGGGCCCACCTGGCGGGCGAGCACGTCATGACCCTCCATCCGGAAGGCGTGGAGTTCATCCCGCGCCTGGAATCCACGCCGCCGGAGCTCCTCGACGACCCGCCCACGCTGGCGCGCAAGGGGTTTGGCCTGCCGGAGCTGGATGGGCTGCTGTACGGGGGGCTGCCGGAGCTGAGCACCACGCTGCTGGCGGGGAGCATGGGCATTGGCAAGACGCTGCTCGCCGCGCACTTCGCCGCGGAGGGCGCGCGCAAGGGGGAGAAGTCCCTCTTCGTCTCCTTCTTCGACTCCCCGGCCATGCTGTCCGCCCGCGCGCAGCGCGTGGGTCTGGACGTGAGCGCCTTGCGCGGCGGCGACGCGCTGACGTTCCTGCACGTGCCTCCCTTGGAGGTGGAGGCGGACGTGCTCATCGCGGACCTGCTGCGGCGGGTGAGCGCGCTGGGGGTGCGGCGGCTGGTCATCGACGGGCTCACCGACCTGGAGCTGTCCATCCTGGACCCCATGCGGCGGCGGGCCTTCGTCGCCTCGCTGGCGCTGAGGCTGAGGGCGCTGGGGGTGACGTCCCTGTTCACGCGGGAGGTGCCCAAGGTCGTGGGCACGGAGCTGGACTTCAATGATGCCCCGGTGGCCAGCCTGGGGGAGAACCTGCTGCTGCTGCGCTACGTGGAGCTGCGCGGCAAGATGCACCGCCTGCTGTCGGTGCTCAAGATGAGGGACAGCGAGTACTCCAGCGACCTTCGCGAGTTCCAGATCACCAACGCCGGCGTGAAGGTGCTCGCGCCGATGCGCTCCGCGAGCGGGCTGCTGACGGGCCAGGCCCACCCGCTGGGCTCCTCCATCGGAGGGCTGGGTGAATGAGCCTCGTCCTCATCGCGGAGGATGAAGAGGCGCTCCTGGAGGTCTTCTCCGAGGTGGTGGAGGAGCTGGGCCACCGGGTCGTGCGCGCGCACAACGGCGAGGAGGCGCTCCTGCTGGCGCGCACGGAGACGCCAGACCTGGTGGTGAGCGACCACATGATGCCCCGGCGCACCGGCATGCAGTTGCTGCACGCCATGCGCGCGGAGGCCGCGCTGTCGGACGTGCCCTTCCTGCTGCTGAGCGCGGCGCGGCCCCAGGGGCGGGAAGCGGCCCAGACGTTCCTCGCGAAGCCGGTGGACCTGTCCACCTTCGAACAGGCCGTGAGCAGCGCGCTCCAGAACCACGCGGCGGCCCACCCGGAGTCCGCCCCGTCCGCGCGCGAGGCGGCGTCCACGGCGGGCCTCGCCAGCGAGGAGATGCTCAACTGGGTGGCGCACGAGCTGAAGACGCCGCTGTCCTCCGCGCGGCTCAACGCCCAGCTGCTGCTGCGCAAGGTGCACAAGCGCGGCGTCGACGACGAGCGCCGCTCCGCGGAGGCCATCCTGCGCCAGCTGGACCGGATGAACGGGCTGGTGACGTCCATCCTGGACGCCTCGCGGCTGGCGGACGGCAAGCTGGAGCTGAAGCGGGTCCCCACGGCCCTCACGCCCTTCCTGGAGGAGATCATCCAGGAGTGGCGAGAGCTGCAGCCGGACGTGGACTTCACCCTCCACGCCGGAGAACCGGTGGAACCCCAGCTGCTGGACACCGACCGGCTGCGCCAGGTGCTCCACAACCTGCTGTCCAACGCGGTGAAGTACCGCGGGGACTCGCACCGCGTCGACGTGGACGTGACGCTCAACCCCGGCCTGGTGCTCATCCACGTGCGCGACTGGGGCGTGGGAATCCCCGCCAGCGCCCTGCCCCACATCTTCGACCGCTTCCAGCGGGCGGACGAGGACCGGGGGCGAGGCCACGGCCTGGGCCTCTTCATCGCCGCCGCGCTCGCGAAGCTGCACGGCGGCTCGCTGTCCGCCCGCTCCACCCTGGGCGAAGGCTCCACCTTCACCCTGCGGCTGCCTCGCCGGAACTGAAGCAGCACTGCACGATTCCAAGGCAATTCCATCTAGAACCAACAGAATGGAAGTCCCAGCACACCCCGTGCTCTCGGTGAATTAGAAAGCGAGTGTGTCCACGCCCCGCCCCGCTGGCCTGTCCTCGCTCCGCGCGCTGAAGCACCGCGACTTCGCCTTCCTGTGGGGCGGGGCGGCGCTGTCGAACATCGGCACGTGGATGGAGGTGCTGGCGCTGGGCGTGTACGTGACGAAGGTGACGGGGCGGGCGGAGTGGACGGGGGGCGTGGCGGCGCTGACGTGGCTGCCGTCCATCGTGCTGTCGCCGCTGGGGGGGGCGCTGGGGGACCGGTTCGACCGGCGGCGCGCGGTGGCGCTGGGGGCGCTCCTGCAGATGGCGCTCGCGGGCGTGCTGGCGGCGCTGGCCTTCACGGGAGGGCTCAGCGTGCGGTGGGTGGCGGTCATCTCGTTCCTCAACGGGTGCGCCGTCACGCTGTTCATGCCCGCGTTCTCCGCGCTCATCGCCGTGTCGGTGCCGAAGGAGGACCTGCACAGCGCGCTCAGCCTCAACGCGGCCCAGGCGAACCTGGGGCGCATCTGCGGCCCCGCGCTGGCGGCGTTGATCATCGCGCACGCGGACATCGGCTGGGTGCTGCTGCTCAACGCGCTGTCCTTCGGCATGGTGCTGCTGTCGCTCGTGGGCGTGCGGGGAGCCCCGGCGGCGGCGAAGCCCGCGTCGCCCGAAGGCCTGTGGGCGGGCATCGCGCGGGGCATCCAGGTGGCGCGGGCGGACGAGGCGCTGACGATGGCGATGACCGGGACGCTGGCCATCGCGGTGTGCATCGCGCCCTTCACGGCGCTGGCGCCGGTGATGGCCATCCGGGTGTTCGGCCAGGACGCGGGCGCCACGTCGATGTTGGTGACGGCGCAGGGCGCGGGCGCGCTCCTGGCGGCCCTGTGCGCGGGCACGCTGGCGGACCGGCTGGGACGGGGGCGGCTGTTGGAGGTCAGCCTGCTGCTCATCGGCCCGGTGGCGGCGGCGTACTGGCTGTCCCCTTCGCTGGGGCTGGCGGCGGCGGCGGTGCTGGGCCTGGGGGCGCTGTACATGCTGACGCTCACGGGGCTGAGCACGCTGTGCCAGTCGCGCGTGTCCGGCGAGTTGCAGGCGCGCATCGCCAGCCTCAACTCCATGCTGCTCTTCGTCGGCTTCACGCTGGGCGTGTGGTTGCAGGGCGCGCTCGCGGACCGGCTGGGCGTCCGGCCCGTCATGGCGGGCGCGGCGTTCGGGTTCCTCCTCCTCGCCGTCCTGCTCAGGGCGCTGCGCTCGCGCGGGTTCGCGGCCTTCGAAACGTAACGGAGCCTCACGATGACGACCTCCTCGCCGGTTGCTCCGGGGAAGAAGCGCGCCCCGCTCCCCCTCGTCCCCAGGACGGAGGCGCTCCCGCTGTCCTTCATGCAGCAGCGCCTGTGGTTCCTGGCGCAGCTGGAGGGCCTGAGCGCCACGTACAACGTCTACTTCTTCGTGCGGCTGAAGGGCGCGCTGGACGTCGCCGCGCTGGAGCACGCGCTCCAGGGCGTGGTGGCGCGGCACGAATCCCTGCGCACCACGTTCGCTTCCGTGGAGGGCCAGCCGGTGCAGCGCATCCGCGACGCCCTGTCGCTGACGCTCCACCACGAGGACCTGTCCGCCCAAGGGCTGGATGATGCCGGGCGGGAGCGCGCGCTGCGGGAGCACGCGGAGCACGCGGCCCGGACGCCGTTCGACCTGGCGCGCGGGCCGCTGGTGCGGACCACGCTGGTGCGGCTCTCACCGGAGGAGCACGCGCTGCTCCTCGTCACGCACCACATCGTCTGCGACGCGGTGTCGCTGGGGTGGATGGCGAACGAGCTGAGCGCGCTCTACACCGCCTTCACGCGGAACGAACCGCCCCGGCTGCCGGAGCTGCCGGCGCAGTACGCGGACTTCGCGCACTGGCAGCGGCAGGCGCTCACGGGCGAGTTCCTGGAGACCGAGCGCGCGTGGTGGAAGGACCGGCTCGCGGGAGCGCCCCCCGCGCTGGAGCTGCCCACGGACCGTCCGCGTCCGCCCCGGCAGACGTTCCGGGGCGCGGTGTACCGCCTGCCCCTGCCCTCCGCCCTGGCGACGGGCATCCGCGAGCTGAGCCGCAAGGCGGCCGTCACGCCGTACATGACCTTGCTGGCGGCGTTCCAGGTGCTGCTCTCCCGCTACAGCGGGCAGGAGGACCTGGTGGTGGGCACGCCCGTGGCGGGGCGTGGACGGCGGGAGGTGGAGCGGCTCATCGGCTTCTTCGCGAACACGCTGGCGCTGCGGCTGGACGCGTCCGGAGACCCGACCTTCCTCGCGCTCCTGGGTCGGGTGCGCGAGGTGTGCCTGGGCGCGTACGCGCACCCGGACATGCCCTTCGAGCAGCTGGTGGACCTGCTCGTGCCCCAGCGCGACCCCAGCCGCTTGCCGCTGGTCCAGCTGATGTTCGTGCACGTGAACGCGCCGTGGGCCGCGCTGAAGTGGCCCGGGCTCACCGTGACGGAGGTGGACTTCGAGCCCGGCGTCGCGCGCTTCGACATCACCCTCTTCCTCTACGACGACCCGAGCGGGATGGAGGCGCGCTGGGAATACAACGCCGACCTCTTCGACGAGGGGACGGTGGCGCGCATGGCCGCGCACTACGCGCGCCTGCTGGAGGGCGCCGTCGCGAAGCCGGAGTCCCCCGTGTCCGCGCTCCCGCTGCTGACGGAGCGCGAGCGGGCGCGAGCGGTGATGGACTGGAACGACACGGGCGCGGACGTGCCCGTGCACCCTGGCGTGCACGCCCTCTTCGAGGCCCGCGCGCGCAGCAACCCCGAGGCCGTCGCGGTGCGCTTCGGGGATGCGCACCTGACGTACGCGGAGCTGGAGCGGCGGGCCAACCGCGTCGCCCATGCGCTGCGCCAGCGCGGCGTGACGCCGGACACGGCGGTGGGGCTGTGCGTGGACCGCTCGCTGGAGCTGGCGGTGGGGATGCTGGGCATCCTCAAGTCGGGCGCGGCCTACTGCCCGTTGGATCCCGCCTATCCGCCGGAGCGGCTGGCGCTGATGCTCGAGACCTCCCGCGCGCGGGTGCTCGTCACCCAGCGGCGCCTGGCGGCGGGGCTGCCGGAGGGCGGAGCGGAGCGGTTGTTCCTGGAGGACGACCCCGGCACGCCAGACACCGCGCCCCCACCCGTGGGCGGACCGGACACGCTGGCCTACGTCATCTTCACCTCCGGCTCCACGGGCATCCCCAAGGGCGTGGCGATGCCGCACCGCCCGCTGCTCAACCTCATCCAGTGGCAGGTGCGCCGCTCCACCGCGCCTCGGGGCCGCACGCTCCAGTTCTCCGCGCTGAGCTTCGACGTGTGCTTCCAGGAGATGCTCCCCACGTTCGCCGCGGGCGGAGAGCTGGTGCTGGTGTCGGAGGACACGCGGCGCGACGGCCGGGCCCTGCTGACGCTGATGCGCGACCGGGGCGTGGAGCGCATCTTCCTGCCCTTCGTCGCCCTTCAGCATCTGGCCGAGGTGGCGGACGCGGAGGGCTTGCTGCCCACGTCCCTCAAGGAGATCAACACCGCGGGGGAGCAGCTGCGCATCACCCCCGCGCTGCGCCGGCTGCTGCTCGCGCTGGACGGGTGCGTGCTGGACAACCACTACGGCCCCACGGAGACGCACGCGGCCACCGCGCATGTGTTGAAGGGCCCTCCGGAGACGTGGCCGGACCTGCCGCCCATCGGCCGGACGATCACCAACGCGCGGACGTACCTGCTGGACGCGCGATGGGAGCCGGTGCCCGTGGGCGTCGCGGGGGAGCTGTATATCGGCGGGGCCGGGCTGGCGCGGGGCTACCTGCACCGGCCCGACCTGACGGCGGAGCGCTTCCTGCCGGATCCGCTGAGTCCGCATCCCGGCGCGCGGATGTACCGCACGGGAGACTTCGCGCGGTACCTGCCCACGGGCGAGCTGGAGTTCCTGGGTCGGCGCGACGCGCAGGTGAAGCTCCGCGGCTACCGCATCGAGCTGCCCGAGGTGGAGGCCGCGGTGGCGAGGCTCCCGGGCGTGAAGGACGTGGCGGTGGTGGCCCGCGAGGATGAGACGCGGGGCAAGCACCTGGTGGCCTATGTGGTGCCGCAGCCAGGGGCGGAAGTGGAGCCGGCGGCGCTCAAGGCGGCGCTGCGTGAGCGGCTGCCGGACGCCATGGTGCCCTCGGCGTTCGTGCTGTTGGACGCGTTTCCCCTCACGCCCAGCGGGAAGCTGAACCGGCGCGCGCTGCCCGCTCCCGGGGACGACGACACAGGGGCGGGCGGCTTCGTCGCCCCGCGCTCGCCGCTGGAGCAGGAGGTGGCGGACGCCTTCGCCGCGCTCCTCGGCGTGGCGCGCGTGGGCGCGCACGACCACTTCTTCGAGCGGGGTGGCCACTCGCTGCTGGCCATCCGCGTGACGGCGCGGTTGCTCCAACGGCTCCAGGTGGAGCTGCCCGTGCGGGCGCTGTTCGAACATCCGACGGTGGAGTCGCTGGCCGGGCACCTCGCGACGCTCGTGCGCGGAGCGGAGCGGCAGGAACCGCCGGTGCTCAGGGCCGGCCCCCGGGACGGATCCGCGCCGCTGTCCTTCGCGCAGACGCGCCTGTGGTTCCTCACCCGGCTGGAGCCGGGCGGCTTCACGTACAACCTGCCCTGGTTCACGCGCTGGAAGGGGCCGCTGGACGCCGACGCGCTGGAGCACTCCCTCCAGATGCTCGTGCGGCGCCATGAGGCCTTGCGAGCCACCTTCGCGGAGCACCAGGGCCAGCCGGAGCAGCGCATCGCACCGGCGCTGGACCTCCCGCTCCAGCGGGAACAGGTGGCGTCGGAGGAAGCGCTCACGCGGCGCGCGGAGGCGGAGGTGCGCGTCCCCTTCGACCTCGAGCAGGGGCCGCTGCTGCGCGCGACGTTGGTGCGCGTGGGGCCGGAGGAGCACGCGCTGCTCGTCACCCTGCACCACATCGTGAGCGACGGCTGGTCCCTGGGCGTGATGGAGCGGGAGCTGATGGCGCACTACGCCGCGGCCACGGGCGGCCCCCCGGTGACGTGGGAGCCCCTGCCCCTCCAGCCCGCGGACTTCGCGCGCTGGCAACGCGACGAGCGGGCGGCCGGCGAGGTGGAGACGCGGCTGGAATGGTGGAGGGCCCGGCTCCAGGGCGCGCCGCCCTTCATCGCGCTGCCCACGGACCTGCCACGTCCCCCGGTGCGGACGTTCCAGGGGGCGCACCTTCCGGCCCAGGCATCGCTGGCACTCTCCCGCGCCATCGAGGCCCTGGGCCAGCGCCGTGGGGTGACGCCCTTCATGGTGCTGCTCGCGGGCTTCCATGCGCTCATGGCCCGCTACAGCGGCCAGGAGGATCTGGTCATCGGCGCGCCGCTCGCGGGCCGCCAGCGTCAGGAGCTGGAGGGCCTGGTGGGTTTCTTCGTCAACACCCTGCCGCTGCGGATTCACGCTCCCCGGGACGTGAGCTTCCACGGCCTCCTGGACCTGGCGCGGGAGACCAGCCTGGGCGCCTTCGCCCACCAGGACGTGCCTTTCGAAAAGTTGGTCGGCGCGCTCCAGCCCGCGCGAGACCTGAGCCGCTCGCCGCTGTTCCAGGTGGTGATGGCGCTCCAGAACGCGGGCGGTCCCCCTGCCTCCATTCCCGGCCTGCGCGTGGAGCCGCTGGACGTCGAGACAGGGATGGCGAAGTTCGACCTCACCGTCTTCGCCACGCAGACGCCGGAAGGCCTGCGCTTCAACTGGGAGTACGACACCGCCCTCTTCGAGCGGGACACGGTGGCGCGCATGGCGGAGCACTTCACCCGCCTGCTGGAGGCGGCCATCGCCGAACCGGAGCGCCCCCTGCGAGGACTGCCGCTGCTGTCCATGGACGAGCGGCGCGAACAGCTCGTGGCCTGGAACGACACGCGGGTCCAGTACCCGCGCGAGGCGTCCCTCGCGGACCTCTTCGAGGAGCAGGCGCTGCGCGCGCCTGGAGCCATCGCGGTGGAGTTCGAGGAGCGGCACCTGACGTACGCCCAGCTGGGGGCGCGCGCCAACCAGCTCGCCCGGCACCTGCGCGCGCTGGGGGTACGCGGGGGAACGCCGGTGGGCCTGTGCACCCATCGCTCGCTGGAGATGGTGGTGGCCACGCTCGCCATCCTGAAGGCAGGCGGCGCCTACGTGCCGTTGGATCCGACCTACCCCGCGGAGCGGCTGGCCTTCATGGCGCGGGACACGCGGCTCCAGGTGCTGCTCGCGCAGCCGGGCCTGGAGGCGAAGCTGCCCGGCCTGGACGCGCGGGTGGTGCCGCTGGAGCCCTCCTGGAGCCTGTTCGCCCACGAGTCACCGGAGCCCTTGCGGCTTCCCGTGCCCGCCGATGCGCTGGCCTACGTCATGTACACCTCCGGGAGCACCGGGCAGCCCAAGGGTGTCTGCATCGCGCACCGGGGCGTGGTGCGGCTGGTGAAGGGGGCAGCGTTCACGCGCTTTGGCCCGGAGGAGGTCTGGCTCCAGCTGGCGCCCATCTCGTTCGACGCCGCCACGCTGGAGCTGTGGGGCGCGCTCCTGCACGGGGCGAAGCTCGTGGTGATGGGAGCTCGGCCTCCCTCGCTGGAGGAGCTGGCGCGGGCGCTGGAGACGCGGGGCATCACGACGTTGTTCCTCACCACGGCCCTCTTCGAGCAACTGGTGGTGGCGCATCCCCAGGCGCTGATGCGCGTGCGGCAACTGATGACTGGAGGCGAGATCATGTCGCTGCCGGCCGCGCGGCGGATGCTGGAGGCGGGCTATCGCTTCAGCAACGTCTACGGGCCCACGGAGAACACCACGTTCTCCACCGCGTACCCGCTGAAGGGGCTCGAGGACGTCAGCCGGCCGGTGCCCATCGGGAGGCCCATCGCGAACACGCTGGCGTATGTGTTGGACGCGGAGCAGGCGCTGGTGCCCGTGGGCGTGGAGGGCGAGCTGTACCTGGGGGGCGACGGGCTCGCGTGGGGCTACCTGAACGACGCAGCCCTGACCGCCTCGCGGTTCATCCCGGACGCGTACGGCCCCCTCCCGGGCGCAAGGCTCTACCGCACCGGGGACCGGGCGCGCTGGCGGTCCGACGGGCAGCTCGACTTCCTGGGGCGAGCGGACACGCAGGTGAAGCTGCGCGGCTTCCGCGTCGAGCTGGGCGAGGTGGAGGCGGCGCTGAACCAGCTCCCCGGCGTGGACGACGCGGTGGCCGAGGTGCGCGAGGACACACCGGGAAACCGCCAGCTGGTCGCGTACGTGGTGGGCGCGAGCGTGGATCTGACCACGCTGCGTCCGGCGCTGGCGGAGCGGCTGCCCACGCACCTCATGCCGTCCGCCTTCGTGAGACTGGCGCGCCTGCCGTTGAACCCCGTGGGCAAGGTGGACCGCAAGGCCTTGCCGGCACCGGAGGTGAACCGCGATCCAGCCCGCGCCCTGGTGGGGCCGCGCACGCCATTGGAGCTGCGGCTCGTGCGCATCTGGGAGGAGCTGCTGGGGGTGAGTCCCATCGGCGTGCACGACGACTTCTTCGAGCTGGGCGGCCACTCGCTGCTGACGCTGCGGTTGCAGTCGGCCATCCGCGCTCGCCTGGGCCGGCCGCTGCCGGTGACGGCGCTGTTCCAGAACGCGACGGTGGAGCACCTGGCGAACCTGCTGCGCGACGGCGGCGAGCCGTGGACGCCCTTGGTGCGGCTCCAGGAAGGCCAGGGAGGACGGCCCTTCTTCTGCGTCCACGCGGTGGGAGGCGGCGTCGTTCCGTACGCGGAGCTGGCGCGGGCCCTGGGCCCCGCACAGACGTTCTACGGCCTCCAGGCGCGAGGCCTGGACGGCGCGGAGCGCCCCTGCGAATCCATCCCGGAGATGGCGGCGCTGTACGTGCAGGCGGTGCGAGAGGTGCAGCCGCACGGCCCCTACCTGCTGGGCGGCTGGTCCATGGGAGGCAGCGTGGCGTGGGAGATGGCGCACCAGCTGCGGCGAGCGGGAGAGACCGTCTCACTGCTCGCGCTGCTCGACACGTCCGCGAGCCTGCACGCGGGCAACCCGGATGACGTGAGCGCGAAGGCGCGGCTGAGCGCGCTGTTCCTGGAGGATCTGCTGCGCGTGTCGGGACAGCCGCTGCCTCCCCACGAGGGCCGGTCGCCCACCGAGTGGATGGAGGCGCTGGAGCAGGCGAGCCAGCCGCTGTTCGCGGCGGAGCAGCCGCTGCGTGAGATGCGCCACGCGTTCGAGGTCCACCTGCACGCGGCCTGGGTCTACGAGCCGCCCCAGGCCAGCGGGCCGTTCACCCTGTTCGAGGCGGAGGACTCCCGTTGGGACCACGGCTGGGAGGCCTTCGCCCCGGGACGCCTGGACCTGGAGAAGGTGCCCGGAGACCATTACTCCTTCCTCAAGTCGCCCCACGTCGGCGTGCTCGCCGCGAAGCTTCGTGAAGCCCTCGCGGGAGCGCAGCGGGAGGGCCGCTAGGAAACAGCGGGCCCGGGTCTCGCGACGGAGGCCCGGCTACTGCGCTTCCAGCCGGAACTGCTGGCAGTCGTTGTTGGACCAGGTCCACTGCTGGAGCAGCGTGCCGTCACCGCTGCCCTGCAGGCAGCCCGTCACGTCCAGCACCTTGCCGCTGTGACGCGCCTCCAGGCGGACGTAGCCGTTGCCCAGGTCCACCGGCTTGAACTGCTGGTTGCTACCGCTGGAGTACGACCACTGCTGGAGCCCCGCGCCGTTCGCGGCGCTCGCGTCCTTCACGTCCAGCGCCTTGCCGCTGTAGCGCGACACGAAGCGGTAGTAGCCGCTGTCCGTCGCCTCCATCGCCCACTGCTGGCTCGCGCCCGTGTGGCAGGCCCACTGATGGATGATGGCGCCGTCCGTGGTGCTCGGGCCGCTGATGTCCACGCACCGCCCGGAGGCCTTGTTCACCAGCCGGTACGCGCCCGTGCCCCCCGTCCCCTGCGCCACCGAAGCAATGGCGCTGAGCAGCGACGTGCTCCCGGACGTGTCCTGGGAGAGTTCCCAGATCATCACGCCGCCGTTCTGCAGCCCCAGTCGGGTCTTCGCCTGGATGGTCGCGATGCCGTTGTAATAGACGTCCCCCACGTTGTCCTTGTAGGGCGCCTGCGAGTCGCGCGCGACCAGCTCCGAATACCCCACGTAGCTCGACGGCGAGCGCCCGTAGAACGGTACGCCCAGCACCGCCTTCGACGCCGGGAGCCCGCGCCCCTTCCAGTAGCTCAACGACTGGACCGCCAGGTCATACGTCGAATGCGGCTGCCCGCCGTCGTACGCCATGATGTTGAGGAAATCGACGTCGCTGAACACCGACGCCTGCACCCCACCGCCCGTGGAGCCATTGGACACCACGGCCGCCGTCAGCAGCTTGCCGCGGCTGTGCATCGCCGTCCCCAGCTCGCGCATCAGCAGCGCGTAGTTGTTCCCCGACGTACCCGGATCCGGGTACTCCCAGTCGATGTCCACGCCGTCCAGCCCGGCCGCGTTGATGAAGTTCACCACGCTGTTCACGAACGCCGTGCGCGTGGAGGCGTTCGCGGCCATCTGCTCGAAGCCGCTGTCGTTCCCGTCATTCCAGCCGCCCACCGCGATGAGCACCTTCACCCCCTGCGCATGCGCCTGCGTCACCAGCGAGCGCAGCCGCGCATCCGAGCTGCTCACCCCCGTGAGCCCCCCCGACGCCGTGGGCAGCGCGAACGCGTAGTTGATGTGCGAGAGCTTCCCGTACTGCAGCGTGTTCACGTCCCCTGCCCACGTCGGCAGGTAGCCCACCACCCGCGTCGCCAGCGCCCGCGACTCCACCGCCCCCAGCGGCTCCTCGGACGCGGCGACGTCCCCCGGCCCCGAACAGCCCGTCAACGATGCGAGAAACGCGGCGCCCAGCGCCCACGTCCGGAACGGCGTCGAAGTACGAGACACGGCGAACTCCTGCGAAGGGGTTGAACGGGGCTGACCCGTAAAACACACTAAGCAGTTTTAACCGGAATACTCAACGATTCATCGCTTCAGCAGCACCGGCCGCCCCCGGCCCGATAGCGCGCCTGGAGACGGTTGTTGAAGAACTCCGCGTAGGTCATCACCGCGCGCTCCGGATGATGACGGCGCATGTGGGAGACATAGGTGTCGTAGTCGGGCACGCCAATCATCTGGCGCGCGATGCGCACGGCCTGGCGCCAGCCGTGTCGCAGCCTCTGAACAGCGCCGCGCATCACGCTGCCTCCCGGGCGGTGGGCACGTAGGGCGTCTCCTGCGCGGTGGGCACCGCCGAGCGCCGGGCCGCGAGCATGGCGCGCACTCCGAAGAGCACCGTCGCCACGACGACGGCCATGAAGAACACGGTGAGGGCCGCATCGACGTAATCGTTGGTGATGATGCGCTCCATCTCCTCCGCCGACTTCGCGGGGGCGATGAGGCGTCCTTCCGCCACCGCCTGGGAGAAGGCCCGTGCGTGGGCGACGAAGCTCACGCGCACGTCAGCGCCGAACACCTTCTGGAAGCCGGCGGTGAGCGTGCACAGCACCAGCCACGCGGCGGGAATGGCGGGTACCCAGACGTAGCGCTCGCGCTTCATCTTCACCAGCACCACGCACCCCAGCGTGAGCGCCACCGCGGCGAGCATCTGGTTGGCGATGCCGAACAGCGGCCACAGCGTGTTGATGCCGCCCAGCGGGTCCACCACGCCCTGATAGAGGAAATAGCCCCAGGCGGACACGCACAGCGCGGTGGCCAGCAGGTTCGCGCCCCAGGACTCCGTGCGCTTCAGGGGCGCGTACACCAGGCCCGCCAGCTCTTGGATCATGAAGCGCCCCACCCGCGTGCCCGCGTCCACGGTGGTGAGGATGAAGAGCGCCTCGAAGAGGATGGCGTAGTGGTACCAGAAGGCCATCATCCCCTGCCCGGACACCAGCCCGTGGAGGATCTGCGCCATGCCCACCGCCAGCGTGGGCGCGCCGCCTGCGCGCGACAGGATGGTCGTCTCTCCGATGTCGCGCGCCGTCTGCTCCAGCACCTCCGGGGTGATGACGAAACCCCACTGGCTGAGCGTCGTCGCCGCCTGCGTCGCGCTGGTGCCGATCAGCGCCGCGGGCGAGTTCATCGCGAAGTAGACGCCCGGCTCCAGGACCGACGCGGCGATGAGGGCCATGATGGCGACGAAGGCCTCCATCAGCATGCCGCCGTAGCCCACCATGCGCGCGTCCGCCTCCGTGGCGAGCATCTTGGGCGTGGTGCCCGACGCGATGAGCGAGTGCCAGCCGGACACCGCGCCACACGCGATGGTGATGAACAGGAACGGGAACAGGCTGCCGGAGAACACCGGCCCGGTGCCATCCACGAACTTCGTCACCGCCGGCATGCGCAGGTCCGGCGCCGCCAGCGCGATGCCCACCGCCAGCAGCAGCACGGTGCCGATCTTGAGGAAGGTGGACAGGTAGTCGCGAGGCGCGAGCAGCAGCCACACCGGCAGCACCGCCGCGCAGAACCCGTAGCCGATGAGCCACCACGCCAGCGTGCGGCTGTCGAAGGTGAACCACGGCCCCCAGACCGCGGATTGGGAGACCTGACCGCCCAGCCAGATGCTGAGCATCAGGAGCACGAAGCCGACGATGGACACCTCCAACACGCGGCCCGGGCGCACGTAGCGCAGGGAGAGGCCCATCAGCACGGCGATGGGGATGGTCATCGCCACGGTGAAGGTGCCCCAAGGGCTGTGCGCCAGCGCCTTGACCACCACCAACGCCAGCACCGCGAGGATGATCATCATGATCATCAGCACGCCCACCATCGCCGTCACGCCGGCCGCCGGGCCCAGCTCCATGCGCACCATGTCGCCCAGCGACTTGCCGTCGCGGCGAACGGACAGGAACAGCGTCACGAAGTCCTGCACCGCGCCCGCCACCACCACGCCCACCAGGATCCACAGCGTGCCGGGCAGGTAGCCCATCTGCGCCGCCAGCACCGGCCCCACCAGCGGCCCGGCGCCCGCGATGGCCGCGAAGTGGTGGCCGAACACCACCCACCGGTCCGTGGGCACGTAGTCCAGGCCGTCGTCGCGGCGCTCGGCGGGGGTGGCGCGGGTGGGATCCACGCGCAGCGCTTTTTCAGCGATGAAACGGCCGTAGAAGCGATATCCCAACATGAACACCGCGACCGAGGCGACCACCAGCCAGATGGCGTTGATGGATTCGCCCCGGTGCAGCGCCACCACCCCCAGACTGAAGGCCCCCACCAGGGCCAGCCCCACCCATCCCAACTTCCGAGCGACTCCACCCATGATGTCTCCCGTCGGCGGGCACGCCACCGCCATTCGGCGCGAGGTTTATAGCGCACCCCATGGCACCGCCCTCCCCACGTGTGACGGGGGGCTGGGGCGTGGACCACGCCGAGGAGGCCGGGTGCTCCTGCTGCTCGCGGGGCTGCTGGCCTCCTGTGCCGCACCCCGCGCCGTCCTGGAGGACGCCATCTTGGAGGGACATGGCGTGTGGCGCTCGCGCGGCCATGGGTGGCTGCTCACGGTGACGCCGGAGGGCATGCGCCTGCACCACCAGACGGCCGCCGGGTGTTATCCGGATCCCGCGTCCCCGGCGCGGCTGAAGGAGCGGTTCGGGGTGCAGGAGCCGGGCCCCTCGGAGGACAGCCGGGACTTCCTCGCCGCGCCGGGAGAGACGCGCTACCGCTTCGACCGGGTGGCCGCCCTGCCCCCGGACTGCGACTCGCCGCGAGTGTGGAGCGCCCTGGAGCTCTTCGATGTGTTCCGGGCGACCTTCGCGGAGCACTACGCCTACTTCCCCGAGCGCGGGCCGGACTGGCTCGCGCGGCTGGACGCCCAGCGCCCCCATGTCACGCCGGGCATGGAGGGGCCCGCGCTGTTCACCCTCTTCGCGGACGCGCTGCGCTCCCTGAACGACGCGCACGTGGAGCTGCTGGCGGACGCGGCGTCCGCGGAGACGCTGAAGTACGAGCCGCGCGCCACGGGGACCTTCGCCATCCTGGAGCAGGCGGCCATCGTGACGGGCCGTCCCGCGCGGGAGGTGCATCGGGATTGGATGCGCGCCTATCGCGACGGCATCCTCCAGTCGGTGCTGCGCGGGCAGGGGAACTTCGTCGCGAACCAGCGCGTCTTCTGGGGCTTCGCCGCGCCCCGCGTCGGCTACCTCAACGTCCTGACGCTGGGGGGCTTCGCCGCCGCGGCGGAGGGGAACGCCCCCACGCCCGCGCAGGAGCTGGCCGCGCTGGAGCCGGTCCTGGATGAAGCGCTGACGGCCTTCGCGGAGGCGGACTCGGTCATCCTGGACGTGAGCAACAACCGGGGTGGCCACGATGTCATCGCGCGAGCCATCGCGGAGCGCTTCACGGACAGGCCCCGGACCGCGTACTCCAAATGGGCGCGGGGGGCGAAGGACGTCCCGCTCCAGCGGTTCATCCTCCAGCCCTCGTCGCGTCCGTCCTTCCACGGTCCGGTCCACGTGGTGACGAGCGACGTCACCGTCAGCGCCGGAGAGGTCCTCACGCTGGCCATGCATGCGCTCCCGCAGGTCGTCCAGGTGGGGACCCCGACGCGCGGCGCCTTCTCCGACGTGCTGGTCAAGCCGCTGCCCAACGGGTGGACGGTCCACCTGTCGAACGAGCACTACACCGACACCGGCGGCCGGAACTTCGAAGCGAAGGGCCTCCCGCCCCAGCACCCGCTGGACGTCTTCCACGCCGGCAAGGACCTGTGGAAGGCCCACGCGAACGCGATCCGCGCGCTGGCGGACTCCCTGGCGCACCGCGCCCCCGCGTCCCCCCTGCCGTAAGGACACAGGCCGCGATCACGGCGGAGAGAAGGACGTCGCGAGCACGTTGTCCAGGGTGAGTGGCAGCTCGCGGATGCGCCGGCCGGTGGCGTGGTGGATGGCGTTGGCGGGGGCGGCGGCCGTCCCCGTGATGCCGATTTCACCGAGGCCCTTGGCGCCCACGGCGTTCACGTAGGGGTCACGCTCCGGGACGAAGATGGCGTCGATGTCCGGCACGTCCGGGCTCACCGGCACGTGGGCGTCCGCCGGTTCCTGGGTGATGAAGCGCGCCGAGCGCGAATCCAGCTGCGTCTCCTCCATCAACCCCATGCCGATGCCCATCACGATGCCGCCCAGCAGTTGGCTGCGCGCCGTCTTCGCGTTGAGCACCGTGCCCACGCCGAACGCCCCCACCTCGCGGCACACCCGCACCTCGCCGACGGCGGGCGCCCGGCTCAGGAGCGGCCCGTCGACCGGGAGGCAGGACGGGGGAGCGTGATGTACTCGGAGGGATCGAAGTGCTCCACCCGGCGGCGATACGCGGAGGTGGTGCCCGGCCAGAGCGCGGCGTTCCGGCCCGTGGCGTCCAGGTACCAGCTCCGGCAGCCGCCCTGGTTCCACACCGTGCGGGACAGGCGCGCGTCCATCTCCCGCACGAAGGCGTCCTGGGCTCCAGGCTGGGGCTCCACGGCGGCGGCGCCCCGCGCGTCCAGGTAGCGCAGCGCGCCCAGCACATGGTCCAGCTGGGCCTCCATCATCAGCAGCACGGAGGTGTGGCCCAGGCCGGTGTTGGGCCCCTGGAGGAGGAACAGGTTGGGAAAGCCGCTCACGGTGGTGCCCAGGTGGGCCTTGGGGCTGCCCGCCCACACCTGCGCGAGCGTGCGGCCGTCCCGGCCCTGGACATGGTGCCCCAGCGGCATGTCCGTCACCTGGAAGCCGGTGCCGAAGATGAGCGTGTCCACCGGGTGCGTGGTGCCGTCCTCCGTGACCACCGCGTCCTCGGTCACCTCGCGGATGCGGGGCGTGACGACCTCCACGTTCGCCCGGGTGAGGGCTGGGAGGTACGCATCGGAGATGAGGATGCGCTTGCAGCCCATCGTGTAGCTCGGCGTGAGCCGGGCACGCAGCGCCGGGTCGTGCACCACGCGCGACAGGTGCCGCAGCGCCCACCGCTGCGCGAGGCGCAGGATCCACGGGTACTGGAACCCCAGCGACATGCCTTCGCGCAGGATGCGCAGGCCCTCGCGCGCCAGCCAGCGGGCGCCCGGGACGCGCTGGTATAGCGCCTTGCGCAGGGCGCTGATGGGCTGGTCGCCCCGGGGCAGCACCCACGCGGGTGTCCGCTGGAAGAGGACGAGCCGGCCCACCGCCGGTTGGATCTCCGGGACGAACTGCACCGCGGACGCGCCCGTGCCCACCACGCCCACCGCGCGCCCGGCCAGCGCGTGGCCCGTGTCCCAGCGCGCCGAGTGCATCACCTTGCCGCGGAAGCGCTCCAAGCCGGGCAGGGGCGGGATGACGGGCTCGCTCAACGCCCCCACCGCGGCCACGAAGACGTCCGCGGTGAGCGGTCCCTGGGTTGTGTCCAGCACCCAGTGACTCCGGACGGAGTCCCACCGCGCGGAGCGGACGGCATGCCCGAAGCGCAGGAACGGCGCCAGGTGGAAGCGCCGCACGCAGTCGCGCAGGTACGCATGGATCTCCGCCCCCGGCGAGTACGCACGCGACCAGCCGGGGTTGGGCGCGAAGGTGAACGAGTACAGCAGCGACTGCACATCGCACGCACAACCGGGATAGACGTTGTCGCGCCAGACGCCGCCCACGTCGTCCGCGCGCTCCAGGACCACGAAGTCGTCGATGCCGTCCTGCTTCAGCCGGATGGCCATGCCCAGGCCAGCGAAGCCCGCGCCCGCGATGGCGATGCGCACGTGAGGCGGAAGACGGGATGGCACCGGGTGGACCTCCGGGAGAGAAGGAGGTGCGCACTAGAGCACCGAACCCCCGCCTCCGTCCGGCATGAGGGAACGAGGGCCGGAAGCCTCTTCGCCATGCGCACGGGGCCCCGTCCCCTCGTTCGCGCTGGCGGTCCCCACGCGAAGCCCCCGTGACACCTGGAAGGCGCCCGTGACGCGGCCCACGCGTACGACCTGTGGCTCGTCACGCGCGAAGACGAGGCCTTCCTCTTCACCCTGGACGCACGAGCGGGCGCTGGCGGCCTGGGCTGGCGCTCCGCGGGAGCGCACCGGCAGGGACTCCGGGACCGGATGAACACCGGTCCCAGCGGCCCCTGGACTCACAGGCCCAGCAGCGACTCCGGCTCGGGGGCGACGGTCTGCAGGAAGTAGCCAGCCGTCCCCGCGGAAGCGGTCACCACCGTGTTCGTCGTCGGCACGGTGCCACCCGCGTTTCCTCCCGTGCCACCGCAGCCCCCACCACCGCCTCCCGGAGTGATGGCCGTGCCCGACGAAGGCGGCGCGTTGATGCCCGCCCCTCCACCCGACACCATCACGGTTCCCGTCACGCTGGCCGACGAGGAGGCGATGAAGTGGACGATGCCCCCACCGCCACCGCCGCCGCCGCCTTCGCCTGAGCCGCCGTTGCCGTTGAAGCCGTCCGCGCCATTGCCGCCCTGCGCACGGATGGTCCCCCCCAGGGTGATGCTGCCCTTCGCCGCGACCAGCACGATGCCGCCAGCACCGCCGCCCGTGCCCACGATGCCCTGTCCGGCCGTCTGCGGATTCACGCCGTTCTGGCCGATGGCGTTGATGACGCCGCCCGGGTTGATCCGGATGTTGCCGCGCGCGGCCAGCAGCACCGCGCCACCCCCCGCGCCGCCGTCCGCCCCGGCGCCCTCGTAGAGGCGCGCGCCAGCCCCGCCCGCCGCGGTCTGGACCCTGCGCACCTGGGCTCCCTGGAACGAGGTCAGCCCCACGCCACCTTTGTAGGAACCCGCTGCCGTCCGGGCGACGCCCGTGGGCGCCCCGCCTCCCCCCAGGTCCTCCGCGCCCGGCGCCACGGTGATCGTCCCGCTCACCGTGATGTCACCCGTCGAGCGCAGCACCGTGCCGCTGGGGACGACGAGCGTGCCCGCGATGTTGATGTTGCTGAACTGGATGTTGAAGCCCACGGGAAGCTGGGCCACGCCGCTCGGGGTGGTGAGGTCCACCGTCTGGCCCATGCCCACGCTGAACGCCCCTCCGGAACCGTCGCCATAGAGGCCCAGCGTGCCCGCCGACCCCATGGGGCCTGTCGGCCCGGCGGGGCCTGTCGCGCCCGTGGGACCGGTCGGGCCCACCGGCCCCTGTGGACCCGCCGCGCCCATGTCCCCCTTCACGCCCGTGTCGCCCTTCGCCCCCGCCGCGCCGGTGTCTCCCTTCGCACCCGTGTCGCCCTTCGCCCCGGCCGCGCCCGTGGGGCCGGTCGGGCCCACCGCGCCCGTGTCGCCCTTCGCCCCCGCCGCGCCGGTGTCCCCCTTTGCACCCGCCGCGCCGGTGTCGCCCTTCGCGCCCGTGTCCCCCTTCACGCCGGCAGGCCCCGTGGGCCCCACGACGCCCTGCGGCCCCATGGGTCCCATCAAGCCGATGGGCCCCTGGGGGCCCGTCGCGCCCGCGGGCCCCTGCGGTCCCACCGGCCCCTGCGCACCCGGAGCCCCCGAACCCGCGGGGCCTGTTTCGCCCTGAGGCCCCATCAGGCCGGGCTCGCCCGCGGGCCCCTGTTCGCCCTGCGGGCCTGCCGGGCCCTGGAGCCCCGTCGCACCCGCGGGCCCCTGCGGGCCCTCGGGTCCCGTGGCCGCATCGCCCGTCGTCTCCGTACAGGCCGACAACATCAACGTCGCGCAGAGCGACAACACACGGAAGCGTGAGCGTTCCCCACGCAGCGGCACGAAGGTTTGAAGCGACATGGTGATGGGACCCCTCCCAACGACAGGCGGCACGACAACGTGCGGCGAAGGAAGAGTCGCCGTCCCGTCTCGTGAAACATTCCATACATCAGTCCGACGCACCCGATGACACAGCCCGGCCCATCCCGTGGCGTCACACACACGGCTTGCGGGCTGAGCAACACCCCCTGTCACACCACGCCAGGAGAAAACATGTTTGAGCCACTTTCCGGCCAAATCACGACGTCTGGCGACGACGTGACGCCGCGTGACTCAATCCCGTGTGTGATTGGGCCCTGGGTGACGGCGCGCGCCTGTCCGCTTCGCGGGGCCGGACGCACGACTCGAGGACGGCCGTCTCACCCCATCACTTCCGCGCGGGTGATGCGGTCCAACCGGAAGTGGCGCCGCTCACCGGACGCGAGGTCCACCGCGTCCAGCCGCGTCTCGTGCCGGTCCATCACCACGGACTCGATGCGCACCTCGCGCACCGTCTCCAGGAAGTCGCCGTCCACGTAGGTGATGCGCAGGGGCTGGCGTTCGAACCACGCGCGCTCCAGCGCCTCGCGCACGGGCTTGCGCGTGGGCAGCGACGGCACGCCCAGGAACGTCAGCTCCCGAAGCCGCGCCAGCAACTCACGCTGCGCGGAGGTGGACAGCGCCGAGCGCACCTTGTCCAGCGCGGACTCCAGCGTCCCGGTGAAGGGCAACAGCCGCATGTCGATGGCGAAGCGACCCAGCGCCACCACCAGCGCCGCCTCGCGCGCGGTGAAGTTCACCGGCGGCAGGCTGTAGCCCCGGTCCAGCGCGTAGCCACCGCCCCGGCCCCGCTCCGCGCCCACCGGCAGCGCGGCGGCGCGCAGCGCGTCCAGGTCCCGGTAGATGGTCCGCACCGTCACGCTGAAGCGCTCCGCCAGCACCTCCGCGGTGACGCCGGTGCGACGGCCCCTCAGGTACTCCGCGAGGGCGAAAAGACGCTCGGTTCGCTGCATGGCCTGGGTATCCTGACATACAGCTGTCAGCCGGGGGCCTCAAGCTGCGGGGAAACACCCGTGATGCGAAGCCCTTCCGACAGCGCCGGGATGCCTGGGGTCTCCCGCACTTGCGCCCCTGCGGCCGGGGCGCCTAAGAGCCTCCGGAGCGGGGCCCCCGCCCCGCCGCATCCCCTCCCCGACCTCCTCTCCCCCATGGCCATCCCGCCCCATCCGCTGGAGGACGAGTGGTTGTGGGGGTGGGACCCCACGCCGGGCATCGTGTCCGTGTGGGCGGAGCCGGATGGCCGCGCCTTCATCTGGAAGCAGCAGCCGGGCACGCACGCGCGGCAGCGCGAGGACGCGAGGTACCGGCCCTGGGTGCTGCTCGCGTCGCTCCAGGACCTGGAGCACCTGGGCCCGGCGCTGCGGCGCGAGGGCACGCCCCCCGTGGCGGGCGCGGTGACGTACCGGGAGCTGGAGGGGCCCGGGGCGCTGCGGTTCGTGGTGAGCGCGGAGGATGGCCGCGCGCTGGCGTCGGCGGTGCTGAAGGGCGCGTCCAGGCGGCTGGACCAGCGCGTGGGCCACCTGCGCGACCTGGGCCCGGGCGCGGTGCTGGTGCTGCCCCCGGAGGAGCAATACCTGGTGGCCACCGGGCGCACGTACTTCCGAGGCATGGGCTTCGACGACCTGCGCCGGCTCCAGTTCGACCTGGAGACCACCGGCCTGGACCCGTCGAAGGACCGCATCTTCCTGGTCGCGCTGCGGGACCCCGAAGGGCGCGCGGAGACGCTGGAGGTGACGGCGGACGGTGACGCGGGCGAGGCGGACCTGCTGCGTCGGCTGGTCGCGCGCATCCGCGAGGCGGACCCCGACGTGGTGGAGAACCACAACCTGCACGGCTTCGACCTGCCCTTCCTGGACCAGCGCGCGAAGCGGTTGAACGTGTCGCTGGCGCTGGGTCGCGCGGGCCTGCCAGGGCTGCGGCACCGGCCCTCCGCCCGAGGCGCCGCGCTGAACCGGGGTCCTGGAGGCCGCGAGGCGGACGCCATGCGCCGCGCGCGCTACACCGTCCCCGGCCGTGAGTTCATCGACACGCTGGACGCCGTGCGCCGCCACGACTTCTCCGCCCGCGACCTGCCCGGCCACGGCCTCAAGGCGGTGGCCCGGCACCTGGGCCTGTCGGGCCCCGACCGCGAGCTCATCCCCGGCGCGCGCGTGCACGAAGTCTTCGGCAGGGATCCAGAGCGGGTGCGCCGCTACGCGCGCGAGGACGTGACGGAGGCCGCTGGGCTCGCGCACCTGCTCGGCGGCGCGGTGTTCGCGCTCGCGCGCATGGCCCCCCGGCGCTACGAACGGCTGGCGGACGCGGGCCCGGCGACGGGCGTGTTGGATCCGCTGCTGGTGCGCGCCTACCTGCGCTCCGGCGCGGCGCTCCCCGCCCATGAGTCCGGCGACGGCACGTCCCACAGCGGCGCGGCGCTGCACCTCTTCGCCTGCGGGGTCGCGCGCCACGTGGTGAAGGCGGACGTGGCCAGCCTGTACCCGTCCCTGATGCGCCAGTACCGCATCGGTCCGAAGCGCGACCGGCTCAACGTGCTGCTGTCGCTGGTGGACCGGCTCGTGGACCAGCGCCTGGACGCCAAGGCGAAGGCGAAGAAGGCCCCTCCGGGCTCCCCGGAGCGCCACACGAACGAGGCGCTGTCCGCGGCGATGAAGCTCATCGTCAACTCCGCCTACGGCTACATGGGCGCCATGGGGCTCACGCGCTTCTCGGACGTGCACGCCGCCAACGAGGTGACGCGGCGCGGGCGCGAGGTGCTGGGCCTCTTGTGCCGCGAGCTGGCGAAGCGCGGCGTGACGCTGCTGGAGGCCGACACGGACGGCGTCTACTTCGCGGTGCCGGAGACCTGGACGGAGGTCGACGAGCGCCGCGTGGTGTCGGAGGTCGCGGCCCTGCTGCCGCCGCGCGTGCGCCTGGAGTTCGACGGGCGCTACGCCGCGATGCTGTCGCACGAACCCAAGAACTACGCGCTGCGGCCCTACGCCGGGCCCCTGCTGCTGCGCGGGGTGGCGTTCCGCTCCAGCCGCGCGGAGCCCTTCGGCGAGGACTTCCTGCGCCGCGCCCTCCAGCACCTGCTGTCCGGGGACGTGCGCGCCGTGCGCGACACCTACGTGGACGCGGTGATGGCGCTGCGCAAGCGGCGGGTGCCCACCTACGAGGTGACCGCCCAGGTGCGGCTGACCAAGTCCCCCGCGCAGTACCTGGCCACGCGCAAGCAGCGCCGGGAGCTGCCCTACGAGGCGCTGCTCACCAACGGCCGCGAACACTGGTCCCTGGGCGAGCGCGTGCGCATCTACCGCGCCTCGGGCGGCCGGGCGGGCCTGCTTCCGGAACACGACACCGAGGACGGAGAACCCGGCCCGCGCCCCGCGCCGGGCGAGCCCGCGGGCGACGACCCGCGCGACTACGATGCCGAGTACTACGTCCGCCTGCTCAAGGACTCCTTCGCGGCCCGGCTCGCGCGTGGCCTCACCGCGGAGGACTTCGCCACGGTGTTCGCGGACCCCGAGCAGCCCTCGCTCTTCACCCCCTCCTTGACGGATGCCAGGCCCGTGCTCACCGTCGTCCGCGAGCCCCGGGGCCCGGAGTTCGGAGAAGACGCTCCAGTGCTTGGAGCACCGCACTTCTCACCGTGACTGGAACCCTGCCGTGTCTCGGTTCCTCCAGGAGTCGCGGGGTGGCATCTGCTACGCTGCGTCAACCGCAATGGCCTTCTCGTTGATGACGCGTCCCACGCCTCGCGCGCTGGTGGTTCCCGGCACCGTGGCCCTGCTGCTCCTGCTCCCCTGGCTCATCTATTGGAACGCGGTCATCCACCGCTACGGCCTGCGCGACGACTACGCCATCCTGCGCGAGGCGCGTGAGGAGCCGGGCAAGATCCTCCGCGTCTGCGCCTCCCAGGGCCGCCCGCTCTACGGCTGGATGCTGGAGGCGTCCGCGAAGGCGGCCGGCGGCATCGACGGGCTGATGGGGCTGCGCCTGATGGGCGTGGCCGGGCTGGGCGTGCTCGCGGCGGCGGTGTTCCTGCTGCTGCGAAGGGAGGGCTGGCGGCCCGGCTCCGCCGCGCTCCTGGCGGGGTTCCTCACGCTGACGCCCTCCGCGCAGGTCATCGCCAACTGGGGCATCTGCTGGCCCCAGGCGGTGGCGCTGATGCTGGGGCTGGGGGCGTTCGCGTTCGCCCGGCGCGCCATCGGAGCCCCGGGAGAGGAAGGTCGCCTCCGCTGGCCGCACGCGCTGGCCGCGGTGGGGGCCATGGCCACCGCGACGCTCATCTACCAGGTGAGCGGGCTGTTCTCCGCGGTGCTGCTGGCGGCGTCGCTGGTGGTGCGCCGGGACGTGTCGCTGCGGCACACCGCGCGGTGGATGACGAAGCACCTGCTCATCATGGGCGCGGGACTGGCGCTCGCGTACCTCGTCACCCAGGTGTTGTTCAAATCAGGGGTCTTCCCGCCCTCGCCCCGGCTCGCCTTCGAGAAGCACTGGGTGGACAAGACCATCTGGGCGCTCACGCACGTGTTCCCCAACGCGCTCGCCCTGTCCGCACTCAACGAGGCGCCGGTCGGCGACATGGACGGCTATTGGGCCATGGTGGTGCTGACGCTGACGCTGCTGGGCGTGGGCGTCGCGGTGGAGGGGCGCCGCTCCGGGCTGACGGGCGTGGGGCGTTGGATGCTGGCCCTGGTGACGCTGTCGGGGGCGGCGTACTCGGTGAGCTTCCTCGCCGGGGAGCGCTGGCCCACCTACCGCACGCTCAACGCGCTCACCGGGGTGTGGGCCGTCTTCTTCGCCGCGTCGCTGGTGAACGTGGGCACCATCTGGCCCCGGTTCGGGCCTCGCATCGCCACGGGGCTGCTCACCGGGTTCGTGGCCTTCAGCGCCTTCCTCGCGCACGAGCAGTCCCTGGAGCTGTTCGCCCTGCCCCAGGGCCGGGAGCTGGCGCTGATGGAGCAGGGCGCGAGCCTGGTCGTCCCGGATCGCAAGCCGCGCGTCTTCGTGCTCACCGCGAAGCAGGCGGACTCCTCCGCGCCGTTCCACTACCTGGACGAGTTCGGCTCCGTGTCCGTGGACGCCGAGTGGGTGGCCAAGGAGATGCTCAAGGCGCTCGTCAAGGAGCGCTTCCCCCGGGAGCGGGACGTCAGCGGCCTCTACCGCTTCGCCGCCGGCCCCGTGGCCCCGGACGCGCGCAACTACGACATCCTCATCGACATGCGCCGGCAGCACGTGAGCACCGCCACCCCCATCCTCCAGAAACCCCGCTAACCCTGGCGCTGAAGGCCCCCGCGTGCGCGGGACTCCCACCCTGAATTCCGGGGAGTGGCGTCAGAGCGGGGGCTACCGCGCCCGGCCGTGCAGGTTCGGCCCCACCGGCGGCATGAATCCGGGTAATGAATCAGCGGATGAAGTTGTCCGTTCCCCTTCCGCAGCCGCGAATCCCGGGGGTGGCCCCGTCCCGTGCCGCGGAAGGAGACCCGCATCCCACTCGGCCCGAGGAGACCGCTGCCCATGGGCGGTGAACGTCCGGTGCGGCATGACTGGGTGTACCTGGGCCCCGGTTGGGAGGAGCACCTGCGCTCGCCCCCAGGCCCCGACGTCCTCCCTCGGGTGACGGCGTGGCGCGAGCAGGGCCGGCCCTTCGCCGTCGCCCGCCAGGACGTGCCGGACCGGGACGACGAGGTGCGGCTGAGCCTCACGCTGCCGGACCGCCGCCACCTGTCCCTGCACGTCGCGATGCAGGCCGTGGAGCGCTGGCTGCCGCCCCCCACGCTGCAAGAGGCGCTGGACGCGGCGCCCGCGGCGTGGCGCCCGGCGCTGGACGACGTCGTCGCCCTGGGCGCCGCGCTGGACCTCACGGTGGGCGTGTTCGGGTCGCTGGCCTGGCAGCACCGTTCGGGCGAGTCCTTCCTGCGGCCCCTGTCGGACGTGGACCTGCTGTTCACCCCCGCGCGCTGGTCCGACGTGGAGCGGCTGCTGTTCGGCCTGGAGGCGGTGTCCCGGCGCCACTCGGTGGTGCGCCTGGACGGCGAGGTGGTGCTCCCCGACGGCGGCGCGGTGTCCTGGCGCGAGCTGGCGCTGGAGCCCGAGCGCATCTGGGTCACCGGCCCCCGCGGCGCCAGCCCCCGCACGCTGCGGGAGCTGCGCGCCCTCTTCCCCGCCGAACCCTGACGCGCCCCCACGGCGACAAGCCGCGAGCTCCTGACTCCACCCAGACCGCGATGGCGCACGTCGGGTGAATAACCCAGGCGTTCGCGACGTCACGGGACGCGCACCGCGGGCCTGAATCTCCCCGCGCTCCGAATCCCTCGCAGGGGCATCCTCCGACCCACGGAGTGCCCTCCTGATGTCTCCCCTGGACAAACCCGCGAGAACCTGAAAGCCGAGGAAGAGTTGCGCGTTTCATCAGGAATACCGGCCGGTTGCGGCGACGCGGGCGCAGGGGGACAGGCAGGCGTCGGGCCTCCCGACCGCCTGGGGGGGACCCCCAATTGTCACCCTCTGGATGCTTTGGTAAAGGTTGCCTTTGGGAGCGCTTGGGGCCTCCCCGTCACGATGATGGGATTCTCCGTTCAGCGCTGGGCCGCATGGGCCCCTGGCCTCGCTCACCCTGCCGACTGGGAAGCGTGGCTCGCGAAGCCACACCCTCTGCCCGCCGAAGGCACGCCCGCCCTGACGGAGATGCCCTCGATGATGCGCCGCCGGGTGGACCGGCTGGGCCGCATCGCGTTGCAGGCGGCGTATGGCGCCCACGCGGACGCGCCCGACGCGCCGGTGATCTTCGCCTCGCGCTACGGGGACCTGGGCCGCTCGGTGGAGCTGCTCACGCAGCTGGCCCGCTCGGAGCCCCTGTCGCCCACGTCCTTCAGCCTGTCGGTGCACAACGCCATCGGCGCGCTCTACTCCATCGCGCGGGGCGACACGGCCTCCTATGGGGCCATCGCCGCGGGCGAGGAGACGGTGGAGGCCGCCTTCACGGAGGCGTGCGGCCTGCTGGCGGACGGCGTCCCCCGGGTGATGGTCGTCGTCTACGACGAGCCCGTGCCCAGCCCCTGGGAGCACTTCTCCCAGGACGTGGCCTTCCCGCATGCCTGGGCCTGTCTGCTGACGGCCGGCACGGAGGGGAACACCGTCCGGCTGGGCTGCGCCGCCGGGCCGTCCCCGGGCCTGGACCTGGACCTGGACAGGGCGGCCCTGGAGCCGGAGCCGGCCGGACTCCCGGCGGACCTGCGCATCCTGCGCTTCCTCGTCTCTGGCGCCTCGCGGTGGGAGCACGCGGTGGGCGCCCGGCGCTGGCGGTGGGAACGCCATGCTTGAGGCGCTGGATCGACCGTGGCGCATCTTCGCCACCGGGTTGTCGTTCGCCACCTTCGGGTTGGGCGGGCTGGCCCTGCGGCTCATCTACTTTCCGCTGCTCCAGCTGTTCGTGCGCGAGCCGGCCCGTCAGCAGCGGCTGGCGCGGCTGGCGGTGCATCACTCCTTCCGCTTCTTCATCGGCTACATGCGCTTCCTGGGCGTGCTGCGCTACGAGGTGGAGGGGGTGGAGAAGCTGTCGCGCTCCGGGCTGCTCATCCTGGCCAACCACCCGTCGCTCATCGACGTGGTGTTCCTCATCTCGCTGGTCCCCAACGCGGACTGCGTGGTGAAGGCGAGCCTGGCGAACAACCCGTTCACGCGCGGCCCCATCCGGGCGACGCGCTACCTGTGCAATGACTCCGGGCCCGGCCTCATCCAGGACTGCATCGCGTCCGTGAAGGCCGGCAACAACCTCATCATCTTCCCGGAGGGCTCGCGCACGCCCCTCCAAGGGCCCATGCAGTTGCAGCGCGGCGCCGCCAACATCGCGGTGCGCGGCCCCTGCGACATCACGCCCGTCACCATCCTCTGCGAGCCTCGCGGACTGACCAAGGGCATGCCGTGGTGGAAGGTGCCCGCGAGGGCCATGCACTACATCATCCGCGTGGAGGACGACATCCCCGTCTCGTCCAAGGACGCGGACGCGGGCGACGCGGCGAAGGCCGCGCGCCAGCTCACCACCCGTCTGCACGATCACTTCTCCCGGGAGAGCCAGGGTCATGTTGGAGCTTGAGCACGAAATCAAGCGACTGGTCATCGAGACGCTGAACCTCGAAGACCTCACGCCGGAGGACATCGATCCGGCCGCGCCGTTGTTCGTCGAAGGGCTGGGGCTGGATTCCATCGACGCCCTGGAGCTCGGCCTGGCGCTGCAGAAGTCCTATGGCGTCGTGCTGGCGAGCGACTCCAAGGAGAACCGCCGTCACTTCGCCAGTGTGCGGGCGCTCGCGGATTTCGTCAGCACCCACCGCACGCGATCCTGAGCCCCCCAAAACCAGAGCGAGGAGTCACCCCATGACCAAGGACGAGTTGTTCGAGCGCCTGAGCGCCATCCTCCAGGAAACCTTCGACATCGAGCCGTCGCGCATCATCCCGGAGGCGCGGCTGCACGACGACCTGGACATCGACAGCATTGACGCCATCGACCTGCTGGTGCGCCTGAAGCCGGTGGCCGGCCAGCGCGTCCCGCCGGAGGTCTTCCGCTCCGTGCGCACGCTGCAGGACGTGGTGGACGCGCTGCACGGGCTGCTCGGCAGCGACTCCGCCGCCGCGTGAAGCGTCTGCGCCCGGTGCTGTTGGGGCTCGTGAGCCTCGCCTACCCGCCGCTCGTCTATCTGGGCCTGGGCCACTTCGAGCCCCGCTGGATGGCGCTGCCCCTGGCGGCCATGGCGGTGGTGCGCGCGGTGGCCACGCGGGAGAAGATGTGGCTCGCGGCCGCGGTGGGCGCCCTGGTGCTCGCGGGCTCCAGCATGCTGGGCAACCACGCGCTGCCCCTGAAGCTCTACCCGGTGCTGGTCAACGCGGTGCTGCTCACCGTCTTCGCCACCAGCCTCGCGTACCCACCCAGCGTGATTGAGCGGCTGGCGCGCCTGCGGGAGAAGGACCTGCCCCCGTCGGGCGTGGCGTACACGCGCCGGGTGACGCAGGTGTGGTGCGGCTTCTTCGTCCTCAACGGCGCGCTCGCGTTCATCACCGCGCTGTGGGCGAGCGACGCGACCTGGGCGCTCTACAATGGCCTCATCGCCTACGGACTCATGGGCCTGCTGTTCGCGGGCGAGTGGGTGGTGCGGCAGCGGGTGCGCGCACGGCACTCCCATGGTTGAGCCGCTCGCGCTCGAAGAGCTCCTCGTCCACGGCCGCCCCTCCGGGCACCCCGTGGCGCGGCGGGAGGGAGCGGTGCTGGACCTGGGCGCGCTGCGCTCGCGGGTCGCCGGCTGGCGCGCGGCCTTCGAAGCCCACGGCGGCGAGCGCTTCGCGCTCTTCACGGACGACACGTTCGACTTCGCGAGCGCGCTCCTGGGGGCCTGGCACGCGGGCGCCTGCGTCTACCTCCCCGCGGACGCGCGCCCCGCCACGCTGGAGGCGCTGCGCCCCCACGTGGACGCCTTCGCCGTCAGGGCCCCTCCGGGCCTGACGCCGCTGTCGCCCGCGGAGTCCGGCGCCCACGACTTCCAGCGGCTGTCGCCAGACCTCGCCGCGCTGGTCGTCTACACGTCGGGCTCCAGCGGCGAGCCGACGGCCATCCCCAAGCGCCTGTCGCAGCTGTCCCGCGAGGTGGCCACGCTGGGCGCGCTGTTCGACGCGGACCTGGGGGACGTGCCCGTGCTCTCCACCGTGTCGCACCAGCACATCTACGGCCTGCTGTTCCGGGTGCTGTGGCCGCTGGCGTCCGGCCGCGTCTTCGACGCGCACGCGCTGCCCTACCCCGAGGACATCCTGGCCGCGCTCCAGCCAGGCCCCGCGCTGCTGGTGGCGAGCCCCGCGCACCTGAAGCGCCTGCCGTCCACGATGGACTGGTCCCCCGTGCGCGGCCACCTGCGCGGGCTGTTCTCCTCGGGAGGGCCGCTGAGCCTCGAAGCGCTCCAGGCCTGCCGCGAGCGGCTGGGCCGGGCTCCGGTGGAGGTCTACGGCAGCTCGGAGACGGGCGGCGTCGCGTGGCGCCGGCGCGACACGGATGACGACGCCTCGTGGCGGACGATGCCGGGCGTGGAGGTGCGCGCCGACGAAGAGGCGCTGTGCGTGCGCTCACCCCACCTGGACCTGCCCCAAGGCGCGTGGTTCACGACGGAGGACCGCGCGCGGCCCGTCCCCGGCGGCTTCCAGCTGATGGGGCGCCGCGACCGGCTGCTCAAGCTGGAGGAGAAGCGCGTCTCGCTGAGCGCCATGGAGCGGACGCTGGTGGACGGGGGGCTGCTGCGCGAGGCGCGGGTGCTGCCGCTCACGGAAGGGCAGCGGGTGGTGCTCGCGGTGGTGGGGGTGCCGGACGCGGAGGGCTGGCGGCTCCAGGAGTCGGGGGGCAGGCGCTCCCTGAACCAGGCGCTGCGCGAGAAGCTGGCCCCGCACTTCGACTCCAGTGCCTTGCCGCGCCGGTTCCGGTATCTGGAGGCCATGCCGGTCAACTCCCAGGGCAAGTCCACCGAGGCGGCGCTCACCGCCCTCTTCGATCCGAAGCGCCCCCCGTTCCGCGTGCGCGAGCGCTCCCCCGAGCGCGTGCTCCTGGCGGTGGAGGTCCCCGCGAGCTCGCCGTACTTCGACGGGCACTTCCCGGGCTCGCCCATCCTGCCGGGCGTCGTCCAGATTGAGTGGGCGCTCCTGCTGGGCCGCGAGCACTTCGCGCTGCCGCCGGACTTCCTGCGGCTGGAGACCGTGAAGTTCCAGCAGGTCATCCCGCCCGGCGCGCACCTGATGCTGGAGCTCACCTGGGCGGCGGAGTCCGGGCGGCTGGGCTTCAAGTTGACGTCGGACGTGGGCGCGCACGCCAGCGGCCGCATCGTGCTGGGTGGAGGGGTGGGATGAAGGTCTGCGCGGTGATTCCGGTCTACAACCACGGCGAGGCCGTGGGCGCGGTGGTGAAGGCCGTGCGAAGCCACGGGCTGCCGTGCGTGCTGGTGGACGACGGCAGCGAGCCCGGCTGCGCGGCGGTGCTGGACGGCCTGGCGCGCGAGGACAGCTCGAACGTGGAGGTGGTCCGCCTGCCCCAGAACGAGGGCAAGGGCGGCGCGATGATGGCGGGCCTGCGCGCGGCCCGGTCGCGGGGCTACAGCCACGCGCTCCAGATTGACGCGGACGGCCAGCACGACGCGAACGACATCCCGCGCTTCCTGGAGCTGGCGAAGGCGAGCCCCGACACGCTGGTGTGCGGCACGCCCGTCTACGACGAGTCCGTGCCCAAGGGCCGGCTGTACGGACGCTACGCCACGCACATCTGGGTGTGGATCAACACGCTGTCGTTCGCCATCCGCGACTCCATGTGCGGCTTCCGCGTGTACCCGCTGGCCCCCACCGTGGCGCTCATCGACTCGGTGCGCATCGGCAAGCGGATGGACTTCGACGTGGAGGTGCTGGTGCGCCTGTTCTGGCGCGGCATGCGCATCCTCAACCAGCCCACCCGGGTGCGCTACCCCACCGACGGCATCTCCCACTTCGACGTGCTCTGGGACAACGTGCGCATCTCCGGCATGCACGCCCGGCTCTTCTTCGGGATGCTGCCCCGGCTGCCCCTGCTGCTGTGGCGCAAGGTGGTGCGATGAAGTCCCGCCACTGGGCGGAGATGGGAGAGACCACCTTCGTCGCCGGCATCTGGGTGCTGTACTGGATCCACCGGCTGCTGGGCCGCTGGCCCTTCCGCGTCTGCCTCTACCCGGTGGTGCTGGTGCACTGGCTGAGCCGGCCCTCGCTGCGGCAGGCGTCGCGCCAGTACCTGGAGCGGATGCAGGCCGCCACGGGCGCGCTGGGGCATCCGCCCGGCGGGCGCGACAGCGTGCGCCACGTGCTGGCCTTCGCGGAGACCATGCTCGACAAGCTGCTGGCGGTGAGCGGGCGCTACCATTTCGAGCGCGTGCGCACCGAGGGCCGCGAGGAGTTCTACCAGGCCGCGAAGGCGGGCCGGGGCGGCGTCATCGTCACCGCGCACATGGGCTGCCTGGAGCTGTGCCGCACCATGGCCGAGCGCCGGGGCGAGGTGAAGCTCAACATCCTGGTGCACACGCTGCACGCGGAGCAGTTCAACCGCCTGCTCAAGCGGCTCAACCCGGAGAATGACTTCCGGCTGATGGAGGTCACCGACATGGGCCCCGCCACCGCCGTCGCGCTCAACGAGCGCGTGGAGGCCGGCGAGTTCGTGGTCATCGCGGGAGATCGCATCCCCGTGAATGCCAGCCAGACCGTGCGCGTCGACTTCCTGGGCCACCCGGCGCCATTTCCGGTGGGCCCCTACGTGCTGGCGGCGCTGCTCAAGTGTCCGCTCTACCTGCTGGGCTGCATCCATGAAGGCGACGGCTACACCATCCACTTCGAGCGCCTGTTCGAGCGCGTCACCCTGCCCCGGGGCCAGCGCGAGGCCGCCCTCACCGACTGCGCGCGCCACTACGTGGCCCGGGTGACGGCGCTCCTCCAGCGCGCGCCCTATGACTGGTTCAACTTCTTTCCCTTCTGGGATCAGGTGAATGTCTCCGCGAAGCCCCCTACCTTCTGACACCCCGGTGCGCTTCGACGGCGGGCGGCTGACGCTCGAGGACGTGGGCGCGCTCGCGCGGCGGGAGCGCCCGGCCCGGTTGGGCACCGACCCCGGCTTCCGCCAGCGCATCGCCAGGGGCGCCGCGTTCCTGGACCGGCTGCTCGCGGAGGACGGCGTCATCTACGGCGTCACCACCGGCTACGGCGACTCCGTGACGGTGTCCATCCCGCCCGCGCTGGTCGCGGAGCTGCCGCACCACCTCTACACGTACCACGGCATCGGCGCGGGCCGCTTCCTCACGCCCGAGGAGACGCGCGCGGTGCTGGCCACGCGGCTCGCTTCGCTGGCGCAGGGCTTCTCCGGCGTGGGCGTGGCGCTGCTCACCCAGCTGGAGCTGCTGCTCCAGCACGACGTGCTGCCCCTGATCCCCGCGGAGGGCTCCGTGGGCGCGTCCGGCGACCTCACGCCCCTGTCGTACGTGGCGGCGGTGCTCTGCGGCGAGCGCGACGTGTGGCACCAGGGCGAGCGCAAGCCCGCCGCGGCGGTGCTCCCGGCGCTGGGCATCACGCCCCTCCAGCTGCGGCCCAAGGAGGGGCTGGCCATCATGAACGGCACCGCCGTGATGACGGCCCTGGCGTGCCTGGCGTGGGAGCGCGCGGAGTACCTGTCGCGGCTGGCCACGCGGCTCACCGCCTTCAACGTGCTGGCGAGCGCCGGCAACGCGCACCACTACGACGAGACGCTCTTCGCGGCCAAGCCGCACGCGGGCCAGCAGCGCGTGGCGGCGCGGCTGCGCGCGGACCTGGTGTCGGACAAGCCGCCGCGCAACGAGCAGCGGCTCCAGGACCGCTATTCGCTCCGGTGCGCGCCGCACGTCATCGGCGTGCTGGAGGACGCGCTGCCGTTCTTCCGCACGCTCATCGAGAACGAGCTGAACAGCGCCAACGACAACCCGCTCATCGACCCGGACGGCGAGCGGGTGCTGCACGGCGGCCACTTCTACGGCGGCCACATCGCCTTCGCCATGGATGGGCTGAAGACCGCGGTGGCCAACGTGGCGGACCTCCTGGACCGTCAGCTGGCGCTCCTGGTGGATCCGCGCTTCAACCACGGCCTGCCCGCCAACCTCTCCGCCTCCACCGGCGCGCGCGCGGCCATCAACCACGGCCTCAAGGCGGCGCAGATCAGCGTCTCCGCGTGGACCGCGGAGGCCCTCAAGCAGACGATGCCCGCGTCCGTCTTCTCCCGCTCCACGGAGTGCCACAACCAGGACAAGGTGAGCATGGGCACCATCGCCGCGCGCGACTGCCTGCGCGTGCTGGAGCTGACCGAACAGGTGGCGGCGGCGATGCTCATCGCCGCGCGCCAGGGCGTCACCCTGCGCCAGCGCCTGGACGCGGACGCGAAGCCCGGCCCCGCGCTGGCCGCGATGCACGCGGACCTGGAGGCGCGCATCCCCCTGCTGGTGGAGGACCGGGCCCTGGACACGGAGCTCCAGGGCCTGCTCACCGCCATCCGCCACCGCGAGTGGAGGCTGCATGAAGCCTGACCTGAGCTGCGAGCTCGAAATCGATCCCCCGTTCCACGACCTCGACATGATGGAGATCGTCTGGCACGGCCACTACGTGAAGTACCTGGAGCTGGCGCGCGCCGTGCTGCTGCGGCGCCACGACTACGACTGGCCCCAGATGCGCGAGTCCGGCTACGGCTGGCCCGTGGTGGAGATGAAGCTCAAGTACGTCGCGCCCATCTCCTACAAGCAGCGCATCATCGTGCGCGCCGAAATCACCGAATGGGAGAACCGGCTGCGCTTCGACTACCTGCTGCGCGACGCGGACACCGGGCGCAAGGTGAACCAGGCCCACACGCTGCAAGTGGCGGTGTCCCTCAAGACGGGTGAGATGCAGTTCGTCTGCCCGGAAATCCTCTGGAAGAAGTTGGGAGTGTGGCCCGAATGAGACCCCTGCTCGTGCTCACCTTCGCGCTCCTGTCCGTGAGCGCCCATGCCGCGGACCTGGTGAAGGACGTGCGCGCCCGGCTGCTGGACGCGCCGCTCATCCGCGGGCAGTTCGAACAGAAGAAGACCGTGGCGGGCTTCAAGAAGCCGCTGGTGTCCAAGGGGGACTTCCTCCTGGCCCGCGACCAGGGCGTGCTGTGGAACACGCGCACGCCGTTCGCCTCCACGCTGACGGTCACGCGCAAGTCGCTGAGCGCCGAGCAGGGCACGGGCGGCGCGGCCTACCACCTGGACTCCGCGAAGGAGCCCGCGCTGGCGGCGGTGAACGAGCTGCTCTTCTCGCTGCTCGCGGGCGACGTGGCCGCCCTCCAGAAGCGCTTCACGGTGGAGGGGGAGCTGGTGGGCGCCGCGGGCTGGACGCTGGAGCTGACGCCCACGGACGCGGGGCTCGCGCGCGTCTTCAAGCACATCCACCTGGAGGGCGACGGCTACGTGCGCCAGGTGCGGTTGGATGAAACGCGCGGAGACGTGAGCGTCATCGTCTTCGACCAGCTGGCGCGGACGCCTCCCCCCGACGCCACGGAAACCGAACGCCTTGGCAAATAAGCTGGCCATCTTCTGGGCCCTGGTGGTGCTCGCCGTGGGCGCGCACCAGGTGCACTTCTGGCGCAACGCCCACCTGGACACCGACGTGCTCGCGCTCCTCCCGGAGGACGAGCAGGCACCGGAGGTGGACGCCGCCATGCGCAAGCTGGCGGACGAGGCCGGCCGGCAATTGGTGCTGCTGGTGGGCGCGAAGGACTGGCCCTCCGCGCAGCGCGCCGCGGACGAGGCCACGCGCGTGCTCGAGGCGTCCGCGGACGACCTGGAGCCCGCGGTGCTGGGCACCGCCGCGCTGGAACAGGCGGTGGACTTCTACCGCCCCTACCGCGACCGGCTGCTCACGCCCGCGCAGCGCCAGTGGCTCACCCGCGCGACCCCGGAGGAGCTGGGCGGCACCGCGCTGATGAAGCTGTACCAGCCCGCGGGCGCGCAGCTGACGGACTGGAACGCGGATCCGCTGGGCATGTGGCCGGACTGGTGGCAGGCCCGCGCGGCGGAGACCTCCGCCCGGCCTCGCGACGGGCGGCTGTGGCTGTCCGGCGAGGGCCGCGAGTGGGTGCTCCTCACCTGGAAGAGCAAGGTGTCCGCCTTCGCGCTGGGAGACGGCTCGCGCGTCACCGCCGCGGTGGAGAAGGCGCGGGCCCAGGTGGAGGCCGCGGTGCCCGGAGGGCGGCTCGTGGCCGCGGGCGTGCCGCTGTACGCGGAGGCCGCCGCCGCGCAGGCGAGCTGGGAGATGTCCACCATCGGCTTCGGGTCGCTGGCGGCGGTGCTGCTGCTCGTCTGGCTCACCTTCCGCTCGCTGCGGCCCATCCTGCTCGTGGGCGTGTCGCTCACCCTGGGCTGCGCGGTGGCGCTCACGGTCACCGCGCTCGTCTTCGACCGGGTGCACCTGCTCACGCTGGTGTTCGGCTCCAGCCTGGTGGGCGTGGCGGAGGACTACGGCTTCCACTACTTCGCCGCGCGCCAGGGCAAGGCCCCCTCCGAGCGGGGCCCGGTGATGCGCTCGCTGCTGCCGGGCATGGTGCTCGCGCTCGTCACCAGCGTGGTGGCGTACCTGGCCCTGGGCGTCGCGCCCTTCCCGGGCCTGCGGCAGATGGCGGTGTTCTCCGCCGCCGGCCTCACCGCCGCGTTCCTCACGGTGGTGTTCTGGTTCCCCGCCATGGACACGGGCGCCCTGCCCATCACCCCCTTCGCGCAGCGCTTCTCCGCCTCCATCACCCGCTGGCCGCGCATCGCGTCCACCCGGGGCTGGTGGGCGACGGCCGCGATCCTCACCGTGCTCGTCGCCGTGGGCATCTGGAAGCTGGAGCCCCGGGACGACCTGCGCCAGTTGCAGGGCGCGCCCGCGCCCCTCATCGCGGATCAGCGGGAGCTGGGGCGGCTGTTGGGCCTGCCCAGCCCGGCGCAGTTCTACCTCGTGGAGGGCGACAGCGACGAGCAGGTGCTCGCGCGCGAGGCCGCGCTGAAGCGGCAGCTGGACACGCTGATCGCGGACAAGGTGTTCGCGGGCTACCGCGCCGTGTCCGACTGGCTCCCCTCCGAGGCCCAGCAGCGCGAGGACGCGGCCCTGAGCGCCCGCGCGGAGGCGCAGGCCGTGGCCGCCGTCAGCGCCTCCACCGGCGAGGCGCCGACGCGCGCCGCGTTCGCCGAGGAGCCGCTCACCCCGTCGCGCTTCCTCGCGGGCCCCGCCGCCGCCGCCATCCGGCAGCAGTGGCTGGGGACCCTGGGGAAGCAGCAGTACAGCGTCCTCATGCTGCGGGGCCTCAATGATCCAAAGGTGCTGCCCCGCCTGGCGGAGGCCGCTCGGGGGCTGGAGGGGATCCGCTGGGTGGACAAGACGGCGGAGATCTCCAGCCTGCTCAGCCGCTATCGCCTCATCATGGGGTGGCTCATCGTGGCGGGGTATATCGCGGTGCTGCTCACGCTGGTGGCCCGCTTCGGGCGCGAGGCGTGGCGCGCGTGGATCCCCTCCGTGCTGGGCACGCTGCTGACGCTCGCCACCTTCGGGTGGGCGGGCGCGCCGCTGCAGCTCTTCACCGTGCTGGGGCTCGTGCTGCTGCTGGGCATGGGCGTGGACTACGGCATCTTCCTCCTGGAGCACCCGGGTGACGGCTCCGCGTGGCTCGCGGTGGCCCTGGCCGGGGTGAGCACGCTCCTGTCCTTCGGCCTGCTGGGCCTGTCGGCCACGCCCGCCCTGCGCTCCTTCGGCCTCGCCATGCTCCTGGGCGAGGTCACCATCTGGATCATCACCCCCTGCTTCAGACCTCCTGACGGGAAAGCCACACATTGAAAACGGAATCGGCGGACATCCTCATCATCGGCGCGGGCCCGGCGGGCTCCGTCGCGGCGGGCCTGCTGCGCAAGCAGGGCCATGACGTCCTCGTCCTGGAGCGCGAACAGTTCCCGCGCTTCTCCATCGGCGAGAGCCTGCTGCCGCAGAGCATGGCCTACATCGAGGAAGCCGGCATGCTCCAGGACGTGGTGGAGGCGGGCTTCCAGTACAAGAACGGCGCGGCCTTCGTGCGCGGCGAGCGCTACACGGACTTCGACTTCCGCGACAAGTTCAGCGCCGGCTGGGGCACCACCTTCCAGGTGCAGCGCGCCCACTTCGACCACGTGCTCGCCAAGGCCGCCGAGCGCCAGGGCGCTGCGGTGCGCTACCGCCACGAGGTGCTCTCCGTGGACGTCTCCGGCGAGCAGCCGGAGGTGACGGCGCGCTCCCCCGAAGGGGAGACGTACCGCGTGCGCGCGCGCTTCCTCCTGGACGCGAGCGGCTTCGGCCGCGTGCTGCCGCGCCTCCTGGACCTGGAGACGCCGTCGAACTTCCCCAAGCGCGGCGCCATCTTCACGCACGTCGAGGACCGCACGCCGCCCGGCTCCTTCGACCGGAACAAGATCCGCGTGACGGTGCACCCGGAGCACGTGCACGTCTGGTACTGGACCATCCCCTTCTCCAACGGCCGCTGCTCGCTGGGCGTGGTCGCGAAGACGGAGTTCCTGGACCAGTTCACCGGCACGGACACGGAGCGGCTCCAGGCCATCGTCAAGGAGACGCCGTCCCTGGCCGACCTGCTCAAGGACGCCGTCTGGGATACGCCCGCGCGCAAGCTCACCGGCTACGCGGCCAACGTGAAGTCGCTGTGGGGCCCGGGCTTCGCGCTCCTGGGCAACGCGGGCGAGTTCCTGGACCCCGTGTTCTCCTCGGGCGTCACCATCGCCTTCAAGTCCGCGAGCCTCGCGGCGGCCTGCATCCAGCGCGCCTTCGCGGGGGAGCCGGTGGACTGGGAGAAGGAGTACGCGCGGCCGCTCAAGGCGGGCGTGGACACCTTCCGCACCTTCGTGGAGTCCTGGTACGCGGGCGGCTTCCAGCAGGTCATCTTCCACCCGAACCCGTCTCCGGACGTGCGCCGGATGATCTCCGCCATCCTGGCCGGGTACGCGTGGGACACGACCAACCCCTACGTCGCGGAGAGCAAGCGGCGCCTGAGCGTCCTCGAGGCCCTGTGCGCGGCCTGATTCCCGCCCTGCTCCTCGCGGGCCTCGCCGCGTGCACCACCACGCCCCGGCCGAGGCCCGCCGCCCCCGGCGAGCCGCTGCCGGAGCTGCGCCTGCCGCCCGCGGCCCTGGGCGCGGCGGTCAGCCTGACCCAGCGCCTGACGTTCGCCCACGACGCGGACCCGGGCGGCCCCCGCTCCCTGGAGGCGCTGATGGAGGTGGACGCGGAGGCGCTGCGGCTCGTGGGCCTGGCCATGAACCACCGCGTCTTCACGCTGGGTTGGGACGGCGCCACGCTCCAGGAGGAGCGCGACCCCCGCCTGCCCGCCCAGTTCCAGGCCGCCTGGGTGCTCCGGGACGTGGAGCTCGTCTACTGGCCGGCCGACGCCGTGCGCGCCGCCCTGCCCGCTGGCTGGACGTTGGAGGATGGGCCGGGACAGCGGACCCTGTCGAAGAACGGCAGGGAATGGGTGACGGTGCGCTACGATGGCGAGCCGCGCTGGGCAGGGCGCACGCAGCTCACCAACCTCTCCGAGCACTACCGGCTCACCATCGACTCACGCGTCGCGGACGAGTGACTTCCCCCATGCTTCCCGTCTTCCTCAACCAGCTCGGCCTCGTCTGTGCGCTGGGCGCCGGGAAGCAGGAGGTGTCCCAGGCGCTGTTCGCGGACACCCCGTCCGGCGTGGCCCTCCATGAAGGGTACGCCGACCGGCCGCTGCACCTGGGCGTCGTCACCCGCCCGCTCGCGGCGCTGGACGCCCTGCCGCCGTCGCAGCACAGCCGCAACAACGCGCTGCTGCTCACGGCGCTCGCGCAGGTGCGTCCCGCCGTGGACGCCGCCCTGGACCGCTTCGGCCCCGGGCGCGTGGCGGTGGTGCTGGGCACCAGCACGTCCGGCATCGGGGAGAGCGAGTCCGCCATCCAGGACCACGTGGCCACGGGCGTGATGCCGGGCCGCTTCCACCTGGACCAGCAGGAGCTGGGCTCCCCGGCGATGGCGCTCGCGCGGGTGCTCGGCGCCGCGGGCCCCGCCTATGTCATCTCCACGGCGTGCTCCTCCAGCGCCAAGGCCCTGGCGAGCGCGGCGCGGATGCTGCGCGCGGGCACCGTGGACGCGGTGCTGACGGGCGGCGTGGATTCGCTGTGCCGGTTCACCGTGGCGGGCTTCCGCGCGCTGGACTCCGTGAGCGAGGAGCGCTGCAACCCGATGAGCGCCCACCGCCATGGCATCAACATCGGGGAGGCCGCGGCGCTGTTCCTGATGACGCGCGAGCCGGGCCCGGTGCGCCTGTCCGGCTGGGGTGAGTCCTCCGACGCGCACCACATCTCCGCGCCGGAGCCGGGAGGCCGGGGCGCCATGGCCGCCATCCAGGAGGCCATGAAGCGCGCGGGTCTTTCGCCGGACGGGGTGGACTACGTGAACCTGCACGGCACCGCGACGGTGCAGAACGACGCCATGGAGAGCCGCGCGGTGCACGCCCTGCTGGGCTCGGACGTGAAGGCCAGCTCCACCAAGCCGCTCACCGGCCACACCCTGGGCGCCGCGGGCGCGCTGGAGGCGGCCTTCGCGCACCTCACCCTCACGGACAACCCCCGGGGCCAGCTGCCCGCGCACTTCTGGGACGGCGCGGTGGACCCGTCGCTGCCGGCGCTGTCGCTGGTGAGGCCCGGCGAGGCGCTGGGGCGGCCGGTGCGCGCGGTGCTGAGCAACTCGTTCGCCTTCGGGGGCAGCAACGCCGCCCTCGTGCTGGAGCGCGGCTGATGCGAACCCCCATCGACCTGCCCATCGCGGACCTGGTGCCCCACGCGGGACGGATGCGGCTGCTCGACCGCGTGCTGGAGGGCGACACGGACTCCATCGTCGCGGAGGTCACGGTGCGCGAGGACAGCCTCTTCTTCGAAGGCGGCGCCGTGGGCGGCTGGGTGGGCATCGAATACATGGCGCAGGCCGTGGCGGCCTGGGCCGGGTGGCACGCGCGCCAGCGCGGCGAGACGCCCCGGGTGGGCTTCCTCCTGGGCACCCGCCGCTATCAATGCAGCCGCCCCGTCTTCAAGGCGGGGGACTGCCTGCGCGTCGAGGTCATCCGCCAGTTCTCCGCGGACAACGGGCTGGGCCAGTTCGACTGCACCCTCACCCTGGGGACGGAGCAGGTGGCCACGGCGGCGCTGACGGTCTTCGAGCCGCAACCGGGGCAGGACGTCGTGAGGAGGGGCAACACAGATGGGTGACAAGACGGTGCTGGTGACGGGCTCCAGCCGCGGCATCGGCCGCGCCATCGCGCTGCGCCTGGCCCGTGACGGCTACGACGTCGTGGTGCACTGCCGCAGCCGGCGCGACGAGGCGGACGCCGTGGCGGCGGGCGTGCGCGAGGCGGGCCGCGACGCGCGCGTGCTCCAGTTCGACGTGGCGGACCGCGAGGCCACGCAGAAGGCGCTGCTGGAGGACGTGGAGGCCCACGGCTGCTACTACGGCGTGGTGTGCAACGCGGGCATCGCGCGCGACAACGCCTTCCCCTCCATGACGGCGGACGAGTGGGACAGCGTCATCCACACCAACCTGGACGCCTTCTACAACGTGCTCAACCCGCTCACGATGCCGCTGGTGCGCCGCAAGAAGCCGGGCCGCATCGTCACGCTGGCGTCGGTGTCCGGGCTGATGGGCAACCGGGGGCAGGTGAACTACAGCGCCGCCAAGGCGGGCATCATCGGCGCGACGAAGGCGCTGGCGGTGGAGCTGGCCAAGCGGAACATCACCGTCAACTGCGTGGCCCCGGGCCTCATCGACACGGAGATGGTGCCGCCGGAGGTGCTGGAGGAGGCGATGAAGATCATCCCCGCCCGCCGCATGGGCAAGCCGGAGGAGGTCGCCGCCGCGGTGAGCTTCCTCATGGCGGAGGACGCGGGCTACATCACGCGGCAGGTGATCTCCGTGAACGGAGGGATGGTCGGATGAAGCGCGTGGTCGTCACCGGCGTGGGTGCCCTGAGTCCCCTGGGCCATGACTGGCCCACGGTGGAGGCGCGGCTGCGCGCGCGCCAGAACGCCGTCCAGGTGATGGAGCCCTGGAAGCAGTACCAAGGCCTGCACACGCGGCTGGGCGCGCCCGCCGCGCCCTTCGAGCTGCCCCCCTCCAGCTATTCGCGCAAGACGACGCGCACCATGGGCCGCGTGGCGCTGATGGCGACACGAGCCAGTGAGCTGGCGCTCCAGGACGCGGGCCTCCTGGGCCACGCGCTGGTCAAGAGCGGGAAGATGGGCATCGCCTACGGCTCCTCCGCGGGGACGCCGGAGAACATGGGCGACTTCGGGAAGATGATCACCGAGAAGACGACCGAGGGCATCACCGCGACGACGTACCTGCGGATGATGTCCCACACGGCGGCGGTGAACATCGGCGTCTTCTTTGGCGTCACCGGGCGCATCGTCACCACGTCCAGCGCGTGCACCTCCGGCAGCCAGGGCATCGGCTACGCGTACGAGGCCATCAAGCTGGGCCGCCAGGTGGCGATGCTCGCGGGCGGCGCGGAGGAGCTGGACGCCACCGGCGCCGCCGTCTTCGACACCCTCTTCGCCACCAGCACGAAGCACAACGAGGCGCCGCACCAGTCCCCCCGCCCCTTCCACGCCGAGCGCGACGGGCTGGTGCTGGGCGAGGGCGCGTGCACGCTGGTGCTGGAGGAGCTGGAGCACGCGAAGGCGCGCGGCGCGACCATCCACGCGGAGCTGCTGGGGTACGGCACCAACAGCGACGGCCGCCACGTCACCCAGCCCAACGCGGACACCATGGCGGAGGCGATGCGGCTGGCCCTGGAGGACGCGGGCGTGCCGGCCTCCGCCATCCCCTACGTCAACGCGCACGGCACCGCGACGGACACGGGCGACGTGGCGGAGAGCGCGGCGACGCGGCTCGTCTTCGGAGAGCAGGTCGCCATCTCCTCGCTCAAGAGCTACATGGGCCACACGCTGGGGGCCTGCGGCGCGCTGGAGGCGTGGATGAGCATCCAGATGATGCGCTCGGAGTGGTTCGCGCCCACGCTGCACCTCACGGCGGACGCCGTGGATCCGAAGTGCGCGCCCCTGGATTATGTCATGGGCGAGGGACGCACCTTGCGGACGGACCTGGTGATGAGCAACAACTTCGCCTTCGGCGGCATCAACACGTCGTTGATCTTCCGCCGCTGGCCTTGATGTCTGGAGATCCCGCGATGAAGAAAGCCCTCCTGTTGCTGGCCCTGACCGCCGCGAGCCCCGCCCTGGCGCGCGACACCGTGGTGAAGGTCAAGCTGGCGGACGTGCTGGCCCTGCCCGAGGCGAAGGAGAAGCTGGACGGCTCGGTGAAGTTCTACCTGGACGGCGCGAAGACGCCCAACGTGCTCAAGACGCTGGGCAACGACGTGACGAACAAGAAGACCAATGGCGTGGGCAAGTCGGACGACTACGCCTGCAAGTGGGCCGCCCTCTCCGCGCTCATCTCCCTGCAGGAGGGCGCGAAGAAGAACGGCGCCAACGCGGTGGTCAACATCGTCAGCTATTACAAGAAGGTCGAAGGCAAGAGCGCCACGGAGATCGAGTGCCACGCCGGCAGCTTCGTCACCGGCGTCGCGCTCAAGGGCGACTACGCCACCGTCGCGAAGTAGGCGCGGGGGCGCGGGCGCGGCGGACCTACCGCCGCGCCGGCACCTCGATGCGGCAGACCGTCGCGGGCTCCAGCCGCCGCGACCGCATCCAGTTCTCCAGGGCCGCGTCCTGGCGCGCGGCGTCCTTCGCGTCGAAGCGGCGGTTGTCCTCCAGCTTCCAGCCCTGCGGATAGTTGCCGGAGTAGCCGTTCACCGTGGGCGTGCCCCGCTCCAGCGACGCCCAGACGGCATCCAGCTGGTACTTCCACTCCTGCGCCTCACCGGAAGTGGGCGCGTAGAAGAAGCTGCCGCAGGCCGAGGGCGGCCCGAGCCGGCTCGCCACCGCGTCCACGTCCGCGCGGGACTCGAAGCGATCATAGACGGGGCCCGAGAGCCCCTGCTCCAGCAGGCACAGCGCGCCCAGGCCCACCGCCAGCGCCGTGCGGCCCGCCTGGAGCCGCTGCTGGAGGAACAGGGCCAGCCCCACGCTCGCGGGCACCAGCAGCCACACGCCAATGCGAGCCAGGGCCCGGATGGCCGCCGCGCCGGGCACGCCGTGGAAGACGAGCCACCAGGGCGTGACCCCACCGGCGTAGCGCGAGGCCAGGATGAGGGTGGCCACCGTCACGACGAGCAGCACCCGCACCGCGGGCCGCGAGCGCGCCTGCCACAGGCCGATGCCCGCCAGGATGGGAGTGACGAAGCCAAGGCCCAGCCGGTGTTCCCACGCCATGGGCATGCGCTGGAACTTGGAGAACGCGTTCGTCCAGCCATACAGCCAGCTGTCCTGGCCCACGTAGAACCAGCTCCAGATGCGCGGCACCATGTGGGACACTTCGGAGAAGCTGCGCAGGCCCACCGAGCCAATGGCCTGGCGTGAGTGCAGGACCAGCGGCACCAGCAGCGCCAGCCCCACGACGCCGAAGCCCACGAGCGCCGGGAGGTGGAGGCGCAGCGCCGTCAGCAGCCGCCCGCGCGTGTCCGGGAACGCGAGCCCGGCGAGGAACGCCAGCAGCAGGAAGAAGAAGAGGAACCAGCCCCAGTAGAAGCCCGCGTAGAGCTGGGCCACGAACGCGCCCACCAGCAACCCGGCCCACGCCACCCCGCGCCGCCGGTCCGTCTCCGGCCGGGTCAGCGCCAGCACCGCGCCCACGGCCAGGAGCGAGAAGAACTGGCCTTCGAGCTGCGGATGGTTGAGCTGGTTGATGCGCGGCGCCCCCGCCGTGAAGAGCAGCGCGCCCACCACCGCGGGGCCCGCGCGCAGGCCGAACCCGCGCTTGAGCAGCCACACCGCCGCGGCGTAGTTCAACACCGCCATGCTGAGCGCCCACGCCTGCCAGGACAGGTCCGCGTTCAGCCCCAGCGCGCGCCACACCCAGTAGAAGGGCGCCACGCCCAGCAGCACGTCCGAGTACGCGGCGATGTTGGGCTCGGGGTGGAACATGGGCGGATCCCAGAAGCGCGCGTGCGCCGGATCCCCCGAGACGAAGCGCCACCCGTGCTCCAGCACGTAATGGTTGAAGCGCACGTCGCCCTCGTCCCCCTGCACCAGCCGCAGGCCGGACAGGATGGCGGGGTGGTGCGACAGCAACAGGGCCAGGATGCCGCCGGCGAGGACGAGCAGGGTGAAGCGGGTGCGTTCCGAGGCTGCGGTTTCCATGCGCGCCGGGAGCGTTAACACACCGGACAGGCCCGCTGGAACGACGGAGGGGCGCCTCGACGCGCCCCTCCTCGCCACCGCTCAGCGCACCGGCAGGTCCAGCCAGGACGGCCCCCCCAGCGACAGCGTCGCGCCGGTGGTGTTGGCGTCCAGGTAGAGCGGGTCCTCCGTGTCGACGACGAGGGCCAACCGGTGCAGCGCCGGGACGTCATAGGCCGTGGCCGGGAACACCAGGTCCAGGTCGAGCGGCATCCCCGGCGTGGCTCCCTTCCAGCTGAGGGGCACATGGATGATGAGCCCGCCAAAGTCGCCCACGAGATCGTACAGGTAGGCCACGACCGTCCCCGCGGAGGTGGAGGGCGTGACGCGCAGGCGCAGCGTGGCGGAGCCCCGGATGGAGGCGCCGCGCGCCATGACGGGGGACGTCCAGACGCCCGCGTTGAGGCGGCTGACGCCCGGCAGCCAGACCACGGGCGGGATGCCCGTCAGCGCCTGGAGCCCGTTGGTCAGCAGCACCACGCCCGCGTCGGCGGTGGTGTCGATGCCCGACCAGATCACCTTCGAGCTACCGCTCGTCGGAGCACCGCCCAGGGGGCCGGTGCCATCCAGCAGGCGGATGGCCCCCAGCCCATGGCGCTGCACCCCCGAGGAGATGCTGGCCCAGGACGCATAGCCCTCCGCGGCGTTGGTGTTGGTGCGCAGCACCACGGGCGGCTCGCGGGAGATGCCGGTGTCCACGCCCGCCACGTATTGGTCCATCCAGCGCGTCACGCTGGTCCAGACGTGATTGGGGAGCCCCGCCAGGCCGGTGGCCTCCACGACGGCATGGTCGCCGGGGGCGAGCTCCAGGCGCTTGGGCCCGGTGAGCTGGCCGTAGAACGAGACGAGCTGGTTGGACGGAAAGAGGCTGTCGCCAAACGCGTTGGCCAGCAGGATGGCGGGCGCGTTCGCGTTGATCCGTTGGACGTAGGTGGACGCCGAGCGCACCTTGCCCCAGGCGATGATCTCCTCGAGGTCGCGGTTGGCGTAGTAGTTGTCGATGGTCGTGCGCAGCTCCGCGCTGGGCCTGCCCAGCAGCCGGGAGGCGACATCCAGCAGCGCCACCGCCTGGGGCCGGCGGGTCTCCCCGCCAAACAGCGACGCCACCAGATCCGTCCAGCAGGAGAGCGCCGCGACCGCCTTCACCCGCGAGTCGAACCCGGAGACGATGAGGGAGATGCCCGCGCCATACGAGACCCCGGCGAGCCCGATGCGAGAGGCATCCGCCTGCGTGTTGACGAGCATCCAGTCGATGACACGCGAGGCGTCAGCGATGTCCGCCGGGCCAGCGGTATCGATGCCCCCGCCCGAGGCCCAGAAGCCCCGCGGCGTGTAGGAGAGGGCCACATAGCCCCGCTGGGCCAGCGCATTCGCCTGGGCCAGATACTCCAGGTCGTTGAGCCCCCAGCTCGAGATGAAGATCACCGCGGGATGGGGGCCCGGCGTCGTCGGCGCGATGTAGTTGGCCTTGAGGACGGTGCCATCCCCCACCGTGATGTCGACGAACCGGAAGCCCGTGGTCGGCAGCCCCGCGAGCGCCGTGCGCGCCACCGTGGCCCGGAGGGGCAGCGCCGAACCCACGAGCGGCACGAGCAGGGACAGCAGGAGGACCGGCAATCGCAGGCACCACGCAGGGAGTTTCCGCACCATTGACGCACCTCGGAGGCGGCTGGGGGAGGAAGGCGCGAACACGATAGGGATGGGTTGATTTTCCAGTCAACGGACAGACACGAATTAAAAGCACTTCATTCAAATCATGACTTCTCCGTCCACCTTGCGGGTGTGCGGTCGGCGCTTCCATGTCTGTTCAAGGGCGACCCCGTCCGGTGAGCCGCCGGCTGTGATTGCCGGAGCCCCGGGTCCAGGCCCCGCGGTCCGTCCGTCCGGTCCCACGGGGCCTGGAGCGCTGCACCTCCGTGGAAGCGCCGCGGCAGGGAACGCGGGCGGAACGCAATGACCGGGATGAAACCCGCGTTTGTGCTGTTGGCGACGCGCCCGTGTGCGCCAGAGTACGTCACCCCGTTCGGGCCCATCCAGGAGTCTCCATGTCGTTTCGTTCCAGACCGCCGTTTGGCGCCGCGCGCATGACGTTCGGCGTCTGCGCGTCCGCGCTCATCACCGCATGCGCGTCCTCCGCGACCGCGGAGAAGACCCCGCCGCCGACGCAGGCCGCCACCACCCCAGCCCCGGCGCCCGCGCCCCAGCCCAAGCCCTACTTCGGGACCTTCGGCGTCGACACGCCGGGCATGGACACCTCCGTGGCGCCGGGCGACGACTTCTACCGCTACGTCAACGGCAAGTGGGTGGACACCACGGAGATCCCTCCCGACCGCTCCGCCTACGGCATGTTCACGCGGCTGGCCGAGGACGCTTCTCAGCAGACGCGCGCGCTGCTGGAGGCCGCCGCGCAGTCGGACGCCGCCCCCGGCACCGAGGACCGCAAGCTGGGTGACTACTACGCCAGCTTCATGGACGAGGCCACCATCGAGGCCCGCGGCGCGACCCCGCTCAAGCCGCGGCTGGACGCCATCGCCGCCGTCGCCAACCGCAAGGACCTGGCCACGCTGCTGGGCACCACCCTGCGCAGCGACGTGGATCCGCTCAACACCGGGCAGAGCACCACGGAGCGCCTGCTGGGCCTCTGGGTGGCGGAGGACCTGAACGACCCCAGCCGCTATGCCGCCTACATCCTCCAGGGCGGCCTGGGCCTGCCGGACCGCGACTTCTACCTGAAGGACACGCCGCGCTTCAAAGAGGTGCGGGAGAAGTACCAGCAGCACATCGCCGCGCAGCTGAAGAACGCGGGCATCGCCGACGCCGACGCGAAGGCGCGCGCCATCTACGGCCTGGAGGTGAAGATCGCCAAGGTCCACTGGGCCGCGCAGGACACGCAGGACGTGGCCAAGGTGAACAACCCCTGGAAGCAGGCGGACTTCGCGCGCAAGGCGCCCGGGCTGGACTGGACGGCGTACTTCGCGAGCGCGGGCCTCGCGCCCCAGAAGGACTTCATCGTCTGGCAGCCCAGCGCCATCACCGGCATCGCGAAGCTCGTGGGCAGCGAGCCGCTGCCGGTGTGGAAGGACTACCTCGCCTTCCACGCCATCATGCGCGGCGCGCCGTTCCTGTCGAAGGCCTTCGTGGACACCAGCTTCGACTTCAGCGGCAAGACGCTGTCCGGCGCGCAGCAGCTGCGCGAGCGCTGGAAGCGCGGCGTGGACTTCACCAACGGCGCCATGGGCGAGGCCGTGGGCAAGCGCTACGTGGCGAAGCACTTCCCGCCGGAGGCCAAGGCCGAGGCGGACGTGATGGTGCGCAACATCCTGGCCGCGCTGGGCCGCCACATCGACGCGCTGGAGTGGATGTCGCCGGAGACCAAGGCCCGCGCCAAGGAGAAGCTGGGCACGGTGCAGGTGGGCATCGGGCATCCGGAGACGTGGCTCGACTACTCCGCGCTGGAGGTCATCCAGGGGGACGCCTTCGGCAACGCAGAGCGCGCCAGCCTCTTCGAGCACCACCGCAACGTCGCCAAGCTGGGCAAGCCCGTGGACCGGCTGGAGTGGTTCATGACGCCGCAGGAGGTCAACGCGCTCAACTCGCCGCAGCAGAACTCCATCATCTTCCCGGCCGCCATCCTCCAGCCGCCCTTCTTCGATCCGAACGCGGATCCGGCCGTGAACTACGGCGGCATCGGCTCCGTCATCGGCCATGAAATCGTCCACAGCTTCGATGACGTGGGCGCGCAGTTCGACGCGAAGGGCAAGCTGTCCAACTGGTGGACGCCCAAGGACCTGGCGCAGTTCAAGGCCGCGGGGCAGGCGCTGGCCGCCCAGTTCGACGCCTACAAGCCCCTGCCGGACATGAACGTGAACGGCGAGCTGACGCTCGGTGAGAACATCGCCGACGTGGCCGGTGTCTCCATCGCGCACGACGCGTACGTGATGTCGCTCGCCGGCCAGCCCGCCCCCACGCTGGACGGCTTCACGGGCGAGCAGCGCTTCTTCCTGGGCTTCGCCCAGGTGTGGCGCAACAAGTTCCGGGAGCCGCTGCTGCGCCGGCTGCTCGTGACGGATGGTCACTCGCCGGGCATGTACCGCGCGGCCACCGTGCGCAACCTGGACGCGTGGTACCCCGCCTTCGACGTGAAGCCCGGCCAGGGCCTCTTCCTCACGCCGGAGAAGCGCGTGAAGGTCTGGTAGTCCCGCTCCACCTGCACCGGGCGCACGAAGGCCGTGCGTCCGGTGCACTGGTGCCGGAGCAGGCGCGGGCGCACGGTGAGGGCATGACCTCGACCCTGCACTCGCCCCCCGTCGCCACCCTGCTCACCCACCTCTTCGCCGACGCGCGCAAGACGGACGCCGCCGTGCTCGCGCCCTTCAGCGCCCTCTCTCCCGAGGCGCGGGCGGACGCGCTGCACCGCGACCCGCGCGCCTTCTACGCCAGCGTCGCGGAGGCCTACCTGCCGGTGTCGGAGGAGCTGGGCCGGCTGCTCTACGCGCTCACCCTCGCGCGGCGCGCGAGGACGGTGGTGGAGTTCGGCACGTCGTTCGGCCTCTCCACCCTCCACCTCGCGGCGGCGCTGCGCGACAGCGGTGGCGGGCGCCTCATCACCACGGAGTACGAACCCGCGAAGGTGCGCCGCGCGAAGGAGCACCTCACCCGCGCGGGGCTCGTGGACCTGGTGGAGTTCCGCGAGGGCGACGCGCTGGAGACGCTGCGCCACGACGTGCCGGACGGCATCGACCTGGTGCTCTTCGACGGCGCCAAGCCGCTCTACCTGCCGCTGCTCCGGTTGCTGGAGCCCAGGCTTGGCCCCGGCGCCATCCTGGTCGCGGACAACGTGCGGATGAGCCCGGACTTCGCGGCCCACGTCGCGCGGCCGGAGCACGGCTACATCCCGGTGGCCCTGCCCTGGGAGGACGACGACTGCCTCTTCGCCGTGCGCGTCGGGTGAAGGCCCCACGGCTGGGATGAGGCCCATGGCGGACCTGGACCTCGACCTGCTCGTGGCGCTCGCTGCCCTCCCACACGAGGGCCGCGAGACGCGTGAACCAGGCTCGCCATCCGCAAGGCATTGCTCGAGGAGAGACAGTCCCGGGCGCCGTCCACGACTCCACGACGCGACGGCACGGAGAGGGACTATTCCCGCTCTGCGTCGGCCGTGACGGAGCTGCAACCTGCCGTGCAGCTGATTTTCGCTGATGCACAGGCCACGGTACACGTGACACCGGCAGCACCCGAGCTTGGACAGCGACTGGTGCACGTCGCGTACTTTCGGTTGCATGCGTCCGTACACGCGGAAGCGGCCTCAACAGGGCCGCCCGCTTCGTCCGTGTCCGCTGCCGCATCGGGACCGCACCCTGCCGCGAAGAGCACCGTTCCAAGCATCGCCAACAACTTCATCCGCCTGTCCATGTCGCAACCTCCCTATGGGAAAAGAACGCTCGCTTCATTTGGGATGACAATTCCGCCCCCGTCGTCGACTCCCGTGGGGCTGGGCCAGAGCCGCCCTCACGCAAGGCTGAATCACGGCGGTGCCCATCCAGGACCCGGCCACTGCGTGATGGGCGTGCATGGGATGCGCACAACGATCCGCCGGGCCAGGCTGCCCATGCACTCGAGGAGAAAGAGGGAACGGGCCCGACGACGTCCCAAAAAATCCCTGGAGACCTCCGCGCACGCTCATCCGAAGCCCTGGAGCGCCTCGCCCGCGCCGGACATGTCGTGGTATCGCGGAGGGCCGGCTGCGCACGCCGCTGAACGCCGTGCTGGAGGAGCATGGCCACGAACACCGGGTGACGGCGGTGGTGCCCAACCTGCTCGTCGTGGCGGCCCACGGCGGGTTCGCGCGCCGTCCCCACGCGGATGCCCCTCAGGGAGAAGCCCGAGCCCCTACCGCCGCTCCCCATCGTCGCCGCGCAGGTGTGTCATCCCCGCTTCGACCGCGCTCCCGCGCACGTCCGACCGCTCCGGTCCGTGAAGGCGCTCCGCCGCGAACCGCGCCGCTCCTCAGCTCACGACGAGCGCGAGGCTGAAGCCGTCGTGGCCCTTGCTGCCCACCGTCCGCGCGGTGGTGGCCCTGTCCTGGGAGGACGACGACTGCCTCTTCGCCGTGCGCGCCCCGTGAAGCCCCCACGATTAGGATGGGGCCGATGGCGGACCTGGACCTCAACCTGCTCGTGGCGCTCGATGCCCTCCTGCGCGAGGGCAGCGTGGCGCGCGCCGCTGAACGGCTGAACCTGAGCGCGCCGGCCATGAGCCGCACGCTCACGCGCATCCGGACCGCCCTGGGGGACCCCGTGCTGGTGCGCGCGGGCCAGGGACTGGTGCCCACGCCCCGCGCCCTGGCCCTGCGGGAACAGGTGCGCGCCGTGGTGCGGGACGCCACGGCGCTGCTCTCTCCCGGGACGCCCACCGCGCCGGAGCGCCTGACGCGCACGCTGACGCTGCGGGTGAACGACGGCGTCATCCCGCTGCTGGGCAATGCGCTCTACCAGCGGGCACGCGAAGAGGCCCCGGGCCTCACGCTGCGCTTCGTGGCGGAGGGCACGGAGGACGTGGAGTCCCTGCGCGACGGCGAGGTGGACCTGGACATCGGCGTGCAGGGCGCGCTGGGCCCGGAGATCCGCGTGCAGCGGCTGGGCGAGGAGCCCTCCGTCTGCCTGGTGGGGCGCGCGTCTGCGCTCGCGAAGGGGCGGATGACGCTGGAGCGCTTCGCCCGCGCGGAGCATGTCGTGGTGTCGCGGCGGGGCCGGCTGCGCACGCCCCTGGACGCCGTGCTGGAGGAGCACGGCCATGAACGCCGGGTGACGGCCGTGGTGCCCAACCTGCTCGCCGCGGCGGCCCTCGTCGCGCGGACCGGGGCCCTGGCCGTGGTCAACGGCGGGTTCGCGCGCGCCGTCTCCACGCTGATGCCCGTCAGGGAGCGGCCCGTGCCCCTGCCGCTGTCCCCCATCGTCGTCGCGCAGGTGTGGCATCCCCGCTTCGACCGCGATCCCGCGCACGTCTGGCTGCGCCGGACCGTGAAGGCGCTCTGCGACGAACCGCGCCGCCTCCTCAGCCCGTGACGAGCGCGAGGCTGAAGCCATCGTGGCCCTTGCTACCCACCGTCTGCACGGCGGTGGCCGTCACCCGGGGCTCCGCGGCCACGGCTTCGTAGAAGCGGCGCATGCCCTGGACGTTCGCGTCGGTGCTGGCCGCGTCCACGATGCCGCCCTTGCGCACCACGTTGTCGGTGAGGATGACGCTGCCCTTGCGCGACAGCTTCAGCGCCCACGCGAAGTACGCCGCCGTGTTCACCTTGTCCGCGTCGATGAAGGTCAGGTCGAACGGCCCCTGTCCCTCCTTCTCCAGTTGGGGCAGCGTGTCCAGGGCGCTGCCCACGCGGACCTCCACCACGTCGGACAGGCCCGCGCGGGCGATGTTCTCCCGGGCGACCTCCGCGTGCTTCGGCATCGCCTCCAACGTGACGATGCGGCCCCCGGGCGGCAGCGCCCTCGCGAGCCACAGCGTGCTGTAGCCCCCCAGCGTGCCCACCTCCAGGATGCGCCGGGCGCCGTGCATCCTCGCGAGCAGCATCAACAGCTTCCCCTGGTTCGGCGCCACGTTGATGGCGGGCAACCCCGCCCTGGCGCTCGCCTCCAGCGCCGCGTCCAGCGCCGCGTCCGGCGCCACCATGTGGTCGGTGATGTAGCGGTCGATGGCGGTCCACTGCTCCTGGCTCATGCGTCCTCCTTGGAACCTGGAAATGGACCGTCTCTAACGCCCACCCCACCCACCCGTCCGCCCGGGGCGCTCGGGAAAAACCATCGCGACGAAACTTTCGGTGGCGCGCTGCGACAATGTAGGAGGTCGTAGGTCTGTTCCGCAGCCCCCCGGAGGAACACCATGGAAATCAACCGCAAGTCGCCCGCCTCCATCGCCCCTACCGCCCGCTCGGAGACCTCCCGCGCGGAGGCGCCCAAGGCGAAGCCCCTGACGGTGCGTGACGGCTTCGAGAACAAGGGCGCGCGCCCCGGCAACTTCGTGGACCGCCCGACGGGCCGCCCCACGCCTCCGGGCGCCAGCGTCCCGGCGTCCGCCTTCACCTTCGGGAGCTCCAACGTCGCGGTGAAGCCGGACGCGAACAAGGTCCTCGACGCGAAGAAGGTGGACCCATCCCAGCCGAAGCCCAAGCTGACGGGCGAGCCGGTCATCGCGGTCATCGACGGCGGCGTGGACTACAAGCACACCGACCTGGATGACTCGATGTGGACGAACCCCGGGGAGATTGACGGGGACGGCATCGACAACGACGGCAACGGCATCGCGGACGACATCCACGGCTTCAACGTGGGCACCGGCAAGGGCGACCCCTTCAAGGGCGAGGGCACCGACCACGGCACGCACGTGGCGGGCATCATCGCCGCCGAGGACAACGGCGAGGGCAACACCGGCATCGCGGCCGGCAAGGCGAAGATCCTCAGCGTGGGCGGCCTGTACGACGGCGCGGACCTGCTGACCAACTTCGAGCGCTCGGTGGACTACCTGGTGAAGATGAAGACCGAGCACGGCGTGAACATCCGCGCCGCCAACGCGAGCTTCGGCGACTCCTACCGCGACGCCGCGTCGCAGAAGCGCTGGACGGCCGCCATCCAGAAGCTGGCGGACGCGGACATCCTGCTGGTCGCGGCCACGGCCAACGGCAACGGCAGCAACATGAACAAGGTGCCGGACATGCCCGCCAACGTGGACCTGCCCAACGTCATCACCGTGGCGTCCATGGACCGGAACAACGACAAGCTGGCCCGCTTCTCGTCGCACGGCGACAAGGTGGTGGACCTGGCCGCGGTGGGCGAGGACGTGCTCAGCACCGTCCCCGGCAACGACTGGGAGGAGATGAGCGGCACCTCCATGGCCACGCCCACGGTGGCCGGCACCGCCGCGCGCATGTTCGCGGAGAACCCGGACCTGACCGCCGTGCAGGTGCGCGACCTCATCCTGAAGACCGTGGAGCAGGACCCGGACCTCAAGGGCAAGGTCATCACCGGAGGCAAGCTGGACATCAACGCCGCCATCGCCGCCGCGAAGGCCACCGTGGAGCCCCAGCCGGAATCCCCCGCCGTCGCCTCGCGCTGAGCCTCCCCTCCCGGGCCCCCTCGCCATGCACATGGCGGGCGTGGGCCCGGGAGCCGTTCCAGGGCGCGGGCGCCGGGGCTAGGGTGGACGGGAACCTCCGGCCTCCCCACCTCGTGGACCCTCCATGCGCGCGCCTCCCGTGATGCGTCTCCTGCTGCTGTCCGTGCCCCTGCTCTCCGCGCCCGCGTGGGCCATCGCGGACTGCTCGTTCCAGGGCAAGCCCATCAACCTGGACAATGGCAGCTCCACCGCCACCCTCACCGGCACCGTGCGCTGCCTGGACCGGGACACGAAGGAGGAGACGCACACCGTCTCGTTCAAGAACGGCAAGCAGGACGGCTGGGAGGTGCGCCGCTGGCCCGGCGGCCGCGCCGTGGAGCAGGAGTACCGCGCCGGCAAGCGGCAGGGCGGCTTCAAGCGCTACGAAGAAGGCCGGCTGGTGGAGACCGCCCAGTACGTGGATGACAACGCCCGGGGCGAGGAGCTTCGCTACCACCCCAACGGCAAGGTGTCCCGGCGCGTGGACCGGCAACCGGACGACGCCCGGAGCAGCTTCGCGGACTACGACGACACCGGGCGGCTGACGAGCGCGGGCTGCGGCCTCCAGACCTCGCGCGAGGCGGGCACGAAGGACTGCCCCTGGAAGGGGCCCTCGCCGCTCGTGTTCTTCCACCCGAATGGCCAGAAGCGCGCCGTCATCCCCTTGAAGGACGGGCTGCGCCAGGGGGTGACGGAGTCCTTCGATTCGAAGGGCCAGCGCACCGGCACCACCGCGTTCGCCGCGGGCCTGCGCGACGGCGTGAGCACGGAGTTCTACGAGGGAACGGCCCGCCGCTCCACGACCTACGTCCAGGGCAAGCAGGAGGGCGACGAGACGGAGTACTTCAACGACGGCGCGAAGAAGCAGGTCACCACCTGGAAGGACCGCCAGAAGGTGAAGCGCGTGGAGTACTTCCAGAACGGCGAGCGCAAGCGCGAGTTCGTCGTGACCGGCACCCGCGCGGTGGACTCCCTCTTCTTGGACGACGGCTCGCTGCGCCAGCGCGAGAACCTGGCCATGGAGGACGGCCGGGGCCGCTTCGTGCCCGACGGCTTGACGGAGTCCTTCCTCCCCGACGGCGGCCCCCAGTCGCGCGAGCACTACGTCCAGGGCGACGCCGAGGGCCAGCGCCAGGTGTGGGCGGAGAACGGCGTCCTCGTGGAGGACTCGCAGTGGGCCAAGGGCCGCGTCACCGCGCGCAAGCGCTGGAACCCGGACGGCGGCCTGGTGGAGGACGACACCTTCTACGAGGACGGCTCACGCAAGAAGAAGCCGTAGGCCCGCGCCGCGAGGGGGCGGCCGGCCGGGCCGTCCCCCCGGGGTCCCTTGACCGATGATGGTCGGAATATTACTTCCATCATCCATCATGACCCAGAAGACGGAGCAGAAGCAGAAGTCGCACGACGCCATCCTCGCGTCCGCCGCCACGCTGCTCGTGGAGCGGGGCATCCAGGCCAGCTCCATCCTGGACGTGATGAAGGGGGCGGGGCTCACCGTGGGCGGCTTCTACGGGCACTTCGATTCGAAGGAGCACCTGTTCACGGAGACCCTTCGGGGCACCGCCCGCGCGGTGTGGAACGTGCTCCTGCGCAAGGCGAAGGAGGACGCGCCGGAGGCGCCCGCGCTGAAGGTGATGGAGCGCTACCTGTCGCGCAAGCACCGCGACGGCGTCACGCCCACCTGCCCCCTGCCCAGCATCACCGCGGAGGTGTCGCGCGCGGGCGAGCCCTACCGAGGCGCGCTGGAGTCGGAGCTCCAGGAGTTCGTCCAGTCCTTCGGGGAGCTGCTGGGGCCCGGGGCGCGGCGCCGGGAGAAGGCCCTGGCCGCCATCGCGCTCATGTATGGCGCCCTGTCCCTGTCACGCGCCGTGCGCGGCACGAAGCTGGGGGACGAGTTCCTGGACGCGGCGAAGAAGCTGGGCGCGGAGCTGCTGGTGAAGGACGACGCGCCGCGTCCGCCGCCCGCGTCCCCATGAAGAAAGCCCGGCCCGACTCTGCGGACCGGGCCTGGGAGGGACACCCGCGTTCAGGAGCGCATCAGTCGCGCTGGATGGCGCCCTTCGGGACCAGGATGACGACCTCCTTGCAGTCCGAATAGATGATGGAGCTCATGTCCTTGTAGTTGTGGGTCGTCTTGCCGCCGTCGCGCACGATGCCCATGTCGTTGCCCTTGGACCCGCCGCTGTAGTCCCAGCCGTGGCGCGACTGGAAGATGATGGCGCCGTCCGGCACCTTCCCCTGCTCCACCAGCTTCTTGTACTGGGCCGCGGACACCACGTTGGCGGTCGCGTTGCCGTAGGGGCTCTTGATGGTCTGCTGCTTGGCGCCCGGGAAGGGGATGGACTCCCAGCCCTTGCGCAGCATCTGCGCCATGCCGCCGCGGGGGTTGTTCGGATCATTGCCCGTCGCCCCCGGCGTGTTCGGGATGCCCAGCCGGCTCATGTTGTCCAGCGTCGTGCGCACGCAGTAGCCCGTCTCGCCGTTGCGCAGGGCCGCGGTGGCCAGCTTCTTCAGCGTGGGGTCGTTCGTGTTGATGCGGACGCCGTTGCCCAGCACCGCGCCGTTGTTGTTCGTGGAGTCCGTCTTGCCGGGGCCGTTGGACTTCTCCAGCGTCTGGAGCGTGGTGGGGCCCACCTGCCCCTCCGCCGTGCCCGGCTTCAGGCCGTGCGCCTTCTGGAAGTCCGCCACGGCCTTCTTGGTGACGGGGCCGTACTTGCCGTCCGCCGGGATGCCCAGCATCTGCTGGACGTGCTTCACCGCCGCGCCCTGCATGCCCTCGCGCAGGTTGTGGCCGCCCGCCTTCACCTGCTCCAGCGAGGGCGCGGAGGTCCACGTCTTCTTCCCGTTCGCGTTCGCGGCCGCGGGCTCGAAGCTGTCCGTGGTGCGCCCCGGCCGCGCCGTGTTGCCCGTGTCGGTCGTGGCCGTGTTCGTCGCGGCGCCGCCGAAGTGCGGCGCCAGCGCCTGGGCGCGCGCCCACACGTCGTTTGAATAGTCATTGCCGGTGGTGCCCACGTCCATGTTCTGGAGGGTGCGCACGTTGCCGGGGCCGGAGTTGTAGGCCGCCACCGCGCCGCGCAGCTGCTGCGCCTCGGACCAGTTCGGGTGGGCCTTCTTGATGTCGTTGACGAAGCCCTTGAGGATGCTCGCCGCCTGGTTGATGTGCTCCTGACCGGTGGGCGTGCCCTTCGGCGTGTGGTAGCGGCGGTCCACCTGCATCACGCCAAAGCCGTTGCCGCCGTCGCCGCGGCCATTGCGGTCCAGCGCCGCGCCCGCGCGCGACTCACGGCTGGCGATGGCCGCCAGCAGCGCCGGGGGCAGGCCGTACTTCTGCGCCGCCGCTTCGATGTTGCCCTTGAACTTCTGCAGCCGCGCCAGATCCGTCTGCGCCATCTTCGTCGACGCGGCCACGCCCGGCTGCAGGCCGTCCTGCGCCGCCGTGCGCGCGGAGGCGCCCGTGGGCTTGTACTGCGACAGGATGGCGTTCGGGTTCGAACCGCTGAGTACCGCGTTCGCCGTCACTCCCTGGGAACGATTCGAGAAGACGGAATTCGTACGCTGGGACGTGGTCGCGGAGAGGCTCATTCGGGGATTCCTCGGTGGAGGCTGTGTTTCCTGCCCCGATTATCCAAACGCCTCTCATTGAGTTGCGAAGATCTGGAAATAAAGATCTCACAGTTTAACCTGTACGTAATTTTCCAACCAGACATCGCTCGAATGTTTGCCTTTGTCACAATTGGGCAACGTCGACCCGGGAGTCTGTCTGGATTCACCCCACTGACGCGCCGCGCTCACTTCAAAAATCCAACCAGACACGATGAGCGCAAAAAGGGCCTGTCCCCGGAAAGGAACAGGCCCGATGGACTGCTACAGGTCTGGAGCGGTGGTCCCGAGGCGGTCCGGGATGTGGGAAACCACTACGCCGAAGAAGTCCTTCACCTTGTGAGGGCCTTCATTCCACGGCGCGCACTCCCCGGAGCCTGGCGCGTCATCAGGAAGGACCTGGCGCGGCCTCGCTACGGCTGCACCTGACAGGCCTTCCCGTTCGTGCCGCTCACCCCGTTGCAGGCGTAGTTCACCCGGCAGTCGGACTGGGAGGCACAGACAGGCGCGCACAGCAGCGAGTCAAACTGGCGCGTGCACAGCGTTTCCGCCGGGCAACCGCCGCCCTCCCCTTCCGCGGTGCACGCCTGGGAGCAGAAGCCGTTGGGGAAGCCCTTCTGGCAGGAGAGCCCGTCGGAGCAGGCCCCTCCTCCACAGGCGTCCCCGACGCCACCGCTGCGGCCACACGCCAGGAGGGGGAGGACCACCAGGAGCGGCAACAGCATTCGAGCAGCGCGCATGGGCATCCCTTCCAATCAAAGGCAGGGGACCCGCCCCCGGGGCCCAGCATGTCCAGGCGGAAGGAGGGAGGTCCAGCGTGGCGGAAGGCATTCGTCGAGCGGCGCGCACCTGCTGAGTTCAGAGGTGCGTGCCTTTCACGGTGGCGCCGAGGACGCGACTGCGCGCCGCTTCAAATCGCCTCGGTCCGCTGCATCAGCCAATCGCGCGCCGCGCCCTGGACGTGGGGCTGGAGCCGCTCGCGCACGGTGGCGTGATAGGCATTGAGCCAGTCCGCCTCCGCCGCGGACAGCAGGCTCCGGTCCACCAGCCGCGTGTCGATGGGGCACAGGGTCAGCGTCTCGAAGCGGAGGAAGTCCCCGAAGGGCGTCGACTTCGCCGGCACCGTGGCGATGAGGTTCTCGATGCGGATGCCCCAACGCCCCGGCCGGTAGAGGCCCGGCTCGTTGGACGTCACCATGCCCGGCTCCAGCGCCGTGTGCGGCTCGTTGGGCAGCGTCTGCGAGATGCCGTGCGGCCCCTCGTGGACGTTGAGGAAGTAGCCCACGCCGTGGCCCGTGCCGTGGCCGTAGTCCAGCCCCTCCGCCCACAGCGGCGCTCGCGCCAGCACGTCCAGGGCCGGCGAACGCGTGCCCCTGGGAAAGTGGGCCTGGGACAGGTGGATCATCCCTTGCAATACCAGCGTGAAGTCTCGCCGCTGCTCCGCCGTGGGCTCCCCCACCGGGACCACGCGCGTGATGTCCGTGGTGCCCGTCGTGTACTGCCCGCCCGAGTCGATGAGCAGCAGGCCCTGCACGGGCTGCCCCGGCGTGCACACCGTCGCGTGGGACTCCGGCGTCGCCCGGTAGTGCGGCATCGCGCCGTTCGCGTTGAACGCGGCGATGGTCGCGAAGCTGAGCGACACGAACCCCGGACGGCGGGCCCGCTCCGCGGAGAGGCGCTCGTCGATGGTCAGCTCGGTGATGGGCTCACGGCCCAGCGCCGACTCGAACCAGGCGAAGAAGTGGCAGAGCGCCGCGCCGTCCTGCGCCATCGCGCCGCGGATGTGTTCGAGCTCCGCGGCCGTCTTGCGCGACTTGGCCACCGTCGACGGGTTGAGCGCCTCCACCACCGCCACGCCCTCCGCCACCGCCTGCCGCAGGCCATGCGTCACGCGCCGGGGGTCCACCAGGAGCTTCGCGTCCGCCGGCAGCGCGCCCAGCGCCCGGGCCGCCTCGTCGTACGGCCTGAGCGTGATGCCGTCCGCCTCCAGCGCCACGCGCAGCGCGTCCGGCACCTTGCCCTCCGTGATGAACAGGCGCGCCCCCCCGGGCTCCACCAGCAGATGCGCGAGGAACACCGGGTTGTAGTCCACGTCGGCGCCGCGCAGGTTCGTCAACCACGCGATGTCATCCAGCGTGGAGATGAAGTGGTGCGTCGCGCCCACGCGGGCCAGCTCCGCGCGCAGCGCCTGGAGCTTGTCCGCGCGCGAGCCCGCCGCCTGCTCGTGCGCGTACACGGGCGCGAAGGGCATCCGCGGCCGGTCCGGCCAGGCCTCCGCCACCACGTCCAGGTCCGTCCGCAGCACCACGCCCTTCGCCGTGAGCAGCGAAGCCGCGGACCGCGCCTGCCCCAGCCCCAGCACCGCGCCATCCACCGCCACCGCCCGCCCTGGCGGCACGTTCGCCGCGAGCCACTCCAGATGCGGCTGCCCGGGCGCGTTCGACGTGCGCACCGTCGCGATGCCGCTCCCCTTCAGCTGCGCGTCCGCCTGCTCCCAGTAGCGGCTGTCCACCCAGAGGCCGGCGTCCTCCGCCGTCACCACCAGCGTGCCCATGGAGCCCGTGAAGCCGGACACCCACTCGCGGGCCTTCCAGCGGTCCGGCACGTACTCGGACAGGTGTGGATCACTCGACGGTACCCAGACCGCCGCCACGTCGCGCTCCCGCATCACCTGCCGCAGCCGCGCGATGCGCTCGCGCGCCGCGGCCCCCTGCGTCTGCTCAAGGCCCATGGCTTCTCCTCCGTCGTTCCGCCGTGCGCCCCTCATGCCGGAAACAGCGCGGCTTTTCGAGGCCCCTGAAGCCCCGGCGCCCTCGGGGCATCGACCGCTGGGAAGACCGGTGTTGCTCGGAAGACGCGATGCGCCATCACCTGGCCTCCCGGGGTCGGGATGTGTTGCCCGTTGGGGGGGAAACTCGCCGCGCCCCTGGGCCCCGTGCCGCTGGGTGCTTACCAAGCCAGAGGTCGTGGTGCGCAGCCCGCGGCGAGCGGCACTCGTCTCCTGAAGCAGGCGTGAGTTTCACCGTGCGACGCGTCCTCGCCGTCCTTCCCTACGTACCGCTGCCTTCGGACACGGGCGGAACGCTGCGCACGCTGGAGCTGATGCGCGCGCTGGCTTCGCGCTTCTCGCTGGATGTGCTCGCGCTGAATCGTCCTGGGAATGACGCCGAGGGCTTCGCCCGCTGGCTGGCCGGGTTGGGCGTGCCCACCCGACATCTGCACCTGGTGGACACGCCGCGCGTGGCGCCCCGGGAGACGCTGCACAGCACCCGGGCCTTCTTTCACGGCACGCCGCTCACCTACATCCGCTTCACGCGCCAGGGCGCGCGGGAGTCCTTCCGCCGCGCGGTGGAGGAGCGCGGCCCCTTCGACATCATCCACTTCGACCACCTGCACATGGCGCAGCTGCTGCGGCTGGCGCGGGAGCTGAACCCCTCCGCGCATCTCGTCATCGACGAGCACAACGTGGAGAGCCAGCTGCTCGCCCGACTGGTGCCCCTGAGCGCGCCGCCGCTGCGCCCGCTCCTGCGCTGGCAGTACCGCCGCCTGGAGCGGCTGGAGCGCGAGTGCGTGAACGAAGCGGACTCCGTGCTCGCGTGCTCGAACGTGGACGCCGCGCTGCTGCGCTCCCTGGGGGCGAGGCAGGTGCACGTGGTGCCCAACGGCGTGAAGCTGCCGGAGTTCGAGCACCGGGAGGTCACCGGCGACGACCTGGTCTTCGTGGGCTCCATGGACTGGTGGCCCAACGAGGACGCCGTGCTGCGGCTGGCCCGCGAGGTGTGGCCGCTGGTGTCGTCGGAGCTGGCGCCGGGCAAGCTCATGGTGGTGGGCCGCAGCCCTCCCGCCTCCGTGCGCGCGCTGGAGAACGAACGGCTGGTGGTGACGGGCTCGGTGCCGTCCGTGGCGCCGCACCTGGCGCGCGCGTTGGCGACGGCCATTCCCCTGCGCGCGGGCAGCGGGACGCGCCTCAAGGTGCTGGAGGCCGCGGCGGCGGGCGTGCCCGTGGTGGCCACGCGCCTCGCGGTGGAGGGGCTGCCCATGGTGGAGGGCCAGCACGTCCTGCTCGCCGAGTCCGCGCAGGAGTTCGCCGCCGCGCTGCGAAGGCTGCGCAATGAACCCGACCTGTGCTTGAAGCTCTCGCGGAACGCGCGCCGGATGGCGGAGGCCTTCGCGTGGGAAGGCATCGCGGAGGGCCTGGGCGAGCTCTACCAGAACGCTCCGGCCGTGGCGGTGGGGGGCAAGAAGCCCCCGGGCGAAGAGGTCTCTTGAGCCTCCTCCCGCATTCGGGCGGACCGAGAGAGAGGTCCCCGTCAGGCCACCGCCCTACCCGGCCGTCGCGCTCGCGTCAGGCATGCCGAGCAGGGCTGGCAGGTAGAGCGCTTCAATGTAGCGCCGCGCCATCCGCTCCGGTGCGTGATGGGACACCCCGTACGTTCGCGCGGCCCGGGCCATCCGGGCACGCCAACCGGGAGCGGCCAGCAGGCCCGCGAGCGCCGAGGCCAGCGTGCCCGCGTCGCCTGGAGGCACGACGAGGCCGCGCCCCGTGCCCAGCACGTGGGGCAGCTCGCCGACGCCGGAGGCGATCAACGGCCGTCCCACCGCCATCGCCTCCAGCGCGACCAGCGGCATGCCTTCCCGCAGGGACGGCATCACCACCGCGTCCGCCGCCGCGTACACGCTCCGCACCTCCGAACGAAACCCCAGGAAGCGCACCGGCAGCCCGCGCGCCTGGGCCTCCAGCGACGCACGCAGAGGACCGTCCCCCACCAGCAGCAGGGTGGGCACCCTGGCGCCGGTCGTCCGGGCCAGCCGCCGCATCGCCTCCAGGAGGACCTGGGGCCCCTTCTCCATCGACAGGCGCCCGACCAGCGCGATCACCGACGCGTCGGGCGCGAGCTCCAGCTCCTCGCGGGCCCGGACGCGCTCCGCCTCCGTGCAGACGTCCGCGAGCGGCAGCGCGTTGGGGATGTGGACCACCGGCGAGCGGCGCACATAGCGGCGCAGGCGCGCGGTCAGCTCGCGCGACACCGCCGCCACCGCGCGGGTGCAGTTGCCCAGCACGCGCGCCAGCCCCTCGTACGCGATGAGCGCGGGCGTGGCGCCGGTGTCTCCGTGGTACGTCGCCACCAGGGGCACGCCGACGAGCGCGCTCGCCGCCGCGGCCAGCGTGAGCGACTTGTAGTCATGCGCGTGCAACAGCCCCACGCCGCGCCGGCGCACCTCCGAGGCGAGCGTGGCCACGGCCATGGCGCTGAACCGGCCGGGAACCTCCAGCGTCAGGGTGTCCAGGCCCTCTTCCCGCGCCGCGCCCGACAGCACGTCCACCCGTCCGGGAGCAACCAGGCTGCACACCTGCGCGCGCCAGGGGTCCGGCGTGGACGCGGCCAGGGACAGCAGGGCCCGCTCCGCGCCGTACAGGCCGCAGGTGCTGCGCACGTGGAGGAGGATGGAGTGTGGCACCGTGGATCTCCCGCTCACGCCTGGGCGCGAGCGACGGCCCCCCGGTAGAGCCCGGCGTACAGGTCCACCATGGTGGAGAGCGAGAAGCGCTGTGCCTCGAGCTTCGCGGCCGACCCCAGGCGCATCCGCAGCTCCACGTCGCGAGCCAGGCGCTTCACCGCCCCGCCGAGCGCGTCCACGTCTCCGGTCGCGACCAGGAGCGACGTCCGGCCGTCGCGGTGCACCTCGTGGATGGCGGGGATGGCGTGCGACACCGTGGGCAGGCCCGCCGCCATCGCCTCCAGCAGCGACAGCGAGCGGCCCTCGCGCCGCGACGGCTGGACATAGACATCGAACGCGGGCAGCAGCCGGCTGGCCTCCAGCACGGCCCCGGTGAAGTGAATCCGTCCGGCCAGCGGGGACGCGGCGGCGCGGGCGCGCAGCTCGGCCTCCATCGGGCCGGGGCCAATCATCACCAGGTGCGTGTCCGGCGTGTCCGCGAAGTGGCGCAGGAAGGCGTCCACCAGCAGGTCCGGCCCCTTCTCCTCGGAGAGGCGGCCCAGGTAGCCCACCACGGTGGCGTCCCTGGGAACGCCCAGGCGCGCGCGCGCGGTCCGCCGGGCCTCCGCGCCCAGGGCCACCTCGAGCGGCACGCCGTTCTCGATGGTGACGACGCGCGTGAGCAGCTTCGGGCTCCACCGCTCCAGGCTGGCGCGCACCTCGCTGCCACAGGCCACCAGCGACTGGGTGAAGACGGCGGCGGCCATGGCCGCGGGACGCAGCTTGCCCCGCGGTTCCACGGTCTGATGGAAGGTCCCCAACACGGGCGTGCGCGGGCGCAGGGTCCGCGTGGCGACGGCGTTGAGCCAGGGCCCCACGTCGTGGCCGTGGACCACGTCCGCGCCAAAGGCATCCACCTCCTGGACCAGCCGGCGGATCACCGTGGGCGTCATGCCCGCCAGCCCTCCCAGCCACACCGTGGGCACGTGGGCGCGCTGGAGCAGCTCCCGCACGGGGCCGTCCGGTCCCAGCGCCAGCACCACGGACTCAATGCCCCGAGCGCGGCCGTGCTGTGACAACCGGACCACCAGCTGTTCAAGTCCCCCCATCTCCAGGCCGTACATCACATGCGCCACGCGAGTCGGGCGAGCTGCTGTCGGATGGGGTGCGTTCGTCATGGACGCATGCAACCTAGGCATGCACCCAGTGCCTACAACCCCTTCCCAGAGCCCGCGTTCCAGCCGGTGTCCTGCAGTGGAAGCTCGTCGCGGGAGCCCGCGGTCAAGCCCTCCCGCGGACGGGGGTCTACGACGACGGCCCGCCCGAGCAGGCGGCGGCGCGGGCCCGCAGCAGCACCTGCTCCCTGGCGTTGCGCGTGAGCGACGCCGCCCGTTCGAACTCCGCCCGGGCCTCCGGCAGGCGCCCCAGCTTCTGGAGCAGGTCACCGCGCACGCTCGGCAGCAGGTGGTAGTGCTTGAGGGACGGCTCCTCCAGCAGCCGATCCACGATGGACAGCCCCACGGCGGGGCCGTACGCCATTGAAAACGCGACGGCTCTGTTCAGGTCCACCACGGGTGACGGCACCAGGCGCATGAGCGTCGAGTAGAGCGCGGCGATCTGCTCCCAGTCCGTCTCCTCCGGCGTCCGGGCCCGGGCATGGCAGGCGGCGATGGCGGCCTGCACCCCGTAGGGGCCCTGGACGCCGCCCACCTCCGACGCACGCTTCAACGCCGCGAACCCCCGGCGGATGAGGAGCTGATCCCACAGCGCGCGGTTCTGCTCCAGCAGCAGCACCGGCTCGCCGTTCGGCCCCACCCGCGCCCGGGTCCGCGAGGCCTGGATCTCCATCAGCGCCACCAGCCCGTGCACCTCCGGCATGCGGGGCATCAGCTCGGCCAGGATGCGGCCCAGGCGCAGCGCGTCCTCGCAGAGCGCGGGGCGCATCCAGTCATCCCCCGCGGTCGCGGAGTAGCCTTCATTGAAGACGAGGTAGATGACCTCCAGCACCGACGCGAGCCGCGCTTCGAGGTCCTCGCCCCGGGGGACCTCGAAGGGGACGCCCTTCTCCGCCAGGGTCCGCTTGGCCCGGACGATGCGCTGGGCCACCGTCGGCTCCGGCACCAGGAACGCGCGGGCGATCTCCTCCGTCGTCAGGCCGCCCAGCAGCCGCAGCGTGAGCGCCACCCGCGCCTCCGGGGACAGCACCGGGTGGCAGGAGATGAAGACGAGGCGCAGGAGGTCGTCGCCGACGTTGTCGTCCAGCGCCGCGTCCAGGTCTGGCATCTCCGCCTCCTCCAGCCCGTGCCCCAGCTCCTCGTGCTTGCGCGCGAGCAGCTTGTGCCGGCGCATCTCGTCGATGGCGCGCCGCTTCGCCGTGGCCATCAGCCACGCCCCCGGGTTGTCCGGCACGCCCGACACCGGCCACTTCTCCAACGCCGCGACCAGCGCGTCCTGCGCCAGCTCCTCCGCCTGCCCTACGTCGCGCACCATGCGCGCGAGCCCGGCGATGAGCCGCGCGGACTCGATTCTCCACACCGCGTGGACCGCGGCCTGTGCCTTGGAATCCGTCACGGCGACGGACTCAATCACCCCTGCGCGTGGGTGCAAGCCCTACCAGGCAGGCCGCTCGCCGCGCTCGACGCTCCTTTCAACAGCGCGTCGAACGAGCGGCCGGAAAATCGACATGCGGGTGCGGCCTTCCTTCCGGGCCCCCTCCAAGGCGGCCGTCCCAGGTCCCGGGGTGTGCACCTTCGGGAGGGACGACACCGCCCCGGACTCCCTGCTTCGGGAGCCCGGGGCCCGGCCCTCAGCTCACGCCCGCGCCTCGGCGCTGGAGGACAGGAGCGCGTCCGGCACCGGCTCGTACGTCCCCAGGCGCATGCTGGCCTGGGCCCGTCCCTGCGTGCGGCCGCGCAGCGCCGTCACGTAGCCGAAGAGCCGCGCCATGGGCACGCGCGCGGACACGCTCCGCGCCGCCCCCTTCGCCTCCATCCCCGACACCCGTCCCCGCCGCGACGCCAGGTCTCCCAGCACGTCGCCCAGGAACTCCTCCGGCGTCACCACCTCCACCTCCATCACCGGCTCCAGCCCCTGCACGCCCACGCGCCGCGCGGCCTCCTGGAGCGCCAGCGAGCCCGCCACCGCGAACGCCTGCGGGGTGGAGTCCTTCACGTGCGTGTCCCCATCCACCAGCCGCACCTCCACGTCCACCAGCGGCACGCCGTCCCGCACGCCCCGCGCCATGGCGCCGGCCACGCCCTTTTCAATCGCGGGCACCAGCTCCCGGGGAATGGTGCCGCCCTTCGTGGCGTCCACGAAGACGAGCCCCGCCCCTCGCGGCGCCGGCCCCACGTCCAGCACCACGTACGCATACTGTCCGGGCCCGCCAGACTGGCGGACGTGGCGGTACTCCTGGCGCACCGCGCTCCGCAGCGTGTCGCGGTACGCCACCTTCGGCTGTCCCACGCGCGCCTCCACCCCGAACTCCGTCCTCAACCGGTCCACGACCACCTCCAGGTGCAGCTCTCCCATGCCGGACAGCAGCACCTGGCCACTCTCCGCGTCCACGCCCAGGCGCAGCGACGGGTCCTCCGCCGCCAGCCGCTGCAGCCCCTCCTCCAGCTTCGGCAGCTCCGCGGGCGAGCGCGCCTCCACGGCGAGCTGCACCACGGGCTCCATCACGTTCAACGCCTCCAGCACCACCGGCGCCTCCGGGTCGCACAGCGTGTCGCCCGTGCGCACGCCCTTGAGCCCCAGCGCCGCGCAGAGGTCTCCCGCGTGCACCTCCCCCACCTCCTCCCGGCGGTTGGCGTGCATGAACATCAGGCGCCCCACCCGCTCGCGCCGTCCGGTGACGGGGTTGAGCAGGACGGTGCCCGCGCGCAGCGTGCCGGAGTACACCCGCAGGAACACGATGCCGCCCACGGCCTTGTCACTCATCAGCTTGAACACCAGGGCGCAGGGGGGCCCCGCGTCCGACGCGGGACGGCTGACGTGCTCGCCGGTGCCCGGGACACAGCCCTCCACGGCGGCCACGTCCGCGGGTGACGGCAGGTAGTTGACGACCGCATCCAAGAGCATCTGCACTCCCTTCTTCTTGAAGGCCGACCCGCACAGCACCGGCACCAGCGTCCGCGACAGGGTGCCCAGGCGCAGCGCGCGCTCCAGGTCCTCCGCGGTGATGTCCTCCACGCGCCCCTCCACGAACTTCTCCAGCACGGTGGCGTCCACGTCCGCGCACGCCTCGATGAGGCGCATGCGGTGCGCCATCACCTCCTCCAACAGGGCGGGAGGCACCGGCCCGTCGTCATCGAAGCGGCCGTCGTCGCCCTCGAAGCGGACGAGCCGCAGGCGCACCAGGTCCACGAACCCCTGGAAGTCCGCGCCGTCCCCCAGGGGCCACTGCACGGCCACCGGGCGCACGCCCAGCCGGTCCACCATGGACTGCACGCTCTGGGCGAAGTCCGCGCCCACCTTGTCCATCTTGTTGATGAACGCGATGCGCGGCACGCCGTAGCGGTCCGCCTGCCGCCACACCGTCTCCGACTGCGGCTCCACGCCCTGGCTGGCGTCGAACACCGCGACCGCGCCGTCGAGCACGCGCAGCGAACGCTCCACCTCGATGGTGAAGTCCACGTGGCCCGGCGTGTCCAGGATGTTGATGCGGTGGGGCACGCCCGCCTCCCGCCCGTGACGGGGCTGCCAGAAGGCCGTCGTCGCCGCGGAGGTGATGGTGATGCCACGCTTGCGCTCCTGCTCCATCCAATCCATCTCCGTGGAGCCCGCGTGCACCTCTCCCGTGCTGTGGATGCGGCCGGTGAAGTAGAGGACGCGCTCGGTGAGCGTCGTCTTGCCCGCGTCGATGTGCGCCATGATGCCGATGTTCCGATACCGCTCGATGCGCGTGGTGCGAGACATGAAAGACTCCCGTTCCCGTCCGGGCAGCGAGGCCCGCGGGTGTGTTGGATTGAGGCGCTGGTTGGGCTGAGGAACTGGCCCCCGGAGGTCTTCAGGCGCGCCCGCGCACGACGGACCCCCAGCGGCACGGCGGGCCGCTCGGGAACGCGCGAGGACACACGAAGACACCCCGGGGACGACTCAGGCGGAGACGGCGCTCACGGCGCGCGGGCAACCAGCCACGGCGCGCACCGGAGCCATCCGGTCCGCCTGCTCAAATATCGAGCAGAACCTCGTGACGGGGGGCGAGGCGCACGTCCGCCGCCGGCGCGAAAGCGCTCAGGGTCGGCAGGGCATGGATGGAGACGGGCCTCATGATGCCTTAGAGGTAAAACACGGACCCCTTCGTGTCAATCCAGGCTCGCGAAAAGAATATTCGCGGCCCCCGGCGTAAAGGTCGCGGTTGGCTCGAGATGCCAACCCCTGACTCCTCCGAGGGGGATGTATGTCCACGTTTCACAAGAGCCTGCTGACGGCCACCATGGCACTCGTCGGCTTGAACGGATGTGTCTACGGTTACGTCTACGACGCGTCTTCGGGCAGCGCCGTGCAGGACGTGACGGTGACCGTTGCTTCCGGCGTCTGCTCCGGCAACGGCTGCGGCAGCAACCCCACGTTCCAGAAGACGGAATCGTCGGGCCTCTACGTCTTCGACGCGTACGGCAACCACAACGGCGCGGACCACGTGCAGATCGTCATGCCCGCCGCCGGCGAGGAGGCGCTCCGGCTCGTCTACACCCGCGCGGGCTACCGCACCGTGACCGTCTACCACCGGCCCAAGTACGAGACGGTCACGCAGGACGGGACCGACTACAGCGTCTCCAACGTGCAGCCCGTCTACCTGTGCGCGACCAACGCCGTGGACTCGGACGGCGACGGCATCTGCGACGCGGCGGAGGCCCGCTACGGCACCAACCCGTACAGCGCGGACACGGACGGCGACCGCATCAGCGACTACGCGGAGCTGTACGGCTACGGCGGCGTGGACCTGCGCTACTACGGCGTGGATCCGCGCAAGAAGGACGTCCTGGTGGAGGTGGACTACTACGCCGACCGCAAGCCCACCCAGGCCGCGCTGGACCGCGTGACGACGGCCTTCGCCAACGCGCCGGTGAGCAACCCCAACGGCACCACGGGCATCAACCTGCACCTGGTGCTGGACTCGCAGATCGCCGCCGCGGACGCGATCGCCAACCTGGACACCGCGTGGCAGGGCGTGGACACCCTCAAGAGCAAGTACTTCCCGGCCCGCCGGGCGCCCTTCTTCCACTACGCCCTCTTCGCCAACACCTACGGCACGACGAGCTCCAGCGGCCTGTCGCGCGGCATCCCCGGCCATGACCTCATCGTGACCCTGGGCGCCTGGAGCCCGGCGGGCGGCACGGAGCTGCAGCAGGCCGGCACCCTCATGCACGAGCTGGGGCACAACATCGGCCTGCGGCATGGCGGCAACGACGACAGCAACTACAAGCCCAACTACCTGAGCCAGATGAACTACGAGTACCAGATGTACGGCCTGCGGGTGGACGGCGTGGACAACGTGCTGGACTACTCGCGCGTGCGCGTCGCCTCCATCAGCGAGTCCTCCATCAACGAGGTCTCCGCCTTCGCGCCCGTCTCCCCCACCACGGAGGCGGACCTGGCCCACATCGGCGTGCGCATCAATGGCATCCAGGTCAGCGGCACCGCGAGCGCCAACCTGGACTTCAACAACAACGGCGTCATCCAGTCCGTGTCCTACGCCAAGGACCTCAACCACGACTCGGACACCCTGGACACCTTCCCCGCGTCGCAGAACGACTGGCTGGCGCTCGTGTATGACGGCGCCTCGCAGATCGGCGACCCCTGGCTGGGCGTGTCCCAGGGCCTGAGCCGCGCGCAGCCGTTCTTCGTCATCCCGGAGAAGACCGACGCCTGCCTCACCGCGGAAGCCTTCCGCGCCCGGTAGTCCGCCGCCGCCCACCCTGGAAGGTCACGTGCCGCCGGGCGCCCCGCATGGGGGGCCCGGCGGTCGTGTCCCGTCCGGCGGCGCCGCGTAGACTGGGCGGCATGCCGCAAGTCGCACTCGTCGGATACGGACGTTTCGGTCGGGCCCTGGGAACGCTGCTCGAGGCAGCGGAGCTGGGCTACCGCGCCATGGACCCGGTGGCCGAACCGCCGGAGCCGCTCCGCGCGCGCTCGGTGCCGGAGCTGCTGGAGGGCGCGGAGCTGGTGGTGGTGGCGGTGCCGGTGCCTCGGATGCGCGAGGTGCTGCTCACGCTGCGACCGCACCTCACGCCGCGCCACCTGGTGCTGGACGTGGGCAGCGTCAAGGTGAAGCCCGTGGAGGCGCTGACGGAGGTGCTGGGGGCCCAGGTGCCCTGGGTCGGGACGCATCCCCTCTTCGGGCCCTTGAGCCTCGCGATGGCGGAGCGGCCCATGCGCGTCGTGCTCTGCCCCAACCCGCTGCATCCGGACGCGGCCCCGCGCGCGCGGCGCTTCTACGAGGCGCTGGGGTGCGAGGTCATCGAACAGACGCCGGAGGGACACGACCGGGTGATGGCCCGGACGCACGCGCTCACGTTCTTCGTGGCCAAGGGGATGGTGGACTCCGGCTCCGCGGTGGACGTGCCCTTCGCGCCCGCGAGCTTCAAGGCGCTGTCGCGCACCATCGAGACGGTGCGCATGGACGCGGGGCACCTCTTCAACGCCATCCAACAGGAGAACCCCTTCGCGACCGAGGCGCGCGGGCGGTTGCTCGCGGCGCTCCAGGCCATCCACCGCGACCTGGAAGCCCTTCCCTCCGGAGTCCAGGCGCGGGAGGCGGCGGGGCTCTCAGCCCCTGGGCTGGAGCCGGGCCCCCCGGAGGTCCGCGAGCCGCGCGAGCACATCGACCAGCTGGACCGGGAGCTGGTGGAGCTGCTCGCCCGCCGCGCGGAGCTGGCCCGTCGCCAGCGCCGCGCCCAGCCTCCCGGTAACGAGCCGGCGCGCAAGGAGGCGCTGCTCGCCGTGCGCCGCGCTTGGGCCCGGGAGCTGGGCCTGGAGCCCCAGGAGGTGGAGGCCCTCTTCCGCGTCGTGCTTGACGCCCGGGGCTGAGGCGGGACGTCAGATGGCGTCGTCCAGCCAGTCGAACATCCGGTGGTTGGCGACGGCCTGCGCCCCTTCCTGGCAGTGAAGCAGGCCCGTGTCCTCCGCGGTGAAGAGCAGGTAGTCCTTGGGGCAGCTCAGCGAGTCGAAGAGCAGCCGGGCCTGTCCCTGGGAGAACGCCTCCGCGGTGCCGTCCATCACCAGCGTCCGGCAGTGGATGCGGTGGACGACGGGCTCGTTGTTGAACTCGCGCAGCTTGAAGAGCAGGTCCGAAGGCGAGCTCGCGCCGTGCTTGCACATCGAGTCCTTCATGTACCAGCGATACAGGAACACCTGCGACATCAGCTGGGCCATGGCCGCGTCGAAGGCCCGGGGGTCGCTCTCCAGCAGCGGCATCACGTCCGGGAAGTAGGTGTTGAACTGCTCGAAGGAGGACTGGCCCCAGTTCAGGACGCCGGGATTGGGGATGAGGATCTTGATGCGCCGCTCGAACGCCGCGGCGCGGGGCACCAGCGCGCCCCCCATGCTCCATCCCAGGAGCGCGATGCGCCGCGAGTCCACTCCCGCGATGCACACGGCGAAGTCCACCACCGGCCGGATGACGTTCTCCCAGTCTGGACGGAAGGGCAGCCCCTGCTCGCGGATGGCCATGCCCTGCCCTGGCGCGTGCACGAGCAGGCAGTGGTAGCCCCGCGCGAGGGCCGCATCCACGACGTACTTGGACTCCTCCGGCCACGCGTCGCGTCCCTGCTGGAAGATGAGCAGCGGCGCGAGGGTCCGGGCGCTCGGCGAGCGGAAGAAGTAGCCGGGCAGCGTCGTCCGCTCATAGGGGATGCGCACCGGCGTCCCCGGGATCCGGAGCAGCGTCAGGGCCTTGTTGTACGCATCCACCGCCTTGCGCCCGGTGGCCACCACGCTCGGGTGGGTGGGCTCGGGGTGGTGGATGAGGGCGGCGCGGTAGTAGTTGGCGGCGCGCAGATAGGCATTGCCGGCGCTGAGGGTGTGACGCTTGGCCAGGCTCGCGTCGCCCATGGTGCGGATGCGGTCGGCGGTGTGGACCCACTCGTTGGGCCAGCTCCAGTCATCCCCCGGGACGACGCGCCGCGCGGTGTCCAGCACCTCGCTGATGTCCGCCTGGGCGCTGTAGGTCGCGGCCAGGAAGTGGAGGAGCTGGCTCTCCATGATGGGGTCCTCCATCAATCCCAGCTCATACCAGGGCGTGGGCGCCCCGGCGGAGGCGGAGGCCCCGGACGGGGGCTGGGCCGCGAGGGAAGGAGCGCCCCGGAGGAGCGCGAGCCCCCCGGTGAGCCCAAGGCTGGCTTGGATGAGGGAGCGACGGTCCAATGAGATGCCCATGGTCTGTGACCTCCAGCGAAACAAGTGGCTGGAGGATCGAACACCGGGCGTCTCCGCATCTGTCACTCGCCGCGCGTCACCGCGTGGCCAGGAGGGCGAAGACGCGGTGGGGGACGGCGAGGGGCGCTCGCGGGAAGCGGTCCGCCAGGAGCTTCGCGTGCGCGACATCGAAGCGGGCGGCCTCGTCGTCGGAGAGCACCGGGCCCACCTTGGCGCTGGCGCGCACCCGCCCCATCCACGCCTCATGCGAGTAGTGAACGACCGTGTCGAAGGTGAAGGACTCCAGGCCGGTGAAGCCCGCGGTGGCCACGTCGATGAACCAGCGCGGGTAGACGCCCGCATCGTTCCCGAAGCTGACGTACGGCGCGACCTGTGAGGGATTGAACGTGTCGATGAGCGTGTGAACCACCTCCACGACGTTGCCCGGCAATGGCAGCCAGTCGAAGTGCGCGATGACCAGTCGCCCGCCGGGTGCCAGCACGCGGAGGGCCTCGCGGGCCGCGGCGGCCCGGTCGAACCAATGCCAGCACGTCCCAGCGGTCACGAGCCCGAAGGCGCTGGAGGGCAACCCCGTCTCCTCCGCGGGCGCCACCCGGAAGTCGATGGACAGCCCCTCCTCGGTGGCGAGCCGCCGGGCGGACTCCAGCATGGGCGCGGAGACATCGAGCGCGGTGACATGGCCCCCGCGCTTCGCCAGGCCCCGGGCGAGCGTGCCCGTGCCCGCGCCCAGGTCGAGGACCTGCTGGCCGGAAGGGAAGACGCCCTCGCGAAGCAGCCGCTCGAAGAAGGCGTCCGGGAAGCCCGCGCGGTGCCGGGCGTAGTCCTCCGACGTGCGTCCAAAGTCCACGTGCATGGAATGTCCTCCGTGTTCGACCCTCCCCGCCCTGGAGCAAAGACACGTCGACAGCGGATCCGGCCTGCGTCGACACTCCGCAGCCAGGAGGTGGGTGGAGCATGGATAGACGCCGGGGTGGACGCTCTCAATCTCGATTCGACCATCGACCTGAGCGGGAAGAAGCCCTGGTCTCGGCGAGCGAGGCTGCGGCGCTGCTCGGGGTGAAGCGCACGACGCTGTACACGTACGTCAGCCGCGGCTGGGTGAGGTGCGTGCCGGTGCGGGGGACGAAGGAGAATCGCTACGCGCGCGCGGACCTGGAGCGGCTGAAGGCACGCCATGACGCCAGGGCGGGACACGCGGCGGTGGCGGCGGGGGCGCTGCGGTGGGGAGAGCCGGTCATCGACTCCGCCGTGTCGCGCGTGGAGGCGCGGGGGCTGGCGTACCGGGGACGCCAGCCCGCGGTGGCGCTGGCCACCGAGGGCCGGTCCTTCGAGGACGTGGCGGAGCTGCTGTGGTCGGGCGTTTTGCCGGAGCCCCGGGGAACGGCGTGGCGCGCGCCGCGCATGCCCTTCGCCCCCTCCGCGCTGGCGGCGCTGCTGCCCCGAGGGACACCACCGGCGGAGGTGCTGTCGACGCTGGTGTCGCTCCTGGGCGCACGGGATGCGCTGCGCGTCGCGGCGCCGCCTGAACAAGAGCTGGCGCGGGCCCGGGGGCTGCTGCGGCACCTGGCGGCGTGGGTGTGCGTGGCGCGAGCCCCCGGACGGGTGACGCGCGCGCTCCAGGAGAAGACGGTGGCGGACTCCCTGGCACGCGCGTGGGCCGCCAGGTCGCCCCGCGCGCCCGCGTTGCTGAACCAGGCGCTGGTGCTCTGCGCGGACCACGAGCTGAACGTGTCGACGTTCGCGGCGAGGGTGACGGCCTCCTCTGGCGCGGACCTGTACGCGTGCATTGGCGCCGCGATGGCGGCGCTCTCAGGACCGAAGCACGGCGGCGCGTGCGACCGCGTGGAGGCGCTCCTCGCGGAGGTCCAAAGGCCCGCGCGGGCGAAGGAGGTGGTCGCCGCGTATCTGCGCCAGGGCGGGTCCGTGCCGGGCTTCGGACACCGGCTGTATCCCGGAGGGGATCCACGCACGCCCCCGCTCATCCAGGCCGCGCGGGAAGTCCGCCCGGAGGCGCCGGGGGTGCGCGTGGCGCAAGCGGTGGTGGAGGTGATGCGTGAGGCGGGACATCCAGCGCCTTCGATGGAGGTCGGGCTGGTGATGCTCGCGGAGGCGTTGGGCTTGCCGAAGGGCGCCGCGTCCACGGTGTTCGCGGTGGGGCGCTCGGCGGGCTGGGTGGCGCACGTGCTGGAGCAGCGAGAGCAGGGCCATCTGCTGCGTCCCAGGGCCCGCTACGTCGGCCCCCCTGCTTCGGACGCTGCGACAGCGGATTGAATTCGCGGCTGGGGGATTCAGGGTGGACGTGACGCTGTTGGTGGACCCCATGCGCCTCGTCAACCTTAGGAGCCAACGAATGAAGAAGACCGCCCTGCTGACCTGCCTGCTCGGACTGCTGGGAGCCGCCCTGCCGGCCAGCGCGGCCGAACTCAAGGATGTGTTCGGCAAGGAAGTCCCCATCGGGCAGGGCCGCCCGACCCTGGTGCTTTACGCCAACAAGGGCACCCGGGACGAGCTGCGCCAGCGCGCCTACCAGTTCATCTATGACGTGCGCGCCCAGCGCCCCATCGTCGTCGTCCACGTGGACCTGCGCGACGTTCCGGGCCTCTTCAAGGGCATGGCTCGCGGGGAGATCCGCAAGGGCCACGACGAATCGCTCAACGCCATGAAGGACCTGTTCCGTGAGAAGGGCGAGGCCCCGCCTCCGGAGCTGGACTCGTCCCTCTACATGGTGGCGGACTCCAAGGGGGAACCCCACGAGTCCATGGGACTCAAGAAGGGGTTCGACCGCGTCTTCGCCCAGGTGCTCGACAACTCCGGGCAGGAGGTCGCACGGGGCCCCTTGTCGGACGGCACCCGGAGGTTCAGCCAGGCCCTGACGGCGCCCACCGCCACCGGGGTCGCGTCCCGACTCCCCGTCGCGTCGCGGGTCCGCTGACGTCACGGGACGTGCAGCCTCGCGGTGATGGCATTCGCGGTGCGGGGTCGAAGCGATGACGCCCCCTGCCCATGAACCGCCTGGCGTCACCGGGCTCCAAGGCGCGAGGGTGAAAGGCCTCAGGCTATCCTGACGCCTCCTCGCTCCCACCTGGAGTCCCAGCCCCATGCACACCGAATCCCCGCGTGCTTCCCGCATCTCGAAGACCGCGACGCTCCTCCGCGCTCCGGTGCTGCTTGCCGTGGGCATGATGACGATGGGCAGCGGCATGGGAAATCCGGGCTGTGGCGGCGGAAGCAGCGGCGAACCCGCACCCTCGGTCTGTGAGAGCGGCTGCGCGATTGAAGGCAGCTACACGCTCCAGTTCGCGGACACCTCGCCCCCTGGTGGGGGCTGCGAGGCATTGGGCTTGAAGCTGCCCACGGGGCCGCTCGTGCTGACGTACGCGGACACGCGGGTCGGAACGACGCTGGGCGGCGCCGACCTGTCGGGCTTCTATTACGGCGAGCCCGGACTGGAGCTCCACCTCTCCGGAACCCAGGAGCTCACCGCGACGACCTGGTCCTCCACCAGCATCCAGGCCACCGTGCTGGCACCCGCGCCCCAGACGGCCACCGCCCCCTCCACGCTCCAGGGCACCTACGAGCTCCAGACCGCCACCACCGAGGCGAGCAGTCCGGGCTGCTTCATCCGCCGAAATTTCACGGCGACACGGTAGCGATTCTTCCGGTGTTGGACCCGGGTCCAACACCGTGTGCGGTAGCGTCGCGGCCATGCGAACCCACCCCTTGGCCGCCCTGCTGCTCCTGCTGCTGAGTCCCCCCGTCTGGGCCACGGTGCCCGCTGGCTTCACGGAGACGAACTACTCATCCAGCAGCCTGACGCCGGCCACCGGCATGGCGTGGGCGCCGGATGGTTCGGGGCGCCTGTTCGTCACGCTCAAGAACGGCGTGGTGCGCACCGTGGCCATGAAGGATGGCGCCCTGGAGACACAGCCGGGCAACACCACGCTGGTGACCCGGCTGTTCGCGACGGAGCCGGCCGTCCACACCAACAGCGAGTGTGGCCTCATCGGCATCGCGTTCGACCCGAACTACGTGGTCAACCGCTACGTCTACTTCTTCGTCACCGTCTCCGCGACCGAGCAGCGCATCGTCCGGTACACGGACGCCAACGGCACGGGCACGGCGCGCACGGAGGTCGTCACCCAGCTGCCCACCGCGGGCAACAACCACGACGGCGGCGGGATCGGCTTCGGGGCGGACGGAAAGCTCTACTGGTCCATTGGCGACCTGGGCAACGGCACGGGCGTGAACGCCGACCTGACGTCGCTGGCGGCCAAGGTGAGCCGCGCCAACCTGGACGGCACGCCTGTCAATGACAACCCCTTCAACGACGGCGTGGGCCCCAACAACGAGTACATCTGGGCGCGCGGCTTCCGCAACCCGTTCACCTTCACGTTCCATCCCCGCACCGGCAGGCTGTGGGTCAACAGCGTGGGCACGGGCTACGAGCAGGTCTTCGCCGTGAACAGGGGCGAACACGCGGGCTACAACGCCTACGAGAACAACCAGCCCGCCAACTTCATCACGCCCCTCATCAAGTACCGCACCAACGGCGTGGACACGCGCAACCTCACCGCCACGGGCGCGGTGCGCAGCGGCGGCGTCACCACCTTCACCACCACGGGGGCGCACGGCTTCCGCAAGGGTGAGCGGATCAACATCAGCGGCGTGGGGGAGCCCAGCTTCAACGGCGGCCTCTACGTCGCCAGCGCCGCGGGCGCGCCCACCACCACCACCTTCACCGTGGCCCAGCCGGGCCTGCCGGACGCGAGCAGCGGCGGAGGCACCGCGACGACCCAGGCGCTGGGGGGCTCCATCACCGGCGGCACCTTCTACGACGCCACCCTCTTCCCACCGGAGTACCGCGGCAACTACTTCTTCGGTGACTACAACTCCGGGCAGGTGACGCGCGCCACGCTGGCGGCGGATGACTCGGTGGCGACGGTGGATGCGTGGGGGACGGCCTTCTCCGCGAACGTGGACATGGCGGTGGGGCCGGACGGAGCGCTCTATTCGCTCGGGTACACCAACGGCGTCATCCGCCGGGTGACTCCCACGGCGACCGGGCAGAAGCTGGTCGTGTCCGGGCTCCACCTGCGGGTGATGGAGGGAGGCCGCGCGGCCTTCTTCGTGCGGCTGGCCCAGGCGCCCACCGGCCCCGTGACGGTGCGGGTGGCTCGCGCGATGGGCGGCTCCGAGGACCTGAGCGTCGCCAGCGGCGCCACCCTCACCTTCTCTCAGTCGAGCTGGAGCGTGCCCCAGGTCGTCACGATCGAGGCGGCGGAGGACGCGGACGCCGAAGCGGACGTCGCCACCTTCACGGTGTCGGCGGACGGGCTGGCGGATGAGGCCGTGGAGGTCACCACCATCGACAACAACGCCCCCCGGCTGGTGCTGTCCACCACCCGCGTCTCCGTGCCCGAGGGCGGCACCGCGACCTTCGACGTGTCCCTGTCCCAGCGGCCCAGCTCCAACGTCACCGTCACCGTGGCGCGCACCCAGGGCGACGAGGACATCACCGTGGAGTCCGGCGCCACGCTCAGCTTCACGACGTCCAACTGGAGCACGCCGAAGACCGTCACGCTGCGCGCCGCGCAGGACGCGGACAACGTGGACGGCGTCGCCATCCTCACCCTCGCCATCCCCGGGCTGGACGCGCGCTCCGTGGAGGCCACGGAGGTGGACGACGACCCGCTCGCGCCTGTCATCTCCTCCACGCCCGTCACCACCGCCGTCGCGGGCGCCCCCTATCGCTACGACGTGGAGGCGGTGGGCCGGCCGGCGCCCACCTACTCGCTGACGGGCACCGTGCCGCGGGGGATGGGCATCGACGCGGCCACCGGGCTCATCACCTGGACCCCCACCGCGGCGGGCACCGTGGACGTGCGCGTGCGGGTGACCAACGGCGTGAATCCAGACGCGGAGCAGACCTTCACCCTCACCACGAAGGCGGACGAAGCGCCGCAGGCGATCCTCACGCGGCCCACCTCGGGCGAGCGCGTGTCGGGCAGCACGGCGGAGTTCTTCGGCGACTGCGTGGACGACGTGGGCTGCACGCGCGCCGAGTTCTACGTGGACGGCACGCTGGAATACACGGACATCCGGTCGGACAACCACTTCCACTTCGGCGGAGAGCACGGCCGCTGGGACACCACCGGCCTCTCGCCGGGCCCGCACGCCCTGCGGTTCGTCGTGGTGGACACGGCCGGAGTCCCTTCTGAAGCGCGGGTGACGGTGTGCGTTGGCGACGGCAGCTGCGAACCGGCTCAGCCGGACGGCGGCAGTGACGGCGGCACCGACGGCGGCACGACCCCGCCTCCGCCCGACGACTCTGGCTGCGGCTGCGGCGCGGCCCCGGTGGCACCGCTCGCATGGCTGGCGCTCGTGGCGCTGGCGGCCCGGCGACGTCGTCCGCGCGCGGGTTGATTCGCGGCCGTGAAATGAACCGGGAGTGCCTCCGTCGCTGGACGCCCTCCCGGATGTCACAATCCCTCGCGCCGTTCGAGCCTCGGCGGCCGGCTCAGCCCAGGGTCGTGACCAGGTTCAGCGGCCCGGCGGGGACGCCGATGTCGTGGCCCGCGGGGTCGTCCGAGGGCGTCTGCCAGGCATTGGCCTCCGTCACTCGGACGCCATTGGCCTCGTTCGTGATGGACATCTTGCCGTTGTGGCCCGCGGGGCTGATCTGGCTGGTGTCGTAGCCGCTCCAACCCGTGCCGGCGTTCGCGAACGTCGCCTCGCCCCAGGTCTGACCGGAGTTGGCGCCGGCGTTCGCCGAGCCGTCCTTCGACACGCTCCACGCCACGCTGCTGTTGGTGTCGAACGCCACCAGCTGCGACTGGCCGGGCTGGAGCGTGAACGTCTTCGGCGTGCTCTTGTCGAAGTTCTGCCCGTCGTTCGGGCCCCCGTTCTCGCCCGTCTTGTTCCAGAGCGTGACGGTCTGCGGCTCGCTCGTGTTGTTGGTGAAGGTGTTCGTGTACTTGAACTGGCTCTTCTGGCCCGGGTCGATGAGCTGCATGTTGCTGTTGTAGGGCGTGCCCACGTTGTTGCGGGCCAGCCAGGGCTCGCTCGGGTTCACCTGCTCGGTGGACCCGGCGGAGGGCGGGCCGAAGCCCGGGCCCGCGTCACTGTCGTAGGTGGGGTGTGCCGCGTCGCTCGCGCCGCTGGCCGCGCTGGAAGCAGGAGCGGAGCTCTGCGCCTTGGGCGCGCCGAAGAACGAGTCGGCCTCCGGGCTCGCCGGGGCCGCGCCACCCGAGGCGCTCCCCACGCTGGGCGTCGCGTCCTGCGTCTCACCGCCCAGGTCGGCGGCCGGACCTCCCGGCGTCTGCGTCCCCAGGGACTTCAGCAACTGCACGAGCTCGCCCAGCTGCTCCACCACCTGAGACATCGTCTTCTCGAAGCCGCCGGAAGCGCCGCCCAGCGCGCTGGGCCCCGACTCGAAGGAGTCGGTCATCAGCTTCCGCCGCACGTCGTTCTGGGGCTGCGCCGCCGGAATGCTCGCCACGTCCTGGACCGGCGTCGAGACCGGCTTGATGCGGGAGGTGTTCGAGAGGGGGCTGGAGAAGGACGAGCGGTTGAAGGACGCGATGGACATTTCAGACTCCGGGAGGCCGAGGAGTGGGGGCGGGACAGGGAAGAGAACCGGGGCCGCCGATGTGCTGCACGCCTGGACCTAGGCAGGGCGCGTGCCAGCGCCCCGAGCCCGCCGCGGCGACCGTCCGGGCACGTCACCACCTTGAAAATCAGGCACTTGGGTCGCCACGCCGGTCACTCGGCGCGACGTGGCGCGATGACGGCATTCACCACCTGATGACTCGGGTCACCAGGGCGCGCATGCGCCCCGAACGTGAGCCGCCCGGGCCGGACGGGGCCGCCCTGCGCCCATGAGCTTGGCCTGGCCCGCGCCACGAGCGGCTTCCCGAGCACGCCCCTGAAGTGGCGCGCCAGAACGCGGAGGGGGCCCGGGCCATCAACCCCATCGCGGGCCGCCCCCCACCCGCGTCGAGGACTTCACCCGCGAGGCAGTACCCGACACCGCCCGGACGCGGAGGGTGGATGCACATGAGAGGGATTGCCTCGCGCGCCGCCGTTGCCCACGAAGCAACACGCTGTAGCCGGTGAAACAACACACATCCGCATTGTCACGCATGGATTGAAACAGCGATGGTTCAGGTGAGGCCCCACCCACCTGGAGACGGATTCCATGCGCGCTTCGCTCCGACGCCCTGCCCTGCTGTTGTTGCTGACTGCCTTCGCCCTGCCAGGGTGCTCGTCGGAGTCCAACCCGGCGCCCGACGACACGCCGGACTCGGGCGTGGTGGACACCGGATGTCCCACGCCCACGGGCGCGACCGTCACGCACCAGGGCACCATCTCCGCGCCGGAGACCTGGAGCGCCAACAGCCCCCACGCCGTCTCGTCGCTGAACGTGAACGCCGCCGTGACCGTGGAGCCTTGCACCCTCGTGAGCCTGGGCAGCTCGGCCAGCATCCAGGTGAACAGCGGGGGTGCGTTCATCACCCAGGGCACGCAGGCGCGGCCGGTGCGCCTCCAGGCCGCAGACTCCAGCCGGCCGTGGGGCCAGCTGCTGGTCGCCGAGGGCAGCACCGTGCGCCTGTCGTGGACGACGTTGTCGGGAGGTGGAGACCCGTCCTCCGCGGACGCCACCGTGCGCGTGCGCGCGGGCGCGGACCTCCCCGGTGCCCGGCCCCTGTTCGTGGATCACGTCACCATCGAGGACTCGGCCGGCCCCGGCGTCGTCATCAACGGCACCGCCGGGTTCGCGGACGGCTCCAACGCGCTGACCATCACCCGCTCGGGGAGCGAGTCGAAGCCCCAGCCGCTGCGCATCAACCCCAACGCGCTGGGCACGCTGCCCTCGGGCACCTACACGGGCAACCGCGAGGACGCCATCCTCGTGGGCCCCGGCATCGCATCCGCCACCCTCTCCTATCTGGGCGGCAACGCGACGGTGCGCGACCTCGGGGTGCCGTACCACGTGACGGACCTCACCGTGGGCAACCACGACCTGGGCGCGACCTTGACCCTGGAAGCCGGCGCCGAGCTGCGCTTCGATCCCGGCAGCCGGCTGCTCGTCTATGACGGGAAGAGCGCGCTCATCGCCGCCGGCACGCAGGCCCGGCCGGTGGTCTTCACCTCCGCGAAGGCCGCGCCGGCCGCCGGGGACTGGGCCGGACTGCGCTTCGATGGCACGAACCCCGCCAACCGGCTGGAGAACATCCGCGTGCGCTACGCGGGCGGCCCCTGCCTGTGCTCCAGCTACGGCTGCAACTACCTGCCGCCCTCGTTCGACGTGAGCTCCGCCATCCTCCTCTTCAAGGAGCCCGCCACGGCGTTCATCACCGGGGCCTCCATCGAGGACAGCGCGGGCCACGGCATCCTGCGCGGCTGGGACGGCTCGGCCGCCGTGGACTTCCTGGCGACGAACACCTTCGCGCGCATCGCCGAGTGCACGCAGACGCTGCCCCGCGACGCCTCGGGCCGTTGCCCCAGCGACCCACCCTGCCCTCGCGCGCCGTGAGGCGGCGCATCCCGGAGTGACCTCCGGCCCCCGCTACGGGACGAGGCGCTTGTAGAAGAGGACCGTGGGGTGCAGCTCGCCGTCGGTGTGCCGGGCCCAGTCCGGAATCTCCCCGGCGCGCTGCCACTGGAAGTGCCGGTAGATGGCCTCCGCCCGCGAACCCGCCAACGTGTCGAGCACCAGGAGCGTGCGACCCGCGCTCCTCGCGAACGCCTCCACCTCGTGCAGCAGCCGCGACGCGAGCCCCTGTCCCCGGGCACTCGAGTGCACGAGCAGCTTCTGGAGCTCCGCGCGGTGCAGCCCGTTCGGGCGCAGGCTCGGCGCCAGCTGCACGGTGCCGACGATGCGCCCGTCCAGCTCCGCGACCCAGAGCACCAGCCCCGGCCCCAGCGACGCGAAGATGCCTTGCCAGTACTCCGCCGCGGCCTCCAGCGAGAGCGGCGGCAGGAAGCCCACCGACGCGCCCCCCTCCACCGAGTCGATGAGCAGCCGGGCCAGCGCGTGCCGCTCCTCGGGGGTCGCCTGTTCCAGTCTCCGGATGGAAATCATTTCGAGCCCGAAGCCTCCTTCACGGGCCGCGCGGCGGGAGTCGTCCGGGCGCCGGTGAAGCGCAGGACCTCGTCCAGCAGGAGGCGGCGCCCCCGCTCCGGACGCTCCAGGTGGACGAAGTGCGTCGCGCCCGGGAGCACCACGGCCTTCACACTGGCCGCGTGGACCAGGTGCTCCTGGAGGCGGGTGACGTCCTCGGGCCGGCTCCAGAAGTCGTTCTCCGCGCGGAGGATGAGCACGCGCCCGGAGATGGAGGCCGCGTCCCAGAGCTGCCGCCCCGTGGCCAGATAGAAGCTGTCCTCCAGCGCGCCGGAGGGCGCACGGAAGGCGGCCGGCGTGCGCGAGAGCCCCAGGGGGTCGCTCGCGAGCGCCTCCCGCTGGAACGCCGCGGCCACCTCTGGATCGCGCGCCTTCGCCTTGTCTTCTTCCGGCGGCAGCGTCTGGTCCCAGACGGCCATCAGCGAGGCCCCCGTGTTCCAGCGGTAGGCGCCCAGGCCCTCCGCGTTGAACAGCCCCGGCCGCTTCGGATCCTCGAAGTCAGTGCCCCGCCCGAGCCTCGGATGCACCGCGCTCCCCGCGTACAGCGCGTTGAGCATCACGAGGTGGCTCACGTTGTCCGGGTGGAGGCTCGCGTACATCCCCGCCCAGTGCCCACCAGTGGCCCACCCCAGCAGCCCGACGCGGCGCTGCCCCGTGCGCGCCTTCACCCAGCCCACCACCGCGTTCACGTCCTGCACGACCTCGTGCGACCCCACCAGGGGCCGGCCCTTCGCGGGCGTGCTCATGGCCAGCGGCCGGGTGGAGCCGCCATAGCCCCGTGCGTCCATGATGTAGACGGCGTGCCCCGCGCGCGCGAGCTCCTCCGCGAGCGAACCGCCCTCGACGGGCAGGTCGAAGGAGGCCCGTCCTGGGACGCGCGCGCCGTGCAGGAGGATGAGGGGCGCGAGCCCCGACACCTGCATCCCGGTGTCCTTCACCTCGCGCACGGACACCTCGATGCCCTCTTCCGACGGCACCAGGAACTCCGCCCGCGTCACCTCCGCCCATGCGCCGCCCCCGAGCAGCGCGCTCAGCAGCAGCAGCGTCCGGACGGCGCTCGCGCCCTCGCGATGGATGTGCACCTCGACCTCCTCCTTGGAAACGCCCGCGTCCGATCCTGCCAGGAGCCGGGCGCTGACACACCTTCCATCCGGCGGCGCCAGCCCCGTCCACGGCAATGATTGCCATCCATGCAAGGCCTGCAGTCCGCGAGCGCCGGGGACCAGCAAGTCTTGCCGTCCTCGCGCGCGGCCCCCAGGGAGGAGGGGCTGGCACCTTCGTTGCTCTAGCGACGGGACGCTCCCCGATGGCGATAGGCCCGGAGCAGGACCCAGCGGGCCATGACGCAGCGCTGGCGTTGCATCCCACGAATGAACGGAGAAGTGACATGCGGATGGTTCGATTCACCCGGAAGCTGTTCCTGGCGGTGCCCCTGGGCCTCTTCGCGGTGGGGTGTGGTGGCGATCCGATGATGGACGCGGGCACCGGCACCGGCGAGGACCCGACCCCGTCGGCCGCGGAGGACACGTCGCTCGCGTCGAGCGAGCAGGCCATCGGACTGGGAGGGACCTACTGGTGGGGCACCACCAGCAACGGCTTCACCTCCACGTCCATCGGGACCGCCACGGGCCGGACCTGCTTCCTCTCCGGCATCCAGGGCAACCTGAAGCCGGCCACCGCTGGCAGCTGGTCCAGCGCGGGCGTGTTCCTGTACGGCGGGGGCTGGGAGATGTTCGTCAGCCACAACAACAGCAAGGCGCTGAGCACGGGCATCCAGTGCCTCAGCACCGCCACCAACCGGACGCCGGAAGTCTCCTGGTACCAGGGTCAGGCGGCGAAGCTCCTGGGCGCGGTCACCTCGCAGCGCCGCTGCTTCCTCACCCAGGTGGAGGCCGCGGGCGGCCTCACGGCCAACGCAGACTATGTCCGCGTCTGGAATGACGGCCTCAACTGGTACCTGGGTGGCACCATGGCCGCGGCCGGTGGCGGCACGGCGGTGTGCGTGGACGTGGCCACGGATCAGGGCGGCTGGCTGTGGATCGCCGGCAACCCGGGCGGCTTCACGGCGAACCTGGCCTACAACCCCGGCGGCGTGGCCTGTCTGCTGTCTGGCATCGGCGGCAACTTCAGCACCAGCGACTTCAGCGACGGCGTGTCCATCGACTACAACAGCGGCACCCGCTACTGGGAGATGACGGTCACCAACGGCAAGCGCGGCTGGGGCAACTGCGTCAATTAGTCCGCGTCACGTGAAGCACGGAAGGCCGGGCGCCCGCGGAGGGCGGCCCGGCCTTCTTCCTGGACCGTGGAGAGTGTTCGCTCATGAGGGGCACGAGGACTCCTCGCTCGAAAGGGATGGCGGAGGTCCACCGCGTGTGGTGTCACCCTGCCCCGGGGCGGAAGGCTCCGCCCGACACCCGGACACGGAGGTCCGCCAGGACATGCAAGACGTCGACATCAAGACCGCGGATGGAGTGATGGACGCGAAGCTGTTCCAGCCAGAGGGCGCGGGGCCCTGGCCGGCGGTCATCATGCTGGCGGATGCCTTTGGCATCCGGCCCGCCTTCGAGTCCATGGCGCGGCGCCTGTCGAAGGCGGGGTACGTCGTGCTCTTGCCCAACGTCTTCTACCGGGACGGGCACACGTCGAAGCTCGACCTCGACGGCTCCTTCGCGGATGAGACGTTCCGCAAGCGCATCTACGGGCTGATTGGCGCGCTGACGCCGGAGCGGCAGAAGCTGGATGCTGGAGCGGAGCTGGACTTCCTCTCCCGCCAGCCCTTCGTGAAGGGCCCGAAGGCAGGCGTCGCGGGCTACTGCTTCAGCGGTGGCATCGCGGTGCGCATGGCCGCGGACTTCCCGGAGCGCATCGGCGCGGCGGCGTCCTCGCACGGGGGGCGCCTGGCCACGGAGTCGCCGGACAGCCCCCACCGGAGGGTGGGAGAGGTGAAGGGCGAGCTGTACTTCGGCCACGCCGACAAGGACGACTCGATGCCCGCCCAGGCCATCCAGACCCTGGAGGCCGCGCTGAAGGACGCGGGCGTCAAGCATGTGTCGGAGCTGTACCCCGGCGCGCGCCACGGCTACTCCGTGGAGGGTTCGGCCGCTTTCAACGCGGAGGCCGCGGAGACGCACTGGCGCAGGTTGCAGGAGCTGTTCGGCCGGACGCTGCGCGCCTGAGCACGGCGCGGGCTTCCACTTCCAGGCATCGCCGTGGGGGGAGTTCAGGCTAGAAGTCCCCCCATGCGGCAGCGGTTGCGCTCCATCTTCGGCGGCTCGGTCGGCAACCTCATCGAGTGGTACGACTTCTACGTCTATTCGGCGTTCTCGCTGTACTTCGCCCAGGCGTTCTTTCCGGACGCGGATCCCGTCGTGCGGCAGCTCAACACCGCAGGCGTCTTCGCGCTCGGCTTCCTCATCCGCCCCGTGGGCGGGTGGGTGATGGGGCTCTACGCGGACCAGCGCGGCCGCCGGTCCGCGCTGACGCTGTCCGTCTCGCTGATGTGCCTGGGGTCGCTGGTCATCGCCGTGTGTCCCACCTACGCGCGCATCGGGGTCCTGGCGCCCGCCGTGTTGATGCTCGCGCGGCTGCTCCAGGGGCTCTCCCTGGGCGGGGAGTACGGCACCAGCGCCACCTATCTCAGCGAGGTGGCCACCTCCCGGCACCGGGGCTTCTACAGCTCCTTCCAGTACGTCACGCTCATCCTGGGACAGCTGCTGGCGACGCTGACGCTGCTGGTGTTGCAGCGGCTGGTGCTGACGGGCCCGCAGCTGGAGGCCTGGGGCTGGCGCATCCCGTTTGGCATTGGCGCGGGGCTGGCCATCTTCGGCTTCTACATGCGGCGCGACATGGTGGAGACGGAGGCCTTCACCCGCGAGGCCGCGAAGGCGTCACGGCACCACCCCATGCGCGAGCTCTTGCGCCACCCCAAGGAGATCGCCGTCGTGGTGGGCCTCACGCTGGGCGGGACCCTGGCCTTCTACACATACACCGTCTACATGCAGAAGTTCCTGGTGAACTCGGTGGGGCTGACGCGCGACGAGGCCACGCTCATCTCCGCCAGCTCCCTGTTCCTCTACATGCTGTTGCAGCCGGCGTTCGGGGCGCTCTCCGACAAGGTCGGACGCAGGCCCGTGCTGATGGGGTTCGGCATGATGGGCACGCTGTGCACCGTGCCGCTGCTCACCGCGCTGACGCGGACGCGGGACGCCTTCACCGCCTTCCTGCTGGTGCTCGCGGCCCTGGTCATCCTCTCCGGCTACACGTCCATCAACGCGGTGGTGAAGGCGGAGCTGTTCCCCGCGCGCATCCGCGCCCTGGGCGTGGGGCTGCCCTACGCGCTGACCGTGTCGCTCTTCGGCGGCACCGCGGAGTACGTGGGCACGCGCCTGAAGCTGGCCGGGCACGAGGAATGGTTCTTCTGGTACGTGACGGGCGGCATCTTCTGCTCGCTGCTCGTCTACGCGCTCATGCCGGACACGCAGCGTCACAGCCGCATCGACGAGACGCAAGCGGCCTGAAAACTAGTTGCGCGAACGGGCGTCGCCGGCGGGCCATTTCCGGGATGTGTTAGACGCGCCCGCGCCATGACCTCTCCGTTGCTGACACTCCCGCTGTTGCTCTGCCTGGGCCAGGTCTCCGAGCCCACCTCCACCAACTCCGCACTCCAGGCGCGGCTGTCCTTCTTCGCCAGCGACCAGGATGTCGACACCGAGGGCTCCACCACGTCGTTCCATGCGGCGCTGGAGGGCCATACGCCAGAGCTCGCGTCGGGCCTGCGCGCGGAGGCGGCGCTGTCGCTCTTCCTCTCCAACGGCGGCAACAGCCAGACGTTCGGGCTGGTGGACAATGGCAGCACCCTGAGCCTGCGCTACCGGCCTTCCAACTGGGAGTCCCAGGAGGGCGTCGTCCTCGCGGTCCATCCGCTCAGCACGACCCGGCTGTACATGGGCTTCACCTACCCGGTGACCTGGGAGCGGAAGGCCTTCTCCAACCGCGCCAGCACCGAGTCCGCGCTGGAGCTGCGCCTGTCACGCCGGCGGTGGGAGGCCTTCGCGGCGCTCAAGTCCGCGGAGGTGCTCGACAGCCTGCGGCTGGAGACCTCCCGCCGCTACGCCCTGCTCGCGGGAGGCTTCGTGGACGTCACCCCCGAGCTGCGGCTGGCATTGAAGGGCACCGTGCTGAACCGGGGTCAGGTTCCCGGCGTGGGAACCCTGGGCATCGAGATGCACGTTCCCGTGCGCGGCGCCTCGCTGGGGGGGGCGTGGCACCACGGCGTGCCCGTCGGGAACAACGTCGACCTGGCGCTCTACACGGGCGACCCGACCTTCTTCGAGCGGTTCTTCGTCCCGGAGACCTACCCGGGCGGCTTCGGCGCGTCGGTGTCGCTGGAGGGGAGCCTCGTGTCGCAGGGGCTCCAGGACCCCGAAGCATCCACGTTCCAGCCCAAGACCCAGACCTCGACAGCGGGGGCGCTGGAGGGACGGGTGAAGCAGGGCTTCTGGCGGGCACACGCGCTGGTCTACCTCCGGACGCCCGGCTTCATCCAGGCGGACGTCCCCGGCATCCCTCCCTTCCAGGCGTTCAGGAGCAGCGCGGACACCCAGCCGGAGGTGTCAGGCACGCTGAGCAGCGACTACCACATTCAGGACTGGGGGCTGACGCCCGGGCTGCTGCTGCGGTTCACCCGCCCCGCCTCGTTCCGCCAGTCGGTGCTCGGAGTGCCGGCGCCCGACTGGACCACGGTGCTCCTGGGGCCCAACCAGCTCTCCATCCTGCCCGAGGGCGTGGAGCCCAAGACGGCGGTGACCGTGAAAGCCACCGCCCGCTGGGACCTGGGCGCGGTGGCGGGAGTCCTCGCGGAGGCGTCGTTCACCCATGATCCGAACCGGGCGACCTTCGAGAATGACGAGACGGGCGTGTCCAGGCCCGTCCTGCGACCCGCCAACGCGGTGGGCTTCAGCGTTCTGCTCCAGGCCCGCTTCTGACGCCCGGAGTCAGGACGGGGGCATTGGCGTCTCCCAGGCGCCGGGTGCGAGGATGCCGCCCTGCCCACCATGAGCACCGCCCCCACTCCTACCATCTCCGGGGACGTCCGTCCCGAAAGCTCCCCCACCGCCAGCGCGCCGCCCACCGTCCTTCCCGCCGCGCGGCGGATGGCCCACGCCGCTGCATGGCTCATGCTGGTGGGCCTGCTCACGGGGGGCTACGTGTCCGCCGCGATGACGGGCAAGGTGCCCGCGGATCCAGGGATGGCGCTCGCGGCGCACCTGAACGCGCTGATGGGCACCTTCTTCCTCCTGGGCGTCGCGTGGACACTGCCCATGCTGCGCTACGGCGCCGTGGGGCAGCAGTGGCTGGCCTGGGCGGTCATCGTCGCCAACTACGCCAACTGGGCCATCACCTGCGTGAAGGCCTGGCTGCGCGTGTCGGGCGTGGACCTCATCGGACAGGCCACCAATGACGCCGTGTTCATCGCGCTCACCGTCGCCGTGGTGCTGCCCGCGCTCGGGGCCGCTGGCGCCTGGGTGTATGGCTTTCGCGGGGGCGGCGGGCCCTCCTCCGACGGTCGGCATCCTCTTCCATGAAGTACCGGATGCCGTCTTGATACTCGGATGATTCATCGCTTTCGGGAACGCTTCCAGCGTCACCGCGACGGCATGCGGCGGCGGCTTCTTTCCGTGGGACCGGGTCCCGCGGTCTCATCCTGTCGAGGATTCGAGACGCTCGAGGAGCCTCCGCCCTCAACAACCGGACCCGCAGGACGCTTGGACGGAAGACACCTTTCGAGGTGCTGAGCACGCATCGACGTTCACTTCAACCAAGAGGCGTTGCGACGATCGATTGAATCCGCCGGTGCTCCCTTGGTCCGTGTGGTGCAAGCGACTCTCAACCGAGCATCGACGGCGCAGCGACATGGCCAGCGCCTTGAGCGACAGCTGACTGTCGTTCACCTCGATGCGCGCCCAGCCCACGACGAAGCGCGAAGAGAGGTCGATGCTGGCCGCCAGGAAGAGTCTGCCTCCGGGGATGGTCCACTCCGTGGTGTCTCCCACTCCGCGTTCATTCGGGCGGTGCGCCGTGAAGCGGCTGTCGACCCGCTTGCCTGCCACTGGCTGCTGGTGAGAGCTCATCGCCCGTCCTCCATCGGCTTTCGTATTGAAGGCGCGGTCACCACGGCGGTAAGACCCACAGGCGATCAGGCTTCTGAACGCTGAGCAGAGGGATACGCTCCACACGAGCGGATCCTGAAACTCGGTGGCGGCTTGACGCGTGAACGTCTGTCCGGCGAGCCATGATGGTGATTTCTGGTTTTGATCCCGCGGCTGTGCCCAACGCGGTGGGGCTGTTCCTGTTCGAATGCGAATGCCCGCTCACCGCGTATCAGCGCAGCGAGCTCCTGCGCGAGATGCGGGAGCGCGGCTGGGTCCGAGCCTCCGCCTGGGGGTTGACTCGCGCGATCGACGAACGCCGGCGCTGGTTCGGCACCGGCGGTTGGCTGCCTCATCTCGACGTGGATCACGAGCTGCGCACGCGAGACCTCCGAGCGCTCCTCGAGCGGCACCGCATCGCGCGCGCGTGGTTCGTGCAAACGACCACGGTGTACCCCGCACCGCGAACGGTCGACCCGCTACCGGAGCCCATCGAGGCCGTCGAGCCGCTGGGACTCGTCGACGATGAAGCGCATGTGCACGTCGTGGTGATCACCGAACGCAAGTGGTTCACCTACGGTCCCGGCGCGAAGCTCCGGATCGAACGGCGTCGCCGGATCACGCTGGGCGAGTACGAGGACGAAGGCGACGTCGTATTCGAGAGCAACGTGCGTCCGGAGAGCGGCTATCGGTACTTTCTTCGGGACGGGGTGCTGGTTCGCCAGCGCTTGCGTGTGGTCGATGACGACGACGACGACGAGGTTGACGACTCCAGCTCCGACGTCCCTCCCCTCGACCCATCAACGCCGAGTCCAACGCCTCCCGCGTGTCCGTTCGAACTCTCGGGGTATCGCGAGCTCGTGGAGCGGCTCCCGTACGAGATGGAAACGAACGGCGAACTCGCCGTCGAAATCCGTTTCGCATCGGCGCCCGATGAGGAACAGCTCGAGATCGTCAACGCGTTCTTCGATCTCTGGGCCGCGCAGTATCCGCCGGGGCGTAGAGGACCGCCTTGGCGTGATGCGGACATCTCATGCAAGGGCCGGATCGTGCGCTTCTGTCTCGACCGCTTCGCGCCGCCAGCGGGACGTGCGGACGAGCACGTGGATCGCCTGTTGGCCATCATGACTCACTTGCACGAGCATCTTCCGATCGCGACAGTCAGCATCTGACGAACGGAGCGGAAGCCACCCTGGACGCCTCATGCACACGGACTGCCCTGTGAGCGTCCCCCGCTTCCGTTGGACAGGTTGACCACGCCGCCTGCTCCGCGCGTCAGCCGTGCGCTCGGACTCGGTGGGGCTGACGTGGCCGAGTGAGGAGTGACGGCGTCCGCGGTCGCGGCGCTCCGCCTCAACCGCCGGGTGCACGAGGCTAGAAAGCCGTGCGGGTGAGCTTGAAGTCGGCGTTCGCCCACGCCTCGTCGAAGCGCTCGCGCGCGGAGGCGGCATCGGCGGTCCGGCCCTGCCCCTCCAACGCGCGGGTGAGGCCGAACAGCGCCCAGCCGTTGCCGGGGTTGCGGCGCAGGTCCTCCCGGTAGACGGACTCCGCAGCCTTCCACTGCTTCGCGTCCAGCAGCGCGGCGCCCTGGAAGTGGCGCACGGGATAAAACCAGTCGCTGGGCTCCGAATAGGCCAGCTGGTCGGAGGCGCGCACCGCGTCTTCCCAGAGCGTGAGCGCATCGGATTTCCCCTGGCGCTCGGCGATGGAGGCGTCAAGCACCCGGGCCGCCACGTCCAGCACGTCCTTGGCGGAGTTGTTGCCGGCGGTCAGCGTGTCGGGCACGTCCGCGGCCAGCGCCACCAGCTTCGCGTGCTCCGCTCGGGCCTCCTTGATGTGGCCGCGGGCGGCGAGCGCCAGCCCGTGCGCATGAAGCCACAGCCCCATGAGCACGGGGTACTTCGGATCCGGCTTGGGTTCGGCGAGCAGCGCGTCGTAGCGCCCGAAGCGCACCATCGCGAGCAACGGCTCGGCGGCGAAGAAGTCCATGCCGGGCATCGCATCCACCATCCCGGGCTTCATCACGCCCGCCGCCTCGCGCGCCGCCCGGATGGACTCCTCGGAGCGGCCTTCCATGGAGGCCGAATACGCGAGGAAGCCCCAGTTGTGGGCCAGATACATGGGGTAGTAACCGGTCGGGTTCACCCGGCGCAGATAGGCCTCATCCACCTGGATGGCGCGGCGGTTGCTCTCCGAGGCCTCCTCGTACTTCCCCAGCCGCTGGTAGATGTGCGCGGGCATGTGGACGAGGTGACCAGCCCCCGGCATCAAGTCGGGCAGCCGGCGCGCGGACGGCAGCGCCCGCTCGGGATGGTCCGAAGCCTCCATCACATGGATGTAATAGTGATTGGCGCCGGGATGGTCGGGGACGCGCGCAAGCACCGCCTCCAGCCGGGAGACGATCTCCTCCGTGCCCGGCTCCGGCCTGGCCTGGAGCGACCAGAGCTTCCACGGATTCAAATCCATCAGGGACTCGACGAAGAGCACCTGCACGTCCTGGTCATCCGGGAAGCGCCGGGCCACGTCCCGCATGGCGTTGGCATAGGCCCGACTGAAGGGCTTCATCTCCTCCGGCGTGCGCGGCTCGGGCCCGCCATAGCGCCGGGACAGCGCGCCAATGAGCGCCTGCTCCGTCGGAGTCCCCTCGGAAGCGAGCGCCTTCGCCCGCTGCAAGGCCTCCCAGGCGGTCGCGGCCCGGTCCGGGAGCATGGGCATGTTGTAGTTGGGCCCCTGCACCAGGGCCACGCCCCAGAAACACATCGCGCAGGACGGGTCCAGCTGGGCCGCCCGCGCGAACGAGCGCGCGGCCTCGTCGTGGTTGAAGGCATAGGTGAGCCGCATGCCCTGGTCGAAGAACGCCTGCGCGTCCTGCGACTTCGTCGTCACCGTCCACTGGAACTTGCCAAGGTCGTCGAAGAGGCTGGCCCCCTCGGCGAGCGAGGCCACGCGCGGCGGCACGGAGGCATCGTCCTGCGTCCCCTGCGCGGGGGTGGCGACGACCGGCGGGCTGGCGGCATGGGCCCGGACGTACGGCCCCTGCGCCAGCAACACGGGAATGAGGATGAGCAGAACTTGCGCGCGCACGATGTTCCCCCGGGCACGCCGGCCCGGCCGCGCGTCGGTTCACGCGACACCCGGACGTCCCAGGCAACGGTGGGGGGTGCGCACGCTCCTGGCAATCCACCCGGGCAGGGTGTCCCTCCAATCGATGACACCCTCGCCCGGTGCCTGCCCGGTCCCGGGGGACCGCTGGCGCGACGGGCTCACTTCTCCAGGTCGTCGAGGATCTTCCCCATGGGCGAGGGCGTGCCCATGAACTTCTGGAACCGGCTGCGGTCGTCCGAACCCAGGTCGTAGTTCTCCAGGTTCTGGTCGTTCTTGTTCCCGTTGGGCCGGAAGCCCGAGTAGTCCTCGCGGGCCGGCAGGCCGTGCTCGGCGCGGATGCCGTTCTCCGTGGGCGCCCAGTTCTTCGGCGTGTGCGGCGTGGGACGCAGGCCCACGGTCTCGAACTCCTCCGTCAGGCGCAGGCGGGTCTCCACGGTGTCCTTCATCGCGGCCGAGTGCTCCGGGTAGCGCTTGAAGACCTCCGCGTCGCTGTGCTTGCTCGCCGCCAGGGGGCTCACCTGCAAGCCATTGGACGCGCGCCACGCGTGGACCGACTCGTGGCCCAGGCTGTTGAAGCGCTGGCCGGGGTCCTTCTCGTTGTAGTTGATGCGGCTGGCCTGGCCCGCGCTGGGCTGGCCGTCGTAGCGGTACGCCGGGCGCAGCGACTGGAGGGTGCCGTCGTGGCGCGGCGCGTGCGACATGGGCATGGAGGCATCCCGCCCGGAGTAGATGTCCGCCACCGTCAGCGGCTTCTGCGCGGTGCCCGTCGCGCCGGGGTTCACGTGCTGCGTGCGGCCGTTGAGCTCCGTCATCATCCGGTTGCCCACCGGCTTGTCCATCAGCCGGTGCGTGGAGGTGCGCGCATCCGACGTGAAGTCCGCGAAGTCCGCGCCCGACTGCTTGCTGTCACGGCGGGTCCGGACGCCCGACAGATCCGGGTGCACGACGCCGTAGTCCGCCGGCTTCAGGTTGTTCTTGCCGCTCTGCAGCTCCGCCGGCGAGGGCGGCTTCGGCTTCGAGGCCGTCTCCGGCTTCACCGTCTTCGGCGTCTCCGTCTTCGGCGCCACGGTCTTCGGCGTCTCCATCTTGGGGGGCGCGCTGCTGCTGCGCGAGCGCGAGCCGGAGGAGAGCGACGGGGTGGAGAAGGAGGAGGAGCGGAGCTTCATGGCGGAACCTCGGGAGCGGAACGCGTGGATGAACCACCCCTAGAGCAACCGCCGTGCCGCCCCCGGAGCGCGCCCGTCCTGACAGCCCCCGCCGTGATTTCAACGGGTTGCCAGGGCCTCCGAGGCTCGCGAGGAGCCGCGCCCTGATGACTGCCGTCGGGGGCCTGATGACACCAGACACCAGGGGCTCATGGCTGGCCCGAAGGCCGCGCGGGCGATATTCGGGGTCACGATGAGCCAAGCACGCGCCGCGCGCCTCACCCTCGACGACTTCCTCCCCTACCGGCTGTCGGTCGCCGACAACGTCGTCAGCCAGCGCATCGCCCGCGTGTACGCGGCCGAGGACGGACTGAGCACGCAGGAGTGGCGGCTCATCGCGGTGCTCGGCGAGGACGGCGAGCGCTCGCAGCTGGAGCTCGTCCGGCGCACGCGGATGGAGAAGGTCCCGGTGAGCCGCGCCGCGCGCTCCCTGGAGGAGCGCGGGCTGGTGCGGCGCGCCACGAGCAAGAGCGACGCCCGCTCGCGCCGCCTGACGCTGACCGCCGCGGGCCGCCGCCTCTACGCGCGGGTGGCCCCCGCGGCGCTCCAGGCGGAGGCGGAGGTGCTCGCGGAGCTCAAGCCCGCCGAGCGCGCGGTGCTCCGCGCCCTCCTGGAGCGCGTCGAGCGCGCCGCCATCCGCGCCCTCCAGCAGGCCCCCTGAGCCTTGCCCATCTGGTTTCATCTGTTACTATTTACGGTGCCATGGAAACCGTTCGCCAACTGACAGGCTTTGGGAATGAGCACGCCTCGGAGGCCCTCGCCGGTGCGCTCCCGGTGGGCCAGAACACGCCACAGCGCGTCGCGTTCGGCCTCTACGCCGAACAGCTCTCCGGCACGGCCTTCACCGCGCCGCGCGGGGTGAACCGGCGCACCTGGCTCTACCGGCTGCGGCCGAGCGCGGGCCACCCGGCGTACCGGCAGGTGGAGTCCCGCCTCTTGCGCAGCGGCCCGTTCCGCGAAGTGCCCCCGTCGCCCAACCGGCTGCGCTGGAACCCGATGCCGCTGCCCACCGCGCCGACGACGTTCCTGGAAGGCCTCTTCACCCTGGGCGGCAACGGCTCCCCGGCCGAGGGCGCGGGCGCGGCGGTGCACCTCTACGCGGCGAACGCGTCCATGACGGACACCGCGTTCTTCAACGCCGACGGCGAGCTGCTCATCGTCCCGCAGTCCGGGGCGCTGCGCATCGTCACGGAGCTGGGCGTGCTGGACGTCCCGCCGGGCCACGTCGCGCTCATCCCTCGCGGGATGCGCATGCGGGTGGAGCTGCCGGGTGGCCCCGCGCGCGGCTACATCTGCGAGAACTATGGCTCTGCGTTCCGGCTGCCGGAGCTGGGCCCCATCGGGTCCAACGGCCTGGCGAACCCTCGCGACTTCGTGGCCCCGGTGGCGGCGTACGAGGACGTGGAGCGGCCCACGCGCATGGTGCAGAAGTTCCAGGGGAACCTCTGGGAGACGACGCTCGACCATTCGCCGTTCGACGTCGTCGCGTGGCACGGCACGCACGTGCCGTACACGTACGACCTGGCGCGCTTCAACACCCTCAACACGGTGAGCTTCGACCACCCGGATCCGTCCATCTTCACGGTGCTGACGTCGCCCAGCGACACGCCGGGGACGGCCAACTGCGACTTCGTCATCTTCCCGCCCCGGTGGATGGTGGCGGAGCACACGTTCCGGCCGCCCTGGTTCCACCGCAACGTGATGAGCGAGCTGATGGGGCTGGTGCACGGCGTCTATGACGCGAAGGCGGACGCGTTCGTGCCGGGAGGCGCGTCGCTCCACAACTGCATGAGCGCCCACGGCCCCGACCGGAAGACCTACGAGGCGGCGGTCGCCGCGGACCTGTCGCCCCGGAAGATCGACAACACACTGGCCTTCATGTTCGAGACCCGCTGGGTCATCTCCCCGACGCGCGCCGCGATGGAGAGCCCCGCGCTGCAAGCCGACTACGACGCGTGCTGGGCGGACCTGCCCAAGGCCCGGCTGCCGTGAAGCTCGCCTCCCTCAACGTGGGACGGGATGGCCGTCTCGTCGTCGTGTCGAAGGACCTCTCCCGGCAGTCGGACGCCTCCGCCGTCGTCCCGACCCTCCAGGCCGCGCTCGACGACTGGGAGCGGCACGCGCCGGCCCTCCGCGCGCTGTCGGAGCGGCTGGAGCAAGGCGCGCTCCCGGGCGCCCCGTTCGAGCCCGAGCGCTGCGCCGCGCCCCTGCCCCGCGCCTATCAGTGGGCGGACGGCTCCGCCTACGTGAACCACGTGGAGCTGGTGCGCCGCGCGCGCAACGCGGAGCTGCCCGCGTCCTTCTGGACCGACCCGCTGATGTACCAGGGGGGCTCCGACGGCTTCCTCGGCCCTCGCCAGCCCATTCCGCTCGCCGACGAGGCGTGGGGCTGCGACATGGAGGGCGAGGTCGTGGTGGTGACGCGCGACGTGCCGCTGGGGGCCTCTCGCGAGCAGGGCCTGGATGCCGTGGTGCTGGTGGGGCTGGTGAACGACGTGTCGCTGCGCCACCTGATTCCGGGCGAGCTGGCGAAGGGCTTCGGGTTCTTCCAGTCCAAGCCCGCATCGGCGTTCTCCCCGGTGTTCGTCACGCCGGATGAGCTGGGCCCCGCGTGGCGGGAGGGCAAGCTGCACCGGAGGCTGGAGGTGTTCCTGGACGGCCAGCCGTTCGGCCGCGCGGACGCGGGCGTCGACATGACGTTCGACTTCGGCACGCTGGTCGCGCACGCGGCGAAGACGCGCTCGCTGTGCGCGGGGACCCTCGTGGGCTCGGGCACGGTGTCGAACCGGGGCCCCGACGGCGGGCCGGGCAAGGCCGTGAGCGCCGGGGGCGCGGGCTATTCGTGCATCGCGGAGCTGCGCATGGTGGAGACGCTCCAGGACGGCGCGCCCCGGACGCCGTTCCTCAAGCGGGGCGACCGGGTGCGCATCGAGATGCGCGATGAGGCCGGCAGCATCTTCGGCGCCATCGACCAGGTGGTCGGCGGGTAGCACCATGGACGGGGGCCCTTCGTCAGGCCCCCTTGTCCCGTGCGTCCAGCGCGCCGCAGGATGACCCGCGCGCCCTCATGCTCCTGACCCTCTCGACGACCCACACGCCCGCGACGGACCTGGGCTACCTGCTGCACAAGAACCCGGACCGGCCCCAGTCCTTCGAGCTGCCCTTCGGACACGCCCACGTCTTCTACCCGGAGGCCTCCGCGGACCGCACGACGGCGGCGCTCCTCCTGGAGGTGGACCCCGTCGCGCTGGTGCGCGGCCGGTCCTCCTCCCCGGGAGGCGCGGGCGGGACGCTGGACCAGTACGTCAACGACCGCCCCTACGTGGCGTCGTCCTTCATGAGCGTGGCCCTGTCCCGCGTCTTCGGCACCGCGCTGTCGGGGCGCAGCAAGGACCGGCCGGAGCTGGCCGGCACGCCGCTCCCCCTCTCCGCCCGCCTGTCGGTGCTGCCCTGCCGGGGCGGCGAGGGCTTCCTGCGCCGGCTCTTCGAACCGCTCGGCTACACCGTCACCGCGACCCGGCACGCGCTCGACGAGACCGTCCCCGCGTGGGGCGACAGCCGCTACTTCACCGTCACGCTGGAGGGGCGCGTGCGGCTGGGCGACCTGCTCACGCACCTGTACGTCCTCATCCCGGTGCTCGACGACGACAAGCACTACTGGGTGGGCGACGAGGAGGTGGAGAAGCTCCTGCGCCACGGCGAGGGCTGGCTCGCGGCCCACCCGGAGCGCGAGCAGATCGCCCGCCGCTACCTGCGCCACCGCCACAGCCTCGCCCGCGAGGCGCTGGAGCGGCTGGCGGGCGACGAGGCCCCGGAGCCCGAGGAGCGCCAGGAGACGCGCAACGCCGAGGAGGCCGTGCTCGAGTCCCGCCTGAGCCTCAACGAGCAGCGGCTCCAGAGCGTGCGCGACGTGCTCCAGGAGCACGGCGCCGCGCGCGTGCTGGACCTGGGCTGCGGCGAGGGCCGGCTCCTCAAGGTCCTGCTGAAGGACCGGCGCATCACCGAGCTCGTCGGCATGGACGTGTCGCACCGCACGCTGGAGATCGCCCATGACCGGCTGGGCATTGAACGGCTGCCGGAGATGCAACGCCAGCGCGTGAAGCTGCTGCACGGCTCGCTGCTGTACCGCGACCAGCGGCTCGCGGGCTTCGACGCCGCCACCGTCATCGAGGTCATCGAGCACCTGGACCCACCGCGCCTCGCCGCGTTCGAGCGCGTGCTCTTCGAGCACACGCGGCCGGGCCTCATCATCCTCACCACCCCGAACGCCGAGTACAACGTGCGCTTCAGCTCGCTCCCCGCTGGCACCTTCCGCCACCGCGACCACCGCTTCGAGTGGACCCGCGCCGAGTTCGAGGCGTGGGCGAACGGCATGTGCCAGCGCTTCGGCTACACCGTGCGCTTCGTGCCCGTGGGAGAGAACGACGCGGAGGTCGGCGCTCCCACGCAGATGGGGGTCTTCGCGCGATGAACGTCCATATTCCGGAGCTGTCGCTCGTCGTGCTCATCGGCGCCTCTGGCGCGGGGAAGACGACCTTCGCGCGCCGACACTTCAAGCCCACGGAGATCCTGTCCTCGGACACCTACCGGGGCTTCGTGTCCGACGACGAGAACAACCAGGAGGCGACGAAGGACGCCTTCGAGGCGCTGCGCTTCGTCGCGGCGAAGCGGCTGGCGCGCGGCCTGTTGACGGTGGTGGACGCCACCAACGTCCAGCCGGAGTCGCGCAAGGCCTTCGTGGAGCTGGCGCGCGACCACCACGTGCTGCCCGTAGCGCTGGTGCTGGACGTGCCGGAGCGCACCTGCATCGAGCGCAACCAGCAGCGGCCGGACCGCGCCGCCAGCTCCCGCTTCGTGCGCAACCAGGCCTCCCAGCTGCACCGCTCGCTGCGCGGCCTGGAGCGCGAGGGCTTCCGCCACCTCCACATCCTCCGGCCGGACGTCATCGACACCGTGGTCCTGGAGCGACAGCCGCTCTGGTGCAACCTCAAGCACGAGCGCGGGCCGTTCGACATCATCGGCGACATCCACGGCTGCCGGGAGGAGCTGGAGTCCCTGCTCGCGAAGCTGGGCTACCAGGTGCGGCCCCGCGCGGACGGCACGCCCGGCTTCGACGTGCGGGCGCCAGAGGGCCGCAAGGCCGTCTTCCTGGGCGACCTGGTGGACCGGGGCCCGGACATCCCGGGCGTGCTGCGGCTGGTGATGGACATGGTGGAGGCCGGCACGGCGCTGTGCGTGCCGGGCAACCACGAGATGAAGCTCCTGCGCAAGCTGCGCGGCGGCAAGGTCAACGTGTCCCACGGCATGGCCCAGACGCTGGAGCAGTTGGAGCGCGAGCCGCCGGAGTTCCACCAGCGGGTGGCGAAGTTCATCGACGGGCTGGTGTCCCACTACGTGCTGGACGACGGGCGCCTGGTGGTCGCGCACGCGGGCATGAAGGAGAGCATGCAGGGGCGGGGCTCCGGCCGCGTGCGGGGCTTCGCGCTGTACGGCGAGACGACGGGCGAGTCGGACGAGTACGGCCTGCCGGTGCGCTTCAACTGGGCCGCCGAATACCGGGGCCGCGCGGCGGTGGTGTACGGCCACTCGCCCGTGCTCCAGGCCGAGTGGGTCAACAACACGCTGTGCGTGGACACGGGCTGCGTCTACGGCGGCCAGCTCACCGCCCTGCGCTACCCGGAGCGCGAGCTGGTGTCCGTGCAGGCGCTGCGCACGCACTGCGAGCCGGTGAAGCCGTTGGGCGTCGTCCCCGCGGCCCCGGGACTGAGCGCGCAGCAGCAGGCGGACGACGTGCTCGACCTGGAGGACGTGCGGGGCAAGCGGGTCATCTCCACGCGGCTGTCCGCGAACGTCACCCTGCGCGAGGAGAACACCACCGCCGCGCTGGAGGCGATGAGCCGCTTCGCCATCGATCCGCGCTGGCTGCTCTACCTGCCGCCCACCATGTCCCCGTCGGAGACGAGCCAGCAGGCCGGCTTCCTGGAGCACCCCCAGGAGGCCTTCGACTACTACCGCCGGGAGGGCGTGACGCGCGTCGTCTGCGAGGAGAAGCACATGGGCTCGCGCGCCGTGGTGGTGCTCGCGCGTGACGCGGACGCCGCGCGGCGGCGCTTCGGCGTCACCTCCGGTGAGACGGGCGTCTGCTACACGCGCACGGGACGGCGCTTCTTCAGCGACGAGGCCCTGGAGGCCGCGTTCCTCGCCCGCGTCCGGGCGGCGCTGGACGCGTCCGGGTTCTGGGAGGACTTGAAGACGGACTGGGCCTGCCTGGACTGCGAGCTGATGCCCTGGTCGCTCAAGGCCCAGGAGCTGCTGCGCGACCCGTACGCCGCGGTGGGCGCGGCGTCGCGCGCGGCGCTGACGGATGTCGTGGCGGTGCTGGGACAGGCCACGGCGCGAGGGCTCCCGCTCGGGGACCTGGCCGCGCGGTACGCGGACAAGGCCACGAGCGTGCAGCGCTACGTGGAGGCGTACCGGCGCTACTGCTGGCCGGTGGCGTCGCTGGACGACGTGCGGCTGGCGCCCTTCCACCTCCTGGCCACGGAGGGCGCGACCCACGTGGACAAGGACCATGTCTGGCACATGGAGACGCTGGCCCGCGTGTGCCGCGCGGACCCGTCGTTCCTCATGGCCACGCCCTACCGCGTCGTCGAGCTGGAGGACGCGGAGGCGGTGTCAGGCGGCGTGCGCTGGTGGGAGGAGCTCACCTCGCGCGGCGGCGAGGGCATGGTCGTGAAGCCCCACGGCTTCGCGGTGCGCGGACGGCGGGGGGTGGTGCAGCCCGCCATCAAGTCCCGGGGACAGGAGTACCTGCGCATCATCTACGGCCCGGAGTACACCGCGCCAGCGAACCTGGAGCGCCTGCGCCAGCGGGGCCTGTCCACCAAGCGCTCCCTCGCGCTGCGCGAGTTCGCGCTGGGCGTCGAGGGGCTGGAGCGCTTCACGCGCAAGGAGTCGCTGCGCCGCGTGCACGAGTGCGTCTTCGGCGTGCTGGCGCTGGAGAGCGAGCCGGTGGACCCCCGGCTGTAGCCGGGGCCCTCAGTAGTTGAACTGGAGCTGGAGGCGCGTCACGTGCCCCTGCTCCTGTTCATAGGGATAGCGCGAGGAGGTCCGGTCCGCGATGACGTAGGCGGCCGTCAACTCCAGCGCCTTCCAGATCTGCCACTCCGCGCCCAGCTCCAGCTCGCGCACGTCGTAGCGGGGCGCATTGGTCTCGAACTTCTTGCCGCCCTGATACAGGGTGCCGCGCAGGTAGGGGATGAGGGACACCCCCAGCACGTCGTCCAGCTTGTACATGAGCTGCGCGTAGCCGCCGCGCAGGTTCCGGCTGTCGATGAGCAGCCTCGCGTCCGGCCCCGTTCCCAGCGACGGTCCGCGCCCCACGTTGTATTCGGCCTGGAAGCCCAGGGGCTGCGGGTACACGGTCAGGCTGACGATGGCGCGGGCATCCACCAGGTTTCCGCCCCGCGCGAGCGCGAAGGGGGCGTCATCCCGAGGCGAGGCGCTGAGGTTGAAGCGGCCGTAGTACCCGCCCGCGCCGACCTCCACGTATTGGGAGCCGAAGAGGAACGGCCAGGTGACGCGCGCCACGGCATGCGGGCTGTTGTTGCGCTCCGCCCGGTTGGCCGTCTGGCCGTTGTAGACGCCCAGGCCCACCACGCCGTAATCCCCGGAGCCCTTCAGGCCGCTGTCGACCAGGAACTTGAAGCGCTCGCGGATGTGCGCGGGCGCCCAGTAGAAGAAGACGCCCAGGTCACGCTCGTCCTTCAGCGCGCTGTTGATGCCGTCGTTGCGGTCCAGCGCGAGCCGGTTCTGGCTGGACTGAAGGTTCTCGAAGCCATACGGCACCTTGGACTGGCCCACGCGGAAGCGGAACTCCTTCTTCGCGTCGACGAAGATGTCCGCGTACCAGTCCCGCATGATGGCGACGTTGTACTGGTCGCCAATGACGGAGGCGAAGTCCGGCTGGAGGTAGATGGACACGTGCGGGTGCACGTCCCCGGAGATGACCAGCCGCGCGCGGCGGATGCCGAAGCCGGTGTCCTTCCCCAGGAAGCGATCCCCCTGCTCGTTGATGAGCGAGTCGTTCACCCGGAAGCTGGGCAGCCGGTTGTAGCGGATCTGCGTGTAGCCCCGCAGGCGGAGGGTTTCGTACCAGGGCTTGTCCTTCTTCTTCTCCTCCCCGGGAGGAGGCGCGGCGACCGGAGGCACGGGCGCGGGAGGCTCGACGGGCGGCGGAGCCTCCCCGGCCGGCGCGGACTCCGGCGGCGCCTCCTGGCCCCAGGCCAGGGCGGAGGAGGAGAACAGCAGCGCGGCGCCAGCCAGCAGGGCCTGAAGGACGGAGCGGTGGGACGGGGCGAAGGTCATGAGGGCGTGGGGCGAGAGGAACGGGGACGCGAAGTTGCGCTCCCGTTACCGAGCGGCGCCGCGTTCCGCCACACTTCACCCCCCGTTGTTTCAACACCGTCACGGGCGCCTTCGGCCTGTCACACGACCGAGCACTTCACGTCACACATTCGTGACACGAGGTCTGGCCCGTCGAGCCCCGCCGCGACGCGCGAGTCGCGAGGCCCGACGTCAGGGCCTGTGCAGGACCGCCGAGTCCCCCACGAGCCACAGCTCCGAAGCGGACGGTGCCCACACCCCTCGGAAGGCGCGGCGGGTGCCGGTGGTCTCGGCGGTCCAGCGCCTGCCGTCGAAGCGCAGCAGCGTGCCGGAGTCTCCCGTGGCCCAGACAGCGGAGGCGGAGAGCCCTCCCAGTCCGTTCAGCGTGGCCGTGGTGCCACTGGTCACCGCGCTCCAGCCGGTGCCGTTGTAGCGCAGCAACGTACCGCCCGCGCCCGCCGCCCAGATGTCCGTCGGGCCGCTCCCCCACACGGCCTTGAGGGACACGCTGGTGCCAGAGCTCATCGGGGTCCAGGCACCGCCATCCCAGCGCATGAGGGTGCCGGCTTCGCCCACGGCCACGGCCAGCGACGGCCCCTGGACCCAGACGGCGTTGAGCGTCGCGGCGGCCCCCGTGGGCAGCCGCGTCCAGGCCGCGCCGTCGAAGTGCTGCGCTTCGCCCGCCTCCCCCACCGCCCAGACGTCGGTCTCCGACGCGCCGTGGATGGCGAAGAGCTTCAGCGACGGCGACTCCAACACCATGGTGAAGCGGGTCCCATCCCACCGGAAGATGCGGCGGAAGAACGACGTCGTCACCCAGGCCGCCGACGGCGAGGCCGCGTAGACGCCCGACACGTTGTCGCTGGTGAGCGGGCTGACCGCGGGTTCGAGCCAGCCGCCGCCGTTCCAATGCAACACGCGGCCCGAATCCGCCACCACCCACACATCCGCGGGGCCCGAGCCATGGATGGCCCGCGCGGAGCCGAGCGTGCGCAGCGGCGCCTGCTGGCGCCAACCCTGTCCGTTCCACTGCTGCACCAGGCCCCCCGCGCCGAAGAACCACACGGCGTCGGGTCCGCTGCCCGCGATGGGACCGTTGGCGTCGGAGCCCGTCGCCGTCCACTTCGTCCCGTCCCAGGCGTAGCGAGACCCCTCTCCGCCGGTCAGCACCAGCGAGGGCGACGCGGCGAACACGTGGAACAGTTGATCCGACGAGCGCATGGACTGCTCGACGCCGGTGGGGAACGTCCGGAAGACGAGCCCGTAGTCATCGCAGATGAGGCAGGGGTCGTCGGAGGCGACGGTCCAGACGTCGTTCGGGCCCGTCCCCGTCACCTCGTGGAAGTCGATGTTGGTGCCCGCGTCAATGCTGGAGACGGTGCTGCCGTCATAGCGGCGCAGCGTGCCTCCCTGTCCCACCATCCAGACATCCGAAGGGCCGCTGCCCCACACGTCCTCGAGCCCCCGCGTCGTCCCCACGTCCACGCCCTGGAAGCCGCTCCCCTGGTTGCGCCGCACGGTGCCAGCGCCGCCCACGGCCCAGACGTCGCTCGGACCGGAGGCCCACACGGCGGCGAGGTCCCGCGTCGTCCCGGAGTTCACGGGCGCGAACACGCCCCCCGCGGAGCCGTGCAGGACGGTGCCCGCCACGCCCACCGCCCACACGTCCGTCGCGGAGGCCGCGTGCACGCCGCGCAGCTCCGTCAGCGTTCCGCTGGCCACTCGCGTCCAGCGCGTTCCATCCCAGTGCTGGATGAAGCCGTCCTCGCCCACCACCCACCCGTCGTCGGGCGCGAGGAAGTGCGCGCCCTCCATCCGGTAGCCGTGGGGCAGCGGGTACTCCCAGCACCAGCCGTCCGAGCATTCACGCGCGGCGGCGGGGATGCCGCAGGTCTTCTCCACGCCGCGTCCGCCGCACACCTCCGGCGCCGAACAGGTCCCGCAGGCGACGTTGCCCCCACAGCCGTCCGGCTCGACGCCGCACTCCGCCCCAGGGCCGCACGTCGTCCTCGGCACGCAGCCACAGACGTTGGCATGGCCCGCCACGCCGCAGGCGAAGGGCGCGGTGCAGGTTCCGCAGTCGAGCGGCTGACCACACCCATCCGCCGCTTCGCCACAGTCGAAGCCCTGGGACTCGCACGTGCGCGGACGGCAACCCGCGTCAGGTATGTCTCCCGGCCCATCATCGTCTCCACAGCCAGAGGACACCGGCACCACGAACAGGAGCACGAGTGGGAGGACCACCCTCCCCCACCCCTGAAGTCGTGAATGCAGCGCGGCCTGCCACCGCGAAGTCCGCACCGCACCTGCCGCGAAAGGGTTCTCACGGGACATGGGCTCCTCCACACCGGACGCGGGCGCCATGCCCGCGGAACCACGAGGTCCGTGGCGCCGATGGTGAGAAGGTTGCAATCGACGGTCCCGTTGGATCGACGCACCTGACATCCACCCCCGTGCGTCACCCCTGACGTGCGGCGTCAATCCAGCGTGGTGCGCGAACGTGCGAGCGCCGCGCCCGCCACCGCCAGCACGAAGAGTCCCAGCGCCAGCAGGTCGTCCCCCATGTCCGCGAGCACCTGGTCCTTGAGCAGCGCGCCCCGGACGATGCGCAGGAAGTGCGTGACGGGGATGACCTCTCCCAGCAGCCGCGCCCAGGGCGGCAGCCCCAGGAAGGGAAAGGCGAAGCCGGACAGGAAGATGGAGGGCAGCATGTAGAACAGCGACATCTGCATCGCCTGCAGCTGGCTGCGCGCCACCGTGGAGATGAGGTAGCCCAGCGACAGGTTGCCCACGATGAACAGCACGACGCCGCACCCCAGCGCGAGCCACCCCGCGGGCGTGCGCGCCATGGGCACCGAGAACAACACCCTCGCCAGCCCCAGCACGACGACGGTCTGCACCAGCCCCACGACCACGTAGGGCGTGAGCTTGCCCACCATGATCTCCGCGGGGGTGGCGGGCGTGGAGAGCAGCGTCTCCATGGTGCCGCGCTCCCGTTCGCGGGTGACGGCCATGGCCGTCATCATCACCAGCGTCATGGACAGGATGATGCCCAGCAAGCCCGGCACGATGTGGAACGGCGAACGGCTCTCCGGGTTGTAGCGCCGGTGGACCACCACCTCGAACGGCGGCGCGGCGGTCCGGGACACCCCCGGACCCACCCGCTCGTTCCGCAGCGCCTCCGTGGGCAGCACGCTCACCGCCGCGAGCGCCCCCGCCGCGGCCTGCGGATCCGACGCGTCCGCTTCCGCGAGCAGCTGGGCGCGCTCCCCCTTGAGGATCCTCCGGGTGAAGTCCGGGGGGATGGTGATGCCCAGCATCACCCGTCCCCGCCGCAGCAGCTGCTCCAGCTCCGCGTCGGAGCGCGGCAGGTAGCGCACGTCCACGTAGCCGGTGCGCTCCAGCGTGGCGACGACGGAGTTCGCCAGGGTGCTGGTGTCGTGGGACAGCACCGCGGCCGGCAGGTGCCGGGGGTCCATGTTGATGGCGTAGCCGAAGATGAGCAGCTGCATCACCGGCATGACGAGGATCATCGCGTACGTGATGCGGTCGCGCCGCAGCTGCGTGAACTCCTTGAGCAGCACGGCCAGGATGCGAGGCAGGGAGGCCCTCATGACGCGTACCGTTCGTCGCGCTCGCGACCCATGAGCTGGATGAAGACGTCCTCCAGGGACGGCGACACCTCGCGCCACTGGAAGGGCTCCTTGCGCCAGGGGCCGAGGGCGGCCTCCAGGGCCCCGCGCTCCAGGCCGCTGACGTGCACCGCGGCGCCGAACGCGGAGGCGCTGAGCACGCCTTCGGCCCGGGCCAGCAGGTGCGCCGCGCGGTCGATGCCCGGCCCCTCTCCCAGGAAGGTCACCAGCCCGGAGTCGCGGACGAGGGCCTCCGCCGTGCCCCGCGCGATGAGGCGGCCATGGAGGATGTAGCCGATGTCGTGGCAGCGCTCGGCCTCGTCCATGTAGTGCGTGGACACCAGCACCGTGAGGCCGCCGGCTGCGAGCGCGTGGATTTCATCCCAGAACTCGCGGCGGGCCTTGGGGTCCACGCCCGCGGTGGGCTCGTCCAGGAGCAGCAGCCGGGGCTCGTGCAGCGTCGCGGCGGCCAGGGCCAGGCGCTGCTTCCAGCCACCGGAGAGCGCGCCCGCCAGCTGGCGGCGGCGGTCGAAGAGGCCCAGCCGGTGGAGGGTCGCGTCCACGCGCGTACGTCGCTGGTCCAGCCCGTGGACGCGCGCGACGAAGGCCAGGTTCTCCTCCAGCGTCATGTCCTCGTAGAGGGAGAACTTCTGCGTCATGTAGCCCGTCCTGCGCTTGATGACGTCGCCGCGGACGCGGAAGTCCATGCCCAGCACCTCACCCTCTCCGCTGTCGGGGGTGAGCAGCCCGCACAGCAGCCTCAGCGTCGTCGTCTTGCCGGAGCCGTTGGGGCCCAGGAAGCCCGTGATGCGACCGGCGTCCACGGAGATGGCGACGTCGCGCACGACGTGCCGGTCGCCAAAGGACTTGTTGAGCCCGCGCACGTCGATGGCCCGCTCGCTCATCGCGCCGCCCCCACCGCCAGCGTCCCGAGCGGGGTCACGTCGATGGGCTGCCCCGGCAACAGCCGCGTGGGCGCGGAGGGCACCGCCTCCACCAGGAACACGAGCTTCTGCCGCGTCTCCAGGCTGTAGATGATGGGGGGCGTGTACTCAGGGCGTGGAGCGACGTAGTCCACGCGGGCGGTCATCCCCGAAGCGCAGCCGTCACAGGCGATGGCCACGGCGGTGCCCGGGGCGTACGACGTCACGCTCCCCTGCGGCACGTAGAAGCGCACCTTCAGCTTCGCGTCCGGGATGATGCTGACGACCGCGGCGTTGGGCATGGCCCACTCCCCCTGCTGGAACAGGACGTCCTCCACGCGGCCCGCGACGGGGGAGACGGGAGCCAGCTCCTGGACCTGCTGCTGCGCGGCCGTGACGCCGGCCCGGCCGCTCGCGAGCTGGGCACGGAGGGACTCCAACCGGGCGCCCACCGACGCCACCTCCGAGCGGGCCGCGTCGCGCTGGGCCTGGGCGCGCAGCAAGGTCGCGCGGGACAGGTCCAGCTGCTGGGCCGTCACGGCCCCCTCCATCGCCCGCGCCACCGCGAGGAGGCGGGCCTGCTCCGCGTCCGCGCGGTCCACCTCCGCCTGCGCCGCGGCGAGCGTGGCGCGCGCGCGGGCCACGTCCGACTGCTGGGCGAGCAGCTGGGCCTCGGTCTGCCCCACCTGCGCGCGCGCCTGGTCGGCCCGCGCCACCAGCGACGTCGGCTCCATGCGGAACAGCGGCGTCCCCACCTCCACGCGCTGTCCGCGCACCACCGACACCGCCGCCACCATCCCGGCCACCGGCGAGGACAGGTAGACGTTGTCGCTGACCACGTAGCCGGTGAAGCGCGGCGGTGCTTCCGGAGCGGGACGCCGCAGCCACGCGATGCCGCTGACGAGGCAGGCGAGCCCGAGGGCCGCCATGACGATGGTGCGCTTCGAGCGACGGCCCTGTCCTGACACCCGTGCCTCCTGACGCGGCCTCGCCGCGAATGGCGCCCCCCGGAGCGTGGAGCCTCCACGCCAGGGCCCTCTCGGGAGGGACGCGGCCCGCGCACGGGGCCGTCCTGGCCCCGTGTCATGACGCCCCTGGAGCACCCGGCGTGCCAGCACCGGACGCCTCGGGGCCCCGCCGGGTGGGCCCGCCGCCTGTCCGGATTTCCGGCGCCGGCCGACGGGTTCCCGGACAGCCGCCGGGCGCTTCGCACCGGGGCGGCGGGCGCGCGGGCTGGGGCATCCGCCTTGCTTGGACATAGGGTAGCGCCCACGGTCCAGGAGGACGCCCTTGCATTCCTTGCCCCAGCCCACGGCCGCCGGAGTCGAACAGGTCCAGCGCGAGGCGTTCTCGCGGATGTTCCGGCAGGTGACGAAGGTGCTGACGTTCCTGAGTCCGTTGCCGGTGGTGCTGGTGTCGCTCGGGCTCGTCGGGGACACGGCGGTGTGGCGGCGGGTGTGCGTGGGTGTCGCGCTCGGGCTCGTGGTGGTGGGGCTGGGGATCGTCGCGTCGTGGCGGCGCGAGCCGGTGGTGGCCACCGAGCCGGGCACGATGCTGCCCTGGGTGACGTTTCCCCTGTTCACGGTGATGAACCTGTCGCTGGGCGGCCTGGAGAGCCCGCTCATCCCGCTGGTGCTGCCGGTGAGCCTCGCCACGGCGATCCTCTTCCCGGCCGCGCGGGCCCACCGGTGGGCGGGCTACCTGCTGGTGCTCCTGGGCGTGCAGGCGGCGGTGACGTTCACCGGCGCGGTGGCGGACCTGGTGCCCCCGCTCTTCGGCGGCGGCCGGCGCGCGGGCCACGGCGACGCGCTCCTCTGGACGATGTTCACGGTGACGGCGTTCCTCGTCGTGTGGGCGAACTTCATCGGGACGACGCTGCGGCGCACGTTCCGGGGCATGGTGCGCACGGCGCTGGACGCGCGCGACGACGCGCTGAAGACACACGAGGAGCGGGTGCGCTCGCTCACCACGCTGTCGGGCGAGATCGCCCACGAGCTGAAGAACCCGCTGGCGAGCGTGAAGGGGCTGGCGGCGATGATCGCCCGCGAGGTGGAGGGCCGGCCGGCGGAGCGGCTGGCGGTGCTGCGCAGGGAGGTGGACCGGATGCAGGAGATCCTGGAGGGGTTCCTCAACTTCTCCCGGCCGCTGCTGCCCCTCAACGAAGCGCACGTGCCGCTGGATGCCCTCTGCCGGCAGGTCGCGGAGCTGCACGAGGGGATGGCCGGAGAGCGGGGCGTGGGGCTCCGCGTCGTGGAGGGAGCGCCGGTGGAGGCCTGGTGTGACGCGCGCAAGGTGCGGCAGGTGATGATCGACGTGGTGCAGAACGCGCTGGAGGCCGCCCCTCGCGGCACCACGGTGGAGCTCCAGGCGCGGGCGACGCCGGAGGGAGGAGGCCGGGTGGAGGTGCGGGACCGGGGGCCGGGCGTGGCGGAGTCGCTGCGCGAGCGCGTCTTCGAGCCGGGCATCACCACCAAGCCCCAGGGCTCCGGCCTGGGACTCGCGCTATCACGGGCCTTGATGCGCCAGCACGGCGGCGAGCTGAGCCTGCACGCGCGCGCGGGCGGGGGCTGCGTGGCGGAGCTGTTCCTCCCGGCGGCGCCCCAGCAGGCGGAAGCCCCGCGAACGGAGGCCCTGACATGAAGGCGCGGGTAGTCTGCGCGACGGCCAAGGCGGCCGAGGCCCGCCTGGAAGCCGTTCGGACGGAGGGGCGCACATGAAGGCGCGGGTGCTGGTGGCGGATGACGACGCGGGCGTGCGCTACACGCTGCGTGGCCTGCTGGAGGACGACGGGCTCACCGTCGAGGAAGCCGTGGACGGAGAGGCCGCGCTCGCGCGCCTGGACGCGGAGCCCCCCGTGGACCTGGTGCTCAGCGACCTGCGCATGCCGCGCCTGGACGGCCTGGAGCTGCTGCGCCGCATCCGCGCGCGCCCCCATGCGCCTCGCCTCATCCTCATCACCGCGCACGGCTCCGAGCGCCACGCCGTGGAGGCGATGAAGCTGGGCGCGCTGGACTACTTCCGCAAACCCTTCGACGTGGACGACGTGCTGGCGGTGGTGCGCCGCGCGCTGGGGCAGGTCCGGCTCGAAGCGGAGAACGAGCGGCTGTCCGGCGAAGTGAACCTGCTGCGCTCGCTGGTCTTCGTGTCGCCCGCGATGGCGCGCCTGTCCCTGCTCATCCAGCGCGTGGGCCCCCGCGACGTCACCGTGCTCATCACGGGAGAGAGCGGCACCGGCAAGGAGCGCGTCGCGGAGGCCCTGGTGCGCGCCTCCCCGCGCGCGGACAAGGCCTACGTGCGCTTCAACTGCGCGGCCCTCACGCCGGAGCTCGCGGAGGCGGAGCTCTTCGGTCACGCGAGAGGCGCCTTCACCGGCGCCGTGCGCTCCCGGCAAGGCCTCTTCCGCGAGGCCTCGGGAGGCACCCTCCTGCTGGACGAAGTGGGCGAGCTGGCCCTGCCCCTCCAGGCGAAGCTGCTGCGCGTCCTCCAGGAAGGCGAGGTGCGGCCCGTGGGCGAGGACCGCGCCTTCCCAGTCGACGTCCGCGTCCTCGCCGCCACCCACCGGGACCTGCCCCAACGCGTGGCGGAGGGCCGCTTCCGCGAGGACCTCTACTACCGCCTCAAGGTCGTGACGCTCCAGGTGCCCCCCCTGCGAAGCCGGCCGGAGGACATCGCCGCGCTCGCGAGCCACTTCCTCGCGCGTCACACCGAGCGCTTCCGCATGCCGCCCGTGCCGCTGACGCCCGCGGTCCTGGAGCGACTCACCGCCCATCCGTGGCCCGGCAACGTGCGGGAGCTGGAGAACGCCCTGGAGAGCGCCGTGGTGCTGTCCGCCGATGGAACCCTGGACCTGGAGCAGCTGCCCGGAGGCCTCCGCGCACCCTCGGTCCCGGCCGCATCCGGCGGCGCCACCCTGCGGGAGCGGATGGACGCGCACGAGCGCGAGCTCATCCTCGCGGCGCTGGCGGCATCGAAGGGCCAGCGCACGGAGGCCGCGCGCGCGCTGGGCATCGGCCGCGCCACGCTGCACGACAAGCTGCGCAAGCACGGACTCCAGGGCGAGGACGACGAACAGGAGCGCTGAGGCCCTTCACGCAGCGGCGTTGGACCCGCGCACCCAGGCCCTCGTGGTTTCCACTTAGCCCGGCCTTCAACGCCAGACATCCGCGACGAAAATTCCCGCCATCAATGGAAAACGCGCCTGCACATTGACATGGAGTGAAAAAGAGATTTACAAATATTACAGACCTTCATCGATTCGAGCGTCTTTCATCAGGTGGTCGCGGAGCCTCACACGGTCCTTGAGAGGATTCGTGGGTGGAGCCGATGTCGTGGTGCGGCGGGGGAGCGCGTCGAGGGCGGGCGCGAGCACTAAGCCATCCTGAAGGAACACCCATCATGCGAGAGTCTTTGTCCCGGCGTGCGCCGTCGTCGCGCCCCTTGTCTGCCTTCACCCTGGGCTGTGCCCTGGCGCTCCCCTGGAGCGCCCTGGCCGCCCCGCCAGCCCGGGGAACCCCACCCGCCGCGAACGTGAATGTTTCAGGATTGTCACCCGCGCGGCTCGTCGTGGAGAAGGCGCCAGGCCTCGCGGCCGGTGGCAGACAGTCCTCGCTGGTCACCGCGTCTGGCTTTACCTTCCACCGCACGGAGCGCCCCGTCTCCTCGCTGCGCACCGTCGCCGTGCCGGACCCGGCCGTCCAGCTCCACGTGTGGCGGGAGCAGCAACCGGATGGCACGCGCCGCGACTACATGGCCTATACGCGCGGCGGCACGGAGCTGCTCGGGCGCGTGCGTGACACTGAATACATGGTGCGGCTGGAGGACGCCCGGTTCGACCCGCTCCAGGGAGGACAATCCCTGACAGGCAACCTGCTCGCCGCGGACGCGGACAACACCTTGCACCTGGTGCAGTTCCTGGGCACGCCGCTGCCCTCGTTCCGCGAGGCCATCGAGCGCGAAGGCGGCAAGGTGTTGCGCTTCCTCACCGACCACACCTTCATCGTGGAGATGGCGGGTGACACGTCCAAGCGCGTGGCGGAGCTGCCGTACGTGCGGTGGGTGGGCCCCTACCATCCCGAGTACCGGCTGGAGCGCGCCCTGCGGGATGCGCTGCTGGGCCGCTCCGCGCGGCTGCCGGAGACGCAGCGCTACTCCCTGATGGTCGGGGAGCGGGGCGCCGCGCGGCAGGACGCACTGGCGCGGCGCGTGCGCGCCCTGGGCGGCACGGTGGACCTGGTGGAGCCGGGCGGCCTGCGCCTCGAGGCGACCCTCACCCAGGAGCAGCTCGCGCGGGTGGTGCGCGCCAACGAGGTGCAGTTCATCGACCGCTGGGGCGGCCCCGGCGAGGTGGACATGGACATCGTCCGGGAGCTGGGCGGCGCCAACGCCCTCCAGGCGCTCAAGGGCTGGACGGGCCAGGGCGTGCGCGGCGAGGTCTTCGACACCGAGCTGCGCACCACCCACCAGGAGTGGCCCACGACGCCCATCATCCACAGCACCGGCACGTCGTCCGGGCAGCTCCACGGCACCAGCTGCTACAGCAACAACTTCGCCCGGGGCGTGGACCCGGCCGCGCGCGGGATGATCCCCAGCGGCCAGGGCATCTTCTTCCTCTACAGCGAGTCCACCCAGTTCGGCGGCACGAAGTCGCGCTACACCATCAACCAGGAGCTCACCAACGCGGGCGGGCCCTACCGCGCCGTGTTCCAGACCTCCAGCGTGGGCAGCGCGCTGACGACGTCGTACACGACGCTCTCCGCGGAGGTGGACGACTACCTCTTCCAGTCCCCCATCCTCAGCACCCAATCCCAGAGCAACGCGGGCAGCCGCCAGTCCCGCCCGCAGGCCTGGGCGAAGAACATCGTCTCCGTGGGCGCCTTCCAGCACCTCAACACCCTGTCGCGCGCGGATGACCGCTGGGGGTCCAGCGGCAGCATCGGGCCCGCGGCCGACGGCCGCATCAAGCCGGACCTGTCTTTCTTCTACGACTCCATCCACTCCGCGGACGGCTCGGGCGACGCCAGCTACACGGAGTTTGGAGGCACCAGCTCCGCCACCCCGCAGACCGCGGGCCACTTCGGACTGCTGTTCCAGATGTGGCACCAGGGCGTGTGGGCCGGGCACGGCGGCAAGCTGGATGTCTTCACCAGCCGCCCGCAGATGGCCACCGCCAAGGCGCTGATGATCAACCACGCCTGGCGCTACAACTGGCTCGCGGGCGGCGCCAACGGGGACATCGACCGCTTCAAGCAGGGCTGGGGCACCTCCGACGTGAAGCGCCTGCTGGACCGCGCCCCCGTCACCAGCATCATCGACGAGACGGACGTCGTGGGCCCGCTGGGCGTCAAGAGCTACAGCGTGAAGGTCGCCACCGGCCAGACGGAGCTGAACGTCACGCTGGCCTACACGGACCCCATGGGCACGGTGGGCGCCGCCCAGGCGCGCATCAATGACCTGTCCCTGCGGGTGACCGCGCCCAACGGCACCGTGTACTGGGGCAACAACGGCCTGACCGCGGGCAATGTCTCCACGCCGGGCGGGACGTCCAACAAGGTCGACACCGTGGAGAACGTCTTCCTCCAGAACCCCGCGGCCGGCCTGTGGAAGGTGGAGGTGCTGGGCGACGAGGTCATCCAGGACAACCACCTGGAGACGCCCGCGGTGGACGCGGACTTCGGCCTGGTGGTGAACGGCGGCGTCATTCTCGTGGGGGATGTCTCCGGCAATGGCTGCATCAACGAGGAGGACCTGAACCTCGTCACCGCCGCCTTCGGACAGACCGTGCCCCCCGGCAACCCCGCGTACGACCTGGACGGCAGCGGGCGCATCGACATCTTCGACCGCAACATCATCCTCCAGAACTACGGCAAGGGCTGCCCCTAGTCCCCGGGCGCGGCCCCAGCAGTGTCTTCGCGGTACCGCTGAAGGTTGTTCATTCCCCTGACTCCCAGGAGGTTGTCTCATGCGCATTGAATCGAAGCGTCGTTTCCTGTCCCAGGCCGCCGTGGCGCTCGCGTGTGTGGGCGGGCTGTGCTCCAGCGCCGCCCTCGCCGACGAGCACGTCCTCATCCTGCTCGACAGGACGGGCAGCATGGGCGCGACGTCCGTCCCCGGCCTCACCCGCCTGGAGGTCGCCAAGGCCCGCATCGACGGCTATCTGCAGATCATCCCCAGCGTGACGACGAAGTATGCGTTCTGGACCTTCGACAACACCGGGCCCACGCAGGTCTTCAACTTCGCCGACAACAAGACCCCGGCGCAGATCAGCGCGGCCGTCAACGCGGTGACGCTGGGCGGGAACACGCCGCTGGCGGGCTCCATCTGCCAGGCGGTGGACGCGCTCATCAACTACCTGCCCAACCAGCTGCACACCAAGCGCATCTACCTGGTGACGGACGGCGATGAGAACGCCACGCCCAACCTGAACGAGTGCTATGGCCCCTACAGCGTCGGCGTCTGGCCGTCCCTGGACTCCGGGAGCTGGCAGGCCAAGGTCCGCAACAAGGCGTGCACGGGCAGCGCCAGCTCCGCGGGCCCCTGCGGCGTCTTCCCCCCTCCGTACCCGGCGGGCCTCACGCTGATCGCCGACATCGACTTCCTCTTCACGGACAACATCCCGTTCCAGGGCGACTACGAGGGGCGCGAGCTGGATGACGCGCAGAAGACCGTGGCGGTCCCCTACCGCGCCGCCGCCAGCGCCGTGAGCGAGGTGTCCTTCTTCAACGGACTGGCCACGGCCACCCATGGTCGCTACCAGAGCATCACCCAGGCGACGCCTTCCTCCCAGGCCACGCCGCTCCCCGGTGACGCGAACCTGGACGGCTGCGTGAACGTGGCGGACCGCACGAAGGTGCTGTCCGAGTACGGCCAGAAGGTCAACCCGGCGGGCACGGGCTCTGACTTCAACCGCAACGGCGTCGTCGACACCGGCGACTACCAGACCGTGCTGAACAACTTCGGCCGCGGCTGCACCACGCTGCGCGAGTAGCGGTCGTTCGCACCGTGACGCCGGGCGCGGACGCCCCTTTGCGCGCCCGGCGGTTCACGCGTCTTCACCTGCCGCCCGCGGAAGGTCCCATCCCGGGACCGGAGCTCCCGCCCGGACGGCATGGCCTCATCGGGACGGGAGCAGGGCCAACGCCCGGAGGGTGCGTACATGGTGGCGTCCGCGGGGTCGAGTCTCCGGGTCTTCTTGCTGGCGGTGCTGCTCACGGCGTGCTCGGACGGGACCTCTCCAGAGGCGCCTCCGGACGCGGGGCTCCCGGACGCAAGCGTCGGGGACGCCGGCACCGACGATGGCGGCACGCCGCCCCCTGATGGCGGCCCCGGGGAAGACGCGGGCACGTGCGTCGACGACGACCCTTGCACCGCGGAGCACCGCGACCCGACCGGCCAGTGCGTGTTCCCCCCCGCGCCGGATGGGACGGCCTGCGACGACCACGACATCTGCACCACGCAGGACCAATGCCTCGGCGGCGTGTGCGGGGGCACCCCCACCACGAGCACCCCGGCGACCCACGGCACGGCGTGGAGCCATGGGCCGGCCCCGGCGGAGCGCTCCACCACGCCCCTGGAGGGCCTGGCCGAGTTCGTGGCGGACGACCTCATCCTCTTCGGCGACCGGCTGGGCGGCAGCGGCCTGTCGGTGTCGCTGGTGCGCGTGACGCCGGACGGCCTGCGGCGGCTGGACCAACGGGCCCTGGACATCCGCGTCGACCGCTTCTTCGGCGCGTCCGACTGGTCCGACCGGCTGCTCACCTTCTTCGTGCCCCTGGGGCCGGACCGCGTCCTCGTCGTCGGGACCCGGCAACGGCTGGAGCTGCTGGGGCTGGAAGGCGACCGCCTCACGACGCTGGCCCAGCTGCCGCTGCACCCGAGCAGCAACAGCCTCCTGGCGGGCGCTGGCAAGGGCGACCACTTCTGGCTGTGCAACGGCGCCACGGTGACGGCCTTCCGCATCGACCCCGGCAACGTGCTGGCGCCGGACGACTCGCACAACCTGCAACTGCCCGGCACCTGCAACTCGATGTCCCTGTCGCCGGATGGCGGCACGCTGTGGGTCGGGACGACGCGGGGGTTGGTGCCGGTGGACGTGTCCAGGCCCGGGGAGCCCGCGCTCAGGCCCACCCTGCTCGGGACGCTGTCCCTGTTCAATGCACGGGGCGACAGCACGTACGTCGTGGCGCACGAGCTGCTCCGCTACGGGCAGATGGGCCGCATGCTGGTGTACCGACTGGCGGACCTGACCGGCACCACGACCCCCACGCCGGTGAAGTCCTTCCTGCCCGTGGAGGAGATGACCCGCTGGGAGCGTCCCGTGGGCTTCGTCCTGCTCCAGAACGACCTGCTGGTGGAGTGGGTCCGGCTCAACGGCGCCACCCGCTCCTACGTCGTGGAGCGGCACGCGTTGAGCGCCGGAGGCGTGTCGTCCCCGGTGGCCACCCTGGCCCTTCGCGAGAGCGAGGAGGTGGGGCTGAACATCTCGCCGTTCCTGCTCGCGGGCCGGGGACAGCACGCCGTGCTCCAGCCCTGGCGGCGCGTGGTGGCGCTGGAGGGCGCGGACGCGCTGGGCTTCCGGACGGGCCTCCATCACGGCTCCTTCGAGCGCGTGCAGGCGGCTCCGGATGGCTCCGTCCTGGCGGTGGGGCCCTTTGGTTCGCACCGCGTGGACCCACGCGCCCCGGACGGTCCCGCGCTCCTCGCTGGGGGCACCACGCTTCCGGCCGACACCCAGCGGCTGCGGGTGGCGCCCGCGCGGCCGGGCGCCCACGTCCGGGAGCTGCTCACCCTGCCCGCGGCGGGCGCCAACGTGCACCAGGAGGCAGGCACCGCGGTGGTGAGCTGCCTGCGGACCTCCGCGGACGGGCTCCTGGAGCCGGACGGCCAGGTGCGCGTCGCCGGAGGGCCGGCCGTGCTGACCTCCGCGAAGGGGCAGCTCTTCCAGGCCGCGCCCATCACCGGGGGAGGCTTCACGCTGCGGCGCTTCTCGCTGGACCTGGCCTGCGCGGGGCAGGTCCTCGCGCCAGCCTCCGAGCAGGTCGTCACGGTGGAGCCAGCCTCGTCGCAGACGCGCAAGGGCTACGCGCTCGCGGTGGATGAGGCCCGCGCGGAGCTGCTGCTCGGAGAGATGCACTATGTCTCGCCGGACAAGCCCTCCCGCATCCCGCTGCTCTGGCGCTCCTGGGCGGACGGCGCCGGGGCCGCCACCGGCGAGCTGTCCGGGAGCACGGATCAATTCACGGCCATGGCGCTCGCGGCGGGCCGGGCGCTGGTCATCGAGAACGGCCGGGAGGTCTACGTGCTCGAGCGCGACGGCACCCGCATCGTGACCCGGGCCCACGTCAGCCTCGCGGAGCGGGCGGCGCCCGTGGATGTCTCCCGCATCCTCGCCTTCGACGGGGCGGTGGCCTACCTGGCCATCTCCACGGTCCCGGCCGGGGTGCTCGCGCTGCGCGCGGATGACCTCTCCGAGCTCGGGCGCTACCCGACGCCCAGCCCTGTCCGCTCGCTGGCCTTCTCGGACCCGTGGCTCATCCTGGGCATGAACGAGGCGATGATGGTGGCCACCCCCACCTGCCCCGCCGCCCCCGTGCCGCGCGCCCGCTAGAGTCCAAAGAGTCCGAGCCAGCCCCCTGGCGAAGAAGGAACATGAAGCCCGACACCGCCGACCACAGGGCCCTGGCCCACTGGGCCGCTGACTGCGCCGAGCACGTGCTCCCACTCTTCGAGCGGACGTTCCCGGAGGACCACCGCCCGCGGAGGGCCATCGAGGCCGCTCGGGCCTGGGAGCGGGGGGAGCTGGTGATGGGCGAAGCGCGCGCCGCCGCCTTCGCCGCGCATGCCGCCGCCCGCGACGCCAGCGCCCACGCCGCCGCGTGTGCCGCGGCGCGCGCCGCGGGCCACGCCGCCGCCACCGCCCACGTCGCCTCGCACGCCCCCCACGCGGCCACCTACGCGGCCACCGCCGCGGCCCTCGGCCTGAGCGAAGCCCACGGCGCCGCCGAAGCCACCACCCGGGAGCGGGCCTGGCAACGCCAGCAGCTCCCGGAGCACCTCCAGTCCGTGGCCCTCCCCATCCGCGGCAACCCCTGAGCCCTCCACGCACGGCCGGGCACCCGCGTTGACAACCCAGGTCAAATCAGTATTTCAATTTTAAAATGAAAATCACGAAGACAATGCTCGGCCTGATGCTGATGGCCCCCGTCGCCTGTGGTGGAGAGGCGTCCGACGCGGACAGCGCCCCGGGGAGCGACGTCGGCTCCACCCGGCAGGCGGCGTTCTCCGGCGTGAACGGCACGGTGTGCGAGGAGAGCCCGTACAACTGCAAGCTGCGGCCCTCCGGTGGCAACCGCGTGCAGACCAACGATCCGGATGACGACGACTCCTGGGGCATCCAGACGGGAGTGCCCATCCGCGACGGCAACGGCACGGTGGTGGGCACGTCCACCCGGACCCGCTCCCTCTTCAATTACGGCCAGACGCGCACCTTCGCCGGGGAGCTGCATGCCTTCGCGACGTCGACGTCCAACTCGAGCGCGGGCTGGCTCCCCATGTCGGCCATCCAGGGCCTCACGTCCTTCGAGGAGAAGGTCGGGCACGTCTCCGCGCTGAGCTCGGGGCTGGCGAAGATGGCGTGCTACGCCGTGCGGAACTCGCACGACACGACGCTCGAAGCCAAGAAGGTGGTCTACGACACCACGTCGTCCAACGAGCGGGCGGGCGACTACCTCCCGCTCGTGAGGGCCAATGGCTTGCGCTCGGCCAACCTCACCTTCAACGTGCCGGGCTTCGGCCTGGGCGGCGTGGCGGTGGATCACTTCCCCGCGGGCACGAAGTTCCAGCGGCTGGACGTGCCGACGAACTCCGGCGCGCCCTCCATCGACATTCCGCTCTGGGTGCTGGACAGCGCGGGGCGCTACCGCCAGCAGTCGGGAACGATGAAGTTCATCTACGGCTACGTCATCGCCGCCACCAGCACCCGCCGCAACGGGTGGATGGCCTACGACGCGCTCGAGGTCAGCTCCGGCTGCCCCTGAGCCCGTCAGGGGCACGGCGACGCACGGGAGGCTCGCGCCCTCAGCGAGCCTTCGCCTTGGCGAGCGAGTGGACGACGAACTTGGAGTCGACGTACTCAATCGTCCCCAGCTTCTTCCCGTAGACGCTCTCCGGCTCCTCGACGCTGGCCGTGATGGTGATGACCCGGCCCTTGCGCGGCAGTTGCAGGGCCAGGACGGACCCCGCCCAATCCCTGACGGTCTTCTCCGTCAGGCCCTTCTTGCCCTTCGGGGCGATGAGGCCCGCATCCCGGTAGAGCTGGACGGCCTCCTCGAGGCCGAGCGGCAAGGCCATGTTGTCGGCCCGCAGGCCCTCCGCATCACACTTGAAGACAGCGATGTGGTCCACGGACGCGCCTGAACCCACCACCACCAGGTGGTAGCCCGTCGGGTTCTTGAACAAGGCGGCCTCGTAGGTCTCGAAGAACTCGGAGCTCTCCAGGGTCGCATAGCCATTCGGCACGTCGCGAATCTTCAGGGACTCGGAGATGAACTGCGGGGTGATGGGGTCACCGGACTCCCGCCGCAGCTCCAGCACGCCCCCTTCCTTGTAGCGCTCGAACACGTGGCGGAGCGCGGTCTCGATGTTGGTGGTGGCGCAGTTGGCATTGCTCGCGGGAGCAGCCGAGGCCAGGGCCAGGATGAGCGAGGCTTTCAAGAGAATCACGGGGGCTCCTTGCATCGGAGGGGCGGACGACGCACGCACTCTACGCGAAGAAAGCCTCTCTCCCGCCAGCGAGGGGGGGGCCCTGCCTCCGCGGTCCCGGAGGGACCTGGGCCGGGTGCGGTAGAATCGCCCCCAAGGAGAGCCCATGGACTGGTCCGCGGCGCAGTACACCCGATTCGAAGAGGAGCGCAACCGCCCCATCCGCGACCTGCTCGCGCGAATTCCCACGGCGAACGTGGAGCGCGCGGCGGACATCGGCTGCGGCCCCGGCAACTCCACGGAGCTGCTTCGCGCCCGCTTCCCCCAGGCCGCCATCACGGGCATGGACAGCTCCACGGACATGATCGCGGCGGCGCGCAAGCGCCTGCCGGACGTCCGGTTCGACGTCGGCGATATCGCCACCTGGCCAGACCCCGGCCCCTACGACGTCATCCTGGCCAACGCGGTGCTTCAATGGGTCCCAGACCACTCCACCCTGCTGCCAGCGCTCCTCGGCAAGCTGGCGGCGGGAGGAAGCCTCGCCGTGCAGATGCCCGACAACCTGGAGGAGCCAGCGCACCGGCTGATGCGGGAGACCGCCAGCGCGGGCCCCTGGGCGGACAGGCTTTCCAATGCCTCGGCCGCGCGAACGGCGCGGCTGGGCGCCGACTGGTATTTCCAGACGTTGCGCGAGGCCGGCGCCACGGTGGACGTCTGGCGCACGACCTACTTCCACCCGCTGGAGGGAGGCGCCGCCGCGGTGGTGGAGTGGTTCAAGGGCTCCGGGCTCCGGCCCTTCCTCGAACCGCTCGACGCCGAGGAGAAGACGGCCTTCCTCGCCCGCTACCAGACCGAGGTCGCCCGGGCCCACCCCGCCCTGCCTGACGGCACCGTGCTGTTGCCCTTCCCCCGGCTCTTCTTCATCGCGACGCGCTAGCAGGCCGCGCCCCAAAGGCTGACACGTCAGGCCAAGCCCCCTGGCATGTCAGCCCAAAGCCAGACGTGTCAGGGATGGAGCGAGCGCCGCTCAAGCTCGCGGACTTCCTCAATCCCTGTCCTCCCCCGAAAGGCACCTGAATTGCAGAACTCCCAACCAATACCGGAGGAGCGCTGCAATGGGGACGAGCTACAAGATCCACCCGGCGGTCGGGGTGGCCCGTGTCGGGGACAGCGACGACTACTACCTGGGGCCCGAGACGGCGAAGGGCCTGCCGCAGGAGCGAACGGGCGGGAACGTGACCCGCTTCCGGGACGCCCAGGGCGGCATCCGCCGGCAGGCGGCCCGGTTCCAGATCCACACCTTCGACCCCAGCAACCCCACCGCGCCGGGCAAGCGGGTCCAGCCGGGCGTGGATGGCGTGGTGGACATCGAGTGGACGGTCCACGTCGCGAACAAGAAGGCGGCCTGGTACGAATTCCAGCAGCAGCAGGGCGCGGACGGCACCTACGACGCCGCGCACCCGCTGCGCAATCCACGCACGAAGGATGAGGCCGGGCGCAAGGCGCTCATCATCGACCCCGGGCCGCGCACCGTGGCGTGCCGGGGCAGCAACCAGCACCCGCTGCACGCGGACTTCGCCCCGAGCGATCCCCAGGGCAAGGGCTATCCCCAGACCTTCCCCGCGCCGGGCCTCCTCCCGGACAACAACGACATCACCACGCTGGGGAGCGCCATCGCGGACGACCAGGGCTACCTCTACACGCTGGGAGGCCACGGCCGCTCCGGCACGACGTCGGTGTGGGACCTGTCCACGGGGTTGATTGACGGCACCCTGAAGAACGACGCGACGCTCACCGACCCGCAGCGCAAGCGCATCAACGAGCTGCGGCCCATGGCGGACCAGTGCTACCCGACCCAGGCCGCGCTCCGGGCGGCCATGGTGGCGGAGCTGGCCAAGGACACGTCCAACAGCCCCGCGGACATCCAGCAGACCGCCGATTCCATGCAGGCGCTGGCCTACATGCAGCCGCGGCTGGACACCTACGCGAACAACAACTTCTGGTGGGACGACGTCTCCGACGGGCCCGTCACCGCGACGGTCATCCTGACGGGGGGCACGCGGGTGAACGTGGAGTTCCCGGCGTGGATGGTGGTGGCGCCTCCGGCCTATGCGCCGCAGCTGCTCAACATGATCACGCTGTACGACACGCTCTACGACACCTTCGTCACCCAGCGCGACATGGAGCCGGAGCTGTGCAAGGGCGGCACGTTCAACGACGCCTACAAGCCGAACTTCCAGGCGGACATCCTGCCCATCCTCCAGCGTCCGTCCGACTACCGCTGGGTCGCGCGCATCAACGATCAAGGCATCGACGCGCATGGCGCCCTGCCGAGCCCGGACGCGAGCAACCACAACTTCATGAAGTACGTGCGCGACCCCCAGTCCTTCAATGACTACCCGGGCCGCATGCCGAAGATGGCGGGCGACAACCCCATCACGGACGCCACCCCGCGGAACTTCCTCACCCTCACGCGGACGCAGTACTTCTTCCTCAGCCAGTTCAGCAAGGGCCACTTCGACAACACCCCGAGCACCGCCACGCCGACCCCGGGCCAGTTGCTGGACCGGGGGGTGTTGGAGAACTGCGTGGGCGGGCCCTTCTGCCCGGGCATCGAGATGACCTGGATCGCCCGCGACGCGAACTTCTTCATGGAGCCGTTCCGCTTCAAGCACCGCGAGGTGACGGGCCCCGGCCTGCGATGGAACACCAACCCCCATGATGGCCAGGGCCTGGAGCCGGGAGACGCCACCAAGTACATGGCCCTGCCCTGGCAGGCGGACTTCAACGAGTGCTCCAACCAGGTCGTGCAGAGCACGTCCCTCTGGTGGTGGCCCTCGCAGCGGCCCTACGAGGTCAACTACCTGGACCGCGGCGGCGAATGGCAGCAGGGCTACTGGACGCGCCCGTCCGACATCAACTTCGACAAGGACGAGGAGATGGTGGCCAAGTGGAAGGGCCTGGGCTTCATCCTCGCGCGAGCGAACGCGCGGCCCGCGGACCAGGGCCCCTCCAGCGCGGCGGATCCCGCGCCGCTGTTCATCGAGGTGGAGCGCAAGCTGCCGGACGGTGGAATGTCGTGAGCGGCGCCCACTGCGACGTCGCCGTCCTCGGGGGAGGGCCGGCTGGCGCGGGACTGGCGCTCGCCCTGTGTGCCCGGACGCCGCTGTCCGTCACGCTGGTGGAGCGCGCGGCCCACGACACGGCTCGCGTGGGGGAGACCCTGCCGCCGCACGCGAGGCGGCCCCTGGTGAAGCTGGGGGCGTGGGAGTCCTTCGTCCGGGACGGACACCTGCCCTCACGCGGCACGGCGTCCTGCTGGGGCTCCGCCACCGTGGGCTACCACGACACGCTGATGTCGCCCCTGGGGCCCGCCTGGCACCTGGACCGCGCCCGCTTCGACGCGGGCCTGCGCGCCCAGGTCGCGGAGCGCGGCGGCGGCGTGCGCACCGGCACCAGCCTGTCGGGATGCGAGGCCTTGGGCGCGTGGGGCTACCGGCTGCACCTGTCCCACCCGGTGGAGGGCCCCTCCACGCTGGAGGCGCGCTTCGTCGTGGACGCGACGGGCTGGAAGGCGGCCTTCGCCACGGCCCAGGGCGCGCGGCGACGGGTGGTGGACCGCTGCTTCGCCCTGTACGGAGACTTCCACCTGAGGGCCGGCGCGGCCTTCAGCACACAGGCGCTGGTGGAGGCGTGCCCGGAGGGGTGGTGGTACTCCGCGCTGCTGCCCGGCGGGCACGTCGTCGTCGCGCTGGTGGGGGACGGGGAGTCGCTGCGCGGCGTGCGCCCGCGCGACCCGGCCCCCTGGCTGTCATTGCTGGCGCGCACCACCGCCACCCGCGAGCGGCTGGAGGCGTGTGAGTTCACCGGCGAACCGCCACGGGCGGTGCCCGCCCCCGTGGGAGTCCTGACCCCTGTCCATGCGGCGCACTGGCTGGCGGTGGGGGACGCGGCGTGCACGTATGATCCGCTGTCCTCCCAGGGCATCACGAAGGCGCTCGACGCCGCGCTGCCGGCCACCGAGGCCCTGGATCAGCACCTGCGCGGCCGCCCGAACGCGCTCGCGGCCTACGAGGCCCAGGTGCGGCGGGGCTTCGTGGAGCACCTGCGGACGCGGGACCACTACTACCGCGAGGAGCGGCGGTGGCCCGATGCCCCCTTCTGGCGCAACCGGCGCGAGTCCCTGGCCTCCGCCGCCCTGGCCGCGTGACGGCCGCCCCTCCTTCACCCCAACCGGGATGGATCCATGCAGACACGACGTCGAAATCTCCTGCTCACGCTGGGAGGCGTGAGCGCCCTGACCGCCGCGGTGGCGCTGGTCGGGTACCGAGCAACCTCGGGAGTCCCCTCGCCGCCGCCCACGAGCGAGGCCACGGGCTCCGGCGCACAGGTGCAGGTCACCTCGGCGCCCACCCCGGGGACCGTGCCGCCGCCCTACCCCGTCTTTCCCCACGGCGACACGCTGACCCAGCCGCTGGACGAGAACGACGCGCAGGCGCAGCGGTTCCTGGCCTTCTACGCCAGGCAGGGCGGCGTGAGCTTCCCGTCGCTGACCAAGGGCGGGCTCAAGGCTTTGCCCAACAGGACCCTGGACATCGCGCACAACGGCTTGAACCTGGGGAGTCAGAAGTTCAACTCCTCGCTGGTGTGCCAGTCCTGCCATGACACGGACTGGCTGGCCAACAGCGACCTCACCCCGCCCGCGGGCTCCCCCTCCACCTACAAGGCCCTGCCCACCATGGCCTTCTGGCAGATGCCCGGCGTGGACCGGCGCTGGAGCGACAAGACCCCGCCGTCCTACCTGGACCCCACCGCGCCCCCGCCGCTCGCCGCCAACTGGTCGCCCTTCGGCGACTGGAGCGCGTCCGTGAAGGCCCTGGCCGGCCGCGATCCCATCTTCCTCGCGCAGGTGGAGACGACGCGGAAGCTGTCGCCCCATCAGCCCGACACGGTGGACAACCTCTGCCTGCGCTGCCATTCGCCGCTGGCCCAGCGCCAGGCGCAGAGCGCCCACCGGCTCTTCACGCACGACCTGCTCTACTCCACGCCGGACAACTCCCAGCAGGACCCCGAGCGCGCGGTGTTGGGCGCCCTGGGGCGCGACGGGGTGTCGTGCAGCGCGTGTCACTCCCTGGCGCCCGACAGCGGGCAGCCCTGGAACGGCACGGACTACACGGCCTTCTACGGCGCCACCCGCCAGACGATCTTCGGCGACAACGTGTCGGCCCGCCTCACGGAGCCGGGGGACGACGTCCTGCCGCCCCCCTTCCCCTTCACGTCGTCCATGAACCTGCGCCCGGGCGCCATCGTGGGTCCGGACACGAAGCTGAACAAGCAGCCCATGGCCGCCGCGGGCCTCAGCCTGGAGACGGCCGCCACGGTGGGGGGACACAGCTACCTGCGCGACTCCATGGTCTGCGGCGCCTGCCACACCGTCGTCCTGCCCAAGGTGCCCACGAACTACCGCGCGTCGATGCCCCTCGCGGAGGCGGAGGGCCACGGCGCCTATGTGCGGCCCACGAGCTGCCCCAAGGGCCAGACGACCTTCAGCCCCAGCGCCGACTTCCTGACCGACCCCTGCGTGGAGCTGGCCTATGAGCAGACCACCTACTTCGAATGGCTCAACAGCGGCTACGCCCAGTCCACGTCCACCTGCATGACGTGCCACATGCAGATCACCTCGCCCGACTCGCCCTATGACGGCCCCGTGAAGGTGGCGCAGCAGAACAGCGCCCTGGCGGCCTTCTATCGCGACAACCAGACCTTGCCGCCCCGCCAGTACAACCGCCACACGCTGCTGGGCATCAACCTGTTCGTCCACGAGATGTTCCAGCAGTTCCCGGACGTGCTGGGCCTGGACTTCTATGCGCGGCCGGACTCGCGCGTGCCGCCGTTCCTCCAGAGCCCGGAGATCCTCGCGCGCACGCCCAACCTCGTCACCAACCCGGGCGCGGAGGATGGCCCCAAGGCGGACCTGACGGTCGACGGCTGGGTGCCGGACCCCGGCACGTCCGTCACGGTGGTGGCGCAGCTCCAGGGGTTGTCCAAGCAGACCATCCAGCCCAGCCATGGCGCGCAGTTCTTCCAGCTGGGCGGCGGCGCTTCGCTCACCGTCGACGTGTCCGCGTACCAGGCGCTCATCGACAAGGCCGCGGGCGCGGCGACGGTCCTGTGGGGCGCCACGGTCTACTGCGACGGCGTCGTGCCCTGCGGCACGCTGGCGCTGCAGCAGAAGGGCTCCCAGGGGACATGGGCGGCCACGGCGGGTTCCCTCCCCATGCCGGCCAGCCAGCAGCGCTGGATTGCCGTCCAGGCGGCCACCCCCACCGCGATTCCCGCCGGGACGAGCGCCCTGCGCCTGGCCTTCCAGCCGGGCCGCGCGATGAGCGTGGACGACGTGTTCCTGGCGCTGAAGTTCCCGGACGGCTCGGTGGCGCCGCTGGTGGACGGCAAGCGCGACTACACCTTCGCGAAGAACCTGCTCAACGCCGAGCAGTCCATCCTGGACCTGGCGGTGAACACCGCGCAGGGGGCATTCGACCCCGAGCAGCCCGCGGTCCTCGTGTCCGTCGCCATGCCCACGCAGAGCGGCGGCATGCTCAACGTGCCCGTCACCGTCACCAGCAACGTGGGCCACAAGTTCCCCAGCGGCGCGGGCTTCCGCCGGGCGTTCCTCCAGTTCGAGGTGCGGGACGCCGCCGACAGGGTGCTGTGGGCCTCCGGGCAGCCCAACGCGCTGGGCGTCATCTGCAACGGCGTCTGCAAGCCGGATGACAGCGCGCTGCTGGCCAGCGAGTTCACCACCGACCCGTCCAAGATCCAGCCGAACCGCCAGGTCATCACCCAGCAGGACCAGGTGCAGATCTACGAACTGCGCGCGGTGGACGACTACAACCACCTCACCAGCCTGGAGCTCCAGCAGTTCCGGGACGTGAAGGACAACCGCCTGCTGCCCCAGGGGTGGATCGCCCCCGACAAGCGCAAGCCGGAGGAGATGCTGCTCGGCCTGAACCTCCAGCAGCTCGCGCGCCTCACCGCGCCGTACAGCTACGTGCTGGGGAAGAATGACACGAGCGTGTCGAGCGACCCGGACTTCACCACGTCGCCAGCGACGGGCATGGACCACGTCACCTACCAGGTGCCGCTGTCCGCGGTGAGCGGGTGGAAGAGCATCCGGGTGCGGATGAACTACCAGACCATCCCACCGCACTATCTGAACGCGCGCTTCCGGGACTCGCTGCTGGATGACCAGGGGCGGCCCACGCAGTCAGGGCCCGCGGTGCAGCGGCTCATCTACATGACCAGCCACCTGAACACGAAGACGTCGCTGACCTACAAGCCACGGGGCCAGGGCGCGCAGCAGGTGGACTTCATGGACAACTGGTCCATGGTGCTGAGCGAAGCCCAGGTGACGAAGGACTGACCCGCCAAGGCGGCAGGTCAGGGTGAGGGGGCCCCCGCGCTGGATGTCTCACCGGCCGCGGGGGCCGTGAAGGAAGGCAGGGCGAAGCGGGGCACCGGCAATGTCACCTCGTGGGGAAGCCCCGCCGTCTTGCCCGTCTTGAGGAACTCGTAGACCGCCTCCTTCGCCGCGGGCTCGCCTCGGAGCAGATAGAACGCGCCGTCATGGCCGGCGCGATGGACCAGGATGGCGCGGCCGTTCGGGAAGTACGGCAGCAGGCCGAGGGTGTTCTCGATGGGCGTCGAGGTATCCCAATCCCCGTGCACGAACACGACCGGTATCGCGCTCGGCAGAGGCTTCCTCAGCGCATCGCCCACGTCCCGGGTGGGCCAGTCCGGCGCCGACGCGATGTTCGCCTCGAAGTTCCAGGTCCCGAGCAGCTCGGTGGCCGGGTCGGTCCGCAACAGGTGCTCACGCTCGGCCGTGACTCCCAGGCTGCTGTCAATCAACGGGCCAATCAGCTTCGTCTTGCCGGCCGCGCGGTCAGCGATGACTTCGCGCGCCCAGCCCGCGTAGTGCCCGTGATAGAGCGAGAGGATGAAGGCTGGCCATTGCTCCCCCTCCTGGGTGTGTGAGTTCAGGGCGAGCTGCAGGTCCTCCGCGCCCAGGACCACGGTCTGGCCCCCTCCCGCGTCGTCGCGGACCTGGACTCGCACCGGCCCCGTCGCGAAGCGGCGGTGGAGGGTGCGCACGGCCTCCATCAGCCCGCCCGCGGGACGATAAGGCTCAAGCCCTGGGTCGCGGTCGGCGTCGTAGGCGATGCGCTGGAGCGCCGCGAAGACGTCCGAGGGCATGTCATAGCCATTGTTCAAGGGCTCCACGCCCGACAGCACCGCGCGGGCGACGATTCCCGGATGGAGCCGCATCACCGCGAGGCTCCACTGCGACCCGAAGCTGCCACCGAACAGGCTCACCTTCTGGTAGCCGAGCGCGCGCCGAAGGGCGTCCACGTCGGCGGCAAGCTCGGTGATGTCGTAGCCAGACAGGTCCTTCCCCGGGTTCTCCGCGATGGCCCTCCGCGCCAATGAGCGCATGGCCTGGGCCTCCACCTGCGCCGAGCCGGGGCGGTCCAGGAGCATGGCGTCACTCGAGGCTTCGAGCATCTCTCCCCGCCGGGTGAACCCTCGCTGCTCCAGGACGACCAGGTCTCCCACGGCACCGAAGGTCAGCCACGAGCGCAGTCGGCCCTTGCCCGCCGCGTCATCGTCGATGAGCGAGCCGAGCACGCTCAGGCCCGGACCTCCCGGGAGCCAGAACACAGGCGGAGCCCCCGTGGGGCGCGGCGCCTTGATGCGAGCGAACCCCACTCCGATGAGACGGCTCTCCGGCTTCCGCCGGTTCTCGGGCACATAGAGGGTCCCCAGCTCGTACGACACACGGGTACCGGGCTCGAGTTCGACGGCGCCGCGCTCGATGATCACCTCCCCTGGCTTGTGCTGGGCCAGGGCACCTGCCGGGAAGGCCAACGACAGACAAAGCGAGAGACACCGCCAAGACGGCTTCAGCGAGAACGCGCGCATGGGGTGAGGAGAAGGCATGAAGTCCGAGAATATTCCGGGCCTGAGGAGGCGCGAGGCCGCGCGTCCGGGCTGGAAGGCCTGTGGGCTACTCAAAACCCTTCAGAGGCTTCGAACGGTGAGGCATCGCTACGTCCAGTGGCACCTCGTTACAGAGGATGCAACCGGCGGCGTGCAGGTAGACGTGATGCAACTCACAGAGCCCGTGGTTCGGGGGGCCTTCAGGCCAGCGCCACGGCTTGGCGTTGGACGTCGGGATGGCTTCGCGGGGGAACTGCTCGACCATCTCGCGCACCTTGCCGAGCAGCGCAACGACCGGAGAGGCCGCATCCAGCGCGAAGGGAAGCCGCTCCCAGCCCTCTCGCGCCGATGCCGCGTCGAGGATCTCCAGGAGGAATCGTTTCTGCGCATCGAAGTCCTCCGCCGTCCACCCGAGCTCTGAGACATCGAAGCCCACCATGCCCAGCCCCATGACGGACTGGTCGCTCTCCGCCAGCCAGAGCGCCAACCGCAGCTCCCAAGGCGTCCGCGCGTGCGCGGTCGCCGCGAGCGTCAGGACGTCGAAGAACGTGGCCAGCAGCCCGTTGCTGGCATGGACGTAAGGGGCTCCCGGGACCCGTTCATTGGTGATGTGGTCTCCCATGTGGGCACTCCCTCTCGAGCGCAGCCGGCCCCGGCGCGGACTGGCGCCCCGGCTTTCGTGGCGGTGCACCCAATCCTGGTGCGTGAGCGAGCCGATGTCCACGACGCGTCGTCGCACGCCAAGAGGGCTCGGCGAGCTGGAGGCGCGGAGGAAGGGGACCTGGGCCGGATGTCAGCGGGTGGGACTCCGCTTCTGGTCACCCATGAGCCTCCGGAGTACAAGGCGCGCATGGAAGGCATTCGTTGGGTTGCGCTTGTGCTTTTGATTCTATTTTCTGGCTACACGATCCATGCAAGCCGGACAGAATCCTTTTGGAAGTCTCTCAAAACGGTTCTCGCGTTGAAGTGGGGCCGCCAGGTGACGCTTGACCTCTACCTGGGCCTCTTCTTGTTCAACTTCGTCATCTACCTCAACGAGGGGTCGGTGCTCGTCGCGGCGGCCTGGCTGCTTCCGACCCTGATCCTGGGGAACATCGTCCCGCTGATCTATTTCGTGGTGAACTTCGGCTCCCTGGTCAGCCACTTCACTTGAGACAGGTGTCGCCGCGGAATTCGAGACGTTGAATGCGGCGCAGGCTCGCGACAGTCGCGGTGGCTGGGCAAATCACGTTTCTTCTACCGTCAGCTCCCACTGGACGTCGGCCTCCTGCTCCCCCTGATTCAACCGCATTCGCATGGGGCCCTCTCTGCCAGCAGCAGGCGCCGGGCGCGCGGCGGCACGGTTACGAGAAGCGCCGTCTCATCTCCACGCATGCGGGCCTCCGCTGGCGCGGTCGCCCTGTAGCGCGGCGGCTGAGGCGGAGGAATTCCCGAGGAAGGAAATGATCCGCGAGGCGTCCTCGGTTCGGCCCGCGGCGTCCACGCCGCCTCAGCAACAGGACCGAGAAAACACCCCATGAAGCCCACGAAGCCCGCCCAGGACCTCGCCCTCTCCTCCACGTCCGCCGACGACACCGCGAGCGCCGGGCAGGCGCCCGAGCATGCACTGAATGTCCTGTCCGCCGCCGACCAGCCCCAGCCGGAGACCGGCGTGGGCGCGCCGCACGAGGCGCTCGCGCGCGATGAGGTGGCCCATGCCCTTTTCGACACCGAGGACGCCTCGCTGCACCTGCCGGGCAGCGGCTTGCCAGTGGGCTCCGTGGAGGCATCCTGGCTGCTCGACGCGGGCAGCGCGGGGCGTGACTGGAAGCGCGAGCTTCGCGCGCTCTACGCAGCGCTCGACGGCGCGAAGAACGACGGGTCGGACCTGACAGCCCTCACCACCCAGGCGGACGTGCTGCACCTCCTGGCGAGCGCGCGCGTCATCAACGCCTTCCGTGCGGAGGAGCTCGTGGTGCGCTTCTACGAGCAGGTGCGCGTGGCGCGCGCGGCCCAGAGCGAGCGGGTGCGCGGCTACTTCGCCTCGCTGCCTGCAAATTGGTTCACCGACAGCTCCATCTACTACACCTACCCGCACTCGCTCGGCGTGCCCGAGGGACAGGCGCGCGGCACGCTCTTCGATCTGGCGCACCAGCTGCCCTCCCTGCTCGAGCTCGGGTACCGCAACATCCAGATGCTCCCGCACTGGAGCCACGGCGGCGGGGACGGTGGCTACGACGTGTCGGACTTCACGGTGGACCCGGCCCTCGGCGGCGAGGAGGGCTTCCGCGCGCTGATGGACGAGGCGATGCGACTGGGGATGCGCGTCATCACCGACTTCATCCCCGACCACATCTCCGTGCGACACCCCTGGTTCCAGGCGCTGCTCGCCGGCGACGAGCGGAAGCTTTCGTGGTTCCTCCCCATGGACGCCGTGGAGTGCGTAGGCAACGAGACGGACCGCAAGGGCAAGCTGCGCGTGCTGCTGCAGAGCGCCTCGGGCACCGTGTCGCGCCCCTGGGCCATCTTCCCCCACGCGAGCAAGCGCAACCTCATCGATGTCGAGGTGAACGGGAAGAAGCACCACGTCTTCCACTCCTTCTATCCGTTCCAGGTGGACCTCAACCTGCGCAACCCCGAGGTGCTCGGCGAGCTCTTCGCCATCCTCGGCTGGGAGCTGTCCTTCGGCGTGGTGGGCAAGCGCATGGACGCGGCCCCGCACTGGTTCAAGAAGGAGGGCACGGACTTCGAGAACCTCGCGGGCACCCACGCCTTGCAGGAGCTCTTCAAGTCCTTTGTCCGCCACGTGGTGGTGGGCAAGGGCATCATCGTGCCCGAGGTGGGCGAGGGCCTGCAGGAGGCGACGGGCTACTTCGGCCGCAAGGCAACCCTGCTCGGAGAGCCCTGCCACACCGAGGGCGACGCCATGTACGGCTTCGAGTGGAACTCCACCCTTTGGGCACTGCTGCTCAACGGGGACGCGGGCCTCTTCTGGCGCTTCTCCGAGCACATGGACGCCCACGGGGCGGACACCTTCTGGTTCAACATGGGCCGCCACCACGACGAGCTGCGGACGGACCTGATGCCGGTCGGCGTGCGCGAGCGCGTGGAGGCCGTGCTCCTCTCCCGCGGCGCCCAGGTGTTCGCCGGACGCGGGGTGGGCGGCCGCATGGCGGACTTCCTCCAGCGCGACCCGCGGCAGATCGCCAAGGCCTTCTTCCTCAACGCCCTGCCCCCGCGCGGCGTGCCCGTCACCTACTACGGGGACGAGGTCGGCGCGGTGAACCAGCCGCGGTACATGGCCGAGGAGCATGCCCGCCGCCTGCCCATCCTCACCGCGCTCGGCTTTTCCACTGGGGACGGCTCGGCGGCGCTGGACCGGCGCGACATCGGGCGCGGCAGCGTGTACGCGGGCCAGCTGGCCGCCGCGCGCGAGGCGGGCTACCTGCCGCTGCGCACCACGCGTGCACTCAACCGGATGTGGGAGACGCGCGCCAGCTTGCGCCGCGGGGACGTGGCGCGGGTGGGCCACACGGGCGCGGCCGTGCTCTCCACCCTCAAGGTGGACCGTGAGGGGCAGGACACTCCTCTCTGGGCGCTCTGCAACCTCACGGGCGCGGAGCAGACGGTGACCCTGTCAGGGGCGGAGCTGCGCGGCGCCCTCGGAGCCGGGCGCCTGGGCCGGCCCTTCGGCCTGCGCGACGTGCTGGCGGTGGAGCGCGACGGGGCGGAGCCCGCGCTCGTGGTGGTGGACGGCGACACGCTCACCCTCACGCTCGCCGCTCATGCACACCTGCTGTTGGAGGCGGTCCCCCTGAGCCAAGCCCGCCCTGCGGAAGGGCAGGTGGAAAACCCGGTGGCGTCTTCCTGGTCGTCTTCAGACGATCGCCAGTCCCCCGAAGGACTGCGGGGATGCCACCGCGCCTCAACCCACTCGCGCAGCGGACCCTGAGCGAAGCCATCGCCGCCTTGGCCACGAAGTCCGGCGTCCCACGTGGAGTATCTACGAAGGCCTTCGTTGACATCTACGAACCCATTCGTATGATGCGTGCGTGGAGAGTCCAGGCGAGGCAATCATGAGCGAGTCGAAGCTGCCGCGCCCCACGGATGGCGAGCTGGCCATCCTGCGGGTGCTCTGGGAGCGCGGAGACAGCACGGTGCGCGAAGTCCACGAGGCGCTCTCCCGGCGAGAGTCGGCGGAGGGCACGGGCTACACGACGGTGCTGAAGCTGATGCAAATCATGACGGACAAGGGACTGGTGGCGCGGGACGAGTCCCAGCGCGCGCACGTGTACCGGGCCCATGCGACGGAGCAGCGCACACAGCGGCAGCTCGTGACGGACCTCGTGGAGCGCGCCTTCGGTGGCTCTCCGGCGCGGCTGGCCATGCAGGCGCTCTCCTCGCGCAAGACGAGCGCCGAGGAGCTGTTGGAGCTGCGCAAGCTGCTCGATACCTTGGACGGAGCTGACGAATGAGCGGCCTGCTGATGGAGTCATTGGGTTGGGCGCTGCTGCACTCGCTCTGGCAGGGCACGCTGGTGGCGGCGGCGCTCGCGGTGGCGCTGATGACGGTGGGTCGCCGCGCAGCCAACGCGCGCTATGCGCTGGCGTGTGGCGCGCTGCTGCTGGCCGTCGTGCTGCCGGCTGTCACGGGGTGGCGACAGGCCTCGGAGGCGCGCATGGAGCGAAGGCTCTCTCGCGGGGCTGGCTCCGAGTGGACTGGCGGCGCGAAGTCGAGCGGCGAAGCCACGGCGCCATCCCTGGCGACCCGACGGGGGGCGCGCCAGGACGGAGGCTCGCGCGCGGCCCCGATGGAGACGACGGGTCGACGGGCGGGCCATGAGGGCGCCCGGGGCGCCACGCTCGAGCAGCGCGGGACGGAGCTGACGGGTTGGGGGGTGGCGCGAGCGCGCACGGCGCTGGCGGAGAACCTGCGGTGGCTGGTGTTCCTCTGGGTCGCGGGCGTGGGGCTGAGCTCCGGGCGCCTGACAGCGGAGTGGGTGCGGCTGCGTCAGCTCACGCGGCGTGCCGTCGCGGCGCCCGCGGAGTGGCAGGCGCGGTTGGACATGCTCTCTGAACGTCTGGGCCTGACGCGCGCGGTGCGGCTGCTCCAGTCGACGGAGGTCGATGTGCCCTCGGCGGTGGGCTTCCTGTCCCCGGTGGTGCTGTTGCCGGTGTCCGCGCTCTCGGGGCTTCCCGCCCGGCAGTTGGAGATGGTGCTGGCGCACGAGCTGGCGCACATCCGCCGGCATGACTTCGCGGTGAACCTGGTGCAGGTGCTGGTGGAGACGCTCTTCTTCTACCATCCGGCCATCCGGTGGGTGTCGGGCGTCATCCGCGAGGAGCGCGAGAACTGCTGTGACGATGTCGCCGTGAGCGCCAGCGGCAACTCCATCTCCTACGCCCGCGCCCTCACCGCGCTGGAGTCGCTGCGGGTGCTGCCCGAGGCGCCGAGCCCCGCCATGTCCGCGCTGGGCGGCTCGCTTCCGGACCGCGTGCGTCGAATCATCACCACGCCCGCCACGCACTGTTCCTCGCGCTGGGCCGCCGGGGCGTCGGTGCTGACGCTGGTCAGCAGCCTCGCGGTGGCCGCGCCGCTCACGTCGCTCGTGCTGCGGCAGTCCACGGCCGTCGCGCCGAACGCACCCGCCTCACCTGCCGCCCTCGCGCCGCCGAGCACGACCATCGCGGCCCCGGGAGCGCCCCCTGCGCTCGCCGTGGGCCCCAAGGTGGACCTCGATGTCGCCGTGGCTCCGAAGGTCGCCTTCGCCCTCACCGTGGCCCCGAAGCGCCCGGCCCTCGTCTCCGCGACCACGAAGGCCGCCTTCGCGGTCCCCCTCCCCCAGGTCGCCGCCGCCGCGACGCCTGTCACGAAGGCCGCCTTCGCGGTCCCCCTCCCCCAGGTCGTCGCCGCCGCGGCGCCGGTCGCCGCGCCGAAGCCCGTCACTCCGGACGAGGACGACGCGGACGACGCGGACGACCCCGATGAGCGCACCAGCGTGGGTGCCGGACAGGCGCTCTCCGTCGACCAGCTCGTGGCGCTGAAGGTCGCGGGGGTCACACCCGAGCGCGTGAAGGAGATGGAGTCGATGGGCTACGAGCCCACCGTCGGAAACCTGGTGAAGATGAGCCACGCCGGCGTCACCCCCGCGTTCACGAAGGAGATGAACGAGCGCTTCGGCGAGAAGCTGGACGCGGGCACGCTGGTGAAGCTGCGCCACATGGGCGTCACCCCGGACTACCTCGCGGCCCTCCAGAGCGCGGGCTTCGAGACGAACGACCCGGAGGAGATCATCCAAGCTCGCGCCCTCGGCGTGGACGCGGCCTACGTCCAGGGCCTCAAGGCCGCCGGCTACTCGGGCATGTCGCTGGAGGAGCTCTCCGAGCTGCGCGCGGTGGGCGTGAACCCCGACTACATCGCGGCGCTCGCGAGGCACGGGGTGTCGAAGCTCGACGTGGATGACCTGACGCAGCTGCGCGCCACGGGTGTCACGCCGGAGTGGCTGGGTCAGATGCGCTCGGCCGGAGTGAAGACGACGGACCCGGAGGAGCTCACCGAGCTTCGCGCCCTGGGCATCCAGCCACGGTTCCTGCGCGAGCTGAACGACGCGGGCCTCAAGGACCTCTCCGTCGATGAGCTGGTGCGCCTGCGCTCCGGCGGCGTGGACGCCGACTTCATCCGGCGGCTGCGCGACTCGAAGTAGGCAGCACGCCGTTGTCATCGCCACGGTGAGTCTTGGGGGGCATCCGCCCGCGCCCCCACCCCGTGGCCCCTTCTTCCCATCCCATCCTCCCTTCCCTCGCGGACGCGTCCACCCGACGCGCGCCGGACGGGAGGGCTCTGCCCGAAGGAGCCTCCCCATGCGCCGCCCGTCGTCCTCCTTGTCCCTGCTGGCCCTGTTGCTCGTGGCCACCGCCTCCGCCGCCAGCGAGCTGCGCGGCGCCTGGACGTCCTCGCCCGAGGAGCTCTCGCCCGACAAGATCCACCTCCAGCTCGTCCAGCCCCATCAAGGCGACGAGCGCGACAGGGGCCAGATGGGCTTCACCGAGCCCCGCGCCTCCTTCCAGGGCCTGCCCGCCGGGGACGGCCCCGCCACCTTCAGCCTGTCCCGCGAGGCAGGCACGCTTACCTTCACCGGCACCCTCCAGGACGGCGCGGGCGCGGGCCACTACCGCTTCACCCCCAGCGAGGCCTACGCGAAGTCCATGGCCGCGCTCGGCTACCCGAAGCTCACCGCCCTCCAGCAGTTCCAGCTCGCCACCACCAACGTCACCACCCAGCAGGTGAAGGACCTGGCGGCCCTCGGCCACAAGGACATCCCGCTGGAGAAGCTGCTCATGGTGGGCATCTTCAACGTGACGCGCGAGTTCGTCGGCGAGCTGGCGCGGCTCGGCTACCCGAAGCTGTCCCTGGACGAGCTCGTCCAGGGCCGCATCCACGGCATCAGCCCGCGGCGCGTGAAGGAGCTCGCCGACGCCGGCTTCCCGAAGCTCGCGTGGAAGGACCTGCTCGCCATGTCCATCCACGGCGTCACCCCCGAGTACATCCGCGAGGTGCGCGCCATGGGCTACACCGACGCGGACGCCGACCAGCTCGTCGCCTTCCGCATCCACGGCATCTCCACGGAGTTCGCCAGGGAGATGCGCGGCCTGGGCTTCAAGAGCCTCAAGGCAGACAAGCTCGTCGCCCTGCGCATCCACGGCGTCTCCACCGCCTTCGTCAAGGAGATGCGCGAGCTGGGCTTCAAGGATCTGGGCGAGGACGACTTCGTCACCCTGCGCATCCACGAAGTCACCTCGACCTTCGTGAAGGAGATGCGAGCACTGGGATTCCCGAAACTCACGCATGACCAGCTGGTGGCCTTCCGCATCCACAAGGTGACGCCCGAGTTCGTGAAACAAATGCGCGAGGCGGGCTACACTGAAATCACCCCGGATGAGCTGATCCGCCTGCGCATCCATGAAATCGACGGGACGTTCATGCGTTCCATGTCACACCGCAAGGACGGCGGAACGGGCGGCAAGTAGCGCTTCAGGGCCATTCGGGAAATCCATCCTTTCACGCACGTTCTCTTCGAGGGAGCCCGGCGTCCTCGCTGCGCGAGGCGCCAGGGAGATGTCATGTCATTGGGCGTCAAAGGGACCATCGCGCTGGGGTTGTCGCTGTGGAGTCTCGCGGCGGGCGCGGCGGTGGAGGGTCCGGAGGGGCAGCAGCTCCTCCGCGCGGTCAGGGCCGTGGGGCCCATCCAGGTGGATGGGAAGCTGGACGAAGCCGCCTGGGCGAACGCGCCGGTGTTCGACGCCTTCGTGGAGCGCTACCCCCAAGCGGGGCGCGTGCCGTCGGAGAAGACGGAGCTGCGCATCCTCTACGACGAGGACACCCTGTATGTCGGCGTGGTGGCGCGCGACTCTCAGCCGGCGCTCATCGACCGGCGACTGGGGCGGCGTGACAGTGCGCCGTTCTCGGACGCGGTGCAGGTGCTCATTGACTCCGCGCATGACCACCGCACGGCGTACGCCTTCGCCCTCACCGCGGGAGGAGTGCAGAGCGACGGGCTGTTCTACGATGACCGCTACTACACGGCGGACTGGAGCGGCATCTGGAACGGTGTCGCGGGCAGCGTGGAGGACGGCTGGGTGGCCGAGTACGCCATCCCCCTGTCGCTGCTGCGCTTCCCGGAGGCCCCCGTGCAGACATGGGGCTTCTCCGTGCGGCGGGACATCGCGCGCAAGAACGAGGAGCTGGAGTCGGTGGAGAACCCGCGCACGCACAACACCAATGTGTCGCGGCTGGGCCACCTGACGGGACTCGAGGACGTGCGTCCCCGCGGCCGCTGGGAGCTGATGCCGTACCTCGCGGGACGCGGGCTGATGCACCCGCAGTACTCCAGCGGGGCGCGTCCCTCGCCACGGCTCCTGAGCCCGTCGCTGGACGTGGGGCTGGACGTGCGCGCGACGCTGAGCAGCAGCCTGGCGCTGGCGGCCACCTTCAACCCCGACTTCGGTGAGGTGGAGTCGGACGAGATGCTGCTCAACCTCAGCACCTTCGAGGCGTACTACCCCGAGCGCCGGCCCTTCTTCACCCAGGGCATGGAGCTGTTCCAGCCGGTGGGCATGAACGTGGGTGACGCGCCCCTGGCGCTGTTCTACTCGCGGCGCATCGGCCTGGACACGCCCATCCTGGGCGCGGCGAAGGTGACGGGCGCGGTGGGCGGCGTGCAGGTGGGCGTCCTGGACGCGCTCGTCACCGGCCCCTGGCAGGCGCGCGACGAGGAACAACCGGACCGGGGGCTGCATCTGGACTGGCGGCGGCCCATGCACGTGGGCCCGGGCGTGCAGCTCCCGGACACCCCCTCCGCGACGACGCACTACCTCGTGGCGGTGGCGCGAGGAAAGGTGGGCGAAGGCTCGCGTGTGGGAGGCGCGGTGACGATGGCCAACCCGCTGTCGGGCACCTGCACCCCGGAGGACGCGGAGCAGGAAGGCGCCCAGCGGAAGGCCGCGTGCCGGGCCCGGGGTGGGCTGGCCGGCGCGCTCGACTTCGACCTGAAGACGGCGGACAGCACGTGGGGCGTGTACGGAATGCTGGTGGCCTCACGCACGGAGGGCGGCCCCCCGGAGCGGGTGCTGGCGGACGGCACGCGGCTGGCGCAAGGCGACTCGGGCGTGGGCGGCTACGTGCGCGCGGGCCGCTTCGGCGGCGAGGGCCTTCGTCCGGAGTTCGGCTTGGACGTGGCCACGCCCAAGCTGTCGTTGTTCGCCGCGGGGTTCCAGCGCTCGCAGAACGAGGTGGCGCCCCGGGCGACGCTGCGCTTCGCGAGGCCCAATGGACTGGGGCCCTTCAAGGCGTTCTTCGCCAACGCCCATGTGGGCGCGCGGTGGTCGGCGGATGAGCGGCACGTGCACCGGGTCACCTGGCTCAACCTCTACGCCAGCGCGACGCTGCCCAGCTTCGACACGGTGGGCGTGGAGACGGGCGCGGACCTGAATGGCTATGACGTGCGGGAGATGGTGGGGACGGGCGTGCCGGTGCAGCGACCGACTCGCAGCTTCATCAGCGCCTTCATCGAGTCGAACCGCAACCGCCTCGTGTCGGTGGAGGCATCCGGCGCGGTGGGCCATCGCAGCCCGGGCGGGCCGAGCCCCGCCGCGTGGGGCTGGGGCTACGAGGTCAGCGTGTCGCTCCGCCCCCACCCGACGCTGGTGACCCAGCTGGAGCTGGGCGCCGACAAGACGGACCACGGGCCGCGCTTCGTGGAGACGTTGGACGACGGCCGCTTCCTCCTGGGCGCGCTGGACGCCCGCTACATGACGCTCACGCTGCGGCAGGAGTGGGTGGTGTCTCCCCGCTTCACCGTGCAGGGGTACGCGCAGCTCTTCACCGCGTATGGCCTGTACGGGCCCTTCTTCACGGCCACGTCCGACGCGCAGCGGACGCGGGTGCGGCTGTCGTCGCTCGTGCCCGTCAACCACACGGACGGCAGCAGCTTCTACTCGACGGCGCTGAACGTGAACCTGGTGCTGCGCTGGGAGTACCGGCTGGGCTCCACGCTCTTCTTCGTCTACTCGCGCGCCCAGGAGGGACTCCCGACGCCCGAGGAGGAGCGGCCCTTCGCGACGCTGCGGCCCCGACGGCTGCTGGACGGCCCGGCCAACGACGCGGTGATGATCAAGTGGAGCTACTACTGGGGCACGTGAGGCGCGCGCCGTGGAAGACAGCGCTGGGGCCCCACCCCACGCACGACATACCAACCCGCCCGTTCGAGCAAGGAATCCCAATCACGACATGATTGAATTCCAAGAACCCAGGACTTCCAATCAATGCCAGTATTCCTCTTTGCCAGCCTGCTCCTACCCAATGCACTATTCGTTGCGGGTGAACTGAGTTCCCAGTCGCGCAATCAGGCGCCACAAGGGGGCCACCCAGAGGATGCCTGGCAATGAACATGCATTGGAGTGTGGCAGCGCTGGTGTTGCTCACCGTGGGCTGCGGGAACGTGAATCTGGATGAAGGGATGGCCTCCGCGGAGTTGACGAGCCAGGAGGCCGGACTCGCGACCCGCACGTGCGTCAACAACCTGGGATGCACATCCGAATGCCAGTGCCTGACGGGCTACTGTGTGCCGGACGACTTCGGCCCCCCTGCCTCGCAGGAGCACTGTAACCAGGCGCCCGTGCGCGCGTGTAGTACCGGAGCGGACTGCACCTCCGGCTGCAACTGCGTGGGCAACGTCTGCGTCAACGACGGGTTCGGCCCCCCCGCCAACTGCTTGCTGGCTCCAGCGGATGCGTACGAGAGCGACAACACCCACCTCACCGCCTCGTCCTACCCCGGCTCGCCCCAGCTCAATCACTCGTTCCACCGCCAGGGTGACGTTGACTGGGTCATCGTCTTCGTTCCCGCCACTCAGTTGTTGACCGTGGAGACCTACAATCTGCGCAACGGCCCGAAGATGCGGATTGACATCTATGCCTATAACTACGCCAACCGCACGGTGGGGGCGCTGCTGGGCAGCACCCAGAGCTATATCTGCGGCGGCTCCAACCCGCTGTGCGACGTCTATCGGGCCACGGCCAACGCCCAGGCGAACAACGTCTACGCGGTCAAGGTGACGGACCTGCGCGGCCTGCCCGCCGGGAGCGACTGGTCGCCCACTCCGAAGTACGACCTGAAGATGTACTGAGCTCCGCCGTCGGCGGGACCGCACGGCCCGGCGGGCGCGGATGCGCGGGGGCCCGACTGGCGCATCGGGCTGCCTGCCCGCGAGTGAGGGGCGGGCCTGCCCCCATGAAGATGCACCAGGTCCGGTACTTCCTGGCGGTGTCGGAGCCCCACGGCTTCACGCGCGCGGCGGAGCGCTGCCATGGGTCCCAGCCCACGGCAGGAGGGCGCTCAGCGCTTCACCGCGAGCACATCCACCATCTCGATGGACGGTGGCTGTGACAGCAGCTCCGGCGCCTGTGCCATCAGGGCCGCGGCCACCCTCCCGCCGAGGTGCGCCTTGCGGCCCGCATCGTCCGCGAACGTATCGAAGATGCCAAAGGAGGTCGGACCGAAGCGCAGCGCGAACCACTGCGCTGTCGCCGGCTCTGCCTGGACCACGGGCAGGCCACCCTCCAGGAACCGCTGCACGTCGGCCTCCTTGCCTGCCTTCGCCTCCAGGCGGACCAGCAGGCCCACGTGAACGTTCTCTGCCTTCTGTGATTGTGTCGTCATGGATTCACCCCTCGTGCTCGTGCCAGTGGATGCGCGACCCGGCCACGATGGGTCCACTTATAGACCTCGCTTCCGGCCACCGTGAGTCCCGTGGCGTCAATGGATGGATAGTCATCACCCATGGGCGAGGGCCGTCCGGCATCTGTCACACGCCACGCCAAGTTCGACCGGGCAAAGGAGCTCTGGACCTGCTCGTGGTGGGGACACGCGAACGCGAGATGGCGCTCCCAAGGTCGGGCTGGCGCCCCTCGACGCCTGCGCCTCCCCCAAGACTCGGTCGCCGCGTCACTGCCGCGCGCGGCTGTAGATGAGAACCTGCGTGTCGATCCAGGAACGGTAGCTGGAGACTCGAGTGTAGACCCCAGGCAGACCCGGCCTCGCGCAGCCCACACCGAAGCTCGTGATTCCGTGGAGCACGTATCGGCCACCGGCCGGCGCGACCAGCGGCCCTCCGCTGTCCCCCTGGCAGCTATCCCTACCGCCTGACGAGTACCCAGCCCCCAGCATCGCCTCTGGATCAATGGCGATGTTCTCTGCCTTGTATGCCTTTATCAGGGACGCGGAGCTCACGGTGGGAACCCCCACCTGCATCAAGCGGTTGGATGTATTTCCCCCCTCCCGGGTCAGGCCCCATCCCGCGGCCACCATCATCGTGCCATCCGGGACCGAAGCCCCCGCCGACGAGAGCCCCACGGAGTCGAGCGGAGGTGCAGCCAACGAGGACTGAGCGCCGAGGGAGGGGCGCATGGGAACACTGCTCAGGCCGCACGACGACTGGCTCGCCGAGGATGACACCTCCGGGAGACATACCGGCTGTACCGTGGCGGTGAACTTGATGGGCTTGTCGAGCACGACGACAGCGATATCGTTCACCGTCGTCCGCGAGTTGTACGCCGGATGGTAGACAGTCCTTGTCGCGGACACGACCTGCTGCGAGGACGAGGGGGAGGCGAAATCATGAGCCCCAGCGGTGACGGTCAATCTGGACGTGCCGTCGTAGACGCAATGGGCTGCCGTGAGCACGATATCGCTCTCCTCCCGGTTGCCGACCCGGATGAGCGTGCCACCGCAGAAGTGGCTTCCGTATTGCTGGAGGCTGACAATCCACGGATGGCTCCCAGGGCGTGCCTCGACCCCTCCCACAATCGGCTGGTCCACGCGGCCCGTCGCCTCGGCTTCCTCCCTCTCCAACTCCGGGCCACCACATCCCAGCAGGCCGACCACGACAACCACTCCACTCACGAAGCGCAACGCGCCCTCCTTTTCATGCGACGCACATGAACAGCAAGTGACATGCCATGCCTCATCAAGGGAAGGCCCGCGCGCCTTCGGCTCACGGCGAGCGGTTGACACGTCAGCGTGCGCTCCCAGCGACGGGATGACGCGTCAGCCGTCCAGTCGCGCGCGCCCCATGCGGTCGAAGTGTCACGAGGCCGTATGTCATTCCGGATGGGCGACGGACCGGAGGGGCCCGCTGAGCGGCCATCGGGAGCGGGCATCACGCCCGCCCCGGTGAGCGCTCAGGGGTTTTCCGCGAAGGAGGAAGCGGCTCAGCGACCGACGGTGGTGTGCGAGCCGAGCACGATGCCGCGCTGGGCGCTCATGAGACGCGCCAGCTCCGGCGACGCGCCGAGCTCCTGGGGCGTGCGCAGCTGGTGGAAGAACCGGCTGCTCTGGTCGACATAGGACAGCGCCTTGAGGCGGATCTGGAAGCCCGGCGGGGGCTTGGTGTCATTGGCCCAGTACGAGTAGATGATGGTCGTCTGGTAGTTGGCGGGCACATCACAGGTGACGGACGTGTTCCAGCTGCCGTTGTTCGGCGGCACGGTCGTCTTCTCCAGGACGATGAGCGGGTTCGGCCCCGGCGTCCCGGCGGAGAACGCGACGCTGGCCCCGCCAGGGACGTTGGTGCACTCGAGCTGGAACGTGATGCGCCCGGCATCGGACCCCTGGCTGTAGTCCACGGGCGTGTCGAAGGTGGGGCTGTTCACGCTCGTGAGGCTGACGTTGCGCCAGCCGAAGCCCGGGTTGTTGAGGATGAACTCCGTCATGTCCGAGTAGCTGCCCACCTGGGGGATGGGGTTGTCGTGCCGGGGGGTGGAGACGCGGGAGATGAGGCAGTAGTGGTCCCCGCTGATGGAGGCCGGCTCCCAGACGAACGGGTTGGCCGTCACCACGACGTCGTCATGATTGCCGGCCTGGACGAAGACCTCGGGCTGCTGATCGCTCGTCTTGAGCTCGTTGTCCTTCCACTTGTTGGGATACAGCACCAGGCTCGCGGGCGTGTAGTACAGCGACATCTTTCCATTCTCCGCGCCCGGCGCGAGGTTCCGGGTGCGCAGGTAGATGTAGTTGGGGGCGCCGATCACCAGGTTCTGCCCCACGTCCTGGGAGTAGTTGCCGGAGAAGAAGGCCTGCGGGTTGTTGGTGGGATAGATGCCGGAGGGAATGATGTCCGGCGACTCGTAGGCCAGCGGGGGAGAGGGGAGCTCTCCCTTGTCCGACAAGTTGGAGCGGAAGAACAGATCGTCATACATCGTGGCCATTGGCATTCCATTTCAAAAGGGAGTGACATCCACGAACGGAAGTCCCGCGCGGATGCAGGGCCGGCATTGCATCCCCCAGGCCAATGGCTCACACCCGCGAACCATTGCGGAACGCCATGGAACGCCTCCTTCTGACGCATCAACACCAGCCATTGACGTGTCAGGGCCAGGCACGTCGCGTCAGGATGCATCCTTGGAACCAGAGAGGAATTGAGTCCGCCCGTGGACACCCCGGAGACGTCCCTTCACGGACCCACACTTACAGTATTAGTCACACTTGACTTTCTTGACTTTCTTTATTTACTGTTTCTGGGTCCCGCCGCGGCTCCGTCCGAGCCCTGCGGCCATCCCTGTCACGCCCTGGAGCCAAAGACGTGAACCCCACGCCTCCACGCCGTCCCTCGTCCCTTGCCGTCGCCACCACCCTCTTCCTCGCGGCCGGCAGCGCCGCGGCGGCGAACCGCGTCGACCTGCACCTTCAGGATGTCGGTGCGCTCCGGCTGCAGCGCGCCGCCATCGCCAGCACGGGCGGCGCGGCCCTGGAGCCCGTCCGCCACGCCCAGGCGCTGGGCCTGGACGCGGACTCGCGCCTGTCGCTGATCGAACGGGTCAGCGACCACGGGGTGCTCAACCACCGCTACCAGCAGACCTACCGGGGCCTCCCCATCTTTGGCGAGCACGTCATCGTCAACGAGAGCGCCCAGGGCGAGCTCCGCGCGCTGTTCGGCCGCAAGGTCACGGGCCTGGAGCGGGACATCCCGGACGCCTCCGCCCGGCTGTCCGCCGCGCAGGCCCTGGAGATCGCCAAGGGCGCCAGCCTGGGCAGCCGCGTGGGCGCCATGGTCTTCTCGGATGAGAAGTCCCCGCTGATGATCTTCATCGACGACGACGGCCGCGCCCACAAGGCCTATGTCGTCAGCTACTTCTCCGACGCCTTCGGTGGCGGTTCACCGTCGCGGCCGGTGGTCATCGTGGACGCGGACACGGGCCGCGTGCTCAAGCAGTGGGAGAACCTGCAGCACGTGCTGATTGGCACGGGCCCCGGCGGCAACGTCAAGACGGGCCAGTACGAGTACGGCACGAACTACGGCTACATGGACGTGGAGCAGTCAGGCACCACGTGCACGATGAACAACGCCAACGTCAAGACCGTCAACCTCAACGGCGGCACGTCCGGCTCCACCGCGTACGCCTACGTCTGCCCGCGCAACACCGTGAAGAACATCAACGGTGCGTACTCGCCGCTCAATGACGCGCACTTCTTTGGCGGCGTCATCTTCAACATGTATCAGGCGTACATCGGGCAGGCGCCGCTGACCTTCCAGCTGACGATGCGGGTGCACTACGCCACCAACTACGAGAACGCCTTCTGGAATGGGTCGGCGATGACGTTCGGCGACGGGTACACGACGTTCTATCCGCTCGTCAGCCTGGACGTCGGCGCGCATGAGGTCTCCCACGGCTACACGGAGCAGAACTCCGGGTTGATCTATTCCGGCCAGTCGGGCGGCATCAACGAGGCCTTCTCCGACATCGCCGGGGAGGCCGCCGAGTTCTACATGCGCGGCACCAATGACTTCCTGGTCGGCGCGGAGATCTTCAAGAGCAGCGGCGCGCTGCGCTACATGGCCAACCCGCCGCAGGACGGCATCTCCATTGGCCACGCCTCCAACTATTACGAAGGCATGGACGTCCACTATTCCTCCGGCGTCTACAACAAGGCCTTCTACCTGCTGGCCACCAAGCCGGGCTGGAACACGCCGAGGGCGTTCCAGGTCTTCGCCCGCGCCAACGACCTGTACTGGACCCCCAGCACCAACTTCAACCAGGGTGCGTGCGGCGTGCAGACCGCGGCGCAGGACTACGGCTACAGCGTCGCCGACGTCTCCTCGGCCTTCGCCTCGGTGGGCGTCAGCTGCGACGGCGCGGTGGAGCTGTTCCGGCAGACGGACACCAGCGGCAAGCTGACCATCGCCGTGTTCGAGCGCTACGCGACGGCGAGCGCCAGCCAGACCACCAACTTCTCGGTGACGGTGCCCAGCGACTTCGTGGTGATTGGCGGTGGCGGCGAGGGCAAGGAGAGCCCGGCGGGCAACCTGCTGACCGCCTCGTACCCGGACACCGGGCTCACCTCATGGCTGGTCTCCGCCAAGGACCACATCGACTCCGACCCGGCGCAGGTGCGCGCGTGGGCCATTGGCCTGAAGGTCGCGGGCCTGACGCCGGCGCAGGTGCGCTCCTACCTGACCGTCAGCACGGCGACGAGCGCCACGGTCGCCCACCCCGACGTCACCGCCACGCTGCCCGCGGGCTACGTGCTGGTGGGCGGCGGCATCAAGGTGAGCTGGACCGGCAAGGGCAATCTGGCCACGGCCTCCGCGCCCTCCAGCACCACCGCCTGGCGCGTGCGCTCGAAGGACCACCGTGAGTCCTCGCCCGGCTCGGCGCAGGCGTATGCCATTGGCATCAACAGCTCGATCCCGGGCGTCGGGACCGTTGGCAACGTCATCAACAGCGGGACGTCCACGGTCGTCGCCCACCCGAGCTACACGGCGGGCCTGAGCGCGGGCTACGCGCTCAGCGGCTGCGGCGCGTTCGTGAACTGGAGCGGCGCGGGCAACCTGCTCTGGCGCATCAAGCCGGTCAACTCCGGCTGCTCGGTGGCGTCCAAGGACCACATCGACTCCTCGCCGTCGTCCATCTCCGGCTACGCCATCGGCCTGCGCGCGTTCTAGCCGTTCGCCTCCCTCCGTCCCTGGCGGACAAGACGCCCAGCGACCCGCGATGGGTGGCTGGGCGTCTTCACGTCATCGGACTTGAGCAGGTGCCTCAGTACTTGAGGAAACAGACACACACGTCGCCGCTGCACCGCCCGTAGTCGAACCCTTGGTCGATGCACTCGTTCACACAGTTGCCGGCGCAGAACGAGAGCGGCTCCGCTGGCCTGGCGAGCGCCACCGTGGAGCCAAACGACACGGCGGCACCCATCGCAACGGCGAGCAGCAACTGTCCAGCCTTCTTCACGGAGCGGATCATCCAAACCTCTCAAGGTGGGTTGACAGCGTGTTGACAGGACTTCGGCGCGAAAGTTAGCGACCCCTCCGTCCAGTGTCATTTCGCGGTGAGACAGCCGCGGTGCGTCCATGTCACGCATGGATGTCGCGGACATCTCACCCCTGGGTGTTTTCGACCCACTGATGCGACGCGGCCGATGTCTTCACCCGGACAGCGGCTCCGTCAGCCCACTGAACGCCCCAGGCCGGGTCCGCGCTGGCGCGTCGGTGGGATGTGCGATGGTCTTGCCATGACGGATTCGCCCCCATCGGAAGCAGCCGCGCCGGGAGGCGTCGACCGCCGCCGGTTCCTGACCTGGGTCGTGGCCTCCCCCGCGCTGATGATCGCGGCCCGGTTGGGGCTGGACGTCCCTCCCGCCGCGGCGGCGGAGGCACCCGCGCCGGATGCGGCGGCGCCCTTCAATCTCTACATCGCCCTCGGGACGGATGGCCGTGCCGTCGCCACCCTGCCCCGCACGGAGCTGGGCCAGGGCATCACCACGGCCGTGGCCATGCTGGTCGCGGAAGAGCTCGACCTGCCGCTTGACTCGGTGGAGGTGCGCAGCGCCGACGCGGATGACCGCTGGCTCATCCAGCTCACCGGCCTGTCCACCACGATGCGCTACCTGGCGGGCCCACTTCGCGCCGCGGCGGCGGATGCCCGGTCCCGGTTGATCACCGCCGCCGCGCACCGCTGGCGGGTGCTGGCCCTCACCCTCACCACCGCCAACGGCGAGGTGCGCGCGCCGGACGGCCGCCGGGCCGGGTATGGCGAGCTGGTGGAAGCCGCCGCGTGCGTGCTGCTGCCAGAGGTCCTCCCGGTGCCGAAGCCTCCGAGCCAGTACACGCTCGTCGGTCGGCCCACGGGGCGCATCGATGCTCGGGACATCGTCACCGGGGCGGCGCGCTACGCCCTGGACCTCGACGTTCCTGGGGCGCTGCCCGCGGTGGTGGCGCGGCCCCCCACGCTGCGCGGCTCCATCCAATCCTTCGACGCCACCGGGGCCCGGGCGATGCCAGGCGTGGTGGGTGTGGTGCCCATTCCGTCAGGCGTGGCGGTGGTGGCCCAGACCTTCGCGCAGGCGTTCGCGGCGCGGGACGCCCTGCGGATCGCCTGGGCGCCGGGACCGGCGGCGGCGCTGTCCGACGTCGACATCCGGGCCCGCTTGCGGGATGCGGTGGGTCCCCGGCCCCTGCCCCCGCTGCTCACGATCCGGACCCTGGAAGGGCGCTTCGACTTCCCCTACCTCGCGCACGCGCCCATGGAGACCCAGAGCTGCGTGGCCCACGTGCAGGGCGCGCACGCGGAGGTCTGGCTGGGGGCGCAGGATCCGAAGTTCGCGCGGCGGGAGGTCGCCAGGGCCCTGGGCTGGGAGCTCACCCCACAGCGGGTGACGGTGCACGCGGTCCGCGCGGGCGGCGGGTTCGGCCGCAGGTTCTTCCCCGAAGCCGCGGTGGAGGCCGCGCTCGTCTCACGGGCCGTGGGGCGGCCGGTGAAGCTGATGTGGAGCCGCAACGACGACATGCGCCACGGGCACTACCGGCCCGCCAGCCACCATCGCATCCTCGCCTCCCTGGGCCTGGGTGGGGCGGTGCTGGGCTGGAATCACCGCGCCGTCATCCCCACCGTGGAGTTTCCCCATGGCTTCGGAGATGTCGTCACCGCGCTCGTCGGAGAGGTCCTGCCCGAAGTGACCAGCGCGACGTTCTTCACGCTGACGCAGCAGGTCCCCTATCAGTTCGGCTTCGTGAGCCAGGGCCTGACCGAGGTACCGATTCCCATTCCCACCGCGTCCTTCCGTTCGGTGTTCACCAGCCAGGTGGGCGTGGCCAACGAGATCTTCGTCGACCAGCTGGCCCGGGAGCTCCACGTGGATCCCGTCGACCTCCGGCGTTCGCGGCTCAAGTCTCAACGGCTCAGGGCGGTCCTCAACAAGGTGGTGGCGGAGGGCCCCTGGGGCCGGTCCCTTCCGCCCGGCGTGGCCCAGGGGGTCGCGGTCCTCGAGGAGTGGGACAGCGCCATCGCGCACCTGGTCGAGGTCGACGTCACGGGAGAGGTGCCTCGCGTGTTGCGCGTCGTCATCGCTGCGGACGTAGGCCTGCCCATCAACCCCAAGGGCATCGAGGCGCAGCTCCAGGGCGCCGCCGTGGATGCCATGTCCACGACCCTGAGCGCGGGAATCCACATCGACGCGGGAGCGGTGCGCGAGGGCAGCTTCGCGGACTACCGCTGGCTGCGGATGAAGCACGTCCCCTCCACCCTCCAGGTGCACCTGGTCCGGTCGGATGACCGCGTGGGCGGCGTGGGAGAGCTGGGCTATCCCAGCGCCGCGGCGGCGCTGGCCAACGCCATTGCCCGGGCGAAGGGCACCATGCCCACCCGCTTCCCCATCCTGGACGAGGGAGCCTGACCCATGCCGGCCCATCACTTCATCCTCAATGGTCAGACGGTATCGGTGGAGGCGCCCGAGGACCTGCCCCTGCTCTGGGTGCTCCGCGATGTGCTGGGCGTCACGGGGCCCAAGTATGGCTGCGGAGTCGGCGTGTGCGGCGCGTGCACCAGCCACCTGGACGGAGAGGCCTTCCGGCCCTGTCTCCAACCCGTGGGCGGCGTGGCGGGCCGCGAGGTGATGACCATCGAGGGGCTGGGCGGCGAGGGACTGCATCCCGTGCAGCAGGCGTGGATCGCCGAGGACGTGGCCCAGTGCGGCTTCTGCCAGCCGGGGCAGATCATGTCCGCGGTGGCGTTGCTGCGAAAGAACCCGGCCCCCTCCGACGCGGACATCGACTCGGCGATGAGCGAGAATGTCTGCCGTTGCGGCACCTATGTCCGCATCCGCGCCGCGATCAAACGCGCGGCGCTGCTGCTGCGCGGCGGAGCGGGTGCCCGTGGAGGATGAGCCCCGGGTCGGGTTCGACGAAGCGAGCCCGCGCTTCGTCGCCGAAGAGGACGGCTCGTGAGTCGCGGTCGTCCAGGCGTTCCCTGCGAAGGACCTGGGGGTGGCGGTCGATGAACGCGGCGAAGTCACGTCCCGGCTCCGCCGACGAGCCATCCCGCCGTTGACGTCGAAGCAGCCGCCGGTCCTTCACCTCCGGCATTCCGTTGTCCCCCGTGTGTCACGACGCGGCACGGTCGTCCTGCGCCCTTCCGCGAACGAGGCGGGGGACCGAGAACCCGCTCCAGCGCCGAGGACTGAGTGCGCTGGCGGACCGCTGCCCTGGAGGGCACTTCCCTCCGGCGCCCAGGGCAGTTGAGCAAACCCACGCAGGTGGCGAATTTGGTCGCCTCTCGTTCCTGACCGGGGTCAAAGATCATGATCAAACATCGAAGTGGAATCACCACCGTGTCCGCGTGCGCGGCACTCCTCTCCGTTCTGGCGCTGACGCAAGGGGCATGGGCGGCGGAGGACGCACCCAAGGCGGAGGCCCTGCTCCCAGCATCCGCCCGGGCCGAGCTGGATGAGCCCCCTGACGGGCGGCAGGTCTTCCTGAGCCGTTGTCCCACGGCGGACGCGGCCCAGGCCGGCACGCTGTACGTCGCGAACTCGGGGCCGAGAAACCCCTCGAAGCCGCTGGGCTCCATCGACAACCCGTACGCGACCATCGCCGCCGGCGTGAAGGCCGCGCGCCCGGGCAACATCATCCAGGTGAGCTCGGGCACCTATCCCGAGTCCGTCATCATCAGCCCCACGACCTCCCAGGCGGGCACGGCCACCGCGCCCATCGTCCTGAGGGGCGACCCGGCCGCCCCCCCGGTCATCGTCCCATCGCCGGCGCGCGTGGTCGGCAGCCTGGTGGCGCTGAGCCAGCCCTATTGGATCCTCCAGTCGCTGGAGGTGAACGTCAATGGACAGGCCTCCTTCGGCGCCCAGTTCGACCGGAACACGTACTGCACACAGCTGCGCGACTCGAAGCTACACGGAGGCACCGCTGGCGGCGGGGTCGTCATCAACGAGGCCCAGAACGCCCTCGTCGACAACAATGAGATCTACGACTTCTCCAAGTCGGGGACGGACTCCCATGGGGTGGTGTTGAAGAACGCCGCGCGGGAGATCTTCATCGAAGGAAACACCATCCACGACACGTCGGGTGACTCCGTGCAATGCCAGACGGAGGGCAACCGGCCCACGAGCATGTACATCGAGCACAACGAGCTGCACGACGCTGGCGAGAACGGCGTCGACATCAAGGGATGCGACTACGTCTACGTGCGGGGAAACACCATCTCCCGGTTCCCCAATCTGGCGCGCTACCCCTGGCAGGCGAACTCCTCCGCGGCGGAGGCCGTCGTCATCCATGACGGCGCCACGAACGTACAGATCGTCGGGAACACCATCTCCGAGGCCGGCCGCGGCATCTCCGTGGGGGGCACCTCGACGGTGGAGCACCCCATCGACATCCTGCTCCGGGGCAACACCATCACCGACATCGTGAACTACGCGAACCGGGGGAACGGTCAGGGGATCCGCGTCGTGCAGGCCAACGGGGTGCGGGTGCTGAGCAACACCGTGGCGAGGACGGCGGACGCCGGGCTGCGGCTCGCCGCGGACGAACCGCTCGTCGTCACCGGGCTCGTGGTGACCGACAACATCCTCCGCGACATGCGGCTGTTCGTCCGGCTGGGCCGCGCGCAGTACCGCCCCAGCCTGGTCATGGACCGCAACCGCTATGAGGGGGCGAGTGGCGTGTTCACCGCCACCGGCCTGCTCACCGAAGGCCAGTTCCCGGCGTGGCGCGCGGTGTTGGCGCCCTCGCTGGAACAGAACTCGGTGCGGGTGCCCTGAGCGAGGGCATCAGCCCCCCGCCCAGCCAAGGTCCATGCCCGGCAATCCGCTCTGGATTGCCGGGCCTCTCACCGGGAAGGGGGAGTGGCGACCTCACTGAACAACGAAGTTCTGGCCGTTGTTGTTGTTCCAGGTGCGGTGGCCGGACGCGTCGTCCACGTAGATGGCGTACTCGATGGCCGTGAAGGAGACGGTCGGAGGAACATTGAAGCGGCCCGCCCACACCTCGTCCTGGCTCCCGGAGGCATTGGGGGTGTTGTTCCGCCAGGTGAGCGTGCCCCACTGCGTCGTCTGCCAGTGGTCCCAGGTGTAGACGACGCCGACCGAGTGCCCTGGCGCGACCGGCCAGACGCCCGTGGTCAACTGGAACTGGCGGAAGACGTAGCCACCGCCCGTCCCCACCACGGGCACGCCCGCCTCCAACACCCACGTCGTCTCCGCGACAGCGAGGGTGGGCAAAAGGAAGAGCAAGGCACCGCAGAGGTTCCCGAAACGCTTCTTCATCGCAGGCTCCCGTCAAGGAAAGCCGCCAATCTGGAATGCGTCCCCCGGAAGCTCAAGACCTGAAGCACGGGGTGTCAGGGATTGGAGACACGCGTGGCGGCACGCCCTGGCCCGGGCCGTGGCAATCGCGGGGAGTCCGGGCCGTAGGGCAGCGCACCTGGGAGAGGTGCCGCGCCATGTCCACCGTGCTTGATGACCTGCGTTACGCCGTCCGGATGTTGCTCAAGAGCCGGGGCTTCACGCTCGTGGCCGTGCTGACGCTGGCGCTGGCGATTGGCGCCAACACCGCCATCTTCAGCGTGGTGCACGGCGTCTTGCTGCGCCCCCTGCCCTACCGGGAGCCGGAGCAGCTCGTCCAGTTGGTGCGCAAGGGGCCGGGGGGCAACACCCCGATGCATTCCATCGGGCGCTATGCGTGGTGGTCCGCGCAGGCGGCGTCGGTGCTGTCGCACGTGACGGCCTACGACTGCTTCCCCAGTGGCTTCAACCTCATCGGAGATGGGGTGCCCCAGCGGCTGTCGGGCATGCGGGTGACGCGGACCTTCTTCGACACCTTCGGCGTGCGGATGGAGCGAGGGCGGGACTTCCTCCCCGAGGAAGACGTGCCGGGTGCCGGGCGGGTGGCGATCCTCAGCCACGGCTTGTGGCAGCGCCAGTTCGAGGGCGCGGCGGACGTGGTGGGCCGGACGCTGACGCTGAACGACGAACTCTACACCGTGGTGGGCGTGGCCCCCGCGACCTTCCGCTATCCCGAAGGCGTCCAGCTCTGGACGCCGCTCCAGTTGGACCTCACCAACCGGGATGACTCCAACTCCATGTTCATCACCGCGCGGACGAAGCCGGGGCTCTCGCGGCCCCAGGTGGACGCGGCCATGGAGGCGCTGTCGCTTCGGATGCGCGCGGACTCGCCCGCGCTGGTGGACGCGAAGCGGAGTTTCGTCGCGGAGGACCTGCACACCTACCTCGTGGGCGACCTGCGCGGTGCGTTGTGGATGCTGCTGGGCGCGGTCGCGCTGGTGCTGCTCATCGCCTGCGTGAACCTGGCCAACCTGCAGCTCGCGCGGGCCGCCGCCCGTCAGGGGGAGCTGGTGGTGCGCGCGGCCCTGGGCGCGGCGCCCTCGCGGCTGATCCAGCAGATGCTGACGGAGAGCGTGCTCGTGTCCCTGCTGGGCGCGGGGCTGGGGCTGCTGCTGGCGGCGGTGGGCCTGCCGGCGCTCCTGTCCCTCGCGCCCGCCGGGCTGCCGGCGCCGCAGGGCGTGGGCATCAACGGCGCGGTGCTGGCCTTCACGGCGGGAGCGGCGCTGGTCACGGGCCTGCTCTTCGGCGTGCTGCCGGCACTCCAGGCCTCCCGGCCCAACCTGTCCGGGGCCCTGCGAGAGGGGGCGCGGCGAACCACGGGGGGGCCCGCGAGCGGGCGGGCACGAGCGTGGCTGGTGGCGGGGCAGGTGGCGCTCGCGGTGGTGTTGCTGGTGGGGGCCGCGCTGCTCATCCGGGGCTTCGCGTCGCTGAGCCGAACGAGCCCCGGCTTCGAGCCTCGGGACGTGCACGTGCTGCGCATGTCCCTCCCGGAGGGGCGCTACGCGGACCCCGCCGCGCTGGAGCGCTTCCACCGGCAGATGGTGGAGCGGGTGGAGGCGTTGCCGGGGGTGCGGGCCGCGGCGTTCGCCACCACCCTGCCCATGGAGCAGGGCCCGAGCCTGGGCTTCATCATCGAAGGCAAGTACGAGGGGCGCGACGACGGCCCGGGGACAGGCGGCGCGCAGCTGCGGCCCGTGACCGCGGACTACTTCGGTGTGCTGGGCGTTGGCTTGATGAAGGGCCGGCTCCTGGCGGTGTCGGACGGCGTGGGCTCCGAGCCCGTGGCTGTCATCAACGAAACGGCGGCGCGCAGGTATTGGCCAGGCGAGGAGCCCATCGGGCAACACATCCGGGTGGGACACTCCGTCCCCTTCGGGGATCAGGTGCCCCGGCGCGTGGTGGGCGTGGTGCGCGACGTGCGGGAGAACGGGCTGGACGCCGAGGCGCCGAACATCGTCTATGTGCCCCCGTCCCAGCTGTCCGCGACGTTCACGCGGATGATCGTGAGCATGTTGCCGCAGCAGCTCCTGGTGCGCGCGCCGGGTGGGCACGCGGCCATCGTGGCGGCGGCGCGGCGCGAGCTGGGGTCGGTGGACGCGCAGCAGCCGCTGACGGAGACCCTGCTGCTGGAGGACCACCTGGCGCGCTCACTGGGCTCGGAGCGCTTCAACATGGTGCTGTTGGGGGCGATGGCGGCGCTGGCGCTGGTGTTGGCCGCCGTGGGCATCTACGGCGTGCTGTCCTACCTGGTGGGCCAGCGGACGCGCGAGCTGGGGGTGCGGCTGGCACTGGGAGCCACGCGAGGACGCGTGGTGCGGCTCGTCCTGCGCCAGGGCCTGCTGCCGGTGGTCGCGGGCGCCACCGTGGGCCTGTGCGGGGCCCTGGGCCTCACCGAGGTGGTGTCCAGCCTGGTGCACGGAGTGAGCGCGCTGGATCCGCTCTCCTTCGTCGCGGCGCCCGCGCTGCTCCTGGGGGTGTCCCTGGCCGCCATCGCGCTGCCCGCGTGGAGAGCGTCCCGCGTGGATCCGCTCGTCGCGCTCCGCCATGACTGAAGGCCGTCGCCTTCGCCGGGGGGGCGGCACGCTCACCGCCGACTGCTTCGAACGCGCGCCGGCGCCTTCTCCTTGGGATGCGGCGGAGCCTGCGTGACGAACCGCCTCGGACTCGTGCCGATCAGTCGGCGAAACATCGCGATGAATGACGACGAGGTGGCGTAGCCGAGTTCCACGGCGATCGATTCGACGCTCCGTCCCGCGCGCAACAGCGGCAACGCATTCACCAGCCGGAGTCGCTGACGCCACTCGGTCAGCGACATGCCCAGCTCGCGCTCGCACCGGCGCATCAGCGTGCGTTCGCTCATGTGAAACGCCTTGGCCAGCTCGCCGAGCGAGCGACTGTCGGAGGGGTTGCTCTTGAGCGCGGAGAGCACGGCGTCGAGCTCCGCGTCCGCGGTGTGCGGGACGTAGCTCCCCGTGGTGGCGCAAGTGGAGAGCTGGTCGACCAGCGCTCGCAGGAGCCTCGCACGCACGGGCGCCTCCTCGGCTCCTGGCGAATGGTCGCGCAAGTGCTCGAGGATGGCGCGCACGAGCGGGGACACGATGACCGCGCAGAGCTGCTTGGGCATGTGCGTGCACAAGTTCCGACGGATGTAGATGGAGCAGTGCACCGCCTCTTCGTCGTTGAAGCCGATGTGCTCGGTGCCAGCCGGTATCCACAGGCCCAGGTGCGGCGGCGCCAGCACATGCTGCTCGCCCGCGGTGACTTCCGTGACTCCACTGAAGGAGTAGACGAACTCACCCCAGCGGTGCGTCATCGACGGATACGTCGCGTTCGAGGGCATCCGCTCCATCCGGAAGAACACCGGCGCCGGCAACGCGTCGGTGAAGGGCGGAAGTCTCAGATGCCGGGGAGTTGCTGCTCTAACGTGTTTCATGGCGTTGGCGGCCCAGCGATATCGAATGGCGGTTCCGCGCTATATACTTCGAATCAACCCATGGGCTACGACAGGCGCATGTTGCTCACTGGCGGTTCCCCATGAGAAGGCCGGTAGACGCGCCTGCCTCGGCGGCCATGGTTGTCATCTGCCTCTTCTGGGGGTTGCAGCAGGTCGCGATCAAGGCCGTCGCCAACGACGTCTCCCCCATCCTGCAAGCGGCGCTGCGCTCCGGTGTCGCGGCCGTGCTGGTGTGGCTGTTCAGCCGCTTCGTCGCTCAGGACAAGTGGCTGTCAGGCGTCGCGCGTGGACCTGGGCTCGTCGTCGGAGCCCTCTTCTGCGTCGAGTTCCTGCTCATCGCCGAGGGGCTGCGCTGGACCACGGCGTCGCACATGGTCATGTTCCTCTACACGGCGCCGATGTTCGCGGCGCTGGGGCTCCACCTCCGGATTCCGGAGGAGCGCTTGACGCGAACTCAGTGGATGGGCATCGGGCTCGCGTTCGCGGGGATCGTCGTCACGTTCTTCGGTCCGATGAACGCCGGCGCGTCCGCGTCACGGGGTCAGCTCGTCGGCGACCTGATGGGCGTCTGCGGCGGAGCCGCGTGGGGGCTGACGACCGTCGCCATCCGCGTCAGCCGCTTGAGCGAGGCGCCGGCGGCGCAGACCTTGTTCTACCAACTCCTTGGCGCGTTCCTCGTGCTGTTGCCGCTCGCGGCCATGACCGGCCAGCTCCACTTTCACGGCACGGCGCTCGGCTGGGCGAGCCTGGGCTACCAAGCCATCATCGTGTCCTTCATCAGCTACCTGGTCTGGTTCTGGATGTTGACGCGCTATCAAGCCGCGCAGCTCGGTGCGCTCTCGTTCATGACCCCGCTCTTCGGCGTGGCGATGGGGGCCCTCCTGCTGGACGAACACCTCGCCCCCTCGTTCCTCGCGGGTGCGGCGCTCGTGCTCACGGGCTTGCTCGTGGTCAACAGCCACGCGCGGCTGAGAAGGGTGGGCTATCGCAGCAGCAGCGCGTGACGCCCGCCTTCGCCGGGCCGCTTGATGGGTTGACAAGCGGCCCCCACGAGCGTCGGTGCACTTCACTCCGCGGTCAGGAGTAAAGTGCCGCCCCTTCCTGACAGTGAGGTGAACGGATGGGCGACTACGTGTTGGGCTTCCATGAGCTCGACCTGACGCAGGTCCCGGTCGTTGGCGGCAAGGGCGCGCATCTGGGAGAGCTTTCGCGGATCGACGGCATCCGCGTGCCGGCTGGCTTTTGCGTCACGACGGACGCCTTCCAGCGGATCCTGTCGGAAGCGCCGTCGGTCGACGACCAGCTCGAGCGGCTGTCGCGCCTGAAGCTGGACGACCGGGAACAGCTCCGTGCGCTCAGCGCCGAGCTCCGCGAGACCCTCGAGGGGACCGCCATCCCTGATGACCTCGCGGCGGAGCTCACCCGCTCGCTCGCTCGGCTCGGCGAGCATGTCGCCTGCGCCGTCCGTTCGAGCGCGACGGCGGAGGACTTGCCGACGGCCTCCTTCGCGGGCCAGCAGGACACGTACCTGAACGTCGTGGGGACGGCGGCGATCCTCCAGCACGTCAGCCGGTGCTGGGCCTCGCTCTTCACCGAGCGGGCCGTGACCTACCGCGTGCGGAACGGCTTCGACCACCGGAAGGTCCGCATGGCGGTGGTCGTGCAGCGGATGGTCTTCCCGCGGGCGGCCGGCATCCTGTTCACGGCCGACCCCATCACCTCCAACCGGAAGGTCGCCTCCGTGGAGGCCAGCTTTGGCCTCGGCGAGGCCCTGGTCTCCGGCCTGGTGAACGCGGACAGCTACAAGGTGCGGGACGGAGAGGTCATCGCCAGGACGGTCGGCGCCAAGCAGCTCGCCATCCACGCCTCGCCGACAGGCGGGACCCAGCACCAGGAGCTCGAGCCCGCGCTGCGGCAACAGCCGGCGCTGACGGACGCGCAGGTCGTGCGACTCGCGCGGTTGGGCCGGCGGATCGAAGCGCACTTCGGCCGTCCCCAGGACATCGAATGGTGCCTGGTCGACGATGACTTCCAGTTCGTCCAGAGCCGGCCCATCACCACGCTGTTCCCCATTCCCGCGGCCGGCGACCCGGAGAACCACGTCTACCTCTCCGTCGGTCATCAGCAGATGATGACCGACGCCATGAAGCCCCTGGGGCTCTCGCTGTTCCAGCTGACAGCCTTGCGGCCGATGCACGAAGCCGGCGGGAGACTGTTCGTCGACGTCACCCGGGTCCTGGCGTCGCCAGCGAGCCGCGCGGCCCTGCTGGAGCTCATGGGGAAATCCGAGCCGCTGTTCACGGACGCGCTCCAGACGGTCCTTGGACGCGGCGACTTCATCCGGTCGCTCCCGGACGCCGGCCCCGGCAGGACGCCGGCTGGCGGCGCGCCCGCCCCGCTCGAGCCCCATCCGGCCATCGTCGACGAGTTGGTCGGGCGCACTCAGTCCTCCCTCGCGGCCTTGAAGCGCGACATCCAGACCCGGTCCGGAGCGGCGCTGTTCGACTTCATCGTGTCGGACATCCAGGAGCTGAAGCGGCTCTTGAGCGATCCGCGAAGCGTTCAGGTGATCATGTCGGCGATGGAGGCCACCTGGTGGCTCAACGAGCACATGCAGGCGTGGCTGGGCGAGAAGAGCGCGGCGGACACGCTCACGCAGTCCGTCCCCCATAACGTCACGTCGGAGATGGGGCTGGCGCTCCTGGACGTCGCGGACGTGATCCGCCCGCATCCGAACGTGGTGGCCTTTCTGCAGCACGTCGAGGGTGAGGACTTCCTGGATGAACTGGCCAGCCTCTCGGGCGGTCAGGAGGCGCGAGACGCCATCCAGGCCTACCTCGACAAGTACGGCATGCGCTGCGTCGGTGAGATCGACATCACGAAGCCACGTTGGGGCGAGCGCCCCACCACGCTCGTGCCCATCCTCCTCGGCAACATCAAGAACTTCGAGCCGGGCGCCGGCAAGCGGCGCTTCGAGCAGGGGCGACAGGAGGCCTGGAAGAAGGAGCAGGAGCTGCTGGCGCGCCTGCGGACCTTGCCGGAAGGAGAAGAGAAGGCCGCAGAGGCCAAGCGGATGATCGACCGGGTCCGGACCTTCATCGGGTACCGGGAGTATCCGAAGTACGGAATCATCAGCCGCTACTTCGTCTACAAGCAGGCCCTGTTGGAGGAAGCCGAGCGCCTCGTACAAGCCCAGGTGCTCCGTGAGAAGGAAGACATCTTCTACCTCACGTTCCAGGAGCTCCACGACGTCGCGCGCACGAGCCAGGTGGATGAGTCGCTGATCCGCCAGCGCAAGGACGCGTTCAGGTCGTATCAAGCGCTCACGCCGCCCCGGGTGCTCACATCGGATGGCGAGGTCATCAACGGGTCGTACCGGCGCGACGACCTCCCGGCCGGCGCGCTGGTCGGCTTGCCGGTCTCCGCCGGGACCATCGAGGGACGGGCCCGCGTCCTGCTGGACATGGCGGGGGCCGAGCTCGAGCCGGACGACATCCTGGTCACCCCCTACACGGACCCCAGCTGGACGCCCCTGTTCGTCACGATCAAGGGACTGGTGACGGAGGTGGGAGGCCTGATGACCCATGGCGCGGTGATCGCACGGGAGTACGGTTTGCCAGCCGTCGTGGGGGTGGAGCATGCCACCCGGCGGATCCGGGACGGGCAGCGGATCCGCGTGCATGGGACGGACGGGTACGTCGAACTCCTGTCCTGATCCACGGCGGGTCAGGACGGCACGGCCTCCCCTGGCCGTGCCGCCCCGGATGCCGGACTGCGTCCTGGGGGCGGCAAGAGCAATCCGGTGGGCTCCACGATGGTCACTGCGAGAGTCAACCGGGAACGCGCCGGGGCGTGGCGATGGAGGCTACGCTCAACTGGGACGGCAAGGGTGATTCCGCAGTCGCCCGTTGGCAGTCTTTCCTGCTTGATGCAGTGATGGCCCCCGACCCGGCTCCTCGCCGAGACGATCTTCCGTTTCGGGTGAAGCGCCCCGCCGTCCGGGACAAGGGTTCGGGACTTCACGTTGGGCCCGCGCTCCGCCGCCAGGGGCTCTCCTCACGTTAGGCTTTCCTGCATGGCCAGTCACCGCATCTATCTCATCCCCGGCTTCTTTGGCTTTACGCAGATGGGTGACCAGGAAACGGAGCGCATCGCCTACTTCCAGAACGTCCCGGAGTTGCTCCAGCAGCGGTTCCAGGAGCGTGGCATCGATGCGCAGGTGCATACCGTGCCCTCCGCCCCCACCTCCGGGCTGGCGGTGCGGGCCCGCGACGTGTTCCGGGAGATGGCACGGACCGCGAACGAGGACAACGCGCAGCTCCACCTCGTGGGGCACTCCACGGGCGGGCTGGATGCACGGAGCGTCGTCTCACCGCGCATGGCCCGGGAGGCCCCGGCTTTCGTGAGGCGCGTACGCTCCGTCGTGAGCCTCGCCACGCCCCACTACGGCACCCCGCTGGCCACCTACTTCCACCAGGGCCACGTGGGGAAGACGCTGCTGCGCTATCTGTGGCTCTTCACCTTCTTCACCCTGCATCGCAAGGTCATGCCCTTGCGGACCGCCGTGCTCCAGGCGTGCTACTGGCTCACCCTGCGGAGCGAACAGGCGAAGCTTCCGCCCAACCTCTTCAACCAGGTCTTCCGGCTGACGGCGGACCTCTCCGATAACGAGCGCGAAGAGCTCCTCCGGTTCTTCAGCCAGGTGGGTGAGAGCCAGGCGCTGATCCAGGATCTCATGCCGGACAGCGTGCGGGCCTTCAACGCGAACACCGCGGACCGGGAGGACGTGCGCTACGGCTGCGTCGTCACCGGCGCGCCGCCGCCGAAGCCCACCCTCCACCTGCTGCCGACCGCGGACTCGCTCCTCCATGGGCTCTTCTCCTTCCTGTATGAGAAGAGCGCGCCCCTGTCCCCGGAGCTCCAGACGCCCGAACTCACGGGGGCCCAATCCCAGGCCCTCCAGGCGGTCCTTGGCCGGAACTTCGAGTCCCGGAGCGACGGCATCGTCCCGAGCCGCTCCCAGGTCTGGGGACAGGTGGTCCACGTCGCGGTCGCGGACCACCTGGACGTCACCGGCCACTTCGATCAGCCCCCGGCTCACATCAGCTGGTTGAAGTCGGGCTCCCACTTCCAGGAGCTGCGGTTCCGGGCGCTGTGGGATCGGATCATCGACTTCACGGTGGGCGGCGCCGCGGCTGTTCACCCAGGCACGTCAGCGCCGTCACAACGCCGAGCCGGGAGGGCCGAACCGTCGCTGCGCCGCGTAGGTGATGCCAGTCAGAACAAGCAGTACGCCAGCGGGCAGACTGCTGGCGACGGTATCACGGGAGGCCCCGTGAGAGATGATCGCACCGCTGAGCTCGAAGAATAGGCCCGCGAACGCCCATTCCTTCAATCGCGGCCACCGCGAGCCAAACACCAAGGTGACTGCGGCGAGCAGCTTCCAAACTCCAAGGATCGTGGCCAGGTAGCTGGGGTAGCCCAGACGCGCCAAGATCTGCATCACGTTGGGCTGGTGAGTGACGTTGAAGGTACCGGACATCAGGAACATCGCCGCCAGCAAGCCGGTAGGTATCCAGTACAGGAGTTTCGTTCTCATGGCACCTGACTACGCCCTCGCGCCGACCTGAGACAACTCTGCAAAAATTGGAATGATTTGCTACGATTTGCTCCAAATGGACGACTTACCGGAGACAGCCGAGCTGATCGCCTTCGTGCGTGTGGTCGACACGCGCTCGCTCTCACGCGCCGCGAAAGAGCTGCGCCTGCCACGCTCGACCGTTGGACGGCGCTTGCAGCGACTCGAAGAGCGCCTCGGCATACGCCTCCTCAAACGCACGACGCGAAGGCAGGCGCTCACCGACGCGGGCGCCGAGTTTTACCAGCACGCGCGCCACTCGGTCGAAGCACTCGAGCGTGCGCGCGCCATCGTCCAGCGCCCCAGTGGCAAGATAGAGGGCCGGGTGCGCATCTCAGTTCCTACTGGAGCCCCCGACTCCCTGGGGGAGCTCTTCGGTCAGTTCTCGTTGCGCCATCCCGACGTTGTACTGGAGGTGGACGCCAGCAATACGCACGTCGATTTGATTCACGGCGGCTTTGACCTCGCGCTGCGCTCCGGTCCCGTTGCGTCGGCGCCGCTCAACCTGGTGTCACGCACGTTGGGTACGAACACGCTGGTCTGCGTGGCGACGCCTGCGTATCTGGCAAGAGCAGGGACTCCCAAGCGCGCTACGGACCTGCGCAGGCACGCTTGCTTGAGTCCGTTCGGGCGCGGAGAAACGCCCTCGCTGAGCTGGCCGCGCCTCACAGGGGGGAGTGTGCGCATTCATCCGCGCATGACTTCCAACGACATGTTCGTGCTGCTCGGCGCTGCACGCACCAGCCTTGGCATCGCGCTGCTCCCCGATTTCCTGGCGCAGGCAGAGGTCGCTTCCGGCACGCTGGTGCGGGTTCTCGCGAAACAAATCGGCGCGCAGACGCTCCTCTCGGTTGTCTACCACGAGCGCGAGCTGATGCCGCTCGCCGTGCGCACGCTCATCGACTTCATCGTCGAAACGGGACTCCCCACCCGCCAATGTGGAGAGGCAGGTGTCGCGCGCGCAAAAGACCCGCAACGCCAGAAAAAGCGCTGAACGCATCGGCATTGGCCTTCGGCCGTACCACGGCCTCTGCCGTACCACGACACTCGCCGTCACGCAGTGATGTCCCCGCTTTCGCGTCGCAGGCCTCATGGAGTTGCGGTCCTCCGAGTCCGCAGGATTGGAGTCTTCCTGTCTCGGTCCTCTTCCTTTGGCCGGTTTTGAAGGGCCCTCTTTGGCCGGTTTTCACGTGACCCTTGAGGTGAAGAGCGTCGTCTGCTGCTTGGGCCGTCCTCACATCGCTTCCTCAGAGGCGCGGAGGCCGCCACGCCTCGGTGCGGGTGTCGATCCCTCGGAGAGGTTTCTCAACAGCCTGCCAGGTGGGCTTGCGCTTTCGCTATTCTGTGTTACTAAGTACCGGTAGTCAGCATTGCTAAGTAGTATGAGGAGCGTTTCGTGGGCAAGCAGATGACGGAGATGCTCAAGGGCACGCTGGAGGGCATCGTCCTGGCGATCCTGTCCGTGCGGCCGGAGTATGGCTACGAGGTCACGGCGCGGTTGCGGGAGATGGGCTTCTCAGACATCGCCGAGGGCACCGTCTATGCGCTGCTCGTCAGGATCGAGCAGCGCGGCCTGGTCGACGTGGAGAAGGTCCCGTCCGAGAAGGGGCCGCCGCGCAAGGTGTACTCGCTCAACGCTGAGGGGCGGGAATACCTCGAAGAGTTCTGGAGGAATTGGAGCTTCCTCGCTGAACGGCTTCAACTGCTCCATGAAGGAGGCAGATGACATGTTCATCTCAAAGTTTATCTCGAAGGTGATCGGAGAGAAGGGGCAATGGCGGCAGTATAAGGCGCGCACGAAACAACTTCCCTCGAGCTATCGCACGGCGGTCGAAGCGCTGGAGCGGTATCTGATGTATTTCGGAACGGGGGGCGACGGGACTGCGATTTACGCGGACCTTGTCGACTTGTTTGAACAGAGCGCGGCGAACCGGACCCCGATCCGCCAGATCGTCGGGGAAGACCCCGTGGACTTCATCGAGACGTTCGTCCGGAACTACCCGAAGGGGCAGTGGATCCTCCGAGAGCGGGAGCGGCTGACCAACGCTCTTGCGCGCGCCGCCGAAGAAGAAGCGAAGGAAGTCTAAGGAAGCCTGCTGATGACACCGCACATCATCCACGTGCAGTGTTCGTAACGAACTCCACGCGGCCAGCGCACCAGCGCCGCGCGTGGACGCAGTCGAGCCCTGTGTTCGGACAGGCATCGCGACATCGTGATTCACCGCGCTCGTGAAACACGAGCAGCAGGCCTGGGACGTCAGCCCGCGAGGCACAAAGCCAAGCGCTGCAGCGCTGCGCAAGCGTTGCGTTTCGGACCCTCTTGAAAAGGAAGTGCAGCATGTTGGATACGACACGCGGCGCCGTAGTGCAGGGACACGTCGAGGATGGCTGGGGGAAAGTGGCGGATGTCTTCCGGGCGAACTTCGAAGGGACCCCCGGCGAGGTCGGCGCGGCGTGCTGCGTCTACGCGGACGGGCGTCCCGTCGTCGACCTGCGGGGCGGCCTCGCCGATCGCGAGGCGAACCGTCCGTGGAACGAGGACACCATCGCGTTGGTCGCATCCACGACCAAAGGCGCTACCGCGATCTGCGCGCATCTGCTGGCACAGCGCGGCGAACTCGAGCTGGACGCCCCGGTGGTCAAGTACTGGCCGGAGTTCGGCGCGGCCGGCAAGAGTACATCCCGGTGCGCTGGCTGCTCTCACATCAAGCCGGTCTGCCGGTCGTCGACGGTCCGTTGACCTTCGAGGACGCCTGTGCCTGGCATCCGGTCATCCGGGCACTCGAAGCGCAGAAGCCGGAGTGGCAGCCGGGCACCGAGCACGTCTACCACAGCATGACCTTCGGGTTCCTGGTCGGGGAGGTCGTGCGGCGGATTACCGGCAAGTCGCTCGGCACCTTCTTCGCCGACGAGGTCGCTGCTCCGCTCGGGCTGAGCGCCTGGATTGGGCTGCCCGAGGAGCAAGAGGGACGGGTGGCGCGGATCGAGTACGCCGCTCCGTTCACGTTGGAGGAGATGACCGCCGGGATGATTGAAACCACGGGCCTTGATAGGGAAACGGTCATCGCCTGGATGAACGCCGTGTGGGGCCCGGACTCCGTGCAAGCCCGCGCCGGTCAACTCGGCGGCGCATTTGATCACGCCAGCGGCTACATGAACACGCGTGCCTTCCGCGCTGCTGAGCTCCCCTTCGGGAACATGTTCTCGGACGCTCGCTCGCTGGCGCGGATGTATGCGGCCACGGTGAGCAAGGTCGACGGCGTGCGGCTGCTGAATCCGGCGACGGTCGAGAAGATGACCGTCGTCCACACCGACAAGACGAAGATGAACGGGATGCCGCCAGGACTGGACGTTCCCGCGGACCGCTCCTTCTACATGTCGCTCGGGTTCTGGCGAGCCTGCCCGCCGATGCCCCTTGTCGGGCCCGGGTCGTTCGGTCACCCCGGCTCCGGCGGATCGGTTGGCTTCGCCGACCCCGATGCCGGTGTCGGCTTTGGCTACGTCATGAACCTCTGGTCATTCCGGATCGGCGAGCCGCGAGCGTCGAACCTGGCCGCGGCGGTCGCGGCCTGCCTCAGGTCTCGACGTTGAGGCGCTGCTCGACCAGCTCACGCGCCATGTCCTTGCTCTGCGTCAACGTCCTCGCCGCAGCGCGAGGCGTTCGCGGCGTAATTGGCGAGGGGCACGGGCAGCCTGGCGCGACCGCTTGATCACCGCACTCGTGAAGCGGTACGGGCTGTCCCCGGGCGGACGCGGGATGACGGCCTCCCCTGGCCGTGCCGCCCCGGATGCCGGGCTAGGGCTCGTTCATGATGAGCAGGCCGCGTGCGGTGTCGACGATGTACACGTAGCCGTCGCCGGGGACGCGGATGCCGATGGCGCCCTCGAAGACGTCGTCGGTGCGCCCGGGGTCCGTCTCGCGGTGCGTATTGTAGTAGGCCAGCTGCCGGGGCTGCGTGGGGTTGGATACGTCCAGCACGCGCACGCCCTCCTGGTACCACGCGACGTACAGGCGCGTGCCCACCAGGAGGATGTTGTGGATGGACGTCGTGGGCCGGAGCTTGAACTCACCAATCTTCACGATGTGCGCCGGGTCGCTGGCGTCCAGCACGCGCAGGTGCGCGCCATGGTTCTCGCCGCCCTCGAAGACGATGGTGCGCCCGGCGAAGGTGCCCACCGCGTTGTGGTGGGCGGTGGTGTTCGGGTACGTGTAGGTCCCCAGCAGCTTCATGTCGTTCGGGTTCTCGACGTCGACGACCTTGAGGCCGCCCTCGAAGTGGCTGATGTAGAGCTTGCCCTGGTAGGCGAAGGCGTCATGGGCCCCGTCGTAGGGGCCCACCAGGGGAAACGCGAGCCGCTGGAGCAGCACGGGCTCCAGCGGCTGGGACACGTCGAACACGAGCGTGTTGCTCGAGGGCCAGAGCCCCATGCCGTAGAGCCGCTCCCCGTTCACCAGCACGGTGTGCACGGCGAGGGGCGCGCTGTTGGGCACGCGGCGCACGAACTGCGGGGCCGCCGGGTTGGAGATGTCGAAGATCACGATGCCGGTGTCCTGGCTGGCGACGTACAGCGCGTCCCCCTTGGTCCACACGCTGTTCCAGAGCTGATCATTGGGGAGGCTGATGACCGTCCTCAGCACGGGGTTGCGCCGGTCCGTCACGTCGAAGACGGAGATGCCGCCCGGCTTGCCCGGGCGAAGGTAGGTCTTGCCGGAGACGACGTAGGCGTGGTTCTTCGCCACGTAGATGTCCAACGGAGTGCCCTGGTCGACGTACGTCTCCGACACGAGCTTCAGGCCGCCCGCGGACTCCTCCTCACCCTCGCGCCACAGCATGCGGTGGGCATCGGCGGTGGCCCGCTCCAACACCCGGCCGTTGAGGCACCGGGCGAAGCAGCCCGTGAAGTAGCGGTTGCTGGGCGCCTCACAGCCCGCCAGCACGGTGGTGACGGTGCCTCCGTCCCGGGTCGGGGTCTGGATGCCGAGGCGGAAGCTGTTCGCGTCGCGCTCCTCGTGGGTGACCGGCGAGTAATAGAACGAGCTGGAGCCGCCGTCGCCGATGAGGTGCATCGTCACGGTGTAGTACGAGCCCTCCACTCCGCCGTCCGCCAGCGCCGTCTCATCCCGCAGCCGCACATGGAAGATGCCGTCCTTCGGGATGTTGGCGAGCGTGGAGGAGTCACAGGCGGACTGGTCGAACATGGCCGGATTGAGACAGCCTCCGGCGGGGCTCTCGCCTACGCGCGGCAAGAGCGCGCAGGCAGAGAGCACGCCGGGGTCCCCCGTGCCGTCTCCCAGCTCCTCCAGCACGGTGTACGTGCCATCCCAGGGCAACGTCCCGGAGTCGGGCGGCCCCGCGTCGGGCGTGCCCGAATCCTCGGGGATGCCTGCGTCGGGCGTGGGCTTGGACGCGTCGCGGCAGCCTGGCGCCGCGCAGAGCAGCAGGCCCCAGGCGACGAAGAGCACCCAGGACGAGCGGGAGAAGGACAGCATCGGGGGCTTCGAGGCGGAGAAATCACGCATGTTCGAGAGAGCCCCGGACAAGGCAACTGAGTCTTTAAATTCGCTCTTCTCGTGGGAATACCTGCTCCGTGAAGGGGAATGGGGCTGCGCGGTCGAAAAAATCGGGTTCCGCGAGCCCCTCTGGCTTCACGTTTGCACGTCAAGCCATCCCATACTCCGAGCTGTAGTCGGCGCGCCCCGCCTCTCGTATCAGGGCCCCGTCACGGAGACGCTGTCGAGCTGTGGACCGCACGAAACGCCCGTCGACAGGCTCTCGAACTTCAGCTCGGTGCTGGAGCTGGTGGCGTTGAACACGAAGTTGTTGGACACCCACCCCGCGTAGTTCACCCGGAAGTTGTACGCGACGCTTCCCGCTGTGACCTTGACGTACGTGCCCACGCAACCGGCCAGCGCGAAGCGCACCGTGTAGCCGGTCCCCGACGCCGTGGTGAGTGTCTGGGAGACACCGCCCGCGTCATATGCATTGAGGTCGATGGACGCGCTGCCGGCGTTGGCGGACCTGTAGCTGCTGGCCATCACGTCGATGCCCGAGCCCAGGATGGTCCACCCGGTGAGCTGGGTGTTGCCCGCGAAGAGCGACACCCAGTTGCTGAAACCGAGCGGCGAGGACTCGAAGCCGCCATTGGTGACGAGCTCGGTGAGCGGCTGCGCGACCGTGCCGGTCCCAGGCTCCCGAGCCAGCTCCGCGTCCGTCTCCGGGCCGCACCCCGCCAGCGCGAGGCCCAGCCCCAATCCCACGAGCGACTTCCCACGAAGAATGCCTTTCATACGCGCTCCCTTTCGATTGCTGTGTTTCACGTCAATGACTCCCCACGTCTTGAAAACCCATCCACGGCCCTGGGTGGCGGCGGGCATGGACTACGGCCCCACGGGCGGCGCGAGCACCTGGATGTCCCCCGCGGCCGAGGGCAGCTCGTCGTCTCCCAGGTTGAGCGTGTTGGCGTAGCCAAGCTGGCCGTGGTCGTTGAGGCCCCAGCAGCGCGCCTTGCCGGTGCTCAGCAGGGCACAGGTGTGCGCGCCCCCCGCCGTCACGGCGTACGCCGACGACCCGCCCAGGTTGACGATCTCGGCGGTCGGCGTGGGGAGCGTGCTGCTCTTGCCGTAGCCGAGCTGGCCATACGCGCCATACCCCCAGCACTTGACGGCGCCGAAGCTCATCAACGCGCAGGTGTGGTCCGCGCCAGCGGCGACCTGGAGTGCCGTGCCATACAGCTCGACGGAGCCGACCGACGCGGGCGTCTCGTTGTCACCCACGTTGATGAAGTAGGGGGAGTAGGGCGCGGAGTAGTAGCCCGGATAACCGAGCTGCCCGTTGTTGTTGTAGCCCCAGCAGACCACCCGGCCGGTGCTCAACAAGGCACAGGTGTGGGCCTTGCCCGCGCTGAGCTGGAGGACCGGCCCGCCCACGTCCACGTCGCCCGCGGTGGCCGGCGTCTCGTTGTCGCCAATCGTCGCGGCGTTCCCGTAACCGAGCTGGCCGAACTCGCCCTGGCCCCAGCAGCGCACCTTGCCCGTGGTGAGCAACGCGCAGGTGTGGGACGCCCCCGCGGTGAGGTCCTGCACCGGGCCCCCTACGTCCACGTCCCCCGCGCTCCAGACCCACTCGTTGTCCCCCACGTCCTGGGTGTGGCCGTAGCCGAGCTGGCCCTGGCTGTTGGCGCCCCAGCAGCGCACCTTGCCCGTGTCGAGGACCGCGCAGGTGTGCTCCGCGCCGGCGGCGAGCTTCACCGCGCGGCCCCCCAGGCCCACGTAGCCCTCGCTGGCGACCGGCTCCCCGTCGCCGATGTTGGCGGTGTGGCCATAGCCGAGCTGGCCATGGGTGTTGCCGCCCCAGCAGCGCACGAAGCCGCCCTCGAGCAGGGCACAGGTGTGGCCGCGCCCCGTCACCACCTGGGTCGCGTTGCCCACGAGGTTGACGTTGCCGGCGGTGTAGGGGTGCTCGTTGTCGCCGATGTCCAGCGTGTGCTCATAGCCAAGCTGCCCGGAGGCATTGAGGCCCCAGCACCGGACGTTGGCGTTGTCGAAGAGCACGCACGTGTGGCGCTCTCCGGCCTGGATGGAGATGAGCCCGTTGAGGTTGCCCACGTCATAGGGGTTGTCCGGGAACTGCCCGGGCGCCAGCACGTACTTCAGCGTCGTCTGCCCGCCGTCCACGTCCGTCACCTGGAGCACCAGCTCGCCCTGCACCGCCGGGGAGTAGCCGCTCATCGTGGTGGGATTGGACTGGCTGGCGAAGGCGGGCGCGGGGTCGAACGAGCCCTGGGGGTTGAAGCTCCACGCGTAGGTCAGCGTCGAGGCCGCGCTGTCATCCGCGACGGCCGCCTCCCAGAGGACGTCCCCGGTGCCCGCGCGCCGCGTGGCCTTGAGGGCTTGGATGACCGGGTTGAAGAGCACATGCACGCGCGTGTCGATGGCGTCGGACGACGGGTCCACCGGCAGCACCTTCGTCTTGAAGGTCGTCTTGACGGAGTGGCCGGCCGCGTTGGTGACGAGCACGTCATGGGTGAACTCGGTCACTGTCTTCACCGGGGGCGGCACGTACTGGCTGACGAAGGTGCCGGTGGTGCCCAGGAGCTGGAGGTTGCCCTGCACCGGGGAGAAGGAGCCGCCACCGGTCCCGGCGGTGATGACGTAGCGGAGCGACTCCCCCGTGCTGGCCTCCACCAGGAAGTCGATGTTGCCGCGCTTGCCCGGAGGGAACTCGGCCGGGATGGTGATCTTCTTGATGCGCGGCAGGGTGATGGTCTCGCCGTCGCTCACCGGCGCCAGCACGATGACCACGTTCTCGTTGTCCCCCGTGAGCGTCCTGTCCGTGCTGCCGGAGAAGAACAGCTCGCCCTTGAGGCCCGTGGCGCGCGCCTGGAAGGTGAGGCCCTTGTTCCGAGGCAGGAAGGGCACGGTGCCCGACCACGTCCCGCCCGCCACGGTGAGGTCCACCCCCTTGAAGAGCGGGGCGCTCGTCGCCGTCTCCAGCACGTCGATGCGGATGCGCGCCACGCTCGTGAAGGAGAAGTTGGCGAACGACGACACGCGCCCTGCCCCACCGGTGCCGCCGCCCGACGCCGGCTCGTCGACGTCGATGGAGAACACGGCGGTGCTGGTCTCATCCGCCTGGACGGACTCTGAAGGCTTGCAGCCCTCCAGGCCCGCCAGCGCGCTCATCAGCAGCAACGGCAGCAGGGCCCCCAGGCACCTTCCTCGGGATGAATCAATCTCTCGATGCATACACGTCTCCTGTCGCGGCGCACCCCAGGAGCGGTGCGCCAGCCGGCGGGTGCGGCGGTGGATGGGTGTTCGTCGCGGTGGCCGGACCGGCCCCCTCGCGGCGACCGTGGAGCAAACGACATTCCAAACCCCACGCCTCTGGCCGCGTCTGTAAAAACGCGCGGTTGCGGACCTGGGAGGGAAAAGAGTCAGCTCTTTCTGACCGGGTGACGTTCCTCGTCACGTCGCGGCACCCTCCCCAGGGGGCTCGCTCGACGCGTACATTCCCAATCCAATGTTCAATTCCAGACCGTCGCGTGCGCCGGGAGGGGGCGTGCTCCCGTGGGTGTTGCCGCTGCTCGTGCTGGCCGCCGCGTGCGACAGCGCGAGCCGCGAGCGTCCTCCCGTGGCCGAGGCGGCCGGCACCTGGCGCTTCTACCGGGAGCTCTCCCTGGACGAGGTGGGCGGGAACGTCCCCGCCATGCACGTGGATCCAGGCGGAGGGCTCTGGGTGGCGGTGTCAGGAGACGCGACCACCGCCGGGCGCTCGCGGCTGTATCACCGCCCGCCGGGGGGCTCCTGGCGCGTGGTCCACGAGGGCCCCTTCGCCACCGAGCTGTCGCTGTCGTCGTGGCGCGCGGGCGAGGTCTACTTCGGCTTCAATCACACCCTGAACGGCTTCGAGCCCAACCTGCTGCGAGTGACGGCCGAGGGCAGTGAGCCCATGCCCACCCCGAGGGAGCGGCTGGACGACAGCGAGTTCCTCCAGGTGGGCAGCTATGCCCTGCTGCCGGACGGAGACGGCTGGGCCTGCGGACAGCGCGCCCGGATGTGGCGCTGGAGGAACGGGGCGTGGGTGCACCAGCCGTCCTTCGCCGCGTGGACACCGGAGGCTGGGGCCAACACCTACTACTGCGGCCAGGTGCACTTCGACGCCCAGGGCCAGGGCTGGGTGCTGGAGTACGGCGGGGCCAGGCTCTGGCGCTGGACGGACGGGCGCTGGGAGCGCGTCCCGCCGCTGGACGGCGACAAGGAGCACGCCCTCCACGCCAGCGGACTGGGGAGCCGTGAGGGCCGCCTCTACCGCTTCGAGGAGGACCGCTGGCATCCCATTCCGGGGCCGTTCTCCTTGGGCAACATCGTGCTGGACGTGGACGGCCGGTGGGGCGCGAGCGAGGGCACGGTCTTCCGCGTGGAGCGGGAGCGGTGGGTGCCGGTGGCCAGCGGGCTGCGCTTCGAACCGCGCGCGATCGCCGAGTCGGGCGGAGAGGTCTGGGTGCTGGCCCACGATGGCATCTACCGCTCCACGGACCGGCGGGTGCCCACCTTCGCGGAGACGCCTCCCGGCACGCTCCCCAAGGGCCTGCTGCACACCGAGGCCGCGGACTTCGACGGGGATGGGGACGAGGATCTGCTCGCGCTCACCCCCGAGGGCGGCGAGGGCACGGGCAGCGCCTCGATGGTGGCGTTCCGCAACGACGGCGCCGGCCGCTTCGTTCCGCTCGACGGCGAGCTGCCCCGGCCCATCCAGCTGTGGAATGGGCGCTTCGCCCTGGGGGACCTCGACGGGGACGGGGACCTGGACCTGGCGGTGGCCACCCGGGCGGGGACGGTGGAGGTGTGGCGCTTCTCCGCCGGGCGCTTCGAGCGCGCGTGGGCCCTTCCCGCGAACAACGCCAGCGTGGCGCTCGTGGACATGGAAGGGGATGGGGACCTGGACCTGCACGTGGTGACGCAGGAGCGGCACGCCTTCTACCTCAACGATGGGGCGGGCCAGTTCACCCTCGGGCCCGAGGCGCCCACGCCGCCCGGGACGGACCACGTGCTGTGGGACGACGCCGACGGGGATGGGGATGCGGATGGCTTCGCCCTGCGCTGGAGGGACCCACCGCTGCTGCTGCGCCAGGACGCGCCGGGGCACTTCCAGGTCCTCCCCCTGCCGCTCGTCGCCGAGGGAGGCGCGTGGACGGACCTCGACCGGGACGGCCGGCCGGAGGCGTCCGCGCAGCGCCTGCACAACCCCGAGCGGGCCTTCCCCTTCGTCACCTGCCCGCCCACCCCCAGCGGCGGCTGCGAGCCCTGGCCGCACCCCGCGGCCCCCGCCGGGCTGGTGGTGGATCTGGATCTGGATGGCCACCCCGACGTCATCCAGGCGGAGCTGCGCGTGGGCGCCCGGATGACCCAGGGCGGCGAGGTGTACCTCGGAGGCGCGCGGGGCTTCGAGCGCATCACCGACATCACGGGCCCGCTGTCCCAGCCCGCGGTGTTCGACGCCAACGGGGACGGGGCCCCCGACGTGTACACGCCGGAGCGAGGCCTGCTGCTGGCCACCGCGAACGCGGGCCGCGCCGTGCGGGTGGACGTGAGCGCCAGCCACAGCGACAGCCGAGCCGAGGGCGCCTGGGTGTTGCTCCGCCCGGAGGCGGGCGGCCCCCCGGTGGCCACGGTCCGGGCGCGAGGTGGAAGGGCGCGGGTCGGACTGCCGGATCCGTTGGCGCGCTACACCCTGGAGGTGCGCTTCCCCACGGGAGAGCGGCGCACCCTCGCGGGAGTCAGCGCGGGCAGCACGGTGCGGGTGAGCGACGTGGAGGGACCGGCGCGCGCGGGGCGGCTCGCCATGCTGTGGGTGTCCAACTCGGTGCGCCTCGCCAACGGGCCTCGCGAGGGAGTCTCCCTGTTGCTTGGGCTGCTCGCGCTGGGGTGGGTGGGCAGGCGGCTGGTGCCCGGCCAGCAGCGGGTGACGCTGCCCGTCTTCGCCACCAGCGTCCTCGTGCTGCTCGGGCCGCTGGTGCGTTGGGGGGCGCCCGGTGTCCTCCTGCTCGGGCCCGGCGCGCTGCTGGCGTCCCTGAGCACGGGACTGCTCCGCGCCTGGAACCAGCGGCGCCGCGCGCGCCGGCATGCCGGGCCCTACGTCCTCCTGGAACAGCTGGGCTCGGGCGCCGCGGCCACCGTGTGGCGAGCCCGGGGGCCGCACGGCGAGGTGGCCCTCAAGCTGTTCGACGCCGAGGCCATGAGCCACCCCGAGGTGCGCGACCGCTTCTTCCGCGAGGCCCGCGCCGGCATGCAGATGGCCCACTCGAACCTGGTGCGCATCCTGGAGGCCGGCACCCTCGAGGACGGAAGGGGGTTTCTCGCCATGCAGCTCGTGGACGGCCCGTCCCTGCGCGCGCACCTCGCGGTGCGTGGCACGCTCGCGGCGGACGAGGTGCGCGGCCTCGCGCACGACGTGGCCTCCGCGCTCGCCGCCCTGCACGGCGCGGGCGTCGTGCACCGCGACGTGAAGCCCGAGAACATCCTCCTGGGCTCCCAGGGGGCGGTGCTCACGGACCTGGGGCTGGTGCGCAGCATCGTCTTCAAGACCGTCACCCGTCACGGGGCGGCGGTGGGGACGCTCGCGTACATGAGCCCCGAGCAGTGCGTGGGTCGGCCCGTGGATGGGCGCAGTGACGTGTGGAGCCTCGGCGTGGTGCTCTACGAGTTGCTGTGCGGCCACCGGCCCTTCCTCGGCACCCACGAGCTGGAGCTCGTCTACCGCATCCACAACACCCCCGCCGCCCCCCTGCCCTCCACCGTGCCGGAGGACCTGCGCGCCCTCATCGACCGCTGCCTGTCGCGAGACCTGGAGGAGCGGTTCCAGAGCGCGGAGGCGCTGCTCGAGGCGCTGGACCGGAAGGAGGCGGCATGAGCGCCCCACCGCTCGTCGAACAGGTGCGTGAAGCGCTGCGGGCCTTCGTGGAGCTGGAGTCCCTTGCCCGCGCGGAGGTCGTGGACCGGGAGCGCCTGCGGACCTGGGCCCTGGAGCACTTCGGGGCCCTGGTGCGCATCGAACAGGAGGCCTCGCGGATGGCCGCGGCCCCGCCGCCCCGGCCCGCACCGCCGCCAGAGCCCCCCAAGAGCGCGGTGCAGCGCTCGCTGGAGCAGGTGTCGGCCGCGCCGCTGGGCACCTCGCTGGAGGTGGCGCTGGGCGCCCTGATGGACCTCACCGGGGCGAGGCGGGGCTTCGTCGGCCTGCGCGGGAGGGGCGGAGCGCTGCGCTTCGCGGCCCACCAGGGCTTCACGGATCCGCACCCCAGTGGCCCCGAGGGACAGCTGTCCCGGACCATCCTCGCCGCCGCCCTGGAGACGGGCGGCCCCCTGCTGCTCCAGGACGCGCGGGTCGATGTCCGCTTCGCCCAAGCGCCCAGTGTGATGGCGCTCGCCCTGCGCGCGGTGCTGGTGGTGCCGCTGCCGGGCCGCGCGGGGCCCTTCGGAGTGCTGTACCTGGACCATCCGAGCACCGCGGGGGCCTTTGGCCCGGAGGCCCGCGAGCACGCCGAGGCCTTCGCGCGCGCCCTGGGGCCGCTCCTGGAGCGAGATGTGGCGCTCGCCCGCGCACGCGAGAGACGTCAGGAGCGGGGCGCGCGGCTGCGCACGGGCCGCAAGCTGGAGGCGCTGGTCGGGGAGAGCGATGCGATGTTGGAGCTGTTGGAGCTGCTGGTGAAGGTGGCCCCCTCCCCTTCCCCCGTGCTCATCCTGGGCGAGACGGGCACGGGCAAGGAGCTGGTGGCGCGAGCACTGCACGAGCACTCCCGCCGGGCCTCCGGTCCCTTCGTGGCCATCAACTGCGGAGCGCTCTCACCGGGGCTGGTGGAGAGCGAGCTGTTCGGTCACGAGCGAGGCGCCTTCACCGGGGCCGAGCGGACGCGCCCCGGCAGCTTCGAGGCCGCGGACGGAGGCACCTTCTTCCTCGACGAGGTGGGCGAGCTGCCCTTGCCCGTCCAGGCGAAGCTGCTGCGCCTGCTGGAGGGCGGCACGTTCATGCGGGTGGGCTCCACCGAGTCGCGACGCGCGGATGTGCGAGTCATGGCCGCCACGCACAAGGAGCTCCACGCGGAGGTGCGCGCCGGACGCTTCCGCGAGGATCTGCTCTTCCGGTTGGATGTCGTGCGGCTGGAGGTGCCACCGCTGCGCGAGCGAGAGGAGGACATCGGTCTGGTCGCCGAATCGCTCATCGCCCGGCTCGTCGCCGAGCAGGGCCTCCCTGCGCGAAGGCTTCACCCGGCCGCCCTGGCCGCGCTGGAGTCCTGGTCCTGGCCAGGCAACGTGCGCGAGCTGCGCAACGTGCTCGAACGCGCGGTGGTGCTGAGCGACGCGGAGCGGATCGGCTTGGACGTGCTGCCGCCGGAGATCGCTGGAGCCCTTCGGCCAGCCACCACCCCCCGGGGCATCAAGGAGGCGGTCCGTGTCTATCGCCAGCGGCTCGTCCAACAGGCGCTCGACACCAGCGGCAGCCACGCCGAGGCGGCGCGCCGCTTGGGCGTCAACCCCAAGTACCTCTACAAGCTCATCAAGGACATCGAGTCCGAGGCCACCGACGCGGAGGGCTGAACCCTGTCTCGCACGCCGGAGTCCTTCAGTCCTGGACGTGGAGCGGCCCGAGCGCCGCGGTGCTCGCCAACGGCAGGTGGACGAGCCGCGGGGAGAGGAAGCCGCGCTGGAGGTTCAAGAACAGCTGGCGGCCCTCTTCGATGGCGCGCACCAGGGTGCCGACGTCGCCGCCAGCCGTGAGCGCCTCGGTGCCAGTACGCGACAGGAGGGGAACTCGCGCAGCGCCCGGAGGTGGGGGGCTCGACCGCGTCCGGTCCTCGCAATCGACCCCTGGTGGTTCCACACAACCGGTGATGTGGTTCTCGCGCGGACGGCCACATTCACGACGGGGTTGCTCGGTCACATCATGCTGGCACTCAAGCTGAACCAGGAGCGCATGGACCTGTCGCAACAGGGAGTCGCCTCGAACCGCTTCGCCGCCGGCTGGCTCCTCGCCAGGGTCGGGCTGTCGCTGACGATGGCGAACGCGCCCGGGCCGCGCGCGGCACCGAGGACCGCAACGCGCCCCTGGTGCGTTGAGTGGACGCGCAGGTCATGAGCGAGACGTCCACCCCCACTCAGCCTCAGGAGAACGAGGGAGCCGCGTCAGGTCGCCGCGAGACCGCCCCTGTTGGGTCACATCCGCCGACGGCGAGCCGCCTCCTCGAAGTAGCAGCCGCGTTCCTCCGCCTCGGCTGCCTCTCGTTCGGCGGTCCAATCGCCCACCTCGGGTATCTGCGAGCCGAGTTCGTCGGGAGACGAAGATGGCTCGACGACGCGCACTACGGCGACCTGGTCGCGCTCTGCCAGTTCCTCCCGGGCCCCGCCAGCAGTCAGGTGGTCTTCGCGCTCGGCATGCAGCGCGCCGGGCTGCTCGGAGCCCTCCTCGCATCGGCGTGTTTCACGCTGCCATCGGCGCTGCTCATGATTGGCTTCGCCTACGGCGTCGCCCGTGCCTCGGACCTGGGCAACGCCGGCTGGCTGCATGGACTGAAGCTCGCGGCCGTCGCGGTCATCGCGCAGGCCGTGTGGGGCATGGGCAGGAGGCTGTGCATCGACCGCGCGCGCATCTCGCTGTGCATCGGCTCCGCGGCGGTGCTGCTCGCGTTCCCGGGCGCCCTCGCCCAGTTTGGCGTCATCGCGGGCGGCGGTCTCGTCGGCTGGTGGCTCTATCGAAGCACGGTCTCAGTGGGGGCGCCGCCGGGCGTCGTCAGCGGTACACGCGGCCATATCGCGGCAGCGGGAGCGCTCGTCGCCTTTCTCGCCCTGCAGGTGGCGCTCCCGTTGCTCGCCTCCGCGACGGAGTCGCACGACCTCGCCGTCTTCGACAGTCTCTATCGCGCCGGCTCGCTCGTGTTCGGCGGCGGGCACGTCGTCCTCCCGCTCTTGCGCGCCGAGATCGTGCCCCGCGGCTGGCTCACCGATGATCAGTTCCTCGCCGGCTATGGGGCCGCCCAGGCGCTGCCGGGGCCACTGTTCGCCTTCGCGGCCTATCTTGGGGCAGCGATGAAACCTGGCGCTGGGAGTTGGCTCAACGGGCTGTGGTGTCTCCTGGCCATCTTCCTGCCTGCGTGGCTGCTCATTGGCGGGGCGCTCCCGTTCTGGCATCGGCTGCGAGAAAAGCGCTGGGCACGGGCGGCTCTCGCCGGTGCGAACGCCGCGGTCGTCGGCGTGCTTCTCGCGGCGCTCTACACTCCGGTCATGACGGAGAGCGTGCGCGGCCCCCGTGACGTCGTGGCAGCGCTCCTGGCCTTCGGGCTCCTCGAGCAATGGGCGGCACCGCCGTGGCTGGTTGTCGCCGCAAGCGCCGCGGCCGGGCAGTGGCTGCTCGGCGCTTGAAGTGCCGCTGGCATTGAAGCGACTCGACGCATCGCCTTGGAATGCGAGCCGGGTGGCAAGCCTGAACGGTCAGGGCGCTTCGATGTCCGACTGCACCTGGAGCGCCAATCCTTGGTGGTTCGTGAGGACCAGGCCCTTCGCCATGGCGCCCTGGCGATACTGCCTGCGCAGCGTCAAGCTCCGGCGCTCCACGCTCCTGCTCGGACTCGTCAAGCGCCTGCTCGAGCGAGCAACCGTGCACCCCGCCTTCGATTCGGTGGGGCATGGAGGGCGAGTCACCCGTCCGACCGCTCCGACGTCATGGCAGAAGAGCCTGCCGGCACGGAAGTGAATGGCAGTCCCCTACCTCCGGCGAAGCGAGCCACGCTCACTCCGTCGAAGCAAGCCTCATGAGGACTTCGGCGACTCCGTCCGGGTGCTCCGGGCTCTCTTCGAGCAGGGCGCGGAAGCCACACTTCTCAAGGACGCGGATCGACGCGAGGTTGTGGAGCGCGACCCACGCATGAAGCGGCCGGGTGGGCTCGACCAGGAGGAACTCAGCCAGGGCCCGAGTGGCGACGCCTTTGCCCCAGTGCTCGCGACCAATCCAATAGCCGATGAGGCGCATGCCCTCCTGCGACCAACTGCCGATGTTCCCCACGACCGCGCCGCCCATGACGATGGTGCGGGAGACGTTTTCAGGGCGGAGTACGTTTGTCCGCCAGTGGGCCATGAACGCATCGCGCTCCCGCGATGAAAACGCGGCCATGCGCAGCGCGTCTGGGTCCCGCTGGTGTTCGAAGAAGATGGGAAGGTCCGCATCCGTGACGTCGCGAAGGATCATTCTGAAAAGGCTCCCAGCAATCCGCGCCGAGCGCGGAGACAATGTTCACTTCGACGGCGACGGCATCCCGCGCTACTCGAACTCCACCAGCATGCGCTCGCCGTCCCGAAGAACGCGCACCGGTCGCCGCATCCCAGCCTGGAAGAGCGGCGCCTCCATCGGCCGCACGGAGCGGTCCGCCGTGGCCTGGAACTCGGAGTCCTCGGAAGACAGACGAATGGCCAGCGAGAAGCGGAGGATGTCATTGCGCCCGTGGCTGAATCCGGTTTGCTCCCAGCCGAGGATGCGCGCCGTCCCTGCCTCCCCCTGCGCGAGCACCTTGGCGCGCCGGACGTCAGCCCCCACTGTCCACCGAAGCAGGGCCCCGATTCCGACGACGAGCGCCACGACGAGCACTCCCACGATGATGATGACCGCCATGGCCGAATGCTACCACATGAGCCTCCGCGCCTGAGCCGGTCGCCGTACCATGGACGCATCCCGGCGAGTGAGCGAGGCGCGCACGGTCATCATGCGGATTGGCCAGGCGCGCGGTGGGCTTCGTCGGCCCGGCGCGTCCGCCCATGCCGACCTCTTCCCTGACCCGGGTGTGCTCAACCGGCGCGGAGGCGCGCTGCGTCTCTTCCCGGTGAGATCCCGAACTGACGGACGTACTCCCGGCTGAACTGAGAGGCGCTCTCGTAGCCCACGGCGAACGCGACGCTGGACACCGCACCCGGGGGCGCGGCGAGCAGGCGCAGACGCGCCTCCTGCAGGCGCACCTGCTTGTGGAAGGCGAGCGGGCTGAGGCCGGTGACCGCCTTGAAGTGCCGGTGGAACGACGACACGCTCATCGACGCGATCCCCGCGAGCGTCTCCACCGGGAGCGACTCGGCGAGGTGCGCGCGGATCCACTTCACGGCACGCTGGATTTGCGCCAGCCGGCTGTCCGCCCGGGCAATCTGTCGCAAGACGACACCGCGCGGGCTCTGGAGGACGCGGTAGAGCAGCTCACGCTCGATCATCGGCGCGAGCAGCGGTGCGTCCGCCGGTGCGTCGAGCAGGCGGAGCATGCGCAAGAGCGCGTCGCACATCGCCTCGGTGGTGGGGGTGACCATGAGTGCTTTCGCCGCGTCCGAGCTGTCCGCCACCGTCGCGGGTGGAAGCTCGAGCAGCAAGGCAGCGATGCTCGCGGGATCGAGCTCGAGCGACACCGCGAGGTACGGATGATCCGCGCTCGCCTCGATGACCGCCCCGACGACCGGCACGTCGAGCGAGACGAGGACGAAGCTGCCCGCCCCGTACTTCAGTGTCCGGTCGCCGCTGCTGAGCCGCTTGGCGCCTTGGAGTGGGAAGTAGATCTTCGGCTCATACATCGTGGGCGTCGGCGCCGTGGGGCGGCGGCTGGACCAAAGCGTGACGCCGGGGAGTACGGGCGGAGGTGCGGAGGCGTGGCGAAGGACCAGCGCGCGGAGTTCGTTCAACGGGTGGGTCATGAGCGTCGCCCTCCTTCCTAATCGCTTTTCTCCTCAGCCGCATTGAGAGGATCAGGCAAGACAACGACAGCATCAAGTGCGCTTCGTCGGCTACATCGACCCGTCAAAGGAGATGGCCACATGAGCACGCGGAAGACGGCGGTGATCACCGGCGCGAACAAGGGACTCGGGCGCGAGATCGCGCGGCGACTGGGACAGAAGGAATACACGGTATGGCTCGGCTGCCGGGACACCGAGCGTGGCGACACGGCAGCCGCTGGCTTGCGCGCGGAAGGCATCGACGCCCACGCGCTCCAGCTCGACGTGACGAGCGACGCGAGCGTGAAGGAGGCGGCCCTGACCTTCGGCAAGATCAGCCCGCGGCTCGACGTGCTGGTGAACAATGCCGGAATCTTCACCGGCGAGTGGGGGCCACCGAGCCAGACCCGCCTCGATGACATGCGCGCCATCTACGAAGTGAACACCTTCGGACCGGTGCGCGTCACCCAGGCCTTCCTGCCGTTCCTGGTCAAGGCAGGCCAGGGCCGCATCGTCATGATGAGCAGCAGCCTGGGCTCGATCTCGAATCAGCTCGACACGACGAGCGAGGACTACGGCGTCAACCTGCTCGCCTACAACTCGTCGAAGAGTGCGCTCAACATGATCACCGTGCTCTTCGCCAAGGAACTCGCGGCCCACGGCATCAAGGTCAACGCGGCCAATCCCGGCTATACGGCGACGGATCTCAACCAGCACCAGGGCCGCAGGACCGTTGCCGAGGGAGCCGAGATCGCGGTCCGGCTCGCCACGCTCGGACAGGGGGGACCGACAGCAGGCTTTTTCCACGACGGACACGCCAGCGGCCCCGGGAGCCAACACAACTGGTAACGCCGCACGCGCGCGTGGGGCCTGTCGTCTCAGGCGAACGGACGTCGGAGTGAGCCCCCCGCCTTCCGCGAACCTGTGCCGGCGAAGTCGGGGCTGAATCCCCCAGGCTCCGCCGGCGGCGCCGCGCTCGCCCCCATGCCACCGAGCGCGACGGGGAACACGCGCGGCCTTCTCCGGCCCAAGTCCACCGCGGGTTTCGTCGTCACGGAGACCACCGGTCAGGTGGCGAAGCAGTTGCCGACCGCGCGGTAGCGACCTCCGACCGGGCTCCGCTCCAGGATGAGGCGGTAGAGGAGCGCGGCGTCGAGCCGATGCACGGCGGGCCACCGGTTCTGTCCCTCTTCGATATACATACGCGGGAGCGCCCTTCTGCCGCGCAAGCTTGATGAGCGTGGGAACCCACCATGGCCCAAGGCTAGCACCTGGGATTGGGGGGCCTATGCGCCCCCCCTTGTTGGGCGGCCTTGAGGGGACCACTGAGGTCCAGGTCCCGTTCGAGGAACGCGCGCCGTCACCGTGGGCGGCGCATCCCGGGCGACCGGTGTTCAGGAGACGGCCTCGAAGATCTCCTCCTCCTGGGCGAAGTGGAGCTGGAGGATGGCGCCCAGACCGTACAGGAGCCTCCGCAACTCGCGCCGCTCCAGCGCGTCCGGCCCCTGTTCGCCCAGGTCCACCACCCGGCGGTGATAGAGGCGACTCAGGTGGGCGATCTCCCGGTGGGTACGGCTCATGGTTCCCAACGGATCTTCGCCCCCGAGCAGTCGCGCCAGCGTGGGATAGAGTTCGGTGTCATCCCTGCGCTCGTGAGGCAACAGCCGCTCGTGCAGCAGCACATCCAGCTCCACCAGTTCAGACTTCTGCTGGCGTGCGCCAAGCGCATCCAGCCGGTCGGCCATCGATTGGACACGCTCGAGCACGGGGCGCAGCTCCTGATGCTCGGCCATCAGCTGGCGCACCGTCTGCTCCGGCAGGCCATGGCGCGCAGGCACCAAGCCGCCTCCGCCCAGAGCTCGCAGGGCGTTGAGGATGACGGCCACGTCGATGCCCTCCTGCAGCACGGCCCCCACCACCGGCCCCAGCAGGCCCACCGCCGCGAACCCCATGGCCACCACGGACAGGCTCATGCCCACCGCGACACTCTGCAGGGCGATGGAGCGAGCGCGGCGGGCCACGAGGATTCCCTCCACGAGGCGATCCAACCTGTCCACGAGCAGCACCACGTCCGCGGCTTCCGCCGAGGCCCCCGAACCCCGCGCGCCCATCGCGACGCCCACGTCCGCGGCCGCCAGCGCGGGCGCATCGTTGATGCCATCCCCGACCATGAGCGTGATGCCAGCGGCGCGCTGGGAAAGGACCGCTTGGACCTTCTCTTCGGGGCTGCGCTCGGCAAGCACGGCGTCCACGCCCAGGGCGGCGCCAATCGTCTCCGCCACCTCCGCCCGATCTCCGCTCACCATGATGAGCCGCTTCACGCCGGCCCGGCTCAGCAGCCGCAGCGCCCTCGGCGCTTCGGGACGGATTTCGTCCGCCAGCAGGAGCGCTCCGGCCAACCTGCCGTCGATGGAGATGAATACCCCGGAACAGCCCTCATACCCCATGCGTCGCAGCACCACGCGAGTCCAGGGCGAGAGCGACTCCGAGTCCTCCACCCAGGCAGGTGAGCCGAGCCGCAGCCGGTGTCCCTCCACCACGCCGCTCATGCCGACCCCGGGCTCCTCCTTCGCGCCGGTGGGCAGAGAGAGAGCAAGGCCTCGCTCGCGCGCGGCGGAGACGATGGCGCTGGCGATGACGTGCTGGGACGCCTGCTCCAGCGAAGCGCCCAGCCGCAACAGTTCCTCGGGCCCCTGGGTGCCGGCGGTTTCGATGGCCGTGAGTCGGGCCTGTCCCGAGGTGAGGGTCCCCGTCTTGTCGAACAGCAGCGTCTGCGTGCAAGCGAGCGCCTCCAGGGCCGCGCCATCCTTGATGAGCACTCCGCGGCGGGCCGCACGGGAGATCCCTGACACGATGGCCACGGGAGCCGCGAGGATGAGGGGACAAGGTGTGGCCACAACGAGCACGGCGAGCGCCCGCACCGGGTCGCCGGCCAGCAACCCGGCCACACCGGAGAGGGCCAGGGTGAACGGGACGAAGAGCAGCGCATAACGGTCGGCGATGCGAACGAAGGGCGCCTTCGAGGCCTGCGCGGATTGAACCAGGCGCACCACGCCCGCGTAGGTGCTCTCGTCGGCCGTGGAGAGCCCGCGCAGTTCGAAGGGCGGGCCCGCGCTGATGGTGCCACTACGCACGCGCTGCCCCATGGGGTGGGACACGGGGAGCGACTCGCCCGTGAGCGCCGACTCATCCAGCACCGCCTCCGGGGAGGCCACGAGGCCATCCACGGGCACCACCTCGCCTCCCTTGATGAGCAGCAGGTCCCCGGGCTCCAGCGCCCCTACTGGCACCTGTACGAGCCCCCCTTCTTCATATCGGGTGGCCACCTTGGGAGCCCGTCCGAGCAACGAGGACAGCTCGCGCCTTGCGCGGGTACGCGCGTAGTCCTCCAGGGCACCGCCACTCGAGTACATGAGGGCGATGATGGCGCCCGCGAGGTACTGACCGAGCCCAAGGGCGCCTCCCATCGCGAGCAGGGCGACGATGTCCACTCCCGTCGTGCCGTGACGCAGGGCCTGGATGATGGATACCGCCACGACGAGCATCACGGGCACGACGCCTGCGGCCCATGCGACGTCCGCGACCTGGGAGGCGCCGAGAAGCCAGGCGACGCCTCCGACCAGCAGCCCCCCTGCGGACACGGCCAGCAGCCCTGCTCTTGGGAGCCAGGAGGACTTCATTCGATGCGTCGCCTCACATCCGGGCCCTGCAGGCCCCTCTTCCAAAATAGTCTCCGCAAAGGGGATGTCTCGGGTGGCCGCCTGACAGGCTTTTGGAGAAGCCTGGCTGGCAGGCATATGGCTCTGCCTCCGGTCATGTAAGGAGGTCGTCTCCGTGACCATGCACGGCGCGCTGAGGGCCAATCCGTTCGGCCTGATGCGCGCTGCGTGCCTCCGCGGGACAGGGCATCGCGCAGGTGCTCGAATTCAACTTCCACGACTCGGCGAAGCTCCTGTCGGCGAGGGTCTGCGCCTTCCTCGACTTCGTCGTGGCCGCCACCCGCGAGTAGCTTGCCGCCCCGGCGGGATGGTGCGTCTTGACGCCCCCTCGTGACGCAAGCGCTCCGCCCGACCTGCTAGAGGCAACCAAGCTCCATGCCTCGCAGGACGGCGCGGGTACGGTCCCTCACGCCCAGCTTGGACAGGATGCTGGAGGTCTGGTTCTTCACCGTCCCCTCGGCGGTGCCGAGCGCGTCGGCGATCTCCCGGTTGGACCATCCTCGAGCGATGAGGCGCAGCACCTCCAGTTCGCGGCGGGTGAGTCCCTCGGGGAGCTCCGCGTGAGGGAAGTCCCGAGGCAGCTCCGCCAGGCCGCGCGCGACGCGCTCCGCCACACCAGGAGGGAGCAGTGTCTGTCCCGCGTGGACGCGGCGGATGGCGTCGGAGAGCTCCTCCAGGGACACGTCCTTGAGCAGGAAGCCCTGCACACCGGCGCGCAGCGCCTCGATGATGGCCGCGTCCTCGTCGAAGGTGGTGAGCAGCACCACGCGACGGTGAGGGGTATCGCGGCGCAGCGCGCGCAGGGCCTCCAGGCCCGTCATCCGAGGCATGCGCACGTCCATCAGCACCACGTCCGGATCCAGCTCCGCGACCTTGGCCAGCGCCTCTTCCCCGTCCACCGCCTCGCCCACCACTCGCAGGTCCGGGGTGAGGTCCAGCAGGCTCCGCAGGCCCTGCCGCACCATGGCATGGTCATCCGCCAGGACCAGCCGGATCATGAGTCCCCCCTCACCATCGCGGGGAGCCAGGCCTCCAGCTCCCACCCCCGCCCCGCCTCCGCGCGCCACACCACGTCCCCGCCCAGTCGAGTGAAGCGCTCGCGCATGCCGGTGAGCCCGGCGCCGGGCGTGGGAGTCGTCGCGCCCCGTCCGTCATCCCGCGTGACGACCCGCACCCCGCCCGCCGGAGTGGACTCGACGCGAATCCACAACCGCGTGGCGAGCGCATGGCGCAGCGTGTTCGTGAGGACCTCCTGGACACAGCGGATGAGCGAGTGTGTCGCTTCGGATGAAGCGAGCGCGAGGTCCTCCGGGATGTCGAGGTCGACCGTCAGTCCCGGCGTGTTCGCGGCGAGCGCGTGCAGGGAGGCGCGCAGAGGAGGTGGCGTGTCACGCAGGGCCGAGACCGTCTCGCGCACCTCGGACAAGAGGGTCCGCGCGGCCTCGCGGGCACGCCGCAGATGCTCGGCCGAGGGCGTGTCCTTCGCGGTGTACGCCGCGGCCTCCAGGTTGAGCGACAGGGCCGTCAGGTGGTGCCCGAGCGAGTCGTGCAGCTCCCGCGCGATGCGCAGCCGCTCCCCTTCCCGCTCCCGGGCCGCGAGCAGCACCTGCGTGGACTGCAGCTCCGCGTGGAGCCGGGCCAGCTCCCGCCCCGCCTGGGCCTCGCGCACCATGACGACGGCCGAGGCCAGGGTGAACCCCTGGAAGCCGATGAAGATGAGCCCCTGGATGAGGGCATGCGAGAGGGAATGGAGGCACAGGTACACCAGCACCAGCGCCACGGACTGCGTGGCCACCCAGAGCACCGCTCGACGCTGGGGGAGCAGCTCGGGCACCTGGGCCGCGACGATGGCGAGCAGCGCGCCATCCACGCCCGTGCGACTGGCGCCCACGGCGATGAGTCCCGCGAGTGACTGGACCGCCAGCACGGGCACGCTGCCGTCATCCTCGGCGATGGCGTTGCGCGCGTAGGCCATGCCGAAACCGACGAACGCCACCAGCCAGAGCAGCGACATGGGTGACAGGAGCGAGGGGACTCCACCGCGCAGCAGCGCCTCGACGTGGGGCGAGCCGACGACGCCCCAGGTCAGCAACCCGGCCGCCAGCAGCATGCGCCGGGTGGAGGGAGATTTCACAGCGCCGTGCCTCTGGGCCATGTGACACAGCATAGGGCCCGCGTCGTGAGAGCGGCATATGCCAGAAGTCACATGGGCGGGGTGTGACTTCCCGCAGATGTGGGCCCCTCCGCCCTTCCCGTACCTTGGCCACCGACTCGCAGTTCGTCGGAGACACACATGACGTTCTACTCGCTCGCCCGCTCGCTCCACATCGCTGCGGGGGTCGTGGGCTTCATCACCCTGTGGCTGCCGTTGTTCGCTCGAAAGGGCGGCGCGCTGCACCGGCGCATGGGCTGGGTGTACGTGAGCGCCATGGGGGTCGTCGCCTTCACGGCCCTGATTCTCTCCGGGACGCGGTTCATCGTGGATCCGGCCGTGCGGTCCGTCGCCCTCTTCTTCATCTCCCTGAGCACGCAGAGCGCGGCGGCGGCCTCGCTGGGAGTCCGGGTGCTGCGCGCGAAGCAGCGCACCACCGCGCACCGGAGCGTCTACGACCTGGGCATCGCCGGCCTCACCCTCGGCACGGGGCTCGTCACGCTGACCTGGGGCGTGATGATGAACGCGCCCTTGCTGTGGGGCTTCGCGCCCGTGGGAATCTTCGTGGGCGCGTCGACGCTGTACTACTGGCTGACGCCTCCCCGGGAGCGCATGCACTGGTGGTTCCAGCACATGGCCGCCATGGTGACCTCAGGCATCGGCACGCTCACGGCGGTCCTGGTGGTGAATGCCCGGCACCTGGGCATCAGCGGAATGCAGCTCGCCGTGTTCCTCGGCCCCACGGTGGTCGGGGTCACGGGGCTCCGCTTCTGGGGGCGCCACTACCGCCAGAAGTTCTCGCCTCCGCCCAGGGCGCTGTCGAACGCGCCCCTCGCAGGCTCCGAGCGCTGATGGGAGGTCGCATCCCAGCCGACCGCCGAGCCGCGGGCCGCTCCGACCTGAGTTCAGCAGTCCGCGCCGAGGTGCGCCTTGGCGACCATGCGGGCCGCTTCGTTCTGGATTTCGTCCAGCCGCCGGACGAGCTCCCGGTCCAGGAACTGGCGCTCTTCGAGCACCGCATCGACGTCGCTCCAGGCTTCGCGGGCGTTGTCGTACCTGTCGTCCTCCCAGCTCTTGATGATGTCGTTGGCCCGCGCGGTCAGCTCCGCGTGCTCTTCGTCGGTCATGTGAACCTCGTGGGGGGGGGGTTGGGTCGTGTCTGTGCCGTCCCGGAGCAGGCTCCGGGTTTCGCGCTGATGAACAGAAGTCAGGCTCCTGGCCGGCCGAGAATCGAGCGTGTAGCTTCTCTGAACGATGGCGATTACTTCGCTCAATTCTCTAAACGCCTTCGTCGCGGTGGCACGCAGGTTGAGTTACGCGCGAGCGTCGAAGGACCTTGGCGTCTCGACCTCCGCGCTCAGTCAATCGGTGCGTCAGCTCGAAGCCCGTATCGGCATTCCGCTGCTCACGCGTACATCGCGCAGCATGGCTCTCACGAAGGCCGGGCAGCGGCTGCTCGAGAATGCGGACCGGCGTTGAACCAGACGTTGGAGCCGATCGGGCGTGAGCAACTTCCATCCCGACCGCGTGATGGACCTGATCGTCCACGATAAGATCTGTACCGTGCCAGGTTTCACGCGGCCCAGAAGTCCCGGCAGCACGTCGACGCCGCCATTCGCTGGGGGCTGGGGCACTCTGCCCAGGACGCCCTCCGCAAGGCCGACTGCCCCGCCGAGGGCTTCTGGCTACGCGATTTGTTAGAGAACTCCTGGCGACCTACTTAGCAACTCGACGCACTTCCATTGTAGTCATAGTAACGACCGCGCACGCCACTAGACTCCGAGCTGCCGTCGCAGTTGCAGATTTCGCGTCCCACCTCCACTGTCTTCCCGATGTCGCTGTACCAGTAACGAGTCCAGGACATCGAGCCGTCGCACGTGTAGATGATGCCCTGCTCCTGGGTTCCCAGCTCCCTGGCGGTGGAGGACTCATCGGAGGGAGCTCCTCCACAGGCGGAGACGAACAGGGCCGCAATACTCGCAAACACGACGCGATTCATTGACATGGCTTTCCCTCGCTCAGCGGACGCGCGAAGGCGCATCCGCAGGCCTGAGGATCTCCCGGCAGCCCTCGGGAATGCAAATCACCACATCAACCACAAACATCCAATCCCAGCGAAATCGCGCTCGACCGCTGCGCCGGAGCACCCGTCCGCTCCGGCGCAGGACCTGCTATTCGCGGAACAGCTCGAGGTCCGACGGCCCCACGCCCCTCTGGGTCTTCCATGAGATTGGCGATGCGCTTGCAGTGGCGAGGGCCCTATCCCGGGACACGCGACTCTGGCGCGTGGCACTGACTTCATGCCGCCGCGATGGCGGATGCGGACTACTCGGCCCTGACCCTGAAACAAGCCTCGCTGATGCCCTGGAGGTGGTCGACCCCGCACTTGTTGTACTTGACGCCCATCGCGTCCAGCTCCGCTTCGGAGGCGGACTTGCAGGCCGGAATGTCGTTCACACAGTCAGCGAAGTCCTCGAGCATCTTCTTTTCGCTGTCCGAGCAGCGCTCCATGGCTGATTCACAGAGCTTCTCCTGCGCGTCCGTGTATTCGCCCGTGTCATCGGGATCTTCCTGCACGAAGCCACAGGCCTTGGCCTGGCTCGTCACCTTGTTGACCCCATCCTTTATCTTCTCGCACACGCTGCTACCGCAAGCCGTCAGTGAAGCCATTGCCGCCAGGCCGATCAGGACCTTCTTCATGATGGGTTCTCCCCCTCGAGACGAGGTGTAGGTGTTTTTCGGCGGGGCGCATCCCAACGGACCATTCCAGTGAGTTCAAGGAAATCCCGCCCTTGGGAATCCAATCCCAAAGACAGGACGAAGCTCGGCCTTGCGTGCATTGGCTTTGAACAACGGATGCACGAATGCGGACTGTCAAGGACCCAGGATGGCGGACGCCGTGGAACACGACGGGACCGCCATCAAGCTTCGGCTCCCCGGCGGCAAACGCTTTCGTGCGCATGACACTTCGCACATGAGCCCACGTGGGCTCTCTTCATCGCGGAAGACAATGGTGTAGTCTGTCATTCCAGACACACGGTCAACGAGGGCAGCATATGAGAGCCCCTCCGCAACACCGGGCCGCTTCCCGCGGCATTCGTCCGGAGTCGTCGCCTTCGGGGGAAGGCGCATCGTCGACACACCGCCCGATCCTGGGTCCCTCCGCCATGGGGAGGGCCCCGGCGCGTCCGCCTGCCTTCGACTTCAGCCGACTTCCGCTCCATCCCCCACTCCAGGCCAGGCGCGCGGTCAGTGAACCCGGAGATGCCTCGGAGCAGGAGGCGGACCGATTCGCGGATGAGGTGACAGCGCCCGCGACTCCCGCGACGGATGCCGCTGGCGCGGCGCCCGCGATCCGCGCCCTGCCCGAGGCGTCCACCGCGACTCCCGAGCTCCTCGCATCCGAGGAGCCCGTGCCCTTCACCACCGGCGAGGCCCCGCGCGACATGCGGGACGCCCCTGACGGTGGGAGCCCTCCCTCGGTGGACCGCAAGGCGGAAGCCTCAGCCCCGGCGAACGGCGGCCTTCCCCAGGGAATGACGTCGCGGTTGGCGGCCTCGCGAGGCATGGGGACTCCGCTGCCTTCGCCCGTGCGCACGTTCTTCGAGCCCCGGCTCGGCTACGACCTGGGGCCGGTGCGCGTCCACACCACGACCACCGCCGCGCGGATGAGCCGACAGCTCGACGCGCAGGCCTTTACCCATGGACGGGACGTCTATTTCGGGTCCGGCCACTACAACCCCTCCTCCTCATCCGGAAGGTGGTTGCTCGCGCACGAGCTGGCTCACGTCGTCCAGCAGGGACACGGCACCTCGGGCTCCGTCCGGCTCCACCGCAAGGGCAAGGAGGGGGACCCGACCCCGGGGGAACACAGATATCGCTTCAACATCAAGGTCAGGCGGGTGCTCCCACGCGACGAGGCGGCCGTGGTCGTCCTCCAGCAGGTGTTCTCCGTCAGCGAGAACCGAGCGAGAGAGCTCCTGCAGTTCATGAAGGATCAGAACATCCAGAACCTGAACTACCCGGGCTTCCGCGCCGAGGACGTGAAGGCTGGGAAGCAACTCGCGTCCTTCGATGTCGGCGCCTACGAGGCGCTCTCCGCGCACCTTGGCCGTGGCACCTCGGGACAAGGAGACGCGTCGAAATCGAAGCAAGGCGCCCAGGGTTCGGGCGGCGGAGAAAAGAAGCCTCCTCCCCTGCCCCCCGCGTTGAAGGGCAAGGTCAACGCGGAGACCGACCGGCGCTACTGGGAGCGCACGGGCGACACGCCGGGCAAGCCGATCGGGAAGTCCCCCAAGGACCAGGACCAGGCGGATCTCTGGAAGAACATCCAGCAGGAGGTCCTGGCCCAGCTCGAAGCGCTCCGGGGCCTCGCGCCGGACGCGCAGGAGCTGATGGGCGGCGCGACCTCCTTCCAGCTCAAGGACCTGGAACAACTCCAGCGCATCGCCAAGAAGGTGGAGCAGATGTCGCCCGAGGACCGGATGCTGTTCCGGCTCATCGCGAAGCAGCTGACGGGCGACCTGAATCGCTTCGAGCAGTCCGTCGACGTGTTCCTCGGCGCTCGCGACAAGTACCGCGCGGACCTGGAGGCGCTGGCGAAGCAGCAACAGGCCGCGCGCGGAGGCGAGCCCTCCCTCCAGGAGCAGATGGACGCGGCGTGGAAGGACTTCGACACGGCGGGGTTCGGCACGCTCGGCGAGCAAGGCAAGCAGGACCTGGCGCGCGCTCGCGCGGCGAAGCTCCGGAACATCCAACTCCAGTACATGGTCGAGCATCCCGGCGAGACCGGCGCGGGCATGGTCAAGGGGCTGTCTCCCGTGGAGATGGCGAAGGGCGTGGCCGAGGACGTCCGCGTCGCGCGGGACCCGAACAAGAGCGGCTTTGCCCGCTGGGCCGCGGGCTTCGGCGCGGGCAGCAAGACCCTTGGCTGGGCCGCCGGTGTCGCGGGCGTCCTGTATGTCGCCCTGCTGTTCGTGCCCGGGGTGAACGTCGTGCAGCTGGCGACCACCGCGCTCGTCGCGGGTGTGGCGGCCCTGGTGATGGCCGGCGTGGAAGCCGAGCTGAGCATCCAGGCCGCTGGCGAATCCACGACGGTGGAGGACTTCAAGGAGCAGACGCAGCGCGCGGCCACCGCGCAGACGAACGTCATCGTCGGCGCGGCGCTCATCGCCCTCGGACTGGCGCTCAAGCTGTCCATGCGCATCCGCCTGCCGGGCCGCTACCAGAACGTGGGGCACGCGCTGCGCATGGCGCGGGAGGCCCTGGCGAAGCAGGTGGGCATCACCACGAAGTTCGGTCAAATCCAGATGGAGCTGCTCGCCCAGTTGCGTGAGGAGGGCAAGGGCCTGCCCCAGGCCCTGACGGAGCTGAACAAGGGCGTCTCCACCACGCGCACGGCCATCCAGGCGATGACGGGCGATGAGCTGCTCAATCGCATCATCGCCAACGACGCGGCCCTCAAGGACCTCATCGACGCGCACCCCGACCTCGTCGAGACGGCGAAGCAAGCCCAGGCTGTCGCGAAGACCCACGGCGGCCAGAACGTCCCGGAGACCGTGCGCGAGAACCTGCTGCGCTCGCTCACGGACGCCGAGGCCCAGACGAAGGCCCACGCGGACCGCTTCGAGGCGGAGCTGAAGACAGCCACGGACGCCATCCAGAAGGCCCTCACCCCCGAGGAGCTGAAGGCCGCGCTGGACGCGGCCGAGAAGCGCTTCGGACAGGAGGAACTCCAGAAGGCGGTCCAAGCCGCGCATGAGAAGTCGCTCAAGCAGCGCGTGGAAGAAGAGCGCTACCGGGGCATGACGGAGAAGGACCTCCAGGACACCGCCGACGCGGACCCCAAGGCCAAGGCCGAGCTGGACCGGCGGGCGGAGGTGAAGACGCAGGCGGAGAACTCCCGCGTGGGCCAGAAGGTGGGCGCGGACATCGCCGCCCGGCTCACGCCCGACGTGCTGGGCGCGCTGTACGCGCTGGACGATGCGTCGCTCCAGGCGCTCGCCGGAGCCACCTTGGAGGAGCTGGGGCACGTGGCCCGCGCCGTGCGCCGCATCAACGCGGAGCTGGTGAACAAGCTGGTGGCGGGGGCGGGCCGGAGCGCCGCGGTGGGCCTGGGCAAGTTCCTGGAGGCCCATCCCTCCTGGCGGCTCAATGCCGCGGAAGCCCTCTGCAAGATGCTCATTGAGGGAGCCACCAACCCCGTCGTGGCAAGGCTCGCCGCCAAGCTGATGGCCCATGCGGACATGCCAGGCATGGAGAACTGGGCCGTCCTCACCAGCCGCCAGCTCAAGTCCCCCGTCAACCTGATGGAGATGGAGGTCAGCCTGGACGATGCCATCCGGCAGTCCGCCACCCACCCCGGCAAGACGGAGATGGAGATCTACTACTACGAGGGCAAGAAGCTCACGTACGAGGAGATGAACGCGACGCGCCAGTCGTCGACGTTCGACAAGAACAAGCTCAAGAACATCGACGTGGAGACGCCGCTGGAGCGGCGCGAGTGGAAGCGGGTGCGGGAGGCCATCACCAACGACGCGAAGCTGACGACCCAGGTGAAGGAGGCCCGCCTCAAGTTCAAGGACGCCGAACTGCCGCGCGGCTCGGGAGGCAAGCTGAATGTCGGCATCGTCGACTACAGCACCTTCCTGGATCCGTCCTACACTCCAGCGAAGGTCCAGCAGGTGTTGAAGCAATGGCTGGCCCAGGACACCTACGCCATGCAGTTCATGGACAGGCTCGAGGTCCGCTTCGTGGACGCGAACGGAGCCCCCCATGAGCTCATCATCGACGTGCCACCGCCATAGGTCATGCGAATGGGTACAGGTTTCATCGAGACGTATCAGTCCTCCGACGAGGACTGCGAGCTGCTCTCGGTCCTGTGGGAAGGACTTGCGGGCCAGGACGCGCTGTGGCGCAAGCTCCTCGAAGTGCTCGAGGTGTTGGGCCAGTTGGAGCCCGTGCTCGGCACGGTGTCCGGGACGCAGAAGGTCGTCCTCGCTCCTGCCCAGGCGCGACTGGAGGACCTGCGCTCCGAACAGTGGCCCATCGCGCTCGGAGGCCAGCTCCGCGAGCGCTCCCTCACGGGGCTGGAGCGCCGCTATCACCAAGCGCTCGCGAGCGGCATGGAGGAAGTGTTGCCCGACGGGTGGCCCCTTTCCGTGGAGGCCTTCCTCTTTCTTCCTCCCGGGGTGGACCGGGTCGAGGTCATCCGCTTCGACCTCCCCGAACTGCTGGAGATGGGCCCCCTGCCCTTGCGCCCCGCCCCCGCGCCCTCGGATGACGGCTATACGCGCTGGCAGACGCAGTCCGAGCCGGGCAGGGAGGAGACGCCGCTGTTCCTGGATGTGACAGGAGAGCTGAGCGAGCACGCACGGGCCATCACGCTGCGAGTCTGCTCGCGGCTGGACTTCTTCCGACCCGTACGCTTTGGCGGCGAACCCAACGGCTCCCACGCGCTGCGCAACCTCCGCCATCTCCACGCGGTGATGTCGGACCTGGCCCAGCGGACCTCCGGCCGGGTCGTCCCACGAGAACCGCTCGACTGACGCCACGTCCCCGCGCCCGGACGATTCGAAAGAAAGTCTCGCGTTGGGTACGCTATCCGGTAGCGCTGGCTCAAGGGGGGCTCTCCGATGGCGATGTTCAACCGGGCAGCACGTGCGTCCGCGGTCTCCGCTCCGGCTCCGAAATCCGCGTCGCGTCCTCCCGTGCTCGTGCCCCAACCGAGCCCACTGATGGCTCCCCCTGAGCTGGCCGTCGTGGACTGGAGCGCCGCCCGGCCGCGCACCCCGTCCGCGGCCTCTCCGGGAGCGCCGGCGGACGCAGGCACACCCCAGCCCGCCTCTTCCGCGGCCCGCTTCGACTTCGCCCGCCTCCCCCTCCTGCCTCCGGCTCCGCGCGTCCACGACGCGCGGAGCCGCATGCCGACCGGGACGCTGCGCCCCATGCCAGGAGGCTCGACGACGAGGCCGCTGGGCAACATGCGAGCCCTCAGCACGCCCACCGTCGCCCGGCCCCTGCCCGCGGGAGCCGTCATTCCGGCCTCCGTGGCGGCGACGGTGGGCGCCTTCGGCACGAACCTGCTCCGGGCCGCGCTCGCGCCCCACCCTGCCGTCGCGCGCCCCATGACACCGCAGGGTGCGTCGCTTTCGCTCTCGCGGATTCAGGGAGGCGCCCCCATCCCCGCCCAGGTCCGGGCCCCCTTCGAGCAGTCCTTTGGCTATGACTTGTCACCCGTCCGCCTGCACACGGGGCCCACCGCGCGGCGGGCCGCGGCGGCCGTCGGCGCGGCGGCCTTCACGCTGGGCGACCACATCGTCCTCGGAGGGGGCCTCGATGTAACGAGCGGGCCGGGCAGGCACGTCCTCGGTCACGAGCTCGCCCATGCGCTCCAGGCGCGGCGCGGCGGTGGCGCCGGGCGGATCAGCGACCCCTCGTGGCCTTCCGAGCGCGAGGCCGAGCACGCGGCCCGCGCGGCGCTCGCGTCCCGGCCCTTCGAAATCACCGAGGGCGCGGGGGACGACCTGCACCGGATCGCGCCCTGGCTCATCCTGGCCGGCATCGGACTGGTCGCGGGGGTCGTCACCTGGGCCCTCTCGGACAGCCCCGAGGAGAACCAGCGACGGCACGCCGCCGGCGAGGAGGATGCCTCGCGAAGCCTCTGGACGCTCGTGCCCATCTACGGCTCGGTCCAACAGATTCGCGAGGCGGAGTCGTACTTCCAGCGGGTGCTTGGCACCGGCTTCCTGATGCTCGACTTCGCCACGCTCGGCTCCGCGGGCGTGGCGGGCCGGGCCCTCCTGCGTGCTCCCGCCGCCCTCGTCCGCACCGCGGTGGCTCGCCGCGCGGCGGGCACGCTGGCCATCCGGGAAGGCGGCGAAATCGTCTCGGAGGCCATGGCTCGCGAGACCACCGAGGCCTTCGCCCGCGAAGGAGGCGCGCTCTTCGCCAACCAGGCCGCCGCGTCGGCCGAGATGCTTCGGGCGCTGCAACGCGGCGCCATGGTCGTCGTCACCGAGGGCGGTTTGAACCACGCCGCCATCTATGCCCGCAACGCCGCGGGCCAGGTGTTGCGCATCCACGGCGGCCCGCTGAAGGTCCTGTTCGAGGAGGCCCCCAGGGCCCTGTCATCCCAGATGGCGGACGGCATGGCGCGCCGGGTCAACGCCTACGTGGTGCTGGAGGCCGCGGAAGCCACTGTCAGCATCGAGCAAGCCGTCGCGACAGCGCAGCGCAGCTGGCCCGCGGTGCTGCGCTTTCTTGGAGGCAATCCCACCAGCTGCGGCATCGTGCAGGGTGCGGTGCTCGAAGCCTCGGGGCTGTCCGCAGCGACGCTGGGACGCCTCCTCCCCGCGGGCGGGGCCTCCGCCCGCCTCCTGCCCATCACCATCCTCGATCAGATGGCGGGGAGCGGAGCCTTGCGGTTCGTGGAAGGCGGAATGGCGCGCATCATCGGAGGCACCGCCATCCAAGGCGCCGTGTTGGGAATGGGCGGTGGGGCGGGCATCATCAGCTCCACCTTGATGCGGCTGACGGTCAACGCCGCCACGCCGGAAACGGCCGCCGCCCCCACGCCCCCTTCACGCAGCAGGCCCGAGGCTTCGGCCCGGACGGTGCCCCGCACCCCGGAGAGCGACGCCGCCGCCCGGAGCATCATCGCGCGGTGGGGCAGCGTGCTCGTGGGCCCCGCGAGCATGGTGAGCGCGTCGCTCCCGGAGATGATTCCGGGCTGGACCATCAGCAGCGACGAGTTCAGGCAGGCGGTCATCGCCTCAATGATCGCGCAGGGCATGGCCGCCGGCACCGCCAGGGCCATCATCCGCGGGGCCTGACACCTCCCGCACCACGGTGTCAGCGTGACGGATCGCCACCGGAATCGCCCAGGGCCTCCGCCCGGCGTCTCACGCGCTCCGCGTGCTCCTGGCGAAGCACGCAGACCTGACAGACCCCCACGATGAGCAGCAGTCCCCAGGTGGACTTCGGCGCGCGCGTCGCCCCCAGCGCGAGCACCGCGAACGCCAGGAGCCACGGCGCCCACATCGCCTCTCCATCCCGATACCGCACATACACCCTCGCCGGCAGCACCAGGAGCACACACGGCACGAGGAAGAGCAGCCACTCCCCGGGCGGCCGGCGCAGCATGAACCCGAAGGAGAGCGCCGCGAAACACACCCACTCCCCGAGGACGAGCCCCGTCCGGCGCGCGAGCATCCTCCGCTCGGGAGCGGGCAACCTCCGTGGCGAGGAAGCCCCCGCACCCAGGGCGTCCAGCAGCCGCGCCCTGCGCCCCAAGGCCTGCACCGTGACGCCCCCCACCCCCAGCACCCCGACGCCCACCATGGCGAGCAGGTCCACGGGCGTTGGGGCACGCGCACCCGGCTCGAGCCGCGCCGCACGCGGCCCCTCGGGGCGCGCGGAGGTCCTGTCGAGCCTGTCGGCGACGACATGCGCCATCAGCGCCGCCAGGGTGACGAAGAGACCGAGGATGATGGGGACCTCACGCGGGGCGGCCATCGCCCCAGTGCATGAAGCCCACGGCCTGCTGTCAAGCCGCCTGGTGGATTTCAATCCCGATGTCTGGGATTGGGTTGCTCCCACCAACCCATGGCATCTCACGTCACCCAGCGTGAACAATATCGGACCCAGGGAATGACTTTCCGTTGGGTTTCTGGCAGACTGTCTTCACGGTGTTCTTGGGAGCCTGCCTTTGAAGGCTCCTGGAGATGTCTGGGGGGGAAGCTCGTTTCACGCGCCAGGACTCACTGTATCGGCATTTGTTGCCACCCTCCCCACACAGACGGATGTGACGAAGGCGTACGGGGTGCCCCGTGAATACGGGCGCGCGACGTGCGCTGGAAGGGCTCTTGCCTCGCGGGACCGGGGGCGGAGCTGGCGAACTCGCGGACGGAGGAGTCATCCCATGCCGGCAGCTCTCAGTTATCCGGGCGTCTATGTCGAAGAGATTCCCAGTGGAGTCCGCACCATCACCGGGGTGCCCACGTCGGTGACTGCCTTCGTCGGGCGCGCGCAGCGCGGACCGGTGAATGAGCCCGTGGTCTGCAACGGCTACGGCGACTATGAGCGCACCTTCGGAAGCCTGTGGTTGGCCAGCTCCATGAGCTACGCCGTCCGCGACTTCTTCCTCAACGGAGGCGGGCAGGCCATCATCGTCCGTCTGGACAATGGGGGTCACACCACGGAGTTGACCCTGTCCACGACCGGTGGAGACCTGACCCTGGCCGCAGGCAATCCTGGCGCCTGGGGTAACAATCTTCGCGTGGTGGTGGATTACAACACCCGGAAGACAGGCACCGCGAGCATCGACGACCTGCTCTTCAACCTGACCGTCACCGACAACGGGACGCGCGCGACGGAGAAGTTCATCAACCTCTCCATCGACGCGGCCAGTCCCCGCTACTACCCCACCGTGCTCGCGCAGGGCTCCGCCCTGATCCGGGTGAAGACGCTGCCCGCCACGCCCGCGCGCCCCGCGGCCTCCGCGCTCGACCCCCAGGGCCGGCCGGTGCCCACCGCGCCCACGGCCGCCCAGGAGGGCACCGACGGCAACGCGCTGACGCGCGCCCAGTTCACCACCGGCGCGAACCTGCGCACCAACAAGCAGGGCCTGTACGCGCTGGAGAAGGTGGATGTCTTCAACCTGCTGTGCCTGCCGCCCCACGCGCTCGACGGCGACATCGAGGCGGACCTGGCGACCGACGCGGCGGCCTACTGCGAGGAGCGGCGCGCCATCTTCGTCGCGGATCCTCCGGTGGGCTGGGACAGCGTGGCCCACGCGGTCAGCGGCTTCGCCGCCAGCAGCCTGCGCAGCAAGAACGCCGCGCTCTACTTCCCCCGGCTGGTGCAGTCCAATCCCCTGCGGGAGAACCAGCTGGAGGTCTTCGCCCCCTGCGGCGCGGTGGCGGGGGTCATCGCGCGCACGGACACGCAGCGCGGCGTCTGGAAGGCGCCCGCGGGCCTGGACTCGCTGCTCACCGGGGTGCCCAAGCTGAGCGTGCCGCTCACCGACCCGGAGAATGGCCAGCTCAACCCGCTGGGCATCAACTGCCTGCGCTCGCTGCCGGCCGCGGGCCGCGTCGTGTGGGGCGCGCGCACCACGCGAGGCAATGACCTGCTCGCCGACGAGTGGAAGTACCTGCCGGTGCGCCGGCTGGCGCTCTACATCGAGGAGAGCCTGTACCGGGGCGTCCAGTGGGTGGTCTTCGAGCCTAACGACGAGCCGCTCTGGGCGCAGATCCGCCTCAACGTCGGCGCCTTCATGCAGAACCTCTTCCGGCAGGGCGCCTTCCAGGGCCAGACGCCGCGCGATGCGTACTTCGTCAAGTGCGACAAGGAAACCACCACGCAGAACGACATCAACCTGGGCGTGGTCAACATCGTCGTGGGCTTCGCGCCGCTCAAGCCGGCCGAGTTCGTGGTGCTCAAGCTCCAGCAGATGGCCGGACAGGTCGCGGCGTAAAGGAGAAGCGTTCCCATGGCTCAGTTCAGCGTCAACGCGCAGCGTTTCGACCCGTACAAGAACTTCAAGTTCCGCGTGAAGTGGGACGGCCGCTATGTCGCGGGCATCAGCAAGGTGGGCGCGCTCAAGCGCACCACCGAGGTCGTCAAGCACCGCGAGGGCGGCGACCCCAGCAGCAGCCGCAAGTCGCCGGGCCGCAGCGAGTACGAGGCCCTCACCCTGGAGCGCGGCGTCACCCACGACACCGAGTTCGAGCGGTGGGCCAACAAGGTGTGGAACTACGGCTCCGGCCTGGGCTCCGAGGTGTCCCTCAAGGACTTCCGCAAGGACATCATCCTCGAGGTCTACAACGAGGCCGGTCAGCTGGCGATCTCCTACAAGCTCTTCCGGTGCTGGGTGTCCGAGTACCAGGCCATGCCGGACCTGGACGCGAACGCCAACGCCGTGGCCATCCAGACCCTCAAGCTGGAGAACGAGGGTTGGGAGCGCGACTACGACATCACCGAGCCCACCGAGCCCAGCTACAACGAGCCCAACCCCTGATGCGCTGAGGGTCCATGCGCTCGCTGACCGCTCCGGAGCTGCTGGGTGCGTGGGAGGCGGGCCACCCGCACTCCGGGCCCGGGCGCGCGCTCGCGCTGCTGTGCGCCGCGTGGCCGGAGCGAAGCCCGGGAGAGCTGGCGCGGCTCCCGGTGGGGCTTCGGGACTCGCTGCTGCTCGCCGTGCGGGAGCAGACCTTCGGCGCCGAGGTCGTGGGGTTGGTGCCATGTCCTGCCTGCGGTGAGCAGGTGGAGCTGGCCTTCCAGGTGAGCGACATCCGGGTGTCCCCCGGTGCGCCTGTCCCGGAGGTGCTGGGCGTTGAGTGCGAGGGGCATGCGGTGCGCTTCCGCCTGCCTGACAGCCGGGACCTCGCGGCGTTGGCGGCGGGGCCCGAGGCGGGTGGGCGGAGGCAGGTGCTGGCGAGGTGCGTGGTCGAGGCACGCCGGGAGGGTGTGGACGTGGAGACGGGGGAGCTGCCAGCGGCGGTGGTGCGGGCCATCGAGGAAGCGATGGAGGCCGCGGATCCGCAGGCACGGGTGGAGCTGTCCACGCAGTGTCCTGCCTGTGCGCATGCGTGGGCGGCCGCGTTCGACATCGCCGAGTACTTCTGGAGGGAAGTGGAGACGTGGGCGCAGCGCACCCTGCGGGAGGTGCACACGCTGGCGAGCCTGTACGGATGGTCCGAGGAGCACATCCTCGTGATGAGCCCGTGGAAGCGGCAGCGCTACCTGGAGCTGGCGGGGACATGAGCGACTACTTGAGCCATCTGGTGGCACGGCACCATCGCCCCGGTGAGGGTGTCCGTCCGCGCGCCGGCTCCTACTTCGCCCCCGAGTCGCGACCCGTGGATCACCGTGAGGCGCCGCGCCCGGGCCTCGACGCGGGCATTGAGGCGCGAGAGCCCGCGACGAGGACCGTCTCCGGGCCAGCGCGCGCATCGCGCGAGGCATGGAACGCGGTGGGCCGGGCGCTCGTCGAGCCCTCGGCGCGGGCCGACACCCTGGGCGTCCCTGGGAGGACCTCACCACAACCCCAGGCCGCGTTGTCGGGCGCTGACGCCCCGCCCTTCGCGAGCACCCACGATGCGCTCCGCCCGCGGTCAGACACGTCGCGGGAGCTGGCTCCGGGAGACAGCGCGCACCCAGCGTCCGAGCGGAGCTCCAGCGTGCTCCCATCCAGCATCGAGCCCTCGACGCAGGGGGGTGGGCCGCGATCGCTCCGCGCCCGGTCCAAGGAACCCACCGGACGGATTGCGGCCGGCCTCCATTCCGAGACGCTCCCCCAGCGACTGTCGCCCACCGCCTTCCGCGAGCCCGAGCCGCTTTCGCGTGACGCGAACTCCGCGCAGCCCACCGGCCTGCTCTCGCATGACGCGAACCCCGCACAGCCTGCCGGGGTGCATTCGCGTGACGCGGATGCCGCGCAGCCCACCGGCCTGCTTTCGCGTGACGCGAACTCCGCGCGGCCCACCGGGAGGCCCGCGACCGGCACCAACCCCGCGCGGCCCACCCGTCTGCCTTCGCCCGACGAACGCGCCGAGCACCGCACCGGGCCCGATTCGACTGACACGCATCCAGGGCGCATTCCGGGCACGCCCGGTCACTCCGCCCGCCTCGAGCCATCCCACCGGAGCGAAGCGACCTCCTGGGGACCCATGACACACGAGGCCGGCCGCCTTCTCGAAGCGCTCCCGCCCAACGCAACGGAGCGAACGGGCCGCGTCGCGCCTGGGGCGAGTCAGCACAGCGCGACGTCCAGCTCCCGCTCGTCCTCGGGAGACCAGAACATCCCCCTGGCGGAGCTGGCCCGCGAGCTGAGCGCATCCATCACGCGCCCACGGGACACCGCCGGTCCCTCCGGACGAAACCCGAGCCTCCCTGTCATCGCGCCCTCGGGTTCGCGAGCGACGCCCCCGAGCGACGACAGCGCCCCCGATGAGCCCCGCGTCCTGTCCGCGGTCGGCAGGGCAAGGGCCCTGGGCAGGGCGCTCGAGGCGGCTCCGGCTCCAGCCTCCTCCTCGGCGGCCGAGGTGACGCGGACCGAACCACCTCCCTCCGTGACGCGCGCCTCGGACGCGGAGCCGCCGCCTGCCCCCACCATTCAGATCACCATCGGCCGAATCGAGGTTCGAGCCATGGCGCCCGCGGCCCCCGCGCGGAGCGCGCCCGCGCGCGCGGCCCCGGCACCCTCGCTCGATGACTACCTCGCGCGACGCAACGGAGGGGGACGGTGAGCAACTCCCTCTCCATCGCGACGGTGACGGCCGCGCTCCGCACGCTCCTCTTCAACCACCTCCAGGTGGACACGCCAGACGTGTCGGTGACGACGCTTCCACCGGACAAGGCACGCGGCCGGGACGCCACCAACCATCAGGTCAATCTCTTCCTCTTCCAGGTGGCGCAGCAGGCCTCGCTGCGCAACATGGACTTCCCACCGAGGACCAGGTCCGGCGAGTCGGGTGTCCCGCCCCTGGCCCTGCGGCTGACGTACCTGCTCACGCCCTACTCGCCATCCGACGACGACGTGGAGAGCCACAAGCTGCTCGGCAAGGCCATGAACGTCCTTCATGACCATCCGTTGCTCGGCGCCAATGAGCTGCGCGCCGCGGTGCCAGGCAATGACCTGTACCGACAGGCGGAGCGCGTGCGCATCACCGTGGACACGCCCACCCTGGAGGAAGTCTCCAAGCTCTGGACGATGTTCCAGACGCAGTACCGGATCTCGGTCGTCTACCAGGTCTCCGTCGTCCTCATCGAGAGCACTCGCCCCAGCCGCACGCCGCTCCCGGTGCTGCGCCCGGTGCTGTCCATCCAGCCTGACGTGGTCCCTCCTTTTCCGGTGCTCGACGCCATCACCCCGCCCCAGCAGCAGACCAGCGCTCGACTGGGAGACACCCTCCTCCTCACCGGACACCACCTCGCCGGGGACACGGTGGGCGTGCGCTTCAGCCACCCGCTCTGGAGCACCCCGGTGCTCCGGCCCGCCACGGTGGTGTCGGCGTCGCGGCTGACCGTGGACATCCCCAACGACGCGGCCGCCTGGCCCGCGGGGACCTACGCGGTGTCCGTCGTCATCACCGACTTGGACGGAAACGAGCACACCACCCCAGCGCTGCCGCTGACGCTCGCCCCCCGCATCCTCGGGCTCACCCCCAACCCCGTGGCGCGAGGACCGGGGGGTGAGGTGACGCTCACCGCCGCGTTCCAACCTCGCGCCCGCCCGGACCAGCGCGTGGCCCTGCTGCTCAATGGCCGGGAGCTGCCAGCCCCCGCGCGCGCCACGCCGGTGGACACCCTCGCCTTCACCGCCCTGGACGTGCCCCCCGGAGACCACTTCGTCCGGCTGCGCGTGGACGGCGTGGACTCGTTGCTCATCGACTGGAGTCAGAACCCGCCGGTCTTCGACGTGTCCCAGCAGGTGACGGTCACATGAGCCCATCGCGCGCGGACTCCTGGCAGGAAGCCAACCAGCGCCAGCTCACCGCCGCGCTCGGCGTGGTGCGCGCGCGCATCGCACGGCACGCGTCCCTCCTGGGCGTGGGGCTGCCCGAAGGCACCGATGACGTGGACACGGCCCTCGCCGCGCTCGCGGAGGCCGAGGTCGGAATCCCGGCGCCGCCCGCGCTGGAGAGCCTGTGTCAGGCCTTCCGCCTGTCCCCGTTCGAGCGCGACATCCTCTTGTGCTGCGTCAGCCTGGAGCTGGGCACGGGCTTCGGCGCCCTGTTCGCCTCCGTGAACGGCGACCCGCGCAAGCCGTGGCCCACGTTCGGCATGGCCCTGGCTTCGCTCCCCGAAGCGCACTGGAGCGCGCTGACGCCGGTGGCGCCCCTGCGCCGCTGGGAGCTGGTGTCCCTGGCCCCTGGAGAGGGCCTCACCTCCTGCGCCCTTCGCATCGACGAGCGTGTCCTCCACCACCTCGTCGGCCTGTCCTATCTGGACCGGCGGCTGCAAGAGTTCATGGCGCCGGTGCCGCCGCCCCGGGAGCTGCCCGTCTCCCATCAGGCGCTGGCCGAGCGCCTGCGACAGCCGTGGGAGCGAGCACCGGACGTGGATGAGCCCATGCCCCTCGTCCAGCTCTGCGGGCTGGAGCCGGACGGTGCGCAGGCCATCGCCAGCGCCGCCTGCGCGAGCCTGGGGCTCCAGTTGCACGTCACCCGCGCCACCCAGTTGCCCGCGGGAGCCGAGGAGCGGGCAGCGCTCGCGCGGTGGTGGGAGCGCGAGGCCCTGCTGCTGGGGAGCGGGCTGCTGCTGGAATGCGACGAAGCCACCGGAGCGGACGCGCTGCGCGCGGCCACCGCCTTCGCCGAGCGCGTGCAGGGCGTGGTCATCGTCTCGTCCCGGGAGTCCCTGCGACCGCGAAGCCGGGCCGCGATCCACCTCGAGGTGAAGCGGCCCACGCGCGTCGAACAGCGCCTGCTCTGGACCCAGGCGCTCGGGCCCGAGGTGACCGCCGCGCACGGCGCCCTGGAGCGCATCACCACGCAGTTCGATCTGCCCATGCGCTCCATCCGCGCGGCGGGTTCGGACGTGCGGGAGCAAGGCCCCTTCGCGGACGAAGGCGCGTTGGGCGCGGCGCTGTGGGCCGCCTGCCGGGTGCAGTCCCGGCCCCAGTTGGAAGAGCTGGCGCAGCGGATCGAGCCCACCGCGGGGTGGGAAGACCTGGTGATGCCTCCGGAGAAGAAGGCCATCCTCCGGGAGATCGCCGCGAGCGTGCGTCAGCGCGCGCGGGTGTACGAGACGTGGGGCTTCGCCTCCAAGGGCATGCGGGGCCTGGGCATCAGCGCCCTGTTCTCCGGCGCCAGCGGCACCGGGAAGACGATGGCGGCCGAGGTGCTGGCGCTCGAGCTGGGGCTGGACCTCTACCGCATCGACCTCAGCCAGGTGGTCAGCAAGTACATTGGCGAGACGGAGAAGAACCTCCGCCGCGTGTTCGACGCCGCGCAGGAAGGAGGCGCCATCCTCCTGTTCGACGAAGCGGACGCCCTCTTCGGCAAGCGCACCGAGGTGCGCGACAGCCACGACCGCTACGCCAACATCGAGGTGAGCTACCTGCTCCAGCAGATGGAGTCCTACGGGGGGCTGGCCATCCTCACGACGAACATGAAGGACGCGCTGGACACCGCGTTCCTGCGCCGGCTGCGCTTCGTGCTCCAGTTCCCGTTCCCGGATGCCCCCCAGCGCACGGAGATCTGGCGGCGCATGTTCCCGGCCGCCACGCCCACGGAGGGCCTGGACATGGCGCGGCTGGCGCGGCTGAGCGTCACCGGCGGCAACATCCGCACCATCGCCCTCAACGCCGCCTTCCTCGCCGCCGACGCGGGCGAGCCCGTGCGGATGGCGCACCTGCAACGCGCGGTGCGCTCGGAGTTCAGCAAGCTCGACAAGCCCTTGGCGGAAGCCGAGGTCTCGGGGTGGACATGACGCCACGAAACATCTCGCTGCACATCGACGAGCTGGTGCTGCACGGCGTCCCGGCCGCGCATCGCGAGCAGGTGGGCGAGGCCGTGCGGCAGGAGCTGACGCGGCTGTTCTCCCAACGAGGACTGCCCTCGGGCCTGTCCGGTGACGTGCCCCGGCTGGACGCGGGCGCCCTCCGCGTGACGTCCGGCGCTCCGCCCGCGGCGCTGGGGGTCCAGGTCGCGCAAGCGGTCTACTCGGGCCTGGGCCAGGGGCGGTGACGGCATGAGCACCTTCCCCCGCACACCCCGCACGCAGCGCGGGGCCATCATCGGGTTGGATCCGCTCAACCCCGTCGCGAGCCTGGTGGTGTTCCAATACAACCCAGACACGATGACGCGCACGCTGACGCCCCAGATGGCGGGCGAGGGCGGAGGCGACCGCACGGAGGCGCTGCGGCTCAAGGGCGCGCCGGTGGAGAACATCCGGGTGGACGTGGAGATCGACGCCACGGATCAGCTCGCCAACGGCGACGTGCTCGCCAGCAGCATGGGCATCTACCCGCAGCTGTCGGCGCTGGAGATGCTGGTCTACCCCAAGACCGCCCAGGTCATCCTCAACACGGCGCTGATGCAGGTGGGCACGCTGGAGGTGGTGCCCCCCACCGCGCCGCTGACCCTCTTCATCTGGGGACCCAAGCGCGTCCTGCCGGTGAAGGTCAGCGAGTTCTCCATCACCGAGGAGGCCTACGACCCGAGCCTCAACCCCATCCGCGCCAAGGTGGCCCTGGGCCTGCGGGTGCTCTCGTACAACGACCTGCCCCTGATGCACCCCGGCTACGCCCTCTTCCTCACGCATCAGGTCGTCAAGGAAGCCATGGCCGTCGTCGGCAGCATCGCCGGCCTGGCCAACGCCGCACTGCCGCGCTGAGCGCCTGACTTCTCCTGGAGCCCCCATGCTCGACCCCACCAGCCGCTACGCCCCCCTGGAGACGGCCACCCTCACGCTCCCCGACGGACGCGTGGCCGCCTACAAGCGCCGCCGCTTCATCCCCGCGAACACCTCCCTGCGGGTGCTGGCGGAGGTCTCCGTCACCGAGAGCGACCGCCTGGACCTGCTCACCCACCGCACGCTGGGCGACCCCGAGCACTTCTGGCGCGTCTGCGACGCCAACGACACGCTCAACCCCTTCGACCTGATGCGGGAGCCGGGCTCCGTGGTGCGCATCGGGATGCCGGAATTCTGAGCGCCCGATGAGCCTGCTGGGAATCCATCTCACGCTGCTGGTGGGCCCCACGGTGGCGGTCCCCGCGCCCGGTTCGTTCATGGAGGCCCTCCAGCGCGTGGAGGTCACCCACAACGACGAGGGGCGCTCGGGCTTCCAGCTGACGTTCGGCGTGGGCCGCTCGGGGCCGCTCGACCTGATGGACTACGGGCTCGCGAGCCACCCGCTGCTCAAGCCCATGAACCGCGTGGTGCTGGTGGTCACCTTCAACGTGGTGCCGCAGGTGCTCTTCGACGGCATCATCACCCACCGCACGCTCGCCCCCTCGCAGCAGCCGGGCAGCTCCACGCTCACGGTCACGGGCGAGGACGTGAGCGCTGCCATGGACCTGGACGCGAAGGTGCATGAGCACCCCGCGCAGGTGGAGCCCATCATCATCGCGCAGCTCGTCCTGGGCTACGCGCAGTACGGGCTGGTGCCGGTCATCATCCCGCCGCCCTCGCTGGACGTGCCGCTGCCCATCCAGCGCACCCCCGTGTTCCGGGGCACCGACTACGCCTACGTGCGGGAGATGGCGAACCGCTACGGCTACGTCTTCCAGGTCACCCCCGGCCCCGCGCCGATGATGAACACGGCCTACTGGGGGCCTCCCAACCGGGTGGGCATTCCCCAGCGGGCGCTGTCGGTGAACATGGGGGCGCAGTCCAACGTCGACAGCATCGACTTCCAATACAACGCGCTGGCGCCCACCACCGTGAAGGGCCAGGCGATGGCGCTGGGCCGCGCGCTCCCGGTGCGGACGTTCGCGAGCCTGCGGGTGCCACCGCTGGCGAGCCAGCCCGCGCTGCTCACCCAGTCGCGCGTGCGCACCTCGCTGCTGGAGGACGTGCCGGACGGCGCGGGCTACATCGCGGCCCAGGGCCGGGCCCAGGGTCAGACGGATGCGTCCACGGACCAGGTGCTCACCGGGTCGGGCGAGCTGGATGCCACGCGCTACGGCGACATGCTGCGCCCCCGCGGGCTGGTGGGCGTGCGCGGCGCGGGCTTCGAGCACGACGGCTTCTTCTACGTCCGCAACGTCACGCACTCCATCCGTCCTGGCGAATACAAGCAGCGCTTCACCCTCACCCGCGAGGGAGCTGGAGCGCTCACACCGGTGGTGCCTCCATGAGCGCGTACTTCGGGAAGTACCGGGGCGAGGTCGTCAACAACATCGACCCCCTGATGATGGGGCGGGTGCAGGTGAAGGTGCCCACCGTGCTGGGCGACAGCCAGCTGGGCTGGGCCATGCCGTGCATGCCGTGTGGCGGCAGCGGCAAGGGCTTCTTCGCCGTGCCCGCGATGGGCGCGAAGGTCTGGGTGGAGTTCGAGCGGGGGGACCTCAACTACCCCATCGTCGCCGGCTGCTTCTGGGGCGAGGGCGAGGCACCGGCCTCGCCCGCCCTGCCCACCACCCAGGTGTGGAAGACAGGGGCCATCACCGTGAAGCTCGACGACCTGCCCGGCGCGGGCGGGCTGAGCATCGAAGTGAGTCCCCCGGCGGTGCCCATGCCGCTGAAGGCCACGTTCAGCGCCGCCGGCATCGAAATCGACCACGGGGGGACCGCGAAGGTGGTGCTCAGCCCCACCGGCATCGAGCTGTCGTTCGGCGCGTCCAACATCAAGCTCGGGCCCGCGGGCGTCAACGTCAACAACGGCGCGCTGGAGGTCATCTAGCCATGGGAGCCTTCCTCCTCCACGTCGGAGCCACGGTGATGTGTCCCCACGCGGGACAGGTGCAGACCACGCCCGGCAATCCCCGGGTGAAGGTGGGCGGGCAGCCGGTGGCCACCCTGGCCGACCAGTACCTGGTGTCCGGCTGTCCCTTCCCGCCGCAGGGCGGAGGCCCCTGCGTGCAGGTGAAGTGGCTGGTCCCCGCGGTGCGCGTCCGCGCGGGCGGGCAGCCCGTCATCCTGCAGAACAGCGTGGGGATTTCCATGGGCGCCGCGCCCCTGGGCCCGCCCCAGGTCGTGATGACGCAGGTCCGGGTGAGGGGGACCTGAGCCATGCACATCGCCTTCCCCTATCGGCTGGATGGACGCGGTCGCACCGCGGACGCGGACCTGGACACGCACGTGCGGCACCTCATCGAGCAGGTGCTCTTCACGGCTCCGGGCGAGCGCATCAACCGCCCCACCTTCGGCACCGGGCTGGGCCAGCTGGTGTTCGCCCCCAACAGCGCGGAGCTGGCCACCGCGACCCAGTTCCTGGTGCAGGGCGCGCTCCAGCAGTGGCTGGGCGACCTCCTCCAGGTGGAGGCCGTGGAGACGCTCAGCGAGGAGGCCCGCTTCCAGGTGACGGTGCGCTACGTCGTGCGCCGCACCCAGCAGCGGCAGGTGGCCCAGTTCACGAGGGAGCTCTGACATGGGCGCGCGCTATGTCTGCAAGAGCGAGCAGCGGCGCCGGTTGGTGGAGGCCCACGCCACCTTCAACGGCATCGACTTCCTGGAGGTGCTGGACGAGGACGCGTCGGCGCTCGGCCTGGAGCGTCAGCGGACGCTGTGGGTGCGCTGCTACAAGCCCCTGCCCCAGGACATCGACGCGGACCACGTCTCCATCTCCGGAGGCGTGCGGCTGAAGGACGTCGGCGTGTCCCTGGCCTTCCGCATGGACCAGGCGCCCGGCGACCCTCGCACCACCGCGGCCGAGCGGGCCGAGTACGCCAAGCGCCAGGTGCTCGATGAGCTGCTGGGCACCCATGAGACGGAGCAGACGCTGGTGGTGCGCACCACCTCGTCCGGCGACTTCTCCACGTACACGCTGGCCCTGCTGCGGGGCTTCCTGGACACGGTGCCTCCGGACGACTTCGACGGGCCCCTGTCCCGCGTGGACTTCACCTTCAAGGTGGAGTGTCCCAGCGAGTTCGACTGCGCGCCGCCGAAGGGCAGCGCGACGCCCGGGCGCGTGGACCCGCCCATCGACTACCTCACCCGGGACTACGCCAGCTTCCGGCGGCTGCTGCTGGACCGGCTGTCGGAGGTGGCGCCCCAGTGGAAGGAGCGCAACCCCGCGGACCTGGGCGTGACGCTGGTGGAGTTGATGGCCTATTCGGCCGACTACCTCAGCTACTACCAGGACGCGGTGGCCACCGAGGCGTACCTCGGCACCGCTCGCAAGCGCACCTCCGTGCGCCGCCACGCGCGACTGCTGGACTACCCCATGCACGACGGCGGCAACGCCCGGGCCTGGGTGACGTTGCAGGTGTCCCCCGGCGCCGAGGGCTGGTCGCTCCCCGGCCCCACGGACGTGTCTCCGGGGGCGGTGTTCGTCACCACCGTGGAGGGCCCCCGGGTGCTGGACGCGCAGCACCTCCAGGAAGCGGTGAACGCGGGCGCCGAGGTCTTCGAGTCCCTCCACCCCCTCACCCTGCACTCCGGGCACGGCCGCATCCTCTTCCATACCTGGGGAGAGGACCGCTGCTGCCTCCCCCAGGGCGCCACCGCCGCCACGCTGCTCAACGTCCCCTCCGAATTCGACCCGGCGAAGCGGGTGCTGACACCGGAGAACTTCGCGCCAGGGCGGGTCCTCCTCCTGGAGGAGGGGCGCAGTCCCCAGACGGGACGGAGGGTGGACGCGGATCCGTCGCGCCGCCATGCCGTGCGGCTGACGCAGGTGGAGTTCACCCGGGATCCGCTGCTGGACGTGGCCGTGGTGGAGGTCGCGTGGGGCACGGACGACGCGCTCCCCTTCGAGCTGTGCCTGTGGGACGTGATGGTGCCGCCGGACTCCGCCGATGAGCCGGAGGATCCCGTCGGCAAGCTCGCGCCGGTGAGCGTGGCGCGCGGCAACGTGGTGCTGGTGGACCATGGGCGGACCCTGACCGAGCCGTTGCCCGTCGTGCCCTCCGAGGGCCGCTACCGCCCCAGGCTCTCGCGCGGTCCGCTCACCCAGGTGTCGAGGGGAGAGGGAGGCCGCGCGCTGGACCCCACGGCGTCGGCGGCCGCCGCGCTGCGGACGCCCCCGGAGGAGACGCTGCCCGCGCTCTGGCTGCGAGAGACGGAGAGCGGGCGGGCGTGGATCCCCCGCCGCACGCTGCTCAACAGCGGCCGCTTCAGCCGCGAGTTCGTGGCGGAGGTGGAGGACGACGGCCGGGCCCGCCTGCGCTTCGGCGACAACGTGCTGGGAGAGCGCCCCGGCGCGGGCGTTCCGCTCACGGCCACCTATCGCATTGGCAATGGCAGCGCGGGCAACGTGGGCGCGGAGGCCATCTCCCACCTGCACTCCACCTTGGGGGGAGACTGGCGCGACGCCATCCTGAGCATCCGCAACCCCCTGCCGGCCCGGGGAGGAGTGGATCCCGAGTCCGTGGAGCGCGTTCGCATCGACGCGCCGGAGTCCTTCCGCGTCCAGCAGCGCGCGGTGACGGAGGCGGACTACGCCGAGGTCGCCCAGCGCCACCCTGAAGTGCAGCGCGCGGTGGGCAGCCTGCGGTGGACGGGCAGCTGGCACACCATGTTCGTCACCGTGGACCGGCGCGGCGGCTTCCCGGTGGACGCGGACTTCGCCGAGCGGCTGACCGCGTTCCTGGAGCGCTTCCGGCTCGCGGGCTACGACCTGCGCGTCGACGCGCCCCTCTTCGTCCCGCTGGACATCGCCATGACGGTCTGCGTGTCACCGGGCTACCTGGCCGCCAACGTGAAGGCCGCGCTGCTGGAGGTGTTCAGCACGCGCGAGCAACCCGGCGGGCTGCGCGGCTTCTTCCACCCGGACAACTTCACCTTCGGCCAGCCGGTGTACCTGAGCCAGCTGGTGGCCACGGCCATGAAGGTGCCGGGGGTGGCGTGGGTGGAGACGGAGGACGCGCCCGGCAAGCCGCAGCGCTTCCGGCGCTGGGGGCAGGTGCCGCGCGACGAGTGGAAGAACGGCCTCATCGAGATGGAGCGGCTGGAGATCGCCCGGCTCGACAACGACCCGAGCCAGCCCGAGAACGGGAAGCTCGACTTCTTCATGCAGGGGGGCCTGTGAGCACGCCAGCAAACGGCTCGGGGGATTGCGAGGCCTGCGAGGACCGCGGCGCCGCGGAGCCGACGCCGCTCTACAACCGGCCGGGGCAACCCGCGCTCGCGTATCGCATTGGCACGCACAGCGGCTTCTTCCAGCGCATGCTGGCGCGGCTGCCCGGGGAGTTCCTGCCGGATGGGGACTTCGCGGGCACCCGGCCCCTGGCGGAGCTGTCCACGCGCGGCACGGAGGACCTGTCCATCGCGCTGCTGGACGCGTGGGCGACGGCCTCCGACGTGCTGACCTTCTACCAGGAGCGCATCGCCAACGAGGGCTTCCTGCGCACCGCCACGGAGCGGCGCTCGGTGCTGGAGCTGGCGCGGCAGATTGGCTACGAGCTGAAGCCCGGCGTCGCCGCCAGCACGTATCTGGTCTTCACCGTGGAGACGGCGCCCGGCGCCCCCACCCAGGTGCACGTGCCCGAAGGCGTGCAGGTGCTCAGCATCCCCGGCCAGGACGCGCGGCCCCAGACCTTCGAGACGACGCAGCCGCTGGAGGCCCGGGCCGCGTGGAACGTCCTCAAGGTGCCCCGGACGATGCCCCAGCCGCTCATGCGGGGTGAGCACACGCTCTACCTCCAGGGCCTCCAGATGGGCATCCAGCCTGGAGACGCGCTCTTGCTGGTGGGCGAGGAGCGGGAGAACGCGCCCGGCAGCGAGCAGTGGGACTTGCGCTGGGTGAAGACCGTCACCCGCGTGACGGATCCGGCGGAGCCCGCGCTGAGCCACACCCGGGTGACGTGGGACGCCGGGCTCGGCAGCGAGACGCCCCGCGTGGATCCCGCGGACCACCCCCGCGCCTTCGTGCTGCGGCTGCGCGGCAACCTCTTCGGCTACAACGCGCCCTCCTTCAAGGCGATGCCGGACGCCACCAAGGCCCTCTACAACCCGAACTACCGGCCCCACGACGCGCGCTTCACGCAGTGGCCCGACTTCGAGATTCAAACGGCGGTCCAGGGCATCATCGATCTGGACCGCGAGTACCCCAGCATCCTGAAGGGCAGCTGGGTGGCGCTCTGGAAGTCCAAGTACGTGGAGCTGTATCGCGTCACCGACATCCAGCCCTGGGCGCGCGAGGACTTCACGCTCAACGCCAAGGTGACGCGCCTCACCTTCGACACGAACGAGCACCTGTCCTACTTCCCGCTGCGCAGCACGGTGGTCCTGGCCCAGAGCGAGGAGCTGCCCGTGGGGGAGATGCCCCGGACCGACCCCGTGGAGGGCGACGACATCGAGCTGGACCGCGCGGTGGAGGGGCTCGAGCGCGGGCGCGTGCTCATCGTCGAAGGGCGCGCGGCGCTGGAGCAAGCGTCGGGGCCAGGGGCGTGGATCCGCGAGGTGGTGGAGCTGGACCGGGCCGAGACGCTGGTCGGTGGACACACGCGGCTGGTGCTGAAGAAGGCCCTGACCACGCCGCTGGAGCGCGCCACCGTCAGCATCTACGCCAACGTGGTCCCCTCCACGCATGGAGAGACGGTGCGGGAGGTGCTGGGCGGCGGTGACGGCTCGCGCGTGAACCAGCGCTTCGTGCTGCGCAAGCCGCCGCTCACCCACGTGCCGGCCCCCACGGACACGGGCGGGGAGAGCACGCTGGAGGTCCGGGTGAATGGCGTGCGCTGGGAGCAGGTGCCCACGCTGTTCGGACAGGACCCGCGCGCCGAGGTGTTCATGGTGCGCATCCAGGACGACGGCTCCGTGGCGGTGACGTTCGGCGACGGGGTGTCCGGCGCGCGACTGCCCACGGGGCAGGAGAACGTGACGGCGGTGTACCGCTCCGGCATCGGGCCCGAGGGCGAGGTGGACCGGGGACAGCTCGCGCTGCTGAAGGTGCGGCCCCTGGGCATCCGGGAAGTCACCAATCCCGTCGCGGCCACCGGCGCGGCGGCGCCCGAGTCCCGGGACGAGGCGCGCGACAACGCCCCCGCGTCCGTGCTGACGCTGCGCCGGGTGGTGTCGTTGCAGGACTACGAGGACTTCGCCTCCACGTTCGCCGGCATCGGCAAGGCCCAGGCGGCGGACCTGACCAACGGCGAGCGCATCCTCGTCCACGTCACCGTGGCGGGGATGGACGGGGAGCCGGTGGCCGCGGACTCCCAGCTCTTCCTGAGCCTGGTGGAGGCGCTGCGTGAGCACCACGATCCGGTGCGCCAGTTCGAGGTCTCCTCATACGAGCGGCTCTTCTTCGCGATGGAGGCGCGGCTGCGCCTGGACGCGCGCTACCTGCCGGAGGAGGTGCTGGGCCGCGCGGAGGCCGCGCTCCGAGACGCCTTCTCCCTTCAGCGGCGCCAGTTCGCCCAGGCGGTGAGCGGCGCGGAGGTCATTCGCGTGCTCCAGGACGTGGAGGGCGTGGTGATGGTGGACCTGGAGCGGCTGCACCCGACGACGCCCGCCATCCCGGCGCAGAAGCTGATGCCGGTGCTGCGCGCGCGCGGGGCGCGATGGGAAGGCGACGTGCTCAGGCCCGCCCAGCTGCTGCTGCTCGACCCGGCGCTCCAGGGTGAGCGCAAGGGCGTGACGCTGGTGCTCGACACGGAGGTGAGCCCGTGAGCCCCACGCCGCAGGACCGGCTCTACAAGCTGCTGCCGTCCATCCACCGCGCCCGGGACGCCATCCAGGGCGAGCCGCTGCGCGCGCTGCTGGCCATCATGGAGCGCGAGCTGCTGGCCATCGAGGAGGACATCGGCCAGCTCCACGACAACTGGTTCATCGAGACCTGCCAGGAGTGGGTGGTGCCGTACATCGGCGACCTGCTCAAGGTGCGGGATCTGGTCCCGGTGGACCCCGGGCTCTTCAGCCAGCGCGCCTACGTGGCCAACTCCCTGGCCTACCGGCGCCGCAAGGGCACCGCGGCCATGCTGGAGCAGTTGGCCCGCGACGTCACGGGCTGGCCGGCGCGGGCGGTGGAGCTCTTCCAGCGGGTGGGCACCACGCAGCACCTCAACCACCCGCGCCCTGCGAACCTGCGCACCCCGGACCTGCGCGACACGAACGCGCTGGAGCAGGTGGGCACCCCCTTCGAGGGCGCCACGCGCACCGTGGACGTGCGCCACATCGACAACCGGCGGGGGATGCACAACCTGCCCAACGTCGGCCTCTTCCTGTGGCGGCTCGAGGCCTATCCGGTGGTCCTCGCGCCCGCGTTCCGCGTGGAGCCCGGCTCCGAGCCCGGCGCCACGGAGGAGGGCTTCTTCCGCTTCAACGTGCTGGGCTGTGACACGCACCTGTTCAACCTGCCCCAGTCGGAGACGACGCTCGGCACGCTGGCCGACGAGGCCCACGTCCCCGGGGCGCTGCGCCGCCGGCCGCTGTACGACGAGCTGGAGGCACGCCGCGCCGCGCTCGCCCGCGGGGAGACGCCCGAGCCCAGGGCCTTTGGCGCCGCGCCGCCCTTCGCGCTGCACCTCGCGGAGGATCCGGAGGTCCACTCGGAGCTCTCTCCGGACGGCATCGTCATCTGCGACCTGTCCACCTGGCACCGCCCGGCGGCCACCCTCCCCTATCCCGCCGCGGATCCGGACGCGCCCCCGGTGGACCGCGACATCCTCGCGGCGGTGGATCCGGTCAACGGGCGCATCGCCTTCGCGCAGGGGCGGCCGGTGCCGGGCGCGCTGTCCGTGAGCTACGCCTACGGCTTCAGCAGCGAGGTGGGCGGCGGCTTCCATGACCGGCAGGAGACCCTGCTCCCCCTGGGCCAGCGAGACGTGTTCCAGGTGGACGCGCGCAAGGGGCCCTTCACATCGGTGGCCGTGGCCGTGGCCACGAGCCACGCCAGCGCGGACGCGCTGGTGGAGGTGGTCGACAGCGAGCGCCATCCCCTGGAGTCCCTGGACGTCGCGGCGGGCGCGCGGCTGGAGCTGCGGGCGGCCAACCTCCAGCGGCCGGTCATCGACGTGTGCGGTGGGCGGTGCGTGGTGCGGCTGGGCCAGGGCGCCACGCTGGTGCTCAGCGGACTGCTGGTGCGCGGAGGCGTGCTGGAGGTCCAAGCCGCGGACAACGCGACGCTGGACCTGCGGCACTGCACCCTCGTCCCGGGACAGGACCTGACTCCAGCCGGTCAGCCTCGCGGCACCGCGCCGAGCCTCGTCGTGCGGGGCGCGAAGGACGGCGACTGCACCGTGCTGCTGAACCGCTGCATCACCGGCCCCCTCCAGGCGGGCCGGGCCACCACCCTGCGCGTGGAGGACTGCATCGTGGATGGGCTCGGGGAGCAGGCCCTCCAGCCGCTCCCGCCGTCCGAGGCGCCGTTCAACAACCCGCCACCGCCCCCCGAGTCCTTCGAGGGCCCAGGCGCCACCGGCGTGCTGCACGTCCTGTCCAGCACGGTGCTGGGGGGCGTGAAGGCCACGGTGCTGGAGCTGGCCAGCGATTCGCTCTTCACGGGCACCGTGGAGGTGCTCCAGCGGCAGGAGGGCTGCGTGCGCTTCTGCTACTTGCCGCCGGGCTCGCGCGTGCCCCAGCGCTTCCGCTGCCAGCCCGCCTACGCCGAGGACGCGCCCGTGGACGTGCGCCTGGAGGTGGAGCGGCGGGTGAAGCCCGTCTTCACGTCGGACCGGTATGGGGACCCTGGCTATTGCCAGCTCCGGGACGACACCGACTCCGGCATCCGCCGGGGTGCCAGCGACGAGGGGGAGATGGGCGTGTTCCACCACCTCCAACAACCGCAGCGCGAGGCCAACCTGCGCGCCAGCTTGACTGACTACCTGCGCTTCGGACTCGAAGCCGGGTTCTTCTTCGTGACCTGAGGAGACGCCATGAAGGGCGATTTCAGCCGGAACACGTTCCGGCCCGCGAAGCACTACTCCGGCGTGCGGATGCAACAGGGGCGCGTGCAGCTCGACGCGGACTGGAACGAGCACGTCGACATCCAGCGGTACCTGGACCAGACCACCCGCCGGGACGTCATCGGCGTCAGCGGCACGCCCCAGGAGCCGGGCACCCCCGCGGACCAGACGGGCTTCGCCCTCTTCCTGTCCGCGGGGCAGCCGGCGCTGCGCAAGGGCCGCTACTACGTGGACGGCGTGCTCTGCGAGAACGACCAGGAGCCGTCGCTGGGCGCCCAGCCGGACCTGCCCGGCGTGCCGCTGCCCACGGCGAACGGGCGCTACCTGGCCTTCCTGGACGTGTGGCAGCGCCATGTCACCGCGCTGGAGGACGCGGAGCTTCGCGAGGTGGCGCTCGGCGGCCCGGACACCGCGACCCGCACGCGCACGGTGTGGCAGGTGCGGCTGTATCCGCTGACGGGCGCGAATGCCTCCGGGCCCGTGGAGGCGGTGCCGTGTCAGACGTTCGGCACGCCCCAGTGGACGCCGGAGGAGCTGAAGAGCACCGGCACCCTGGCCGCGCGGGGCGAACCCGAGCAGGCCAGTGACAACCCCTGCATCATCGGCGCGGAGGCGGGCTACCGCCGGCTGGAGAACCAGCTCTACCGGGTGGAGATCCACCGCGGAAACCCGAGCGGCGGAAAGGCCACCTTCAAGTGGTCCCGCGACAACGGCATCCTCGTCACGCAGGTGAAGTCGGTGGACGCCGCGGACCGGCTGCTCGTGGTGGCCGAGCCGGGCAAGGATGGCTACCGGAGGTTCCAACCGAACCAGTGGCTGGAGCTGACGAACGAAGAGCGCGTGCTGCGCGGCGAGCCCGGGGAGCTGGTCCGCGTGGAGGCCGTCACGGGCAATCGCATCACCGTGGACGCGGCCACGTGGCCAGCCGCGCTGCCCGCGGGCGAGCTCACCGTGCGAGCCTGGGACATGGTGGGAGGCGCGGGCGCGCTGGAGGTCAGCCCCGCGCCGGATCCCTCGCAGCCGGAGAGCGGCTGGACTCCCCTGGAGAGCGGCGTGCAGGTGCGCTTCACGGCGGGCCGCTACCGCACGGGAGATTACTGGCTCATCCCAGCGCGCACGGTGACGCGAGGGGTGCTCTGGCCCAAGAGCGGGGGGCTGCCGGTGGCCGAGCCTCCGCAGGGCATCCGCCATCACTACTGCGCGCTGGGGGTGCTGGAGCGCGGCGGCAGCGGTTGGACGGTGCACGACTGCCGCAAGCTGTTCCCGCCGCTCACCGAGCATAAGACGCTGGTGTACCTGGGGGGCGACGGCCAGGAGGTGATGCCCACCCAGCCCCCCATCGCTCCCGCGAGGCTCGCCCGGCCCCTGCGCGCGGGCGTGTTCAACGGGCGCACGCCCGTGGTGGGCGCGCGCGTCCGGTTCAACGTGGTGGTCCCCGAAGGCAGCGGAACGCTGACGGACGTGAGCACACCGGCCAACACGGGCGCCTCCATCGTCGTCCTGACCGGGGCGGATGGCGTGGCGCAGGTGTACTGGGCGCCGCAGATCGACGGCTGGCAGACGGTGGACCATCCCCTGCACAGCCAGACGGTGGAGGCGCGGCTGCTGGACTCCGGGAACGAGGTGGTCCACGCGCCGCTGCGCTACTTCGCCAGTCTCAGCGTGGCCTCGAAGGTGGCGTACGCGCCGGACACGGCGCAGGAGATCCTCAACGGGACGCACACCGTCCAGGAGGCGCTGGATACGCTGAGCCGACAGCTCGTGCTCACGTACGAGGGCGGAGACGGCCAGGAGGCGATGCCGGGCGAGGCCCTTCCGCGTCCGCTGCGGGTGGGCGTGGCGCGGCATCAGCGGCGCGCGGCGAATCAGGTCGTCCGCTTCCAGGTGCGGGGGACGTCCAACGGGGCCTCCAGCGGGGTGCGCGTCACGGGCTCGGCCCAGCCCTGGGCGCAGAGCATCACCGCGACGACCAATGACGAGGGCATCGCGGAGGTGGACTGGCTGCCGAACGCCAACGACGCCACCCAGCAGGTGGAAGCGCGACTGATGGTAGGAGGCGGAGCCAACCCCACGCCGGTCCATCTCCCCTTGGTCTTCACCGCGAGCCTGAGCCGGGCGGACCGGGTGGCCTATCAGGCGGGTGGATGCCAGACGCTCTCCCAAGCGACGACGGTCCAGCAGGCGTTGGACACGCTGTGCCGCCAGCGCACGTTCCTGTACCTGGGCGGAGATGGACAGGAGGGCACTCCGGGGGAGGAGCTGGAGTCGCCGTTGGTGGTGGGGGTGATGACGGGGGAGAACCCCGTCGTCAACGCGCTGGTCCACTTCCAGATCGTGAAGCCGGCGGAGGGCGCCCGGCTCCGGCCGCTCAAGGACACCAGTCCAGGCGACACGTCGCTGCTCGTGCGCACCGATGAGCAGGGCACGGCCTCCGTCATCTGGCGACTGTCGGCCCAGACCGCGCAGAAGGTGCTCGTCACGCTGGTGGATGATTCGCAGCAGCCGACGCGGCTGCCCCCCATCCAGTTCAATGCCCGGCCCGGAGCGTCGGGGGCGGCGGAGCCCGCGGTCCACGTCGTCCAGGTGACGCTGCCCAGCGAATCCCAGTACCTCCTCGAGAACGACGGGCTGGTGAACGCCGACCTCTTCCAGCTGCTGAAGCAGGGGGTTCGCATCACGTGCAGCGAGGAGCTGGCGCCCTACCGGAGCCCCACCGGCGCGCCCCTGCCTCTCCCGCGCCCTGTCGTGACGCTGTCGCTGGAGCTCCTCTATCCGATGACGACGTCGGACTACTCCTACTGGCAACAGATCATGGGCAAGGCACCGGGCATCCTGGGCCACCAGACGCTCTCGGTGGCGGGGGAGGCGCGCATCTCCGGGAAGAACATCCAGTGGGTCCCCAGCGCGTCCGCCTTCGAATGGATGGACCGGTTGCGATGGATGAACGTAGACAACATGTCGAACCCTCGGATGCTCGCGAAGCTGCGCATCCAGGGCGGGTTCATCCACTCGCTGGATGGAACCCGACTCCTGGATGGCGAGGCCACGTCCCGTTCGCTCGCCGAGCGTTTCGCCATCGGCTATCCCAACCGGGGTGATGGCAGGCAGGGCGGCGACTTCGAGCTGTGGTTCTGGATTCAGTGCTTCGTCATCGGGCTCGCGCCGCGGGTGAGCGGGCCGGGGGGCGTGGTGGAGGTGGCGCGGGCGGAGGGCCCCGCCGTGCTCACGGAGACCGCGCGGCGCGACTTCACGTCGGGGTTGGGGCAGCCCTGGGGATTGGCGCGAGACCTGAAGCGTCAGGAGCTGCTGGTCGCGGACACGGGGACAAGCTCCGTGCTGCGCTTCAGCTTGAAGGAGAAGGATGCGTTGACCCCGCTGGGGAGCCACGGCGCGGGCGTCGTACAGCCCACGGCGCTGGTGCTGGACGCGGCGCAGGACACGCTCTACGTCGCCAATGGCGGCGAGGACTCCGTGGCGGTCTTCCGTCGCGACAAGCTGGGAGGCTTCGAGCAGGAGCGAGTGATCTCCGGCAAGAAGACAGGGCTGTCCGGCCCGCTGGGATTGGCGCTGGATCCGGAGCGCAAGCTGCTCTTCGTGGCGGGCTCCGGAAAGGCGCAGGTGACGGGACTGACGGTGGCCACCAGGGCGGGCAGCCGGACCACCTTCCTCACGGTGTTCGACGCCAACGCGAAGGGGGACGTGGCACCGCGCGTGAAGTGGACAGGAGACCAGCTCGGGCTCAACCGGGCCGCGGGGCTGGCCCTGGATGTGTCCCGGCAGGAGCTCTTCGTCGCGGACCACGGCTCCGACACGGTGGCGGTGTACTCCGTGGAAGCGCTCCTCGCGGGCAAGGAGGAGGTGACGCCGGTCCGAGTCCTCCAGGGCCGCGCCACCGGACTCGCACAGCCCATCGACGTCTCGCTGGATGCATCGGGACAGCAGCTGTGGGTGGCGAACGCGAAGTCCGGAACCGTCACCGTGTACCCCCGCGACGCCCAGGGGAACACGGCGCCCACGCGCGCGCTGGAGACACCCGGGCCACAGGGTCAGGGTCTGCGGGCCGTGCTGCCGTAGGCCGCGCTCGGTCCAGCGGTCCGCCCTGGGAGCGCCTTCAGCTCCCAGCGTGCCTTGCTCTGTGTCCAGACCTTACATCTCGACGCCAAGTGCCTTCAGACAGTTTGCTGCCCGTGGGTGCCCCGCGGCCGCGGCCATCCTGTAATACCGGACCGCTCGGGCTTTGGACTTCGGCACGCCATCGCCCTCCGCATAGATGTGCCCCAGGCTGAAAAAGCCGCTGACGTGGCCTTGTTTCGCGGCTTCCTGGTACCAGCGGATCGCACCCAGGACGTCCCGAGCCCCCCCGACGCCATTGATGCACATCCAACCCAGGATGGATTGCGCCTCGGCATCTCCCCCAGCAGCGGCCTTCTTGTACAACTGGATCGCCTTCCCCAGATTCTTCCTGACGCCGCGCCCCCGCTCGTAGGCATCAGCCACGGTGCAGAGCGCGGCCATGTCGCCGTTCCGAGCAAGCGCTCGACAGAGCACCACTGCCTCCTTCCATTTCTCCTTGTTCCGGCCGAAGTAGAGCAGCGTGGCCAGATTCCCCTTGGCCGGTGGAAATCCAAGGTCCATGGCTCGCCGGTACCAGCGCTCGGCGAGCCGCCTGTCCTGGCGGACGTCCTGCCCCTTGCCGTAGAACAACCCGAGATTGAAGGCAGCAACATCATCACCCAGTCGGGCGGCCTTTCTCATCCACCCGAGCGCCTCCCTCACATCCTTGCGGGTTCCATCTCCATACATGAGATGAAGTCCGGCATTCGTCATCGCCTCCACTCTCCCTGCCCGTGCCGCCATCAAATACGCATGGAACAGGGCTTCGCGAGAAGCTTCGGCATCTTCCTCAAGCTCCCAGGCCTGTTCCATGGCCGCGATCGCGAGCGGTTCAATGGAACCCTCTTCGGGGTGACGCACTCCTTCTTTCCGTTTCACCAAGGGTCGAATCCCGGAGGCTTGGGTTTGATGAGCTTCTGGCCCGCTTGAGGCTCGTTTTACCGGGGAAACGGCCAAGCTGTATCCCAAGGACGACTTCTGCAGCCTCCAGTTCCTTCACAGCCGGAATCAGCGGAGCACGGAAGTGTCGCAGGAGGAGCGGTTCACACCTCCGGGGAGAGCGCCGCACGGCCGCCACGTCCCCGCCGGGTGCTCCCCGTGCGCACTTCCCGTGGGCAGCATATTCATTCGAGGGCTCGCGACGATGATTCGACTCCAGCGTGTCTATGACGAGCACGGCCCGGACCCGCGGGCGGGGACTCGCTTCCTGGTGGACCGGCTGTGGCCCCGGGGGCGCAGGAAGGCGGACCTCCGCCTGGACGGCTGGCCTCGCGAGGTGGGGCCCAGCACGGAGCTGCGGCGGTGGTTTGCCCATGATGTGGCGCGCTGGGACGAGTTCCGGCGCCGGTACATTCGCGAGCTGGACGCGCACCACGACGCGTGGGAGCCGCTGCTCGAGGCGGCGCGCCAGGGCCGCATCACCTTGCTCTACGGGGCCCGCGACACCGAGCACAACAACGCCAGGGTGTTGAAGGACTACCTGGAGGCCCGCCTGAAGCGCACCGCACGGACGAAGCCGCGCCGCACGGTGCACTGATGCGAGCTTCGGCTCCCGTGAGCGCTTACAGCCTGACGACGCGGCTCCACTCCACCAGATGAGTCAGACGTCACCGCTGGCGGACCCCACGAGGCGGAGGTCTCGCAGGTTCGGGTCACTGCACGTCAAGTCGAGGCTGACGCGCCAGGTGGGAACATCCGAATGGACGATGACCGTCCCCGTCCACGCGGAGCAGGAGGTCGGGGTGCCTCCGGAAGAGATGAAGACCCGCGAATCCGGCAGCGTCACGATCTGCCCGAGCGGCGGAAGTGGCCGTCCGATGATGACGTGAACCGAGCGGCCGACCATCACAGGGCACGTTCCCGTCGTCTTCGGCGGGGCGATGTAGAAGGTGAGGCTGTTCTGGTCGCAGGTCGAGGGCGCCACGCAATAGTTCTCCTTGTCCCTGCTTTCGTCGAAGCCGAAGGTCTGGCCCGAGATGGCGGGGCTCGTGAAGGACCAGCTACAGGTGGCCTTCCCAGGACGACAGCAAGCCTTTGCACCGCCAGGACAATCCGTCATGAAGCAACCCACCGGGTTGTTCACGGTGCCTCCACCACAGGCGCCGAGGCTGACCGCATCCGTGCCGGAGCGGCTGCAATAGGAGAGGTTCGCGGAGTCACAGAAGGCCTCGCCGCGTTTGCAGAGGAACGAGCCCGCGTCGAGGACAGACGCCAGAGACTCGATCGGCACCAGTGAGCCCTGGGGTTCGGGAAACCTCTGGGGCCCCAGGGACCCTTCATCCCCCAGACAGGCCGTGACAAGAGACAGGAGGACACACCAGGACACCAGGACGAGGGAGCTCATTCGCATGAGCCATCCAATAGGCCCCTTCTCCCTCTCCGGAGAATCCCTCCCAAGGGGTATATGCTCGGTCCCTCCATGCCGAAGCAACACATTGAATCGCACGGGTCCTCCGTCCGCCGGCCTGGGCAAGGCGCACGAGAGCGGCAGAACAGGCTCGTGAAGGCCGCGCCCATCAAGACGTTCTTCACGCGGCTCTTCGGGATGCACACCGAAGAGCGTGCTTGGGGGCGCGGCGCCGAAGGCGAGGAGCGCGTGGGTCAGCTGCTCGAACCCCTTCGGCCTCGGGGCTGGTTCATCCAGCACGACGTCAAGATTGGCCGAACCGGCGCGAACGTGGATCATCTCGTGGTGGGCCCGCCGGGCGTCTACGTCATCAACACCAAGTTCCTCAGCCAGAAGGTGTGGGTCGCCGGACACGTCATCCAGGTCGGCGGCGCCAACAGGAACTACGTGAGGAAGGGCGAAGCGGAGGCCAAGCGGATCCGCGAGGAGCTGAGCGCGGTAACGCGACGCCGTTCGCTCTGGGTCCAGAGCCTGCTGGTCTTCGTGGACGCGGAGCTCGTGGTGAAGGAGCAGCCGAGGAACGTCCCGGTCCTTGGTGCTCACGAACTGGTTCCAGCCCTGCTCGCGCAGGAGGCGACGCTGGAACGGGAAGAGGTCGTGGCGCTCGCCAGGGCCGCCCACCGACTGGCGACCCGGGACTGAGCGTCCCGCGGTGACACATGGGACGCTGCGGGCCTCGCATCAGCGGTTGCTCGTGGCCTTCACCCGGTCATGGGAGCCGGCTCCGCTCAAAGCGGGAACCGTCCCTTCAACCGCTCCTGCCATGCATCCAGCGCCTGATGAACGTCCATGCGCTCGGTGGCGGTCTGGGCCTTCGCGGCCTCGGTGTAGAGGTCCACCAGTTGCTTGGTGAGCTCCGGCGCGACGTCCTGGTTCTGCGTGCGCTTGCGGAGCTCCGCCACCAGCTTGTCCATGCGCTGGGCCAGCCGCTGCTCGGAGGCATTGCTTTGGGGCAGGAGGGGGAGTTTGGGAATCACGAGGGCCGGGACCCGGGGCGGCGGCGCCGGGGTAACAACGGCGGCGACGCCGACGGGAGCCGGGGGCGCGTCCTGCAGCGCGATGCGCTGGGTCAGCTCCTTCTCGATGTCATCCAGCGCGACGTGGATGCGCGCACGCTCGGAATCCATCGTCGCTTCAGCGGCGGCACGGTATTGCTGGATCAGCCTGCCGCGCAGCGCTCGATCCGCATCCACCTCCGTTGCCCGCGCCAGCAGTTGCTTGAACAGGCCCGCCAGCCGCTGCTCCATCTTCTTCTCGGACTCGGTCCCCGCCGGCAACGGTGGCAACCCCGTGACCTTCGCCACGGTCGCGGGCTCGCTCTTCGCCCCCTCCTGCGCAGGGTCCTCGGAGGGCTCCTCGGGCGGCGCCTCGACAGGAGCCTGCGCCGAGGTGGCCGACGGCGGAGTCACCGGCGGCGCTGGCGGCGCCTCCGCCACCACCGGCTCGGAAGGGCTCGGCGGCGCGAACGCCTGCGTCCGCTGCGCCTTCCCCGCCTGTGCGCCCCACCCATAACCCACTCCGAGCAGCGCCAGCCCGGCGAGCGCCGCCACCACGAAGGACGTCGCCTTCCGGCGCTCCGTCCCCGCCACCCTGGGCCCTGGCGTCACCTGAGCCGTGGGCTCCTCCCTCCGTGGCAGCATCGGGACGTCCTGCGTCTCCACGACCGCCGGGGTCTCCGCCTCCGGGTCCACGGAGGGCACCGGCGGTCGCGCCAACCCGCGGAGCTTCAGCCGGACGGCCGCCGCGGACGCAGGCCGCTGGGTGGGCTCCTTGTGCATCAGCTGGAGCACCAGGTCGTCGAACTCCGGCGGAATCCCCTCCACCCGCGAGGACACCCGAGGCGGGACCTGCTCCACGTGCGCGAACATCAGCTGCACGTTGTCGCCCTGGAACGGCCGGGTGCCCGTGAGCATCTGGAACGCCATCACCCCCAGCGCGTACAGGTCCGCGGCCGGGCCCACCTCGCCGCCGCGGATCTGCTCCGGGGCCATGAAGTCCGGCGTCCCCAGCGTGGAGCCATCCTGCGCGTCGTGCGCCTGCATCAACTTGGCGATGCCGAAATCCACCAGCTTGATCAGCGGCGCCGCGTCCTGCTGTTCCATCAGGAACACGTTCGCGGGCTTCAGGTCTCGGTGCACCACTCCCGCCCGGTGCGCGGCGCCCAGCGCGGCCAGGACCTGCTCCAACACCCAGGCCGTGGTCCCCACGTCCAGCCGCTCCCGCACGCGCAGCAAGTCCGAGAGCAACTGGCCCTGGAGCAGCTCCATCACCACGTACGGCCGGCCGTCTGGCAGCGTCCCGAAATTGAAGATGTCCAGCACGCCCGGATGCCGGATGGCGTTCACCGCCCGAGCCTCCACCCGCAGCCGCTGCTCCTGCTCCGGGGACACCAACTCCGCGCGCATCACCTTGATGGCCGCGTGCTTGCCAATCAGCGGATGCTCCGCCCGGTAGACGACCCCCATCCCGCCCGCGCCCACGCGCTCCCGGATGACGAACTCGCCAATCTTCGACCCCACCAGCGGATCCACCGACGGCGCGGTCGCCGCCGGTGCCTCCTTGAGCTCCTCGTCCGTCACCACCTCGTGCGTCTCCACCTCTGGCGATCGTCCGTGTTCATCGGAACAAATCGATTCGTCCCGATGGTACCGGGCCAGGGCGATGACGTCGCGCCTCCAAGTGCGCCTTCTGCTTGCTCCCCCGCCGATGTATCCACGCCGCTCAGAGAATCCTGTTTTACAGGAGCGAAAAACGTGACCCACGGGGGCGTTCCGGCCCCAGGGACACGAGAGTTCGCCCCCAAGAGGACCGTTGGGTGCGCACGTTCGAAACCGTGGAGGAACCCCGGCTGGCCCTACTGGAACAGGCCCACAGGCCAAGGGGCATTGGCCGTTGGAGCGGCACGACCGCCTCGCGCCGAGTCAGCCCCGGCGCGAGGCGATGCAAAGGCAGACGGGTCGAATGCAGACAACCGGGTGTCTCATCCATCCGGTGCGACACAGGGGGGCTAGGGACTCCCGCACAGGCCGTAGCTGCAATTCCACCTGAACGCGATCGCAGCGTGATAGTTGTCTCCGACCGCGTCCGTGATGTCCCACCGATGATTACGAATGTAGTACTCGAAAGTGCCGCACGCGGAGAGAGGCGGGCAGGTCTTGTAGCTGCCGCTATATGCATAGAACGACCGCATTTCTCCAGGGGCAACGCCCCACGTGCCTGACACTGAAAGCTCATACGAGAACCACACCCCCACGATACCGCCGCTGTAGGGCGCGACCTTGATGAACGACGACTTCGAATTCGCGGACGCCCATCCATTGCCGGTGACGGTCGGCCAGCACTGAACGAAGTCCCCGCCCTTGTAACAGGCAGTATCCCTCCAGAGTTGGCCGTCCGCCCCAGTCCATGACTGAGTGACAGATGAGCGGACGTCGCCTTGTTGCCCACCACGAGCCGGGGCCAGTCCTTCGACAGCCCCCAGACTGGCAACAGCTTCATCGCGCGCGGGTCCGTCACGGTGCGACTCAGCCCTGACCAGGGCCTCTGGCGGCGTGGAACCTCCCGTAAGCCGACGATAGAGCTCGACGGCCGAGTCGTCGGCGAAGTCGCTGTCACGCAAGATACGCCCGCCTTCCACCGGCCCGCTCTCCGCGACGAGGATGCCGTCCGGCCGCAGTTCGTAAAACTCCACGGAGTGCTCCGGCGCGACCTCGACCCGCACAATCAAGCGATTGAGCACATCGAGTCTCGGACGCAGTTTCTGTCGGGCGTCCAACGCGGCGGCCGGATTGGATTCGTAGAGTTGGCGGATGCGCTCGAGCGACAGGCGCGCCTCGGCATGGGACGAAGGATTGAGATCAATCGACGCTTGTTCTTCACCAGGGGAATCGCCGCACCCTGTCGCCCCAAGAGCAGCCACCAACAGCAAGCCCATTCGAAACAAGAACCTGTTCGACATCGCGCATCCTCCATTCCACAGCCAACACACCGCCAGCTGACTTGAGACCTCAGCGCGGCGTGGTCTTCCACGGCGCCAATCGCCGCATGGAAATACTCGTCGTTCGAACAGGCAATTCCAGTCAACCAAGACCAATCACAAATACTGACAGGATTAAGGAAAGAGTCCGCCAGTCAACGTTTCCTCAGGCACAACTGGCAGATACCGCCATGGCTTTCAGTGGAGCCGCCACCCTGTGCTGGACCGGCTTGTTGGGGCACCGGGCCGATGGCGATAGTCGGAATCAAAGCAGTTGGACTAGCGCCGCACGAGGTGCGAGGACCGTAGACTGTCCCAGTCCGTCCTCCACAGGAGGCTCGTGCCCTTACCACCCGAGAGACATAGGCGCACCAAGGCCCCCTCGATGAGGCAGAACTCCTCCCCCTGAGGCCCCATCCATCCTCTTTCCGGCCCGAGACTCCGCCCTCAACAGGGCCCCACGCGTCCTATACTTTACGGATAGGACGATAGGCTATGCTGCGGCCTCCTGGAGAGACAGCATGACCGCGTCGAACCTGAAAGCCCTCTTGACCGAGGATCTTGCGGCATTGACGAGCGCCATTCGCGAGGCGAATCGGCGCGCATCACAGGCAGGGCAGAGTGTCTTCGGTCCTCAGGCATTGGACCAACAGCGACAGAGCCAGTATGCGGCGTTCCGCGAGTTGGCGGGCGACCCCTTCTCCGTGCGTATCGACGCGATCTGCAACGGGAATGAGACCAGGCGACTCTACCTGACGAAGGCGCGGCAGGGGCTCGCGATCCAAGGAGGAGCCCACATCGTCTCGTGGACCTCTCCACTGGCGCGCTTACGCCTATTTGATCTGGGCGAAGAAGAGGAGATCGTTGTTCCCAGAGGAGAACAGACCTATCGCGTCGAGCTACGCGGAAGGTTCCAAGCGCTGGAAGGGGACCTGCGGAACGGCCGTTACGAGGCGCTGTCGGGAGCATTCGACTTCGCCAGCGCTCGGCAGACGATAGATGCGGCGGCGCACGACGTGCAACCGGAGTCCCCGGTAACAGCAGCGGCATTCGGCCTGCGCGAAATCATCTTCGAGACGGACCGAACCCAGGACAAGTACCTGCGGATGCCGCTGCAAGGCCATCTTGTCGTCGAAGGAGCCCCTGGCAGCGGTAAGACAACCCTTGCCCTCCAACGCGTGGCCTACGCATTGGAGGCCCAACACGACGAACTCGATGTTCCACGGGAAGCCCCCCACTTCACTGAGGAGTCGACGCTGGTCGTGACCTATAGCGACATCCTCGTACGCTATCTTCGCCGGTTGCTCCTTGATTTGCGCATTCCCCAAGTTCCCGTCATCTCGCTTGAGACGTGGACCCGAAACCTGCTTGACGGCGCTCACGCCCTCGACAACGTGAAGGCCGATCGACTCAAGGACAGCAAGTCACTCGCCGCGATCAAGACGCACGTGGCTGTTCTTGAGCCCCTCAAAAAGTGGACGCTGCAATCCCTTCGTACCCGCTGGCCTTCGGCACTCACGGCGCTGGAGTCCCATCTCTCCCAGTGTCTGGGGCCGAAAGATCCGCGCAAGACCGAATACCTGCGGGAAATTGGAGAGGCAGAGAAGGGTCTGCGCTCCGGGAGTTTGAGGCTCGGAAAGCTCGTCTCCGCATTCCGCATCGCCAATGAGCACTTTTCGCGCGAGCGAGACTCCGCTCAAGCGATTGCGGTCCGCGAGGGCCTCAATGCGTTCGTCGCACAGGTGGTGAACCATGGAGAGGTGTACCTCGGCTTCCTCAAATCAGAGGAGTTCGCAAGACACGCGACCACCTTGATTGAAGCCAAAGTACTGAAACGCACTGCGGCGGAGAAGGCGATCCGTGAAGCACGTGCGCACGCGGCAGAAGGCCTCATCCGGAAGAATGACCACCCGCTACTGGCCTGGATGGTGCGCTGGATGTCCGACGGAGTGCCATCCGCGCCAACGGTGCGTTTTGTGAAACCCTGGGAGCGCGTCAGCCATCTGGTACTGGACGAAGCTCAGGATTTCAGCCCTGTGGAGTCACGCCTGCTGCTGGAGCTTGCCGACACCAGGTATCGCTGTGTCACCGCCGTGGGCGACCTCATGCAGCGCCTGAAATTTCCGGGTGGACTCCCCTCCTGGCCTACGGGTGGTTTCTCGCTGGATGGCGGGAACGGACAGGTGGGACTCTTCCGGAAGAACTACCGGCAGACACGAGAACTCGGGGAGCTTGCGGCGAGCTACTATCAGGCGCACTTTGGAGCCCCAGCTCCTTTTGAGTCACGATCAGACCTGAGCGGAATGAAGCCCGAGCTGATTCAAGGCGGCAACGTGGACGCCCGGCTCAAGGAGCTTGCGTCTCGAGTCATCAAACTGCGACGGGAACACCCTGAGTGGTCCATCGTTCTCATTTGCGATGACGATGATCTCCGTGAGCGCATTTCGAGTGTCGTCAGGCCATTGCTACGAGAGCACCACATTTCGTGCCGCCGTTCGAAGGCGGTGGATCTGCACAACCGAGACACGGTGCACATCACTCCGACACTCCATACCAAGGGCTTGGAGTTCGACTGCGTCGGGCTCATCGAGCCGGGACGCGCGAAGCGAAACATGACGGACGATCAGTTGCTCCGTTCTACGTACGTGGCATTGACTCGCGCTGCCCGCCATCTCTTGGTGACGGCACCGCGCAAGCTCACCTCGCCTATCGCGGAGCTGCAGTCTCACTTCGCGCTCACACCTGTCCAGCAGGACGCGACAGGGGAGAACCGGTCTCAAGATTGAGCGAACGGGCATGTGGGAAAAGGCCGGGCTGCAGGTCGACAGGAGGCACATTGGGGTCACATGACGAAACACGTCCAAAGAAAAAGCCTGGCAACCCGTACTGGATTGCCAGGCTCCTCCCTGTGGAGGCGGAGGGAATCGAACCCTCGTCCGAAAGCCGTCGGCTCTTCGACCCTACGTGCGTAGTCCGCGATTTGCTACGTCACCTGGACTCCCACGGACGGGATTCCCGATGCCGGTCCTGGAAAGATCTCGCCGCCTCAGGCCCAGGCACCCTCGGCAGCCAGTCCGCATTATGACGGCCCATCCCTACCCCACGGACCGAGAGCAGGGGGACCGCGCACTAGAGACTGCTAGTTAGGCAGCCAGCGCGAGCTCAACGTTGTCGTTGGCTTTTGTGTTGTTGTCGGCGGTTTTACGAGCACCCAACAAGCTCGGCACGCGTCTCGAACGTCATTGCCCCCGTCGAAGCCAGGTCGCCCCCGGTTCGATGTACGTCGTGCGGCCACTCACGCTCCGCACTCGACCTACATTAACCGCTGAACGCCTCCCGTCAATCCTCATGCACGCCGGGATGGCGCTCCAGCAACATCCCGCCCTGGCAACCCGGGCAGTCCGCCAGGCCCTCGTTCCCTCCCATCCCGGAGTCACTCCCATGCAGGCGTACGAGCTCCAGCACACCACCGGCAGCGACGGCTGGGTCGCCGTCGAGAAACCCGAGCCCCGGCCCGCCCTGGGCCAGGCGCTCGTCCGCATCCACGCCGTCTCCCTCAACTACCGCGACCTCATCATCGCCCGAGGCACCTACCCGGGCCTCCACGTCCCCGTCATCCCCTGCTCCGATGGCGCGGGCGAGGTCGTCGCCGTGGGCCCAGGCGTCACCCGCGTCAAACCCGGGGACCGCGTCGCCCCCACCTTCTTCCAGACCTGGACCGACGGCGAGCGCACCCCGGAAAAAGTGGCCCGCGCGCTCGGCGGCGCCATCCCCGGCGTCCTCGCCCAGTACGTCTGCGTGGACGCCGAAGGGCTCGCCCTCCTCCCCGACTGGCTCACCTACGAAGAAGGGGCCACGCTCCCCTGCGCCGCCGTCACCGCCTGGAACGCGCTCGTCCCCCAGGGCGGCCTCCAGCCCGGACAGACGGTGCTCGCGCAAGGCACCGGCGGCGTCTCCATCTTCGCCCTCCAGTTCGCCCGCATCCTCGGCGCCCGCGTCATCATCACCTCCAGCCACGACGACAAGCTCCAGCGCGCGAAGCAGTTGGGCGCGGAGGGTCTCGTGAACTACCGGCGGGCTCCGGACTGGGAGCAGCAGGTCCTGTCCCTGACCGGCGGCCAGGGCGTGGACCACGTGCTGGAGGTCGGCGGCGCGGGCACCCTGCCCCACTCCGTGGCGGCCACGAAGGAGGGCGGCCACATCGCGCTCATCGGCCTGCTCACCGGCGCCCCGGGCAAGCCCGACAACACCGCCACCGGCAACAAGCAGCTGCGCGTCGTGAGCACCTACGTGGGCAGCCGCGAGATGTTCGAGGACATGCTCCAGGCCATGACGCGCCAGCAGACGCGGCCCGTCATCGACCGCGTCTTCCCCTTCGCCCAGGCGCGCGAGGCCCTGCGCTACATGGAGTCCGGCGGCCACTTCGGGAAGATCGTCGTCGCCGTGTGACGCCGGGCGTCTGGCGCCAAGACGACACGCGCCCCAAGAAACCCTCGCCCTGGAGCACAACCTCCAGCGTAACGTCCGCCGCGAGCTTCCGGGACGCGCCCCCGTTGCGAGGGGCGCGTCCCGGCACCGAAAGGGTTCGCGCATGCGCCGCCTGTTGCCACTCCTGCTGCTGCTCCTGACGCCGGCGCTCCCGGCGTCCGCCGAGCCGCCTCCAGAAGCCTCCCGCTTCTTCCCCTACGCACTGAAGACGACGCGCCTGCCCAACGGCCTCACCGTCGTCCGCGTGCCGTTCAACTCGCCCGGCATCATCGCCTACGTCACCGCCGTGCGCGTGGGCTCGCGCAACGAGGTGGAGCCAGGCCGCACCGGCTTCGCCCACTTCTTCGAGCACATGATGTTCAAGGGGACGAAGTCCAACCCCGAGGGCCAGCGCGAGCGCATCCTCGGAGGCTACGGCTTCGACGACAACGCCTTCACCACCGACGACATCACCGTCTACCAGGTGTACGGCCCCACCGCCGGCCTGCCCCAGCTCATCGCGCTGGAGGCGGACCGCTTCCAGAACCTGGAGTACTCGGAGCCGTCCTTCCAGACCGAGGCGCTCGCCGTCCTGGGCGAGTACCACAAGAACGCCGCCGGCCCCGACCTGAAGCTGGAGGAGGCCCTGGCGAAGACCGCCTTCACCCACCACACCTACCAGCACACCACGCTCGGCTTCTACGAGGACGTCCAGGCCATGCCCAAGGCGTACGCGTACAGCCGCTCCTTCTTCGAGCGCTGGTACACGCCCGCCAACACCACCCTCTTCATCGTCGGGGACTTCGACGACGCCCAGGTCCTGGCCCAGGTGACGCAAGCCTACGGCGCCTGGAACCGCAAGCCCGCCTCCGTCACCATCCCCACCGAGCCCGCGCAAACGAAGGCCCGCGCCGTCCACGTGGACTGGCCCCAGCCCACGCAGCCCCGCCACGTGCTCGCGTGGCACACGCCCGCCGCCCGCGCCGACACGCCGGACGCCGCCATCCAGTCCCTCCTCGCCGAGTACCTCGTGGGCGACACCAGCCCCGCCTACAAGGAGCTGGTGCTGGAGAAGCAGTTCGTCGAGTCCCTGAACGTCGCCAACACGCCCCACCGCGACCCCTACCTCTTCACCATCGACGCCACGCTCCAGGACGAGAAGCACCGCGCCGACGTGGAGACCACCCTGCGCCGTGAAGCGAAGGCCCTGGCCAGCGGCAAGGTGGACGCGGCCCGCGTGAAGGCCATCCAGGACCACCTGCGCTACGGCATGCTGATGGACCTGGAGACGCCGCGCGACGTGGCCATCGACCTGGCCGTCTACGCGGGCGTCATGGGCCCGCCGGACTCCCTGGGCAGCTACCTGAAGCAGCTGGGCGGCGTCACGCCCCAGCAGCTCACCGCGTTCGCGAAGAAGTACCTCGTGGACACCAACCTCACCGTCCTCACCCTCACCCCCAAGGCCACCGCCGGAGGGACGCCGTGATGAAGACCCACCCGTCCGTGTCCCTCGCCGTCGCCGCCGCGCTGTCCCTCGCCGGCTGCGCCTCCACCCCCAAGCCCGCCCCCGAGGCCGCGCCGCCACGGGCCACCGCCGCCCCGGAGACCCCGGCGCCAGCCGCGGTGCCGGCCGTGCCCCTGAATCAGCCGAAGCCGATGCAGCTCGTCGTGCAGGCCCGGCCGGAGACGCCCATCGTCAGCCTGCGGCTCGTCTTCCACACGGGCTCCATCGACGACCCGAAGGGCAAGGAGGGCCTCACCGCCCTCACCGCGAAGCTGATGGCGGAGGGCGGCACGCAGAAGCTCACCTCCGCCCAGCTGCTGGAAGCGCTCTACCCCATGGCCGCCGAGCTCAAGGTGACCACGGACAAGGAGATGACCACCCTCGCCGGCCGCGTGCACCAGGACTTCCTGCCGCGCTTCCTGGAGCTGTTCACCGACACGCTGCTCGCCCCCCGCTTCGAGCCCGCGGAGTTCGAACGCCTGCGCGCCAACGCGCTCAATGGCGTGCGCAACGGCCTGCGCAGCGAGGACGACGAGACGCTTGGCAAGGTGGGCCTGGACGCGCTGCTCTACGCGGGCCACCCGTACGCCCACTACACCGGCGGCACCGTGCAGGGGCTCCAGGCGCTCACGCTCGAGGACGTGAAGGCGCAGGCGGCCCGCGTGTTCACCCAGGACCGGCTCGTCATCGGGCTGGCGGGCCCGGTGGACGCGAAGCTCCAGGAGGCCGTCACCTCGCGCCTGTCCGCGCTGCCCGCCACGGGGGCGCCGCGCGTGGCGCTGCCGCCCGTGCCCTCGTCCGCGGGCCGCACGCTCATCCTCCAGAAGCCCGCGCTCTCCACCGCCGTGAGCATGGGCTTCGTCACGCCGCTGCGCCGCGGAGACCCGGACTTCTTCCCGGTGGCGTTCGCGCTGTCCAACCTGGGCGAGCACCGCCAGTTCATCGGCGTGCTCTTCAACGAGCTGCGTGAACAGCGCGGCCTCAACTACGGCGACTACGCCTACGCCGAGCACTTCATCGAGGACCGCGGCAACGGCACCTTCAACCGCACCAACCTGGTGCGCACCCAGCAGGACGTGTCCCTGTGGCTGCGCCCCGTGGTGCCCGCCAACGGCGTGTTCGCCACGCGCGGCGCGGTGTACTTCCTGGACCAGATGGTGAAGCAGCCGCTCCCGCGCGAGCGCTTCGACCTGGTGCGCGGCTTCCTCCAGGGCTACACCCGCCTGTGGGAGCAGACGGACCAGCGCCGGTTGGGCTACGCCATCGACTCGCTCTACTACGGCACGCCGGACTTCCTGGCGTCGTACCGCGCCGCGCTGGCGACGATGACGCCAGAGTCCGTGAACGCGGCCGTGCGCCGGAGGCTCCAGCCGGATCAGCTGGCCTTCGTGTTCGTCACGGAGGACGCCGACGGACTGGCGAAGGCGCTGAAGTCCGGCGCGCCGTCGCCCATCACCTACGCGTCGCCCAAGTCGCCGGAGCTGCTCAAGCAGGATGAAGCCATCATCCAGCAGAAGCTGCCGGTGAACCCGGACGCCATCCAGGTCCTCCCGGCCGCGCGGTTCATGGAGCACTGACGTTCCCGTCCGGCGCTCAAGGGCTCTCCGGCGACGCCGTCCACACGCCGCGAGAGCACTTGGGCGCTGGAGCCTCCTGGCGCTCGCACCGCGCTGGCCCCTCCACCGCGAGCCCCCAGGAGCCCGGTGGAAGATGTGTCATCCCCCGCGGAAACAGGGCGTGCTCGCCTGCGTGCCCGGCGTCCGGGACCACGCGCGCTTTGTATAAATGGCATGAGGCTGTAGCTCACCTTCCGACGCATGGGTTTTCTTCCGGCGGGGGGAGGTGGGTGGTAAGAGCCTCGGTATGCAATGCCCCGACTCCGAACATGTTTCGTGGAGCCGGTCCGCGTGCGGCGCGGCCCTGCGACTCGCGCTCCTGGGCCTGCTGCTCACCACGGCAGCGGCCCACGCCCAGCCTGATCCTTTCTCCCGCGGCTTCGACGCGGTGCCCGTGAAACCCACGGCCGCGCAGTCCAGCGGCATCGGGCTGGAAGGCGCCACCGTGGAGCCGGTGGGCAGCTACCGGGGCGCGCTGCTGCTGGACTTCAACTGGCGCATCCTGGCCCTCAAGCTGGGTGAGAAGAAGCTGGGGGACCTGCTCCCGTACCGGCTGGACGCGCACCTGCTGTTCGCCTACCAGTTGCTGGAGCGGCTGGAGGTGGGCGTGGACCTGCCGTTCACGGTCGTCCAGGGCGACAACTTCTCGCTGCTGGGCGACGCGCTGAACTCGCCGACCTTCCCCGGCGCCGAGGGCGTCAGCAGCACCACGCTGGGCGACCTCCGCGTGCTGCCGCGCGTGAGCTTGCTGAATCCGGACCGCTTCCCGGTGGGGCTCGCGCTGGTGGCGGAGGTGCGGCTGCCCACCGGCAGCGCGCGGAGCTTCACGGGTGAGAGCGGCGTCGTGTTCGCCCCGCGCCTGGCCGTGGACAAGAAGCTGGGCCCCCTGCCGGTGCGCCTGCTGGGCAACGTGGGCGTGCTGCTGCGCCCCGCGGCGCAGTACCTCAACCTGCGCGTGGACGACGAGCTGACGCTGGGCGCGGGCGGCATCGTGGACCTGCCGGACATCGGCCGGCTGAGCGAGGTGAAGGCCACGGCCGAAATGCACCTGCGCACGCCGCTGGTGCGCCCGTTCAACTTCGACCAGTCGGATTCGCTCAAGTCGCCGTGGGAGCTGCTGGTGGGCGCCCGCGCGAAGGTGTGGGGGGACTGGGGCCTGGAGCTGGACGTGGGCCGCGGACTCAACGTCACCACGGGCTACGGCCGCGAGGCCCTGCGGGTCATGCTGGCGCTGCGCTACGACAAGACCTACGGCGGGCCGGACTCGGACGGCGACGGCGTGCCGGACATCCGCGACCGCTGCCCCACGCAGCCCGAGGACAAGGACGGCTTCGAGGATTACGACGGCTGCCCGGATCCAGACAACGACGGCGACGGCGTGGAGGACGGCGACGACGCGTGCCCCAACGTGAAGGGGCCGAAGGAGAACAAGGGCTGCCCGGTGGAGCCGGAGAAGGACACCGACGGCGACGGCATCATCGACCGGCTGGACAAGTGCCCGAACGTGCCCGGCCTGAAGGACTTCGACGGCTGCCCGGACACGGACTTCGACGAGATTCCGGACGGCGAAGACGACTGCCCCGACGTGGCCGGCCCGCCGGAGAACAACGGCTGCCCGTACGACGCCCCGCCCTACGTGGTCGTGGAGTCGGACCGCATCCGCATCAAGGGCAACATCCTCTTCGAGACGAACTCCGCGATCATCCAGAAGCAGTCGTACCCGCTGCTGGACGAGGTGGCGTCGGTGCTCGTGAAGAACCCCACGCTGGGGCCGGTGCAGATTGAAGGGCACACGGACAACAAGGGGTCGCGCACGCTCAACGTGGACCTGTCCAACCGGCGCGCGAAGTCGGTGCTCGACTACCTGGTGAAGAAGGGCATCGACCGCAAGCGCCTGACGTCGCAGGGCTTCGGGTTCGACCGGCCCATCGACACCAACGACACGGCGCTGGGCCGCGCGAGGAACCGGCGCGTGGACTTCAAGCTGGTCAAGTCGGAGATCGAGACCGGCCCGAAGGAGACGGTGGTGCCCAACGGCCAGCCGCCTCCGCCCGGCACCGAGCCCGTCCCCGGACCGGGTGCGCCTCCCGCGAGCGACACGGCCGCCCCGCCCAAGTCCATGCCCGCGGCCGGCGCGAGTACGCCGCCCAAGTCAGCGACCACGCCGGACGCGAGCACGTCTCCCAAGGCCACGACCGCGCCGGGCCCAGGCACTCCGCCCAAGGCCACGACGGCGCCGGACGCGGGCACGCCAGCGGGCAAGAAGTAGCGCGGGGACGGTTCGGAGCACGGGCCGTCCCGCGAGCCCCTTCGGGGGCTCAAGCCAGGAGCACGGGCCGACGCCCCCCTCCGCTCGGTGAGTCGAAGGGGGGAGACGCTACCGCTTCAGCGCGCGCTCGATGCGGCGGCGCAAGCCGTCTTCGGACAGCATGCCGCGCTGCGCGTCCATCACCTTGCCGTCGCGGTCCAGGAAGTAGAGCGTCGGCAGCGCGTTCACCTCGAAGGCCCGCGCCATGTTGTCGTCGGCGTAGACGACGTAGGGCCGCAGCTCCGGCTGAAAGCGCTGGAGGAAGTAGTCCACCTGCTGCGGCGCCGTATCCCCGTCGTCCCGGCTGGCCGCCACGAAGACGAGCCCCTGGGACTCGTACTCCTTGGCCAGCTTCACCAGCGAGGGCATCTCCTCGCGGCACGGCGGACACCAGGTGGCCCAGAAGTCGAGCATCACCACATGGCCCTTCAGGTCCGACAGGGTCAGCGAACCGCCACCATGCTTGGCCAGTTGGAAGGACGGCGGCGAGACCCCATCCGGCACCAGTCGCGCGCGCTGCGCCTCCCGCACGCCCAGGAACGCCAGCGCCGCCAGGCCCAGCACCGCCACCACCGCCAGCACCGTCTTGGCGCCATCCCCGCGCGCACGCGGCGGCTTCGAATTCTCGGATCCAGCCTGCTGTGTCATCCGCGTTCCCTTCGTGTCAGGCCGCCGTGCACCCGCTTCAACGCCCAGCGCACCCCAGCCCGGACCCGCGGCCGGCGCACCACCCACGCCGCCAGCGGAGGGCCCCAGTGATAGTACCCGTCGATGAACCCCTGGCCGAGCCGGCTCTTCCGCAGCACGTCGTCCCGGAACGCCCGGAACGCCACCAGCTCCGGGGCGCCCTCGCCAAAGGCCGCGGTCACCACGAAGCACGACGACGCGGGACTCACCCACATCATCTTCCCGTTGGTGAGGTTCACCACCACCTTCAGCTCGCGCTGCTCCGTGTAGAGGAAGGCCAGCAGGTCCCTGCGCGCCGCCGGGAACTCCTGCCCCCCCGCCTCCTCGAAGTCGATGCGCGTCGTCACGGCGCTGCCCACTTCATCCACCGTGAAGCGGTAGCGCTTGGAGCTGCGCCGGTGCTCCACCTCCAGCCCCTTCAGCTCCCCGAAGTAGGCCAGGAACGGCACCCGGCACGCCGGACACACGAACCGGTGGTACGCGTGCGTCGGCACGAAGGCGTAATCCCCCATGCGCTTGCAGCCCGTATTGGGGCACACCAGCTTCACGCCCGCCTGGGGCGCGTTGCGAGGGTCGTAGCGCGACAGGCCCGTGCCCTTGTCGAACACGGGCGGAGGCCGCGCCGGCTGCCCCACCATCTGGCGGGTGGGGTGCGCGGCCCGCTCCAGCTCCTGCGCCCGGCGCCACGCCAGCTCGGCTGCTTCCAGCCGGCCATCCGCCGTGTGCACCAGCGCCTCCGCGTGCGCGCTCAGGGCCGCCACCAGCCGGTCCACCAGCGGCGACACCGCCGGCGCCCGCGCCACCGCGAACGCCTCCGCCAGCACCCGCTCCATTTCGGGGAGCAGCGCCTGGGCCGCCTTGCGCGACGGGTCCTCCGCTCGCCGGTACACCGGGGGCTCCGGCAGCTTCGCGAACAATGCCGAGGCCTGGGCCCGCACGCGCTCCAGCGCCGCGTCCCCCCGCCCCACGTCCAATCCCGCCGCCCGCGTCTGGGCGGCCCTGATGAGTTCTTCGGGCTGCAAGCCCCGGGACCTTAAGGGCCCGCAAGCCCCCTGTCAGCGACTCCCGCGTCCCCGGTCCGGAAACTCGCCAACGTCCCCGGACCAATGTAAGACGACGTAGGAGGATGTGAATCATGGGCGTGTTGAAGTTCCTGGTCTGGACGGCATGCGCGGTGGGGATCGGCGTCTTCCTGGCGCGGGGCAACGTGGACGGCCGTTCACCGCTGGAGCACATGGAGCGCACCTGGAAGCGCTCGGTGAATCCCTCCGCGATGGACCGGATGAAGGGCAGCGTGGAGGACGCGCTGGAGGACGCGAGGGAGGCGGTGACCCAGAAGTCCGCCAACGCCCCGGGTCCGCGTGAGCGCATCACCCCCGAGGACCGGGCGGCCATCAACGACATCATCGCCCGGAAGAAGTAGCCCCCCGCCCCCGGACGCGAGGGCCGTGGCTGATCGCCGACCCTCCCCTTCCGCCTACCCCGCCCCGTGCCTAGGTTGCGCCGGGGCGTTGGGTTGGACGGTGGTGGAGAGGCGGGCCCATGGGCTGGACGCAGGTCGGGGGCGTCATCAGGGTGGCGGTGCTGGCATGCGCGCTGGGAACAGCCGGACGCGCCGAGTCACGCCCCCCCAAGAAGCTGTGGCTGGAGGCGCGCAACCGCGCCGCTTCCCGGCAACACTCCAACATCAGTGAAGTGGCCCGCAAGGCGATGCCGGCCGTGGTGTCCATCACCACGCGCCAGGACAGCGCGGACGTGCCCCCCGGCGAGGAGCCGCAGCGGGGGATTGGCTCCGGGTTCATCATCCACCCGGACGGCTACATCCTCACCAGCGCGCACGTGGTGGACGGGGCCTCGGAGGTCAGCATCTCCATCCGCAGCGCCAGCGGCTACGTGGAGGAGTTCCCCGCCACGGTGGTGGGCGAGGACGAGCGCACCGACTGCGCGCTCCTCAAGGTGGACTCGCCCCGGAAGCTGCCGGTGCTGAAGCTGGCGTCCGCGTCCCATGTGGACATCGCGGACTGGGTGGTCGTCATCGGCAACCCGTTCGGCCTGGCGCACTCCGTGACGGTGGGCGTGGTGAGCTACCTGGGCCGCACCGACGTGACGCCCAACGGGCGCGACGGCGACTTCGACTATCTGCAGTTGGACGCCTCCATCAACCCGGGCAACTCCGGCGGGCCGGTGCTGGACCTCCACGGCGACGTGGTGGCGGTGGCCAACGCCGTCAACGTGTCCGGGCAGGGCATCGGGTTCGCCATCCCCATCGACATCGCGAAGACGGTGATTCCCCAGTTGAAGGCGCACGGGCGCATGCGCCGCGGGTGGATGGGCATCAGCGTGCAGGACTTCTCTCCGGAGGTGGCCCAGGCCTTCAACCTGAACCCGCGCGGCCGGGGCGTGGTGGTGACGGACGTGGTGGAGGACAGCCCCGCGGAGCGCGCGGGCCTGCGCACCGGGGACGTCATCCTGAACCTGGACCGCCTGTCGGTGGAGCGGGCCCACACGCTGCGCTGGCAGGTGGCCGCGCGCGGCGTGGGCCAGCACATCCAGCTCCAGCTGCGCAGGCTGGGGCACCCCATGACGCTGCGGGTGAAGCTGGAGGACGCGCCCCGGGTGGAGGCGCCTCCCGCGACGCTCGCCTCGGGCGCCGCTCCGGCGGAGCGCACCGCCGGGGCCCGCTCGGCGCTGGAGGACCTGCTGTCGCCCGTGCCGCGCTCCCCGTCCGGACGGGCGGGCGGGGACTCGGAGGGCGGGGAGGGCTTGCCCGTTCCCTGATGGGCCTTGCCCCCGGGGCCCTTCCGGGCCGCCAGCCTCCTTGCGTTCCTTGAAACCGGGCGATACACCGTGCGCCTTCACACTGCGGCGGATCCACCCAGAGGTGGCGCCGCGGGTTTTCGCGCATCGATTCGCAGGAGAGTCCGCACCATGGCCGAGGCCACCCAGACGACGAAGCCCACCCATTGGCCGCGCACGGCCAAGGGCAACGGCAAGAAGGCGTGCACCGTGGAGGGCTGCAAGCGCCCCTACCGCGCCAAGAGCTACTGCTTCTTCCACTTCAAGAAGTGGCGCCAGGGCGACCTGCCCCACTCGCGCTACCGCGTGTGCTCCAAGCCGGAGTGCCGCATCAAGACGAGCAAGGCCGGCCTGTGCGAGAAGCACTACGCCGAGACCTACAAGAAGGAAGCGGCGGCCTAAGCCGTCCCGGCTGTTTCGTGGCGCCGGCCTCCCGCCCTCACTCGCGGGAGGAGCCCGGCGCCACCGCGCGGCCCAGGTGCTTGAAGGCGTTGAGCCACAGCTCCGCCTCCCGCTGGGTCAGCCGCGAACGCATCAACGTCCGCTCCAGCTCGTGCAGCACGTGCTCCGGCGCCTGCGGGTTGAGGAAGTCCGCCGCCAGCATCGCCGCGCGCATGCGCGCGCTCAGGGCCCCGAGCGTCCCCAGCTTCGCGCCGGGCTCCGCCTCCGCGGGCACCGCGGCCGTCTCCCCCAGCCCCTGCCGGTGGCACAGGTACAGGAGCACCGCGGACGACTGCGCCAGGTTCATGGAGGGCTGCACGTCCGACGTGGGGATGACGAGCAGATCCTGGCAGTGGGTCAGGTCCTCGTCGGACAGCCCGCGCTGCTCACCGCCGAACAGGAGCGCCACCCGCCCCCGGGTGCTCTCCTCCGCCAGCCGCCGCGCCGCCTCCTCCGGGGTCAGCGGGGACCGCTTCACCACCTGGGTGCGCGACGTGGTGCCCACCACGTACACACAGTCCTCCAGGGCCTCCGCCAACGTGGGCGCGACGCGCATGCCCGAAAGGATGTGGCCGCTCTTCACGGCCATCCGCTCCGCGGCACCGAAGTCCTTCGTGATGGGTTCCGAGAGGATGAGACGTTCAAACCCGAAGTTCGCCATGACCCGGCAGACAGCCCCCAGGTTGTCGGGTGAACGGGTCTGATGAAGGACGACGGTCAGCTCCGCTCCTGGACGCATGCCCCGGAGTTTAGCTGGTGGCGCGTCCGGCTGATCGGTATATTCCCGCTGATGCGTCGCTGGGTCCCTGGCTTGCTCCTGTCGCTGTCCCTGCTCACCACCGCGTGCGACGGCACGGGCGCGACCGTGCGCTCGTCCATCACGGCGCGGCAGGCGCTGAGCAGCTCGCCAGAGGTGGTGGAGTTCGAGTCCCCGGCCGTCCGGCTGGAGCTGTTCCGGGACATCGCCCGCCAGTCCGAGCAGCAGGCCGGCCAGTCCGCGCAGGGCGTGGCGCTCTTCCCCATCATCCAGGGCAACGAGTTCGTCGCGGCGCCGGGCTTCGACTCCCGCGCGGACCTGCTCCAGCCGCCGGACGCGGGCAGCGGCATCCAGTTCGCCTTCGACGCGCGCGCGGGGGACCGTTGGCCGGAGGACCGGCGGGAGAGCCTGCAGGGCCTGTCGGAGCGCGAGGCCGCGGAGCTGGTGGGGCGCACGCTGCTGGCGCTCTGGGACATCCAGCCGGAGGGCGCGGTGCGGGTGGACCGGGCCGCGGGCGCGCCGTACGCGGTCGCCTACGTGGACGGCATCCTGCGCATCAACCCGGCGTTCCTCTACCTGGCATCGGCCTACGGTCCTGCTTCCATGGCGGCGGGCCTCCAGTAGAGTCGCGCGCCTCATGAGCTGGCCCCGCTCCCGCCCCTTCCCGGCGGTCAGTGTCCGGGGCCGCGAGGCGCCCCCGACGTGAACACCTCCGCCCTCCACGCGCAACTCACCCACACGCTCCGCCAGACGGACCTGCCCGCCCTGGGAACCCCCTACAAGGGCAAGGTCCGCGACACGTACCGCAAGGGCGACACGCTGGTCCTGGTGACGAGCGACCGCCTCTCCGCGTTCGACCACGTGCTCACCACCATCCCCTTCAAGGGCGAGGTGCTCAACCGCCTGGCGGCCTTCTGGTTCGACCGCACGAAGCACATCTGCCCCAACCACGTGCTGGACGTGCCCGACGCGAACGTCACCGTGGCGCGCGCCTGCCAGCCGTTCTCCGTGGAAGTGGTGGTGCGCGGCTACCTCACCGGCAGCCTGTGGCGCGACTACGAGAAGGGCACGCACACCGCCTACGGGGTTCCGTTCCCCGAAGGGCTGCGCAAGGACAGCGCGTTCCCCACGCCCATCCTCACGCCGTCCACCAAGGCGGAGTACGGCCAGCACGACGAGCCCATCTCCGAGGCCGAGATCCTGGCGCGCGGGCTGGCCACGCCGCGTGACTGGGCCCGCATCACGGAGGCCGCCCGGGGCCTGTTCCTGGAAGGCCAGACGTGGGCGCGCACGCGCGGCCTCATCCTGGTGGATACCAAGTACGAGTTCGGCAAGGTGGGCGACGAGCTCTTCGTCATCGACGAGATGCACACCCCGGACTCCAGCCGCTACTGGGTGGCGGACGAGTACGAGGCGCGCTTCGCCAAGGGCGAGGACCAGCGGATGCTGGACAAGGAGAACATCCGCCAGTGGCTCATCCGCGAGCGGAACTTCTCCGGCCACGGCGCGCTGCCCGCCATCCCCGACGACGTGCGCGTGGACCTGGCCACCAAGTACGTGGCCGCCTACGAGCGCATCACCGGCATGCCGCTGACGCTCACCCCCGGGGACGTGCACGCGCGCATCGAGTCCAACCTGCGGGCGAAGGGATACCTGTAGCGGCAGCCCCGTCGCCCGGTGCGGGCCGCGCTAGCTGGCGCGGCCGAACACGCGCTGGAACACCGCGTCCATCTGGCGCGTGTGGTAGCCCGGGGAGAAGCAGTCGGAGATCTCCTCGGGCGTCATCATCTTGAGCAGATCCGCGTCCGCCAGCAGCGCCTGCCGGAAGTCCACGCCCTCCTCGAACATCTTCATCGCGTTGCGCTGGACGACGACGTACGCGGCCTGCCGGTCCATGCCCTTGCGCGCCAGCTCCAGCAGGAGCCGCTGCGAGTTCACCACGCCGCCCAGCAGGTCCAGGTTCTTCTTCATCTGCTCCGGGTAGACGCGCATGTTCTCGATGAGCCCGGCGAAGCGGTGGAGCATGAAGTCCAGGAGCACGGTGGCGTCCGGACCAATCACGCGCTCCACGGACGAGTGCGAGATGTCCCGCTCGTGCCACAGCGCCACGTCCTCCATCGCGCTCACCGCGTAGCCGCGCAGCAGGCGCGCCAGGCCCGTGAGGTTCTCCGACAGGATGGGGTTGCGCTTGTGCGGCATGGCGCTGCTGCCCTTCTGGCCGGGCGTGAAGGGCTCCTCCGCCTCGCGCACCTCCGTGCGCTGGAGGTGGCGGATCTCCACGGCGAACTTCTCCAGGCTGGCGCCCACCAGGGCGATGGCGGTGAAGAACTCCGCGTGCCGGTCGCGCTGCACCACCTGGCTGGAGGCGGGCGCGGGCGTCAGGCCCAGCTTCTGGCAGACGTGCTCCTCCACCGACGGCGGCAGGTGCGCGAAGGTGCCCACCGCGCCGGAGATCTTCCCCACCGCGATGGTGTCGCGCGCGTGCAGGAGGCGCGTGCGGCCCCGGCGCAGCTCGTCGTACCAGATGGCCAGCTTGTGCCCGAAGGTGATGGGCTCCGCGTGGATGCCGTGGCTGCGGCCCATCTGCAGCGTGTGCTTGTGCTCGAAGGCGCGCTTCTCCACCGCGGCCATCACGCGGTCCATGCCCTTGAGGAGCAGGTCCACCGCGTCGCGCAGGGTGAGCCCCAGCGACGTGTCCAGCACGTCCGAGGACGTCATGCCCAGGTGCAGCCAGCGCGCGCTGGGCCCCACGCGCTCCTCCACGAAGGTGAGGAAGGCGATGACGTCGTGCTTGGTGGTGCGCTCGATCTCCTCGATGCGCGCGGCGTCCGCTTCGGTGAAGTCACCGGCGCGGGCGAGGCAGTCGGCCAGCGCGTCCCTGGGCGCGAGCCCCTGCGCGACCATGCCCTCCAGCGCGGCGAGCTCCACGTCGCGCCAGCGGCGGTAGCGGGCGACGTCGGACCAGAGGGAGGCCATTTCCTGACGGCTGTAACGTGGAATCACTCGTAGACCTTCACGGCAAAGTCCCGGCGCGCCGCGAACCGGAGCACTTCCAGCACGACGTCACAGGACGGACCTGACTTCTTCGCGGCGGTGAGGTTGAACGAAAGGTCCAGTCCTTCGGGCCGCGCCACCGCCAGCGCGCCGGGGTCGACCTTCTCGTGGATGATGCGGTTGGCCAGCCGCCCCGCCTGCTGACCGAGCGCCAGCGGGGCTGGCGAGAGGGCCAGCGTCGCGCCCTCCTTCACCTGGCTGGCCGTGAGCGCCACCAGCGGCACCTTGCGGGAGGCACTGAAGGCGATGAGGGCCTGGACGACGGAGGCGTTGCCCACGGTCTTGTCCGCAACCATCAGCAGGCCGTCCACCTTCCCCGCCGCGCCCTCCAGCACCTCGCCCACCCGCTCCTGCGCTTCCACGGCCAGCGGCACGATGGTGAGCCCAAGGGCCGCGCCAGCGGAGCGGGCCTGCGCCACCGCCCCCGCCGAGGAGCGCGGGTCGTGCAGGATGCCCACGCGCTTCGCCCCTGGCGCCACGGCCTTGAGCGCGGCCAGCTCCGGACCGAAGTCGCTGGTGAGCGCGATGCCGGTGACGTGCGGCGCCTCCAGGCCGTACTTCTCGTGGTACGGCACCATGGCGAACAGCACGGGCACGTCCTCGCCCAGCGAGCGGCGCGCGGCGTTGGCGGCCAGGGGGCCCAGGGCCAGGACCAGCGCGGGCTTCTGCGCGGCCAGCGACTTGAAGACGCGCGCCGCCTCCGTGGGGCTCTCCTCCAGCGTCAGCTCGGTGACGTCCGCGCGGGCCTCCGACGCGAAGCCAGCGAGGAAGGAAGCGTACGGCGCGAGGCTCGCGGACTTCACGGCCACGACGCGGGGACGGCCCGGACCTCGCTGCGCGGCCTGCGCGAAGGCGACGGCGGGCAGCAGGAGCGTCAGGAGCGCGAGCCGCCGGAGGTTCGTCATCGCGCCACTTGCTGGCAGCAGCGGAAGCCCACGTCCGGGGCCTTCAGCGACGGGGCGCCCCTGCGGCGCGCGGAGCACCGGGCGGCGTCGCTGGGCTTGTCGAAGGAGCCGCCCTTGATGAGCCAGTCCTCGGTGTTCAGGTAGTGGGAGGAGGTCCACTCGGCCGCGTTCCCGGACAGGTCGGCCGGGCCGTAGGCGGAGCGGCAGGCGCTGAAGGAGCCAGAGGTCGCGATCTTCCGCGCGGCCCCGTCCGCGGCGCCGGTGTTGCAGACCTTCTGGACCTGCTCATCCCCCGAGGAGAAGCGCGCGTTGCCGGGCCCCTTGCAGGCCTTCTCCCACTCCTCCTCGGAGCACAGGTGCTTGCCCAGGTCCTCGCAGGCGGTCTTCGCCTCGAGCCAGCTCGCCGCGAGGCGCGGCTTGTGGCCCTGCTGGTTGGGGAACTCGAACTCGTCCACGCAGAAGCTCTCCACCATGACGCTGTCCATGCGCATCTCGTCGCTGGAGCCAGCGGCCTGGAGGTCTTCCGGAGGGGAGCCCTTCTTGAAGCTGCCGCCGCTCACCAGGCGCATGTCGGGGGGACAGCGGTCCGTGGCCAGGATGCCACCCGCGGCGGTGGACGACCCAGGCGTGGCGGGCCCGGTGCCGTTCCTACCGGCCTGGGCCTGACGCAGGCGCAGCCAGAGATAGCCGCCGCCCGCGCCCAGGACGATGCCCATCACCGCGAGGACCACCATCCACATCATCGAGCTGGACCCCGCCGAGCGGGCCGGCTTCGCCTGCGTCGCCCGCGTCACGGGCAGCGTGTGCAGGCCGGAGGTCGCGGGCGACAGCCGGCGCGTGGCGGCGCGAGCGCCCGACACGTCAGGCGGGGGTTCCCCTTTGCGCGAGCGTCCACCCGTCGAGTTCTCGTTGGCGCCCCGAGCCGATCCCTGGGCCGCGGAGGCTCGCGAGCCGCGAGGGCCGGACGGCTCCGAGCCGCGCGGGTTCGCCGACGACGCCATGCCCGAAGCCCGCGAGTTGCGGCCGTTCCGGCCCGAGGAGCGGGACTCGGAGGGTTCGTCGTCGTCGGAGCCACGACCGCCAGAGCGGCCGTCGCTCGCCGGGTCCGCGCCGCGCCCGGAGCGAGACTCCGTGGCGGATGCATCCGCGTTGCGCCCGCCGTCACCGCGCCCACCGGCCCGTCCATCGCTGGAGGACTCGCCACCGCGACCGCTCGCGCGCCCGTCATCGCCGCGACCGCCGGACCGTCCGTCGCTCGACGCGGCGTCACCGCGACCACCGGAGCGTGCATCACTGGCCGAAGCGTCACCGCGACCATTCGAGCGAGCGTCTCCGGACGAGGCTTCGCCGCGACCGTTCGAGCGCGCGTCCCCGGACGAAGCCTCGCCACGGCCGTTCGAGCGCGCATCTCCGGACGAGGCTTCACCACGGCCATTGGAGCGCGCGTCCCCAGACGAAGCTTCGCCACGACCGTTGGAGCGCACGTCCCCGGACGAAGCTTCGCCACGGCCATTGGAGCGCACGTCCCCGGACGAGGCCTCGCCACGACCGTTCGAGCGCGCATCTCCAGACGAGGCTTCGCCACGGCCATTCGAGCGCGCATCCCCGGAGGACGCCTCGCCGCCACGGCCGCTGGAGGACTCGCCACGCCCTCCCGAGCGCCCTTCGCTGGACGCGGAATCCCGACCCGAGCGCGCATCCCCGGAGGACGCCTCGCCGCCACGCTCTCCGGAACGGGCCCCGCGGGGATCCGCGGGGAATGACGGCTCCTCCGCCTTCGCGAAGATGCGCATCACCGGCTCGGCAGCCTTGGCCTTCGGCTCCTCCGCCGCGCGAGAGGCCGCCCGGGGCTCCAGCTGTGTCGCCGCGTCGGGGGCCTGCCCCAGCGCGCGCGGATCCGCCTCCGCGCCCCGCCGCCCCGCCGGGCGCTCCGCCACCGCGCGCATCTCCTGCTGCGTCGCCGCATCGGACACGGAGCGCGCCTCGGGCCCCGTGATGTAGTCGAGCGCCTGCGCGTTCGAGCCCAGGATGGCCGCCAGCGTCGCCGCGTCCAGCGGCTGCGTCGCGTCCGGTGGGGGCTCTTCGTCCTGCGCCGGGGTGGGCGCGGCCGGCGTCGGTGCGCTGGCGATGGGGAGCATGCCGGTGGGCACCGGTGGCAACGGCTTGTTCGCCGCCCGCGCGGCCACCGCCGCCGGGGGCAGCGCGCCCGTCGTCGGCACCGCGCGCTGCCGGGACGCCGCGGCCGGGTGACGCTGCACCAGCGCCGCGAACTCCGCGTGCAGCTCACCGCCCGACTTCGGACGGGCCAGCGGGTTCTGGTTGAGCGCGCGCCGGTACAGCGACTCGAACGCGGGAGGCAGGTCCGGATGCCGCACCGTCACCTCGGGCACGCCGCCGTCCTCCGGCAGCAGGCCCGTCACCATCTCCCCCATCAACACGCCCAGCGAGTACACGTCCATGCGCGTGTCCAGCTCCGCGCCATTGACGTACTCCGGGGCGATGTACGCCGCCGCCCGGTGCCCCTTCTGCGCCTGCACGAAGGGCAGGTGCGGCACCGCGAGCCCCAGCCCGCAGTCCGTCACCTTCAACAGGTCCGGCAGGACGAAGACGTTCTCCGGCTTCAGGTCCGCGTGCGGCCCGAAACGGTGCGCCCCGTCCAGCGCCGCCGCCATCTGCGCCAGCAGCGGCTCCACTTCCTTCAACGAGAACAGCTGCCCCTTCGCCGTGCGCTGCTCCATCATCCGGCGCAGCGGCAGGCCCTCCAACAGCTGCATCGTGAAGAAGGGCCGGTCCCCGTCCACCCCCTCTTCGTACACGCGCACCAGGTTCGGGTGGTTGAGCTTCTTGCCCACCCGCATGGACAGCGCGAACTGCGTGCGCTCCTCGGGCTGCTGCACCAGCCGGGGCTGGATGACCTTCAGCGCCACCTCCACGTCGATGGCCTGGTCCTGCGCCCGGAAGACGAAGCCCAGCGGCCCCGCGCCCACCACCTCCTGGATGGCGTAGCGGTCCGCGACGACGTCGCCCGGCTTGTACGGCGCCCCCTCCGCTCCCCGCTTGCGCGCAGCCCCCGCCGCCTGGCGCGCGGCCGCGTCGAACTTCTGGCCACACGTGGCGCAGGTTTCACTCGTATCGGGGACGTGGCTGCCGCAGCGGTAGCAGAGCAAAGCAGTGAAACTCCGGAACGAGGTCGCGGGGGGCGGCCTCCCGGCGGACGGCCGGGAACTCCATTCTGCCCGCTCCGGAGCCGTTGAGGAACGACGTTGCGCGCCGGGCCTCAGCGGCCCGTGGACCCGAAACCGCCGTCACCCCGGGAAGTCACCTCCAGGACGGCCACCTCGAGCAGGGCCGCGGAGGTCACTGGCGCCACCACCAGCTGGGCCACCCGGTCCCCCCGACGCAGCGTGAAGGGCGCGTTGGACAGGTTGATGAGCAGCACCTGCACCTCCCCCCGGTAGTCCGCGTCCACCGTCCCGGGGGAGTTGAGGCACGTCACCCCGTGGCGCAGCGCCAGCCCCGAGCGGGGCCGCACCTGCCCCTCGAAGCCGGGGGGGAGCGCGAAGGCCAGCCCCGTGGGCACCGCCATCCGCTCCAGGGGTTGGAGCACCCGCTCTTCGTCGATGTCGGCCCGCAGGTCCAGGCCCGCGGCTTGCGCCGTCTCATAGCGGGGCAGCGGCAGGGGGTCCGGATGCGAGCGCACCCGGCGCACGGGGACGGTCAGCGAGGGGTCCATGCGCCTGCCGTAACACGCACCCATACCCGCCTCTACTTCCTGGCCCCGACGTCACGGGTCGTCCGGCCAGCGCGCTCACAGCTCGGTCGCGCCGTCCGCCATGCGCAGGGCGGTGCGGAACCCCAACGGATCCACGGGCCGGGCGGCCAGCTCCAGCTGGTAGTGCAGGTGCGGCCCGGTGGAGCGGCCGGTGCTCCCCGACAGCGCGATGGCCTGGCCCCTCTCCACGCGCGTGCCCGCCGTCACCAGCAGCTCGGAGTTGTGGCAGTACGCCGTCGTCACGCCCCGGCCGTGGTCCAGCACCAGCACGCGGCCGTTGACGGAGTCCTCGCTCGCGCGGCGCACCACGCCCGCCGCCACCGCGCTCACCGTCGTGCCCGAGCGCACCGCCAGGTCCACCCCCGTGTGCATCCGCCGCGTGCGCAGGGTCGGGTGGACGCGGTAGCCGAACGGGCTCGTCACCGGCGCGCTCTCCGCCACCGGCCACCCGAGCATCAGCGCCGTCGACAGCGCCAGCGCCTGCGCCGCGCCCACCGAGGAGCCCTCGAAGCCCGGCGGCAACTGCTTCGCCAGCCGCTCCAGGCTGAGCGCGCCGCCCTCCGCGTCCACCCGCGCCAGCGCGAACCGCGCGGGCACCCGCCCGGCGAACACCGCCGTCAGCCGCGCCTCCTCCGACGGGAAGTCCCCGGCGAGCGCATCCAGCAGCCGCCGCGTCGCCACGGGCCCACGCGTCGGGTCCACCAGCGTCTCCGGCGCGATGCCCAGCTCGCGCGCCAGGGCCAGGGCGGGCTCGCGCGCCTTCGGGTCCAGGGCCTTCAGCGCCGAGTGCGCCCCCCACGCCAGCGCCTCCGCGCTCGTGGGCACGCGCGTGAGCATCACGGCGGGCAGTGCGTCCGGCATGGGCACCGCCGTGCCGCTCACCCCGTCGTAGTACGCCAGCAGCGGCCGGGCCGTGGTGCGCGTGTGGAACGCCCAGGCTCCCGCGCGCCGCAGCAGCGCGCCCGCGGGCGTGTGGTGGTACGCGCACCACACGCACAGCAGCGCGAAGGTGAAGTCCAGCAGTCCCCGGGCGCGTCGAGCGAACATGCGTCAGGGCCTCAGCGAAGGAAGGACAGCACCGGAGCCGCGTCCCACGCCGCCGCGAAGCCCAGGGGCGCCACCAGCAGGCAACCCACGAGGCCTCGCGTCCACGCCCGCCGGGGGCCCACCGCCTCGCAGGCCGCGTCCGCGTGCTGGAGGTTTCGCAGCACCGCGCGCCAGCCCAGCGACACGCTCACGCCGCACAGCGCCGCCACCGCCAGCCCCCGGGCGGACAGGTCCGCGGCGGTGTCGCCGAACAACGGCCGCCACGACAGGTACACCGTGCCCTGGACCAGCCGCGCCACCGTGCACGCGCCCGCCACCACCACGCCCGCCGTGGCCAGGGGCCGCACCCACCGCATCGGCGTGGGACGGCGAAGACAGCGCCGCAGCAGCGCCTTCCACGAGGAAGCCTCCGAGGACACCTCCAGCCGCCGCCAGGCCTCCGCCGGCCGGGGCGCCGCCACCTCGCGATAGCCGAGCGCCGGCAGCGCCAGGAGCAGGTCCGCCGCCAGCTCCCACACCAGGGCCAGGGCCCGCGCCAGCCGGGTGCGCGTCTCCAGGGACACCCAGTCCACCAGGAACGCCGTCGAGGACGACTGTCCGACCCACGCGTCGAACGCCGAGTCCAGCCGGTCCACCCCCGTGAGCAGCCGGTCATCCAGCGTGTCCGCCGCCGCGTGTACGCCCACCGCCACCAGCGCCAGCAGGCCCAGCGGCATGAACGCCCAGCGGAACGCGCCCAGGAAGCGGGACACATCCGTGAGGAAGCTGCTCGAGGGCTCCGGGGAGCTGGATGGCTGGGACGGCATGGCGACGCCTCCGGAGCGGTCCCCCATCAACGAGGCAAGCCCCGCTGGGGATTTAAACCGCCAGGGCCGGAGCACGAAAACCCAGGCGGCCCGGAGCGCGCCCGGCAGATCCCCGGGCCCGCGACACCCGCCCCGGGCTCGACACGCGGACCGGAGGCGCCCGGCCTCCGCCCCTCGCCCCCGGCTCGACACGCGAACGGGAGGCGCCCGGCCTCCGCCCCCCCCGCCCCTGGCTCGACACGCGGACGGGAAGCGCCCGGCCTCCGCCCCTCGCCCCCGGGCTCGACACGCGGACGGGAGGCGCCCGGCCTCCGCCCCTCGCCCCCGGGCTCGACACGCGGACGGGAAGCGCCCGGCCTCCGCCCCTCGCCCCCGGGCTCAACACGCGAACGGGAGGAGCCCCATATCCGCCCCCTGGGCTCGACACACGGACGGGACGAGCCCGGCATTCGCTCCCCTCGGCTCGACACACGGATGGGACGAGCCCGGCATCCGCCCCCGCCCGCAGCTCGACACGCGGACGGGAGGAGCCCCATATCCGCCCCCGGGCTCGACACACGGATGGGACGAGCCCGGCATTCGCTCCCCTCCGCTCGACACCCGGATAGGACGAGCCCGGCGCCCGCCCCCACTCCCGGCTCGACACGCGGACGGGAGGAACCCGGCATCCATCCGGCGCCTGGTCCGCGGCCCCACCCACGACAACGCCCCGCCCCTTCGCGCCCGGAGGCGGGAGGAGACGGGGCGTCGGGAAGCGGCCTTCCTCGCGGGAGGAAGGCCTCTACCGGAAGGCCAGACTCAGGCCTTCGCGTCCGGCGTCGGGGCCGCGGGGGCGGCGGCCGGAGGGGGCGTGCCCTGCGCGGTGGCGCGCTCGGCCATGGCCTCCTTGCGAGACAGGCGGATCTTGCCCGTCTTGTCGATGCTGACGACCTTCACCAGCACCTCGTCACCCTCGCTCAGCACGTCCGACACGCTCTTCACGCGCTTGTCGGACAGCTCGGAGATGTGGATGAGGCCGTCGGTGCCCGGGAACAGCTCCACGAAGGCGCCGAACTCGGCGATCTTCCGCACCGTGCCCGTGTAGATCTTCCCGATCTCCGCCTCGCGCGTGAGCGCCTGGATCATCGCGATGGCCGCCTTCACCGCCTCGCCGTTCGCGCTGGCGATGTCCACGCGGCCGGTGTCCTCGATGTTAATCGCGGCACCCGTGCGGGCGATGATGTCCTTGATCACCTTGCCGCCCGGCCCGATGACGTTCTTGATGAACTCCGGACGGATCTGGATGGTGGTGATGCGCGGCGCGAACTGGCTGATCTCCTTGCGGGGAGCGTTCAGCGTCTTCGCCATCTCCGCCAGGATGTGGATGCGGCCCTGACGCGCCTGCTCCAGCGCGCGGCTCATGATCTCCGTGGTGAGGCCGGTGATCTTGATGTCCATCTGGATGGACGTGATGCCGTTGGACGTGCCGCAGACCTTGAAGTCCATGTCGCCCAGGTGGTCCTCATCCCCCAGGATGTCGGACAGGATGGCGATCTTCTCACCCTCCTTCACCAGGCCCATGGCGATGCCCGCCACCGGCGCCTTGATGGGGACGCCCGCGTCCATCAGCGCCAGCGTGCCACCGCACACGGAGGCCATGGACGAGGAGCCGTTGGACTCCAGGATCTCCGACACCAGGCGCACCGTGTAGGGGAACGAGTCGCTGGCCGGAATCATGTTGCGCAGCGCGCGCTCCGCCAGGGCGCCGTGACCGACCTCGCGACGGCCGGGGCCGCGCAGGGGCTTGGTCTCGTTCACGCTGAAGGGCGGGAAGTTGTAGTGCAGCATGAAGCGCTTGAAGGCCTGGCCGCTCAAGAGCTCCAGCCGCTGCTCGTCCTCGCTGGTGCCCAGCGTGGCGACCACGAGCGCCTGCGTCTCGCCGCGGGTGAACACCGCGCTGCCGTGCGTGCGGGGCAGCACGCCGACCTCGTTGGTGATGGAGCGCACCACGTCGTGGCCGCGGTCACCGATGCGGCCACCGTTCACGGTGAGCTCACGCATGTGGTCGTACTTCAGGTCCTCGATGACCTGCTTGGCGTGCTTCTCCACCTGCGGGGTGAACTCCGCGCCCATCTTCTCCTTGAGCGCGGCCACCGCCGCCTTCTTCGCCTTGGAGAGCGCGTCGTAGCGGGCCGCCTTCTCCTTGATGGCGTAGCCGGCCTTCACGCCGTCCATCGCCAGGGCGCGGACCTGCGCGCGCAGGCCCTCGTCGATGGTGGCCAGCTTGTCGTAGGAGCGGACCTGCTTCTTCAGCTCGGCGCGCAGCTGGTCCTGGATGTCCAGGGCGGGCTGGGCCTGCTGACGGCCGAACTCCAGCGCCGCCACCATGTCCGCCTCGCTGACCTCCTCCGCGCCACCCTCCACCATCACGATGGCCTCGCGGCTCACCGCCATGACGAGGTCCAGGTCGCTCTGCTCGCGCTGCTTCGCGGTGGGGTTGGCCACCAGCTGGCCGCCCACGCGGCCCACGCGGATGCCCGCGATGGGGCCGTTGAACGGGATGTCCGACACCCACAGCGCCGCGGAGGCGCCGGTGATGCCGTGGATGTCACCCTCGTTCTCCGGGTCCGCGGAGATGACGGACGCGATGACCTGCGTCTCGTAGGCGTAGCCTTCCGGGAACAGCGGGCGGCAGGAGCGGTCCACCAGACGGGAGGCCAGCGTCTCCTTCTCCGTCAGACGGCCCTCGCGCTTGAAGTAGCTGCCCGGGATGCGGCCCGCCGAGTACAGCTTCTCCTGGTACTCCACCGTGAGGGGCAGGAAGTCGACGTCCTTCTTCTCCCGCGCGCTCACCGCCGTGATGAGCAGCATGGTGTCGCCGTAGCGGACCACCACCGCGCCGTCAGCCTGCTTGGCCAGGCGGCCCGTCTCGATGCTCAGCTCGTTCTCACCAATCTTGACGCTCTTCTTCAACATGTCGTGTGGCCTCTGTGCCTGCTTCGCGTGCGAAGACCCGCGCCAGCCACGGCCGGCCCACGTGCATGGGGCCGGGCCGCCTGGAAGGGGCCTTCTGGGAATGAGCGGTCGCCAGGGCCTTGAAGCAGGCACATGCCAGACGAACGCTGCCTGTACTGCGGAAACGGGCTCCGTTGCGGAGCGCCGGAGGGATGGACCAGACCTCTTGATCCCTGATCACACCCGCCCACCTGGAACCTCAGGTCGGCCGGTCTGAACGGAAACCAAAAGAGCCTGCCTCCACCACGCCCTCGCCCACTCCTTCGCCCACGTCCGCGCTTCTGTTTGAACCGGTGCTGCGAAACCGTGCTGCCTAAACGCGCGGGGCGCTGGTGTTGTGCCAGCGCCCCGGGTGCTCTCCAGTGCCTACTTGCGGATGCCGAGGCCCTCGATGAGCTTCTTGTAACGGGCCACGTCCTTGGACTTGAGGTAGTCCAGCATGCGGCGGCGCTGACCGACCAGCTTCAGCAGACCGCGGCGGGAGTGGTGGTCCTTCTTGTGGGTCTTGAAGTGCTCGGTGAGCATGTTGATGCGCTCGGACAGCAGCGCCACCTGCACCTCGGGCGAGCCGGTGTCGGACTCGTGGGTGCGGAACTTCGTGACCAGCTCGCTCTTGCGCTCCTGATGCAACGACATGGCTTCTTCCTGAATCCCGCTCCGGGGTGACCGCTCGTGCCGCCTGGGTCCGCGGAGGGGTACAGACCAGGCCATGTCCTTCTAACGAGCGGGCCGCTTATAAGCTTCACCCCCGGGGGGGTCAACCTTCGCCGCCTGTCCGTCCGCCCCTCGGGGGTCGGGACAGTGCGAAGACGTACAACCGGCAGCCGCTGGGCATTCCGCCGGCCCCCGGGGAGAGCTCCCGGGCGGTCGCCTCGTCCATGGCCACGTGCAGGTACAGGCTGCCCGGCTCGCCGCTGTCGCCCGCCAGGAGCTGCCGCGTGCGCGGGTAGAGCCGCAGCAGGGCCTCCACCACGTCGCCGATGCCCGCCGCCGCCGGCACGCCCAGCGACAGCTCGCGCCGCCCGTCGAAGGCGCCGCGCAGGCTGGGGGCCACGCTCACCGCGATGTCATGGGTCCGGGTGGCCACTCAGACGAACACCCGCAGGTAGCGCAGCCGCCCGCCCACCACCTCCGCCATGGCGAGCAGGGCGTCCTCCGGGCCCAGCACACGCACCCGGCCCGGCACGGGCGCGACCTCCACGGGGACGCCGTGCGTCACCCGCCGCGCGTCCTCCGCGCCCACCCGCACCGCGGGCAGGTCCGTCAGCGCGTCCGCCAGGGACACCAGCCGCCCGGCCACGTCCTCGCGCGAAAGGGACGCCAGGTCCCCCAGGGGCAGCGAGCGCGCCAGGGTGAAGGGGCCGCTCATCGTGCGCCGCAGCGCCTCCAGGTGCGCCCCGCAGCCCAGCGCGCGGCCCAGGTCGAACGCGAGCGTGCGCACATAGAAGCCCTTCGAGCAGCGCACCGACAGCGTCAGCCGGTCCGCGGAGAAGTCGCGCAGCACCAGCTCGTGCACCGTGACGGTGCGGCTGGCCCGCTCCACTTCCTCGCCCGCCCGGGCCAGCTCGTACAGGCGCTTCCCGGCCACCTTCACCGCCGAGTACATGGGCGGCACCTGTTCGAAGGTGCCCCGGAAGCGGCCGAGCACCGACTCCAGCAGCGGCGCCGTCAGCGGGGGCACCGGGGCCTCCGCCGTCGGCTTGCCCTGGGCGTCCTGGGTGTCCGTCTCCACGCCCAGCCGCACCACGGCGTCGTAGGCCTTGTCACCTTCCGTGATGTAACCCGCGACCTTGGTGGCCTCTCCCAGGCACACCGGCAGCACACCGGTGGCCATCGGGTCGAGCGTGCCCGTGTGGCCCGCCTTCTTCACCTTCAGCAGGCCGCGCACCTGGCGCACCACGTCGAAGGAGGTGGGGCCCAGGGGCTTGTCGATGACGAGGACGCCGTCCATGACGCGGGTTCTACCAACCTTCCTTGCCGCGCACCTCGCGCAGGAGCCGGTCGATCTTATCGCCCTCGCCCACGGACGCGTCGAAGGCGAAGAAGATTTCGGGCGACACGCGCAGGTTCACCGCGGACGTCACCTCGCGGCGGACGAAGCCCTTGGCCGCGTCCAGGCCCTTCTGGGTGTCCGCCTTCTCCTGGTCCGTGCCCAACATCGAATAGAAGACCTTCGCCACCCGCAGGTCCGGCGACACCTTCACGCCGGTGATGGTGATGAAGCCGATGCGCGGGTCGCGCAATTCCCCCCGCGTCAGCAGGGCGCCAATCGCCGCCTGGATTTCCTGCCCCACGCGCTCGGGTCGTGCATGCGTCGTCATTTCTTCTCCCAGTCTCGCGGGTTGCGCAGCGCCCGGGCCTTGGCCCGAGCGTCGTCCAGCGACAGATTTCCACCCTCAACCAGGGGCCGGGAAGTCCCCGTCCCGGGACCCGCCCCCTCGTGCCGCTGCTCCCAGGAGCCCAGCCCCTCCGCCTCCGCCAGCGAACGGTCGCTGCGCAGGAAGCGGGCGATGGCGGCCTCCGAGTGCGCGTGCGCGTCCTCGGGTGACAGGCCGGCCTCCGCGTCCAGCTCGTCCTCCGGCACCTTCGCCGGGGCACGGAACGCGCCCGTGACGGGCTCGGAGTAGAGCTTCTCCCCGAAGGCGAGGATCTCCGTCTCCCGGGCCATCAGCGGCGCGACGTACATCTCTTCGATGAAGTGGATGATCTTCTCCAGCTGCTCATCCACATGGCGGCGCTCGTTGCCGACCACCGCCAGCGCGACGGACGCCTTCTGCCAGAGGTCTTGGTCGTCCACTTCCGCGACGGCCACGTTGAAACGGGCCTTCACCCGGTCCGTCACCCGGCGGAGCACCTGACGCTTGGACTTCAGCGAGGCGCTCTCCGGAATCTGGAGGGTGAGGCGTGCGACACCCACGAACATAGAGGTCCCCCAGGCCGACGGCGGCGCGCCGCATCATCCGCGCCGAGCCCCCGCCGACACGTCGTCCTTCCCCCGGAGAAGGTGGGGCCTTCCCCGGGGTCCGTCGAGTGCGCCTCCTGGACTCAGGAGAGGCTCTGGCGGGTCTCCTCGATCTCGTAGGCCTCGATGATGTCGCCGGCCTTGAGGTCGTTGAAGTTCTCGATGCCGATACCGCACTCGAAGCCCTGCGCGACCTCCTTCACGTCGTCCTTGAAGCGGCGCAGCGACGCCATCTTGCCGGAGAAGAGCTGCTTGTTCTCGCGCATCAGGCGCACGAACGAGCCGCGCTTCATCACGCCGTCCAGGACGGCCGCGCCAGCGATGGTGCCCAGCTTGGGCACGTTGAAGGTGTTGCGCACTTCCGCACGGCCCAGCTTGCGCTCGGTGCGGATGGGCTCCAGGAGGCCCTCCATCTCCGTGCGAACCCCGTCGATGAGCTCGTAGATGATGGAGTAGCTCTGCAGCGACACTTCCTGCGCCTTGGCCGCGGCCTCCGCGCCCGACTCCGGCTTCACGTTGAAGCCCAGCACGACGCCCTTGGAAGCGGCGGCGCGCATGACGTCGGTCTCCGTGATGGCGCCCACGCCCGCGTCGATGATGACCACCCGCACCTTGTGCGTGGTGAGCTTCTCGACCGCCTGGCGCACCGCCTCCGCGGAGCCCTGCACGTCCGCCTTGATGACGACGCGCAGCTCCTTGGGACCGCCGCCCGCCTTCGTCTTGGCGAAGAGCTGCTCCAGGGACTCGCGGCTGACCTTGCTGAGCTCCGCCTGCCGCTCCTTCATCCCGCGGTGGTCGGCGATCTGCTTGGCCGCCTTCTCGTCGGACACCACGTTGATGGCGTCACCCGCGGTGGGCACGCCGGACAGACCGACGACCTCCGCGCAGTAGCCCGGCTTCACTTCCTTCACCTGCTCGCCGCGGCTGTTGTTCATGGCGCGGACGCGGCCGTAGTGCGTGCCGGTGACGATGGCGTCGCCCAGCTTGAGCGTGCCCTCCTGCACCAGCACCGTGGCCACGGGACCGCGGCCACGCTCCAGCTTCGCTTCCACGATGGCGCCCACCGACGGACGGGTGGGGTTCGCCGTCAGCTCCAGGACCTCGGCCTGCAGCGCCAGGTTCTCCAGGAGGAGATCCAGGTTCATCTTCGTCTTCGCGGAGACGGGCACCATGATGGTGTCGCCGCCCCACTCTTCCGGCACCAGCTCCTGGCTCGCGAGGTCCTTCTTCACGCGGTCGGGGTTGGCGCCCGGGACGTCCATCTTGTTGATGGCGACGACGATGGGCACTTCCGCCTGCTTGGCGTGCTTGATGGCCTCCACGGTCTGGGGCATCACGCCGTCGTCCGCGGCCACCACCAACACCACGATGTCCGTCACGTTGGCGCCACGGGCGCGCATGGACGTGAAGGCCTCGTGACCCGGGGTGTCCAGGAACGTGACGTCGCCGCGCGCGGTGGACACGCTGTACGCGCCGATGTGCTGGGTGATGCCGCCCGCCTCGCCCGAGGCCACGCTGGCCTGGCGGATGGCGTCGAGCAGGCTCGTCTTGCCGTGGTCGACGTGGCCCATGATGGTGACCACCGGCGGACGGGGACGCTCGTCCTCGGCCCGGGCGGTGACCTCCGGCAGGTAGTCCTCCACCTCGAAGCCGACGCGCTCGACCTTCCAGTGGTAGTCGGTGGCGATGAGCTCCGCGGTGTCGGCGTCCAGGATCTGGTTCGCCGTGGCCATCTTCTGCATGCCCATCAGCTTCTTGATGAGCTCCGCGGTGCGCACACCCATGCGCTGACCCAGGTCGGAGACGCTGATGCCCTCCTGGAGCTTGATGACCTTCTTGTCCTCGGCCATCTGGGTGATCTGCGTCTTGGCGCCCTTCTTCGTGGGCTTGCGCTTCTTGCCGCGGATGGGGATCTGGATGCGGCCCCAGACCATGTCCGACAGCTCCTGCTTCGAAACGCTGGTCGTCTCAGGACCCGTGCGCTTGCGCTGGCCACGCTCCTTGTTCTTGGAGACGTCCACGAGCTCGCGGCCGCGGCCCAGGTGATCCGGGACGACCTTGTACTCGCGCTTCTCCGTGCCGAGCGCCGTGCGGCCCGGGGCCATGGGGTACTGCTTGGCCTGGGTCGTGGTGGGCGTGACGCGGCGGACCTGGATGAGCGGGCGCGAGATGACCACGGCCTGGGTGGCCGTGGGGCGCGCCTGGGCGCCCGGCGTGGGCGCGACCTGGGCGTGCGGGACGCCGCCCACCATGATGGTGGGGCCGTTCGGCTGCACCGGGGCGCCGCCGCCGGCCGCCTGGGGCGGCGAGGACGGACGCACCGGCCCGGTCTGGCCCGGACGCGCCTGCATGGGCGCTCCCGGACGGTTCTGCACCGGCGGACCGCCCGGACGCCCTTGCATGGGCGCGCCAGGACGGCTGCCGGGACCACCGGGCCCCCCCGGACGGCTGCCGGGACCACCGGGTCCGCCCGGGCGACTGCCCGGAGGCCCACCAGGGCGCCCACCCGTGGAACCCGGACGCTGCACGTAACCGGGACCTCGGGAGATGACCGTCGCGGACGTCGACGTGGAGGAAGGCGTCCGTGCGGTGGGCGGGACCGGCGAGCGCGGAGGGGGGTTGGGCAAGCGGGGACTCTCCTGCGAAGGACTGCGCGGTGTCGCCGTGGCCGGGGTCGGCTCGGCGGCCCGGGGCGTCTCCACCACGGCCGCGGGAGGCGGGGTGGACGGCGGCGTCACGGGCGGGGTGGCGGTTGCGGCAACAGGCGGGGTGGCCGGGGCCTCGGGCGCGGACGGCGCCTCCGGGGCAGCGGCGATGGAGGCGACGGTGGTCTCGGAGGGCGCGGCCGTCACGGCCGGGGCCTCCGGAGCATGGGCCACGGGGGCCTGCTCCACCGGGGTGGGCGCGGCCTCCACGGCGGCGGGCGCCGACGGCTGCTCCGGCTCCACGAAGCCCTGCGGCTCGTGCGTGGGCTCCGAGGCGTCGTAGGACGACTCGTTCGACTGCGCGTAGGCGTCCGGGTTGTCCGGGGCGGACATGCCCGCCGGAGGACCGACCTTGCGGCGCACCACGAAGCCCTTGGCGGCGACGGGCGGGGCGGCCTGCTTCGGCTTGCGCTTGTCCAGGATCTTCTGGACCGCGGCCGTGGCCTGGTCATCGTCCAGGGAGGACGAGTGGCTCTTGACGTCGTAACCCAGCCCAGCGAGCTCGGTCACGACCTCCTTGTTGTCGAGCTCAATCCCGTGGCTCTTGAGCTCCTTGGCGATTTCGTGAACGCGCTTCTTCGACATACCTTGATTGGCCTTCTGCTCCGCCGACGACGAGGCCGAGCACCCTAGTCCAAAGCCGAAATTGTGTGCGAGTGGTGCTTAACAGCCACCTCCCCCCGCAACCTCTCCACCCTCCCGCCCTCACTCCCAAGCCTGCCCGAGCTGGGACGGGTCGACCTGCCCCGCCTTGCCCCGGAAGGCCCTGCCCAGCGCCTTACGCTTGAGCGCTGCCGTCAGACAACCGGCACCGCACAGGTACGCCCCCCGCCCCGGCAGCCTCCGCCGCCTGTCCGCCACCACGCTGCCCTGGGGACCTACCACGAACCGGGTGAGTTCCGCCTGTGCCTTGCGCGAACCGCACCCGACGCAGGTCCTGACCGGACCTGACGTCGTGATTTCAGTGGGATGTGTCCCAGGCCGTTTCGTTGCGCGGCGCATCTCCCCGTTCCTCGGTGCCTACGGTGCCTTGGCCGCTTCCGCGCCCTCCGTGGCGCCGGCCGACGCCAGCGCCCCCCGCTCCGCGTTCAGTTCGGCGCGGAGCTTCGCCTCCTCCACCAGGTAGTTCTCCGCCGCGCTCTTCAGCTGGCGGGCCTTCTTGATACCCACCCCTGGCACGTCGCCCAGGCGGGTGAGGTCCTTCTCGTTCGCGATGTCCTCCACCGTGCGGTAGCCGGCGAGGATGAGCTGCTCGATGGTCTTCTCCCCGACGCCGCGCACGCGCGCCATGCGCTCCGGCTGGGACAGCTCGTCCGGGTGGCGGCGGGCCTCGGCCAGCCGGGCCTGCTCGCGCTCGTAGTCCATGCGCGACAGCTCCTGCTGGTCCTCCACCATGCGCTTCTTGGCCTCCTCCTGCATGGAGGCGATGCGGGTGGGGTCGATGCCGGGGATCTGCGCCAGCACCTCCGCGTTCGCATCCGCCACGTCGCGCGCCTGACGGAAGCCGTGCGCGTAGAGCGTCTCCACCAGCATCTCGTTGACGCCGGGCAGCGCGCCCAGCGAGCGGCTGGCGAACTCGCGCATCTCCCGCACGCGGCTCTCGCTGTTGATGTCCAGCTTCCAGCCGGTCAGCTGCGCGGCCAGGCGCACGTTCTGCCCGCGGCGGCCAATGGCCAGGGAGAGCTGGTCGTCCGGGACGATGAGCTCCATGGCGTGGTTCGCCTCGTCGATGATGACGCGGCTGACCTCCGCGGGGGCCAGGGCCGAGCACACGAAGCGGGCCGGGTCCTCGTCGTAGGGCACGATGTCGATCTTCTCACCGCGCAGCTCCTGCACCACCGCCTGCACGCGGCTGCCCTTCATGCCCACGCACGCGCCCACCGGATCCACGTCCGAGTCGCGGCTGGACACGGCGATCTTCGCGCGGCCACCGGGCTCGCGCGCCGCCGCCTCGATGACGACGATGCCTTCGGCGATCTCCGGCACCTCCATCTCGAACAGCTTGGTGAGCAGGTTCACGGACGCGCGCGACAGGACGATCTGCGGGCCCTTGGACTCGCGCAGCACGTCCAGCACGTACGCCTGGACGCGGTCGCCCGGGCGGTAGGTCTCGCGCGGGACCTGCTCGCGGACGGGCAGGACGGCCTCGGCGCGGCCCAGGTCCACCACGATGTTGCCGCGCTCGAACCGGCGGGCGATGCCGGTGACGATCTCGTTCTTGCGGTCGCGGTACTCGTTGAAGACGTTCTCGCGCTCGGCGTCGCGGGTGCGCTGGAGGATGACCTGCTTGGCCGTCTGGGCCGCGATGCGGCCGAAGCCGCGGCGGAAGGTCTTCAGCCGGAGGATGTCGCCGTACTGGTCGTCCTGGGCCTTGGCCTCCGCGGCGTCCTCGTCACGGTAGAAGATCTGGAAGACGAGCTCGTCACCGGGCTCCACTTCCATGCCCTTCTTGTGGGCTTCGTCCATCGTGATCTGGTTCACGGCCTGGACGGGGTCGGTGATCTCCGCGACCACGGTGATGGCCTGGAAGAGCTCCACCACGCCCTTCTCCGGGTCGTACTTGGCCTCCAGGTTGCGATCCTGGCCAAAGTGCTTCTTGGCCGCGGTGTTCATCGCGTCCTCGAGGGTCGAGATGAGCACGGCCCGTTCAATGCCCTTGTCCTTGGCGACCTGATCCAGGACGAGGTTGAGGTTGACGGCCGGGTTGGCGGGCGTGGGCATGGCTTTCTCTTCTCCGAAAATGGGTCCACGGGCGGCCCTGGCGCGAACAGGGTCCCCTGTATGTCGACGTCTAGAACTCGAACTCCAGATGGGCCTTGGCGATGTCCTTGAAGGGGATGACGAAGACGCCGCCCCCCTCCACGTCCACGGAGATGGCGTCGGCCGCCACTTCGGTGAGCGTGCCGCTGAAGTTCTTCCGCGGAGGCTCGCCCAGCGGGCCGAAGGTCTTCACCTTGACCTTCTGCCCCTTCACCCGTTCGAAGTGCGCCGGCTTCCTCAACGGCCGGTTCACTCCGGGGCTGGACACCTCCAGGTTGTACTCCTGGGGGATGAAGTCCTCCACGTCGAGCACCGGATCCACGGCGCGCGACACCTGGGAGCACTCGTCCAGACCCACCCGGCCGCCTGGCTTGTCGATGAACAGCCGCAACACCCAGCCCTCACGCTCGCGGACGTACTCCAGGTCCACCAGCTCCAGGCCTTCGTTCGCCACGATGGGATCCAGCAGCGCCGCCGCCTTCTCCTCCACCGTCATTTTGATGTTCTTCGACTCCATAACCGGGAAGCAGGTCTCCAAAAACACGAAAAGCGGGCACGGCGGCCCACTTTTCGATGTGATGCGTCGAAAAATGTCGGGGCGTCCGTAACACACGCCCCCTCGGGGTGTAAAGGAAGGACACACCCCGAGGCGCCAGCTCAACGCCCCCCCGGACTGAAGGATTCCCAGGGGTTCGCGCGACGCGGGTGGCGCTATAACGCCCCCATGCACCTCATCGCCGCCGCCCAGATGGTGTCCACCGCCGACAAGGCCCACAACCTGGAGGTGGCCACCCGCCTCGTGCGCCAGGCCGCCTCCCTGGGAGCCCGCCTGGTGGGTCTGCCGGAGAACTTCTCCTGGATGGGCCCGGAGCCCGAGCGCCCCTCCGCCGCGGAAGGCCTGGACGGCCCCACGCTCAGCCGGATGGCGCAGCTGGCCCGGGAGACGAAGACGACCGTGCTGTCCGGCTCCATCCTGGAGACCGGGGCGCCGGGCGACCGGCTCTACAACACCAGCGTCCTCTTCGGCCCGGACGGCGCGCGGCTGGCCGTGTACCGGAAGATGCACCTGTTCGACGTGGATGTGGGGGATGGTGCCACCTATCAGGAGTCCGCGGCGGTGGCGCCAGGGACGGAGGTGGTGGCGGCGGACACGGAGGTGGGGCGGCTGGGGCTGAGCGTCTGCTACGACCTGCGCTTCCCGGAGCTGTACCGGCGGCTGTCGAAGGACGGGGCGACGCTGCTGGCGGTGCCGGCCGCGTTCACGATGATGACCGGCAAGGACCACTGGGAGGTGCTGCTGCGCGCCCGGGCCATCGAGAACCAGGCGTATGTGCTGGCGCCGGCCCAGGGCGGGCGGCACTCGGCGCAGCGGCTGACGTACGGGCACGCGATGGTGGTGGACCCCTGGGGGCTGGTGACGGCGCGCGCCTCCGAGGGCGAGGGGCTGGCCGTGGCGCCGGTGGACCCCGAGCTCCTGGCGCGCATCCGGCGGAATTTGCCGTGCCTGACGCACCGGCGGCTGGACTAGGCGAGCGCCCGGGCACGGGATGAGGGGCGTGGCCCTTCTGGCGTTGCTTTGCGGTTAGACTCGGCCGCAGGAAGACCCCTCTGGTGAATGGACGACGCTGGACTCCCCTGCTCTTCGCGGTCGCGCTCATGGCCCTTCACCCCGGCTGCACCCCGGACGAGAAGCCCCATGGGCCCGCGGAGGCCCCCCTGCCTCCCCCTGTCCCCCGCGCGCACCTGCGGGAGCTGACGGGGGACGTGCAGATCAAACGCGCGGTGGCCGACGAATGGAGCGCGGCCCGCGACGACCTGCCCCTGTACGAGAACGACAAGGTCCGCACCGAGTCCGGGGCCAGCGCCCAGGTGGTGTTCGCGAACGGCAGCACGGTGCACCTGGGGGGTGATTCCCTGGTGGGCATCGCGGAAAGCAAGCTGCGAACGGATGTCACCGTCCTCCGGGGAAGGGTGGACGCCACGCTGGAGAAGCCCGCCACCCAGTCGCTGTCCGTCACCACCCCATCCGCCACGGTTCGGGCGGGCAGGAAGATTGAATTCCAATGAAGGCCGCCCTGTGGCTCAGCGCGTGGATGGGACTGTCCGCGGTGCCGACCGCCCCGACGGCGGTGGGACGCGAGGCCGCGGAGGCCCGCCCGTCCTCCGGGGGAACGGTGGCCCCGCCCCGCAAGGGCTCCGGGACGGAGCCGCAGACGGCGCTCAAGGCGCTGGAGATGTCGCGCGCGGCGGTGAAGGCCGCGCCGGAGGATGCGCGCCGTCGTGAGGCCGAGGCCCGGCTGAAGGAGGCGGAGACGCACTTCCAGCAGGCGCAGTACGCGGACGCGCTGCACAAGGCGGATGAAGCCTGGGCGCTGCTCAACCCGCCCCAGCCGTCCAACTTCACCGTGGAGGTGGACCACGACGGCGGCACCACCACCGTCACCCACCGCCAGGGCCCCCCCGTCACCGTGGAGGCCCAGCACGCGACCCGCGTCCTGGCCAAGGGGGAGTCCGTGCGGGTGCAGCAGGGCACCGTGCTGCCGGAGCCGCCCGCCGCGCCGCAGCCGGCGCAGCCCGCGGACAAGTCCCGCTTCACCCTGAAGCCGACGGCGAGCGGGCTGCTGGGCCCGGTGACGCTGGCGTGGGCGGCGGTGGCGGGCGCCACGAGCTACGAAGTGGAGGTCATCTTCGATGAGGCGGGGGACGGAGTCCCGGCCCGGGCGCCGGTGCGCTCGGTGCTGGCCGCGCGGCAGTGGGTCCTGCCCGCGTTGCCGCCGGGCCGTTATCGCTGGACGGTGACGGCCCTGAGCCCGGAGCAGGGACGGTCCCTGCCCTCCCCGACACGGCGCTTCGAGCTGGCCGCGGAATCGCTCGAACTCAACGTCAAGGTGAAGGACGGCTGGCAGAAGTAGCCACCGCCCGCGAGGAGCCACCGCCCGTGCGACTTTTCAAAGCCATCCTGATGTTGATGCTGGTGGTGAGCATCATCCCCACGCTGATGGTGGGCTGGTTGTCGGTGTCCCATACGCGCGAGCTGCTCATCCGCGACGCGCAGGAGCTGGCCCAGGAGCGCGTGAAGCAGCTGCGGCTCAAGGCGGAGAGCTTCCTGGAGGACCCCACGGAGATGGTGGTGGGGCTGTCCAGCGTGCCGGGCGGCTTCTTCAGCCTGCCGCGCGACACGCAGCGGCTGCACATCTCCGCGGTGCTCAACCAGCGCCCGGAGGTGTTGGCGCTCACCGTGTTCGACGAGGCGCAGCAGCGGCTGCCGGGCCTGCAGGCCTTCGCGGTGCACGACATGGCGCCCAGCGCGGTGGCCGAACACGAGGAGCGCGCGCGGGCCCTGCTGCGCGAGGGGCTCACGGGGGTGCGCTACTCGGACGTGGTGGCGTCCCAGGGCGGCGTGCCGGTGGTGACGCTCGCGTTTCCGGTGGGCGACCCGGTGCAGGGCTACATCGCGGCGGACCTGACGCTCGCGGGCCTGCGGCAGATGCTGGCGCAGGAGCGCGTGGGCAGCACGGGGTTCGCGTACCTGGCGGACCGGCACGGCCGGCTCATCACCGGCGGCGGGGACCTGGGCGCGGTGGGCGACGACGTGTCGAAGCGGCTTCCGCTGGCGCACCTGCTCAAGCAGCGCGAGGGCTCGCCGGACACGGAGCTGTTCCACGTGGGCAACTTCGGCGAGGGCCGCGACGCGGTGGTGTCCGCGTACTCGGTGCTGCCGGAAGCAGGCTGGGCCATCGTGTCCGAGCAGCCGGTGGAGCACGCCTACCGGCAAGTAGAGACGATGGAGCGGCGCATCCTGCTGGGCCTGGGCGGCGCCATCCTGGTGGCGCTGGTGCTGGCGTCCATCTTCTCCCGCAACCTCACGCAGCCGCTGAAGACCTTCATCGCGACGTCGCTGGAGCTGGCGCGCGGCAAGTTCGGCGTGGAGGTGAACCTGAAGCAGAAGAACGAGCTGGGGGAGCTGGCCCAGACGTTCAACTACATGAGCAAGCAGTTGCTCGCGTACGACATGGAGACGCGCGGCCTCTACGAGAGCCTGGAGAAGGGCTACCTGGAGACCATCGTCGCGCTGGCGAACTCCATCGACTCCAAGGACGCGTACACGCGCGGCCACAGCCAGCGGGTGGGCGACGTGGCGGTGGAGATTGGCAAGGAGCTGAAGCTCACCGAGCGCGAGCTGCGGCAGCTGCAGTACGGCGGCATCCTCCACGACATCGGGAAGATTGGCATCGTGGAGAGCATCCTCTGCAAGCAGTCCCGGTTGACCGACCAGGAGATGGCCACGATGCGCGAGCACCCGGCCATTGGCGACGCCATCATCGGGCCGGTGACGTTCCTGGGACCGGTGCGCGCGTGCGTGCGCCACCACCACGAGCGCTGGGACGGCACCGGCTACCCGGACAAGCTCAAGGGGGACGCCATCCCGCTGCTCGCCCGCATCGTGGCGTGCGCGGACACGTTCGATGCGTGCACCTCCACGCGCCCCTACCAGAAGGCCATGCCGCTGGAGAAGGCGATGGAGATATTGGACAACCTGAGCGGCGCGCAGTTGGACCCTCGCGTGGTGCAGGCCCTGCGCGCGGTGCTCGCCCAGCGGGGCGTGCGGCTGGAAGGCCACCGGCAGCCCGTCAAGCTGGCCTCCTGAAGCGCGGCGCCCCTGGCCCCGCGCTCGCGGCGGGTCCCCCACTCCACCGGAAGGATGGTAGGGAGGGGCCTCCTGCCCCTAGCCTCTGGATGGTGGACCGGTGAGCAATTTCTGGGATCGCATCAAGCCCGCGCCCAAGCCCGTCAGCGCGACGGACGCGAAGCTGTCCGCGGACGGTGAGTCGCTGACGCTGACGTGGGATGACGGCGCGACGACGACCGCCACCGCGCAGGTGCTGCGGCAGCAGTGCCCGTGCGCCGCGTGCGTGGACGAATGGACCGCGAAGCGCACGCTGGACCCCTCGCAGGTGCCCGCGAACCTGCGCGTGTTGCAGATGCAACCGGTGGGCAACTACGCGCTCGCGTTCGTCTTCAGCGACCAACACAACACGGGCATCTACCCGTGGAAGCACCTGCGCGAAATCACCCAGTCGCAAGGGTGAGGTACCATCCGCGCCCTTCCGGAGGATGACCTCGTGACGTCGCGCTATCGGCTGCTGCAACCGCTGGCCACGGGAGGCATGGCGGAGCTGTTCCTGGGGGTGGCGAAGGGGGCGGAGGGCTTCGAGCGCACCGTGGCCATCAAGCGCGTGCTGCCGCACCTGGCGCGCGAGCCGGACATCGCGAGCATGTTCGTGTCGGAGGCGCGGCTGTCCATGCTCCTCCAGCACCAGAACATCGTCACCGTGCATGACGTGGGGGAGAGCACCGAAGGGCTCTTCCTGGTGATGGAGCTGGTGGATGGATGGGACCTGGGCGCGCTGCTGCGGGCGGTGACGCGCCAGGGGCTGCGCGTCCCGCCGCACCTGGCCGTGTTCATCGCGAGCCAGGCCCAGGCGGGTTTGCAGCACGCGTACCGCAAGCAGAGCGCGGGGCAGCCGCTGGTGACCGCGCACCGGGACGTGTCCCCGTCCAACGTGCTGGTGTCGCGCGAGGGCGAGGTGAAGGTCACCGACTTCGGCATCGCGCGGCTGGCGGGCCTGTCGCGCACCGAACCCGGGGCGTTCAAGGGCAAGCTGCCGTACGCCGCGCCGGAGCTCCTCCGGGGCGAGCCGGCCACCGCGCTGAGCGACCAGTTCTCCCTGGGCATCATCCTGGCGGAGCTGCTCGCGGGGCAGCACCCGTTCGGCTCGTCGGCGGAGCCGATGGCGGTGGCGCACTCCATCCTCAACCGCGCGCCCGCGTCGCTGCCGGACGTGCCGGCGTCACTGGCCACGCTGGTGCTGCGCATGCTGTCACGCGACCCGGGGGGCCGCTTTCCGGAGCCGGAGGATGTGTCCGAGGCGCTCGCGCGGTGGCTCGCGCAGGCGGGCGAGCCCGCGTCGTCGCACGCGCTGGCCATGTTCCTGCGCGGCGTGAAGCTGCCCGCGTCCGTGGGAGAGCGCGCCCGGGCCGCCCAGGCGGAGGCGCCGGCGTCGACGTCCGCGTCGTTCGTGATGTCCGTCCCATCGGGAGAAGGCCCGGGCCCTCAAGCGCTGGAGCCTGCCACCCGTGCCTCCACGAGAGCCTACGGGACCCCGGAGAGTGCCCCGACCGCGAAGCACTCCGCGCCGTGGAAGCCCTCCCCGGCGGCCGTCCCCGTCAGCGGGGAGGAAGAGGCACCATGGAGCCCCAGCCCCGGTGGGGCTTCGCTGTCGGCCTCAGGGGAAGTGCTCCACGCCTGCACCTTGTGTGGGGCGGCCCTGGAGTCGCCCGAGTCCCCCTGCGAGTCCTGCACCCAGCGGCCTTCCGCCGCCGGCTCGGGGCGGGCGGCCCCCCCAGGAGACAGGGCCCCGGCCCGCCCGGGCGAGGGCGGTGCTCGCATGGCCACCACCGGACGGGACGGCGGCAGTGGGCGGTCCCCCGGTGCGCCCCCTGCAGGAGCCCAGACGGGACGTGTCTCTGGCGGCGGGGGGCCCGCGGCGGCACGGGCGGCGCTCCCAGAGGATGCTCCGGCGATGGCCACGCAGGCGCTCTCCGACGTCGACGAGTCGGAGCGGATGAACCGGCCCAGCATCCGCGAGGCGGGCGCGGGCGACCTGGAGCTGGAGGCACGCGCGCCCCGTCCAGAGGGCACGTCGTGGGAGCTGGAGCCGCCGGTGTCCCCCCGCCCTCGCAGGCGCTGGGGCGTGGCGGTGGCGCTGTTCGGCGTCGCTGCGGTGCTCGCGGCGGGCGCGCTGTTCGCGTGGCCTCGCTACGAGAGACAGGTGCTGCAGGCGCTCGGCGTCCCCACGGCCCTCGTGTCCATTCGCAGCGAGCCCTCCGGGGCCACCGTCTTCGTGGATGGCGTGCAGGTGGGCGTGACGCCGCTCGTGATGGACAACATCTACCCGGTGCGTGCGGTCCCGGTGCAGCTGAAGCTCCGGGGCTACCGTCCCTGGACGGGCTCATTCATGGGCGGCAAGAAGGCGGACGTGGACGCGGAGCTCAAGCGCTGAGCGTCCACGCGCCGCCGGTGTCGCGAGGACCGCCCTACTTCACCAGCCGCAGGTGACCGCGGCGCGGAGGCTGCGGCTCCTCCGGCGGGCCCCCTTCGGGCGTGGGCGGCGGTGCCACCTCCGGGCGCGTCTCCGGCTCGTCCCGGTGCTCGCTCTGCACCTCGCGCAGGAAGGCGCGGGGGCGCTCGGCGGCGACGGGCACGGGCGTGGGCGGCGGAGGGCGCGCGACGGAGGCCGAGCCCACCGGGGGCTGCTGGAGCAGCTCCGGCGGCATCTCCTCCGGGTACATCCAGAACTCCTTCGTCACGTGGCTGGCGATGGCGAACAGCGCCGACCAGGGCACCGCCACGGTGAAGCGCGAACCGGAGAAGCTCAGCGTGGAGCGCACGCCCCACTCGCTCACCGTGAGGTCGGGGGGCTCGAAACGGTAGGAGAGGTTGAGGCGCAGGTGTGCTTCGCCACGGAGGCTGGCGGGGACGAGCACGCCGGGGCGGCGCGCGTCCAGGTGGATCATCACCATCCCCTGATCCAGCGCGGCCAACAGCCGCTCCTTCTTGTCGGAAACCTTCTTGTCCATTCCAGCCTGTCCGGCGGGGAATTGCGGGCGCGCCCTCAACGACGGCGCACTTCCCGGTCCATCTCCCGCTTCGTCTCCCGTTCCTTGATGTCGTGGCGGCGATCTTCGTGCGTCTTGCCGCGGCACAGGCCCAGCTCCACCTTGGCCCGCCCCTTCCTGAAGTACAGCACGAGCGGGATGATGGAGTAACCGCGCTCGCGCACCTTCGCCGTCCACCGGTCGATCTCCGCCCGGTGCATCAGCAGCTTCCGGCCCCGGGTGGGAAGGTGGTCGAACACACTCGCCGCCTTGTAGGAGCCGATGTGGGCATTGAGCAGGAACAGCTCCGTGCCCTTCTGCAGCGCATAGGCGTCCGACAGGTTGGCCGTTCCTTCCCGCAGCGATTTCACCTCGCTGCCGGTGAGCTCCAGCCCCGCTTCGATCTTCTCATCCACCGTGTAGTCGAAGCGCGCACGCCGGTTCTCGGCAATGAGCTTCACCCCCGGCTCGGCACCCACACCCTTCGACTTTCCAGCGGCCATAACGTGTCCCGAGTCTCCTAACCGGCCAGGGGCATGTTGTCGATGAGCCGCGTGGCCCCCGAGAAGGCCGCCACCAACATGCGCGCCGTCTGCCCGGGCGTCACCGTCCCCAGGGGCGAGAGCGTCCCCGCGTCCCGTACCTCGACGTAGTCCTCGCGCAGGTCCGCCGCCTTCAATTCGCGGCGGGCGGCCTCCACCAGGGCCCCCGTGTCCCGGGTGCCAGCGGCGAGCAGGGCCTGCGCCGCCCGGATGCCCTTCGACAGGGCCAGGGCCCGCTGCCGCTCCTCGGCGGACAGGTAGGCGTTGCGGCTGCTCATCGCGAGCCCGTCCGCTTCGCGCACCGTGGGCATGCCCACGATGTCCGCCCCCAGGTGCAGGTCGCGGTTGAGCGCGCGGATGACCTGGAGCTGCTGGTAGTCCTTCTCCCCGAAGAGCGCCACCTTCGGGCGGAAGAGCGACAGGAGCTGCGTGACGATGGTGGCGACGCCCCGGAAGTGTCCGGGACGCCGCTCGCCGCACAGCCCCTGGCTGACCTCCGTGACGTCCACGTAGGTCTGGTAGCCAGGGGGGTACATCGCCGCGGGCTCGGGCGCGAACACGGCGGTGACGCCCGCGCTCGCGCACTTGCCCAGGTCCCCCTCGAAGTCGCGCGGGTAGCGCGCCAGGTCCTCGCGGGGACCGAACTGCGTGGGGTTCACGAAGATGGAGGCGGCCACCACGTCCGCGCGACGGCCGCCCTCCCTCATGAGCGAGACATGGCCCTCATGAAGGAAGCCCATGGTGGGCACGAGCGCCAGGCTCCGGCCCTCCTGCTGGAGGGTGGACACCCAGGCCTTCACTTCCGGCACCGTGCGCAGGACGTGAGGGGCCATGGCTAGACCGGCGCCCCGTAGATGCCGCCGACCTTCTCCACCGGCTCACCCGGCGCTTCCGCGTCCGGCGTCACCGGCGTGGGCGTCACCAGCCGGATGCCCTTGGTCGCCTTGAAGCTGTGCTCCTCGTCCGGGAACGAGCCCCCGCGCACTTCGGAGAAGAACGTACCCGCGGCCTCCGTGATGTTCCCGTGCAGGTTGGCGAAGCGCTTGACGAACTTCGGCTTGAAGTCCGGGTTCATGCCCAACAGGTCGTAGCAGACCAGCACCTGTCCATCGCAGTGCTTGCCCGCGCCGATGCCGATGGTGGGGATCTTCAGGCTCTGCGTGATGGTGCGCGCCAACTCCAGCGGCACGCCCTCCAGCACCAGCGCGTAGGCGCCGGCGGCCTCCAGCGCGAGCGCGTCGTCCAGCATGCGGCGCGCGGCGTCCTCGTCGCGGCCCTGCACCACGTAGCCCCCCATCTTGTGCACCGACTGAGGCGTCAGCCCCAGGTGGCCCATGACGGGGATGCTGGCGCGCACGATGGCGCGCACCGTGTCGGCGAACTCCGCGCCGCCCTCCAGCTTCACGCTGCCGACGTTGCCTTCGGCGACGAGCCGCCCGGCGTTGCGCACCGCCTCCTGCGTCGAGACCTGGTAGCTCATGAACGGCAGGTCGCCCACCACGTGCGCCCGCTTCGCGCCGCGGCTCACCGCCGCCGAGTGGTAGACCATCTGGTCCATGGTGACGGGCAGCGTGGACTCCTGGCCCTGGATGACCATGCCGAGCGAGTCACCGACCAGCAGCACGTCCGCTCCCCCTTCATCGAGGATGCGCGCGAACGTCGCGTCGTACGCGGTGACCATGCAGATCTTCTGACCGGACTGCTTCAGGCGCTTCAGCGTGTGGATGGTGACCTTGTCCTTCACGGTTCACCTCCTGTGTGTGAGACGGGTGGGACAGCCGCGTGGCACCTCGGGCCCCTCACCGTCCCCAAGGGGATCGCCGGAGGCCAGGGGTTCCACGCGGATGCACTCTAACGCCGTCGGGGCCGCGTGGGGGGATCACCGCACGCCGACCGGCCAGGCGGGCGTCGCCCGTCAGCCCCGCCGGGAAGACCGGGGGACGTAGTGCTGCACACCGGACTTCGCGGACTGGATGGCCTCCATCAGGTCCTCGCGGTCCGCCTCGTTGTGCACGAAGTCGATGTCCGACGTGTTCACCACCAGGAGCGGCGTGTCCGCGTAGTGCGCGAAGAAGTCGTTGTAGGCGTGCGTGAGCGACTCCAGGTAGCCCGCGTCGAACTTGCGCTCGAATTCGCGGCCGCGCTTCTTGATGCGATGCAGCAGCACGTCCAGCTGGGCCTGGAGGTAGATGACCAGGTCGGGCTGGGGGACGCGGGGCCCCAGGGCCTCGAAGACGCGGTCGTAGAGGGCCAGCTCGTCCGACGCCAGCGTGAGGTTGGCGAAGATGCGGTCCTTGGCGAACAGGTAGTCGCTCACCGTGACGGCGCGGAACAGGTCCTGCTGGAAGAGCTCCTGCTGCTGGCGGAAGCGCGACAACAGGAAGAACACCTGCGTCTGGAACGCGAACTTCTGCCGGTCCGCGTAGAAGCTGGAGAGGAAGGGGTTCTCCTCCACGACCTCCAGGATGCGGCGGCTGCCCAGGCGCTCCGTGAGGAGGTTGGTGAGGCTCGTCTTGCCCACGCCGATGGGGCCTTCGACGACGATGTAGCGGTGGTCCATCGGCCCGAGGCCTCCGCCCCCGGAATCAACACATGCGCCACATGCGCGCGCGGGGGGCGGATAACACAACCATGCCCCCGTGCATCCGGCAATTTTCGCCGGACCATCCCGCTCTTGCACCGTCCGGAGCCATCCCCTACGGTGCCCGCGAACACGCTTCACGTAAAACGCGGGACAGCGGGAGTCAGCGGCCAGATGCGCGGCAGGCAGCGGGTGAAGACGGTGGTGGACCTGGTGGAGCCCACGGAAGCGGCGCCCGCCGCCCGTCCAGCCACGGCCCCGCCCGCGCCTCCGGTGGACGTGGACCCACTCTATGGAGTGGCCCTGCTCAAGACGGCCTTCGAGCTGAAGCGCCGGCCGGAGGGCTCCGTCGAAGAGGTGCTGAGCGCGGTGCTCGCGCGCCTGCGCATCGACGAGGACGAGTTCCGCGCCTTCCTCTCCCAGCAGGGGGGGCTCCTGGCCGTGCTGGGCCAGAAGCGCTGAAGTCCCCTACTCCGCGCCGTCCCCTTCGGCGTCTTCCGGCGCGTCGGGAGGCGGAGGCGTCGTGGCGGCGACGGGCCCCAGGGCGCGCTCGATGGCGGCGAACTCCTCGGGGGCCAGCGTCTCCGCGCGGCGGCCTGGATCGACGCCCGCCGTCTGGAGCGCGGCGAGCAGCACGTCTGGCGGCGCGAGCCCCTTGTCGGACTTGAGCGAGTTGATGAGCGTCTTGCGGCGCTGGGCGAAGCCGGCCTTCACCAGCCGGGTGAAGCGGGCCTCGTCCACCAGCGGCGCGCGGGGCTTCGAGAGCCGCGTCAGGCGCAGCACTGCGGAGTCCACCTTCGGGGGCGGGTGGAAGCGCCACGCCTCCAGCGTGAGCACCTGCTCCACGTCGAAGTGCAGGCCGAGCAGCACCGTGAGCAACCCGTAGTCGCGGTTGCCGGGCTCGGCGGCCAGCCGCACCACCACCTCCTTCTGGAGGGTGAAGACGGCGCGCGAGATGTGGGCGCGCTGCGCGAGCACCTGGAAGAGGATGGGGCTGGTGAGGTGGTACGGCAGGTTGCCCACCAGGGCGATGTCGGGCGCGCCGGCCACCTGCGCGAAGTCGACCGTGGCGGCGTTGCCGGGCACCACGCGCACGCCGGGGATGGCCTCCTTCTCCAGCACGGCCACCATGTCGCGGTCGCGCTCCACGGCGGTGACGCGCGCGCCGGTGGCGGCCAGGAAGCGCGTGAGGTGGCCCAGGCCCGGGCCCAGCTCCACCACGGGCTCGCCCTCGCGCAGCGCGAGCGCGTCCGCGATGGACTGGAGCGCGTCCGGGTCTCCGAGGAAGTTCTGGCCCCAGCTGTGCTTGGCGCGCAGTCCGTGGCGCTTGAGGATGTCGCGCGGCGATTCCACTTGAAGCCCCTACTCCATGCGCCAGGCGGGGTCGGCCGCGAGGCGGAAGTCACCGCGCAAGCCGCGGCGCCATGCTTCATACCCCGCGACGGCGATCATCGCGCCATTGTCCGTGCACAGGCGCACCGGGGGCAGGAACATGCGCAGGCCGCGCTCCTCCGCGCGGGCCTTGCACAGGGCCCTCAGCCGCGAGTTCGCCGCCACGCCGCCGCACAGCACGAGCTGCGTGTGGCCCAGCCTCCGCGCCGCCGCGACCAGCTTCTTCGACAGCACGTCCGCCACCGCCTCCTGGAAGGACGCGCACAGGTCGTGAAGGGCCTGCCCCTCCGGCACGCCGTGCTTCTGGACGTGGTGGAGCACCGCCGTCTTCAGGCCGGAGAAGGACACGTCGAAGTTGTCGCCCGGCAGCGCGCGAGGGAAGCGGATGGCCTCCGGGTCGCCCTTCTGGGCCAGCTCGTCGATGGGCTGTCCGCCCGGGTACGGCAGGCCGAGGATGCGCGCGGTCTTGTCGTAGGCCTCCCCGGCGGCGTCGTCGCGCGTGCGGCCGATGAGGCGGTAGTTCCCGTAGTCGCGCACCTCGTAGAGGCTGGTGTGGCCGCCGGAGACGACGAGCCCCAGGAACGGCGGCGCGGGCGCGTCCTCCAGCAGCCGGATGGCGAGCAGGTGCCCTTCCAGGTGGTTGGCGCCGACGAAGGGCTTTCCGGTGGCGAGGCTCAGGCCCTTGGCCACCTGGAGCCCCACGAGCAGCGCGCCGATGAGGCCGGGGCCGGACGTGACGGCCAGCAGGTCGATGTCGTCCAGCGTCTTGCCCGCGCGGGTGAGGGCTTCGTGGACCACCGGCATCACCTGGACGATGTGATTGCGGCTGGCCAGCTCCGGCACGACGCCGCCCCAGCGGCGATGGATGTCCACCTGCGTGGAGACGACGTCCGACAGGACGCGCCGCCCGTCCTCCACGACGGCGGCGGCGGTTTCATCGCACGAGGTTTCAAGTCCCAGGACGAGCACGGCGACTCCAAGAAGGACGGGAAGGCGGAAGGACCGGCCGCCTAGGTGCCCATCCCCTTGAGCAGTGCGCGCACCTCGTCCGCCGAGCTTCCCGTCGGTTCCAGGAACAGATACCGCTTGTAGGCCTCGGCTGCTCGGGTTTGCTCACCGGAGAACTGGAGCGAGCTGCCAAGCCAGAACCAGGCCTTCGCGTTCTTGGGCTCCGCGCGGACCACGTCCTGGAGCAGCTTGGCCGCTTCGCGGTAGCCGGACTCGCTGGTCCCGCTGTTGTTGGCGAGCGAGATGCCCAGGCCGGACTTGGCCTCGATGGAGTCACCGTCGAGCGCGAGCGCCTTGCGGTAGGCCCCCACCGCCGCCTTGAAGCTCCTGCGGGCCAGCGCCGCGCGGGCATCCTTGATGAAGTCCGCGTAGGTGGTCGCCTTTGGCTGGGCGGGCGGAGCGGTCTCGGGGGCCGTCGGGGGCGCGACGACCGCGACTCCCGCGTCGGGAATGGCCGCGGGCTCGGCCGTGGCCGTCTTCACGGGCGCGGCGCCGGCGTCCTCCACGGCGCTGGGGGTGGCCGTCTTCACCGGGGGAGCCCCCGCGTCGGCCGGGGGGGCTTCCACCACGGTCTTCACCGGCGGCGGCGCGACGTCCGGCGGGGGCTGGACCTCCGGAGGGTTGCGCGCCTCCGCGGGCGGCGCGGGCTGCGTCACCTTCGGCTCCGGAGGCGGGGGCGTTTCCGTGGTGCCCGAACCCCGGGAGATGACCACCGCGGCCACGGCCGCCACGAGGAGCAGCCCGGCCGCGACGTAGAGGCCCGTGCGCTTGGGCTTCATCGCGGCGATCAGCGCCGCGTCGTCCTCGTCATGCGTGGGCTTCGGGGTCGCCGAGGCAGCGGTCGCGGTGCTCGCGCCATGAGCAGGGGCATTCGTGCCATGGGCTGGACCATTCGCGCCGGAAACCGGGGTGCCGTGGGCCGGGCCGTTCGCGCTGGACACCGAGGCATTCGAGCCTTGGGCCGGGCCGTTCGCGCCCGCCACCGAGGCGTTCGCGCTGGACGAGGGCGGCTCGACCACGGGCTCCGTGAAGTATGCCTCCGACGCGGGCAGCTCCTGCGCGGCGGCAGGCTCCTGTTCGGGAGAGGACGAGGCCCAGGCCGAGCGCGCTGCCTCGGAGAACTCGACGTTGAGGGTCGCGGGGGCCACCTGGGGCGGCACGATGCCGTGGCCCGGGTAGGGCGGCAGCGCCAGCTGCTGCGGCGCGGACTCCTCCATCGGCTCCAGGGCTTGCGGCTCCACGTCCTGGTGGGGCTCCGTGCCACTGACCAGCGTCACCTCGGACGAGGGCGGGGCCGGCGTCGGCGGCGGCACCGGCGCCAGCGGACTGGGCGCGATGGCGGCTCCCCCGAAGATGGGCGGGCGCGACGGCAGCGGCTCCACGGGCGCGGGCGCGGGCGCGGCGGTGAACGGGCTCGGCGCGGGGGCGCGGGACCCGGACGACCACGGGGAACCGGGCCCCCAGGTGCTGGACGAGCTCAGGCCCTCCGTGTCCACCCGGCTCCAGTCGAGCAGCAGGCTGCGCCGCGCATGGTCCACCGCGCGGTGCGCCGGGGGCGGCTCCACCAGGAACGCCGAGCCCTCCTGCGACAGCGGCGGGACGACGGGCTCCGAGGAGTCCTCCCCGAACGCGGGAGGCCCCCCGTCGCCAGGACGGGGGCGCGGCGGGAAGACGATCACCTGCGCGGGCTGCGCGGAGAGCGGCGCGGGCGCCACCTCCGCCACGGGCGTGACCTCTTCCACGGGCTCGACCGGCGCGGGCTCTTCGGCGTGCGCGGGCTCTTCGGTGAGCGCGGCCTCCGCCACGGGCGCCGGGGCCTCCACCACGGGCGCGGGCGCGACCTCCACCGGGATGGGCGGGGCGGTGTTCAGCCACTGCTCGATGCCCGGCTTGCTGCTCTGCACGGGCTCCAGCGGGGCGTTGCCCAGCTCGCGGATGAGCCCTTCGAAGTACAGCTTGCTGATGATGCCCAGCGCGGCCAGGTCCTCGAAGTCCGAGTCCTCCACCACGCGCGACAGCGCCCGCTTGCCATCGAACAGGCGCAGCAGGCCGTTCACCTCATCGGGGATCTCCGACAGGCGGTCCGCCAGCTGGTGGTAGTCGATCTCGAAGACCGTCTCCAGCGGCGGAAGCTGCTCGAGCATCCGGCCCCACTCGTCCAGCCGGCGCATGCCCTCCATGAGCAGGCCCTGGGTGGAGACCTCGATGCGCTCGGTCCGGTCGAGCGTGGTGAACTGCACGTCGAACTGACCTTCGAACGTGTTCAACAGGCGGTAGAAGGCGTTCTCGCCCTTGAGGCGCCCCAGCTCCGCGTCGATGACGCGGCCTTCCTTGAAGTAGACGGTGCCGGTGCGCTCGCCCTGGATGGAGATGACGCCCGTCTTGCGGCCGATCTCGAAGGTCTGGACCAGGTCCACGACGCCCATGTCGGCCAGGCTTCCCGCGAAGCCGCCCTTGGTCGTCTCCCGCTTCTCGATGCGTTCCTTCTCGGCCTTCTGAAGGATCATCTTCACGCGGGTGACGATCTCTTTGATGTAGATGGGCTTCGTCAGGTAGTCGTCGCCCCCGAGTTCCAGGCCGCGCACCTTGAACTCGACCGACTTCTGGTTCGTCAGGAAGACGAAGGGGATGAACTTGAAGCGCTCGTCGGACTTGAGCGTCTTGCAGAGCTCGAAGCCGTCCATCTCCGGCATCTTGGTGTCGGCGAGCACGAGGTCCGGCGGGCTGATCTGGACCTTTTCCAGCGCATCCTTGCCATGAATCGCCGTCGTGACGGAGAAGCCCGCCTTCTTCAGGCTGACCTCCATCACGCGCAGACTCTTCGCGTCACCATCGACGAGGAGCAGGTGCTGCTTGGCCACGTGGCATGCCTTTCAAGACGGGCGGGGCGGCGGATCCATCGGACGCGCCCCGTGGGGGCAAGCATCGGGTCCGGTTTCCAGGTGTGTCAATGGGCGGGACTGTCCGGAAAACCGACCGGTTCCCTCCCCGGAGGACAGGCAGGTCAGCGGAAGAGACCCTTCTTGGGCGGGTTCTTCTTGCGCATGTCGATGAGCCGCAGCTCCTGGTTCGCCTCCAGGTGCTTGGGGTTCGCGCGCACCGCTTCCCGGAAGTGGCGCTCGGCGCGATCCATGTCCCCTTCCACTCGGGCGATGACCCCCAGCTGGTAGTGGGCGCGATCGCAGTTGGGATCCGTGCGCACCGCGTCCGCCATCCACTGCTTGGCGCGGGGCATGTCGGCCTTGCGCGCGGGATCCATGTAGACGGACCAGGCGTGCGCGGCCAGGTACACGGGCCTGGGGTCCAGGGCGTTGGCGCGCTCGTAGTGCTCGCTGGCGGCGACGAAGTCGCGCTTGCGGAAGAAGACCTCGCCCATGCGGAAGAGGTCGTCCGCGTTGGTGTTGGGGCGGGCGGTGCCCGGGCTCCCGGGGCGGGCCTGCGCGGGCGGGGGCTTGGGGGCGGCCTGCGCGCCCTGCTGCGCCAGGACGTAGTTCTTGCGGCGCGTGTCGTCGTGGAGGACCTCGTAGGCCTCGCGGATGGACTCGAAGACGGAGGTCATCTTCTGCGCCAGGTGGGGCAGCGACGGGGGCAGCCGGTCCGGGTGGTAGAGCTTGGCGAGGCTCAGGAAGGCGGCCTTCACCTGATCGCGCGACGCGTCGTGCGGCACGCCCAGGGTGACGAAGTGGTCCTTCTTCGCCTGGATGTCCGCGTAGCGCTGCTCGATCTGCTGCGCGAGCCGGCCCTCGTCGGGCTTGGGGGGTTCGGGCGGGGCGGCGACGGCGGCGGGCGGGGGCGCGGCGCCCTCGGGCGAGGCCGGCGGGGCCGCGGGGGTGGGCGGGACCGGACGGGCGCCGAGCGTGCCCATGTTCTCCATGGCGCGGCGCAGGAGGCGCTGGCGCCGGAGCTTGGAGGCTTCGTCGGGGTTGGAAGGGTCTTCGGCCGCCACGTCGTCCTCGTCAAAATCCCAGTCGTCCAGATCGCCGGACAACCCGTCCTCAGTCTGGCCAGAAGCCCCCCCGTTGTCACCGGGGAAGGCGGAGGAGCCCAGAGAAGGCAGCGGCTCGAATGTCGCCTCGACGATGGCTTCGACGAGGAATTCGTTGGCATCCCCCGCCGACCGGACGTCCGAGCGGATGAGGGCTTCCAGGTGGGCGTCCACCTGTTGGAGGGCGGCCTCGAAGGAGGCGGTGAGGTTCTGGGCGGGGTCGTTGGACTCGTCGAAGGAGACGATGCGCCAGAGGTCGTCCTCGCTGGCGCGGGCGGGGCGCACGGGCGGGGAGGCGGCGGCGGGGAACTTCGGGGGCTGGACGGCCCAGAGGTCGGGCTGGGGGGGAGCCTGGACGGGGACGACCGGGGCGACCGGGGCGGGTGCGCGGGTGTCGGGGAGGGGCGCGGCGGCCGGGACGATGTCGCCCCAGCTCTCCGGCTCGACCTCCAGGAGGGGCAGGTCGGGTTCCGGGGGCGGGGCGACGGGGAAGCGCGAGGACTCCTCGGTGAGCCAAGGGTCCAGGGGGACGGAGGCCGAGCGGCGCAGGGCCTCGGCCATGTCCTGGAGCAGGGCGGCCTGGGCGCGCTTGCGGGCGTCGCCGAGGGCGGCGGTGTCGTCGCCGGTGGGCAGCTCCAGGGCGTCACGGGGGGACGTGGGGATGGAGTCCGCCCACGAGTTCGCCACGGCGGCAGGTTCGGGCTCCGCGGTGAGGATGATGTCCTCGGGCCCGAGCGACAGGGGTTCGGGCTCTTCCGTGGCGGCGGCGACGGGGATGAGGACGGGGGGCGGCGTGGGGGGGACGACCGGACGGGTGCGCCGGGGCAGGGAGGGAGGATGGGCGGGCTTGCCCAGTTCGGACCGGCGCTGGGCCTCCGCGGCGCGGGCCTCTTCGGCGAGGCGGGCGGCTTCGGCGGCGCGGGCCTGCTCCGCGCGACGGGCTTCTTCGGCGAGGCGGTGGAGTTCGGCCTGCCGGGTGGCTTCGGCCTGGCGTTGGGCTTCAGCTGCCTCGGCGTGAGCGCGCGCGGCCTCGGCCTGTCGAGCCTCCTCGGCGAGGCGGGCGGCTTCGATGCGAGCGGCGGCTTCCGCGGCAAGGCGGGCCTCTTCTTCTGCACGGAGACGGGCCTCTTCAGCGAGACGTGCCTCTTCGAGCGCCTGAAGTCGCGCCGATTCAGCGAGACGCGCCTCTTCAACAAGCCGGGCCTCTTCAGCGAGACGAGCCTCTTCAGCAAGCCGCGCCTCTTCTACGAGCCGAGCCTCCTCGGCAGCCTGAAGCCGGGCCTCTTCAGCGAGGCGGGACTTCTCTTCCGCACGAAGCCGAATCTCCTCCGCAAGGCGCTGTTCCTTTGCGATCCGAGCCGCTTCTTCCGCACGCAGCCGAGCCTCTTCGGCAAGGCGGGCCTCCTCGGCGAGACGAGCTTCTTCTTCCGCTCGAAGGCGGGATTCCTCAGCGACCCGCGCCTCTTCAGCCAATCGGGCCTCTTCGACGAGGCGGGCCTCTTCCTCTGCACGAACCCGAGCCTCCTCAGCGAGCCGGGCTTCTTCTTCACGGAGCCGTGCTTCCTCAGCGAGCCGAGACACTTCGGCGAGGCGGGCCTCTTCCTCCGCACGAACCCGAACCTCCTCGGCGAGCCGGGCTTCCTCTTCGGCACGGAGTCGCGCTTCCTCAACGAGCCGGGCCTCCTCCGCGAGCCGCGCTTCTTCGACCGCTTGCAGTCGAGCCTGTTCGGCCAGACGAGCTTCTTCAGCAAGACGGGCCTCTTCGGCGAGTCGGGCCTCTTCTTCCGCGCGAAGCCGTGCCTCCTCCGCAAGCCGAGCCTCTTCTACGAGCCGAGCCTGTTCAGCGAGCCGGGCCTCTTCTTCAGCACGCAGTCGAGCTTCTTCCGCGAGACGAGCCTCTTCGAGCGCGCGAAGCCGGGCCTCTTCTTCAGCACGCAGTCGGGCTTCTTCCGCGAGACGAGCCTCTTCGAGCGCGCGAAGCCGGGCCTCCTCCGCCAGCCGAGCCTCTTCCTCCGCAAGAAGGCGGGCCACTTCGGCCAGCCGGGCCTCCTCGGCGAGGCGCGCCTCCTCGATCTCACGAAGACGGGCTTCTTCTTCCAGCCGAGCCACTTCGGCCAAGCGCGCGTCTTCTTCAGCACGAAGGCGGGCCTCTTCAGCCAGCCTGGCCACTTCGGCGAGCCGTGCCTCCTCGGCCAGTCGCGCCGCTTCAATGGCCTCAAGTCTCGCCTCTTCCGCGAGCCGTGCCTCCTCGGCGAGTCGCGCCTCTTCAGCGAGGCGGGCCTCCTCGATAGCCCTCAGCTGTGCTTCCTCGGCCAGTCGAGCTTCTTCGGCGAGTCGCGCGGCCTCCTCCGCACGGAGACGGGCTTCTTCGGCGAGGCGGGCCTCCTCCGCCAAGCGAGCCTCTTCGAGCGCCTCCTGAAGACGAGCCTCCTCTGCGATCCGCTCTTCCTCCTCCGCGTGGAGTCGGGCTTCTTCGGCCAGTCGAGCCTCTTCCGCGAGCCGAGCCTCTTCGGCCTGCCGAGCCTCCTCCGCGAGCCGAGCCTCTTCAGCCTGCCGAGCCTCTTCAGCCTGCCGAGCCTCCTCCGCGAGCCGAGCCTCTTCAGCCAGCCGGGCCTCCTCCGCGAGCCGAGCCTCTTCCGCGAGCCGAGCCTCTTCGGCCTGCCGAGCCTCTTCAGCCTGCCGAGCCTCCTCCGCGAGCCGAGCCTCTTCAGCCAGCCGGGCCTCTTCAGCCAGCCGAGCCTCCTCCGCGAGCCGAGCCTCTTCGGCCTGTCGAGCCTCCTCCGCGAGCCGAGCCTCTTCGGCCTGTCGAGCCTCCTCCGCGAGCCGAGCCTCTTCAGCCAGCCGGGCCTCTTCCGCGAGTCGAGCCTCTTCCGCGAGTCGAGCCTCTTCAGCCAGCCGAGCCTCTTCAGCCAGCCGAGCCTCTTCCGCGAGCCGAGCCTCTTCGGCCTGCCGAGCCTCTTCTGCGAGTCGAGCCTCTTCCGCGAGTCGAGCCTCTTCGGCCTGCCGAGCCTCTTCGGCCTGCCGAGCCTCTTCTGCGAGTCGAGCCTCTTCCGCGAGTCGAGCCTCTTCAGCCAGCCGAGCCTCTTCGGCCTGCCGAGCCTCTTCGGCCTGCCGGGCCTCTTCGGCCTGCCGGGCCTCCTCCGCGAGCCGGGCCTCCTCCGCGAGCCGAGCCTCCTCCGCGAGCCGAGCCTCTTCGGCCTGCCGGGCCTCTTCAGCCAGCCGAGCCTCCTCCGCGAGCCGAGCCTCTTCGGCCTGCCGGGCCTCTTCAGCCAGCCGAGCCTCTTCCGCGAGCCGAGCCTCTTCCGCGAGCCGAGCCTCTTCGGCCTGCCGGGCCTCTTCAGCCAGCCGAGCCTCTTCGGCCAGCCGAGCCTCTTCGGCCTGCCGAGCCTCTTCCGCCAGCCGAGCCTCTTCGGCCTGCCGAGCCTCTTCCGCGAGCCGGGCCTCTTCCGCCAGCCGAGCCTCTTCAATCGCCCGGAGCCGAGCCTCCTCCGCCAGCCGAGCCTCTTCGGCCAACCGGGCCTCTTCCGCCAGCCGAGCCTCTTCAATCGCGCGAAGCCGTGCCTCCTCCGCCAGTCGTGCCTCTTCAATCGCCCGAAGCCGAGCCTCCTCCGCCAGTCGCTCCGCCTCGATGCGCGCCAGCTCCGCCAGCCGAGCCACTTCCGCCAGCCGTGCCTCCTCCGCCAGCCGCTCCGCCTCGATGCGCGCCAGCTCCGCCAGCCGAGCCTCTTCCGCGCGCCGCTCCGCCTCCTCGCGCCGGCGCGCCTCCTCGATGCTCCAGGCCTCCTCCTCCGCCTGCCGCAGCTCCTCCTCGCGCCGCAGCCGCTCGCGCTCCTCCCAGTCCTCCACCGACAGCGCTTCGATGCGGCCCTCGCGCTCCAGCACACGCAACAGCGCCTGCTGCGCCCCCGTCAGCGCCTCCGGCCGCCGGAACGCCCCCAGCGTCTCCAGGAGCTGCCGCTCGGACGCGTCCGTCAGCCACGGCTCGCACGCGGCCACCTCGGGACAGCGGTACACCCTCGCGGGCACGGGCTCGCTCGGGGCCGGCTCCAGGGCCGCCCGCACCACCCGCACACCTGCGATCGGCGCGAACCCTCCCGCGGGCGACACCGCCTCCACCGCGAAGTCCGCTCGCTCCGCCAGCACGCTCAGCCGCCGCACCTGCGCCAGCACCTGCTGCTCGTGCACCACCGCCGGCTTCAGCCCGCTGTCCTCCAGCAGCTCCTCGTCCGGCGCCGCCGCCCCCCCCCGCGCCCACAGCGCGTCCAGGGCATCCACGCCCAACAGCCCGGTCTGGAAGAGCGCCTGCGCCGGACTCTGGTACCCGAAGCCCAGCCGCGCGCCCACGAGGTCCCCCTCGCGCAGCCACAGCGCGGACTCCCGCCCTCCGGCGTGCAGCGTCAGCCGGCCGGTGGCTCGGGACTTGTGGGCGGCGTACAGCGCTTCGGCGACCTGCGAGGCGGACATTCGGCCCCGGAGTCTAGCCCGTCCCGCCCGCCCCTCAATTCGACGGCGGCGCCTGCCTGCCCGCCGCACCCAACTGCACCTGACGCAGCGCCTCGTAGGCGCCAATCCCCACCGACGTCGAAAGATTCAAGCTCCGGCGCTCCGGGAGCATCGGAATCGTCACCGCCGTCCCCGTCCCCCCCTCCATCACCTCCGGCAACAGCCCCGTGACCTCCGAGCCGAACACCAGGTGGTCCCCCGCCTCGAACCGCGCCGCGTACAGCGACGTCTCCGCCCGGGCGGAGAACAGCCACCGCCGGGCCGCCGGATAGTCCGCCACGTACGCGCCATAGGTCGGGTAGAGCTTCAGGAACACCTTGTCCCAGTAGTCCAGCCCCGCCCGCTTCAGGTTCCGGTCGTCAATGGAGAACCCCAGGGGCTCCACCAGGATGAGCCGGCACCCCGTCACCGCGCACAGCCGGGCCACATTGCCGGTGTTGGGCGGAATCTGGGGCGACACGAGGACCAGATGCAGGGGGGACGCCAGCGGCTCAAGCATGGGATAGAACACCGGACATGCACTGGAGGGTGACCAACGAAACGCGGCAGCGGCTGCTCGCGGACCGGGCCGAACGCGCCGAGTCCTTCGTCCAGCGCTTCCAGGGCCTCATGGGCCGCGCCTCGCTGCCCATGGGGGGCGGGATGCACATCGAACCCTGTGACTCCATCCACACCTTCTTCATGCGCATCCCCATCGACGTCGCCTTCCTGGACGCGAAGGGGCACATCGTCAAGCAGCTTTCCGCCCTGCCGCCCTGGCGCGCCACGGCGCTCTACCGCAAGGCCCGCTCCGTCCTGGAGCTGCCCGCGGGCGTCCTCCTGGCCAGCGGCACCCAGGAGGGCGACCGCCTGGTCTTCGCCCCCGCGGAGGACCCCGGCGCCTGAGGGGCAGGCCCCCGGCGCTTCCCCGCCCACCCGCACCCGGAGGGTGGGGACATCTTGACGGACACGAGCTTTTTGACCCCTTTTGGAACGCTTTGTTAACGTCGCGGCCCGATTTTCACGCCTCTCCCCCGGAAGAGTCCCTTCGCATGCGCATCGAGGTCGCCGGCAGCACCCACGTCGGGATGAAGCGGAACCACAACGAGGACAACTACCTCGTGCTCACCGAGGAGAACCTCGTGTGCGTGGCGGATGGCATGGGCGGTCACTCGTCCGGGGAGATCGCCAGCCGCATCGCGGTGGATGAGCTGGGTGAGTTCTTCCGCCTCACGTCCAAGGACCAGGAAGCCACCTGGCCCTTCAAGATGGACAAGCAGCGCAACTACGATGAGAACCGCCTGGCCACCGGCATCAAGCTGGCCAACGCGCGCATCTTCGAGCGAGCCACCGCCGACTCCAAGTACAAGGGCATGGGCACCACCATCGTGTCCGCGCACTTCGCCGACAGCGCGGTCTACGTGGGCCACGTCGGTGACAGCCGCGTGTACTTCTTCCGCGGCGGCCTGCTCCAGCAGGTGACGGAGGACCACTCGCTGCTCAACGACTACCTCAAGGCGAAGAAGCTCTCGCCGGAGGAGATCGAGAACTTCCCCCACAAGAACGTGATTGTCCGCGCGCTGGGGATGAAGGAGCAGGTGCAGGTGGACGTCACCCGCGTGGATCCACTGGAGAACGACGTCTTCCTGCTGTGCTCGGACGGCCTGAGCGGCATGGTCACCGACGCGCAGATGCAGGACATCCTCTCGCGCACGCCGGAGCTGGAGAAGGCCTGCGGCCAGCTCATCGACCTGGCCAACGCGGCGGGTGGCAACGACAACGTCACCTGCGTGCTGGCGCGCTGGCACAACGCCTGACGCCGCCTCGGCCCCCATGACCCGCGAGGCCCGTGCTCCGCCAAGGAGGACGGGCCTTCGTCTTTCGCAGGAGCCCCCATCCCATGTTCTGGAACCTGCTGACCGGGCTGCTGGTGACGGCGGCCGCCCCCGACTTCTCCGCCCCGCTGCTGTCCGCCGGAGAGAAGACCTCCGCCTCGGTCGCGACGCTCCGCTCGGACGGACAGCAGCTGGTGCTGGACGTGGACGTGGTGGACACGACGCCGTCGGAGGCGACGGATGAGGTGCACTCGGACCATGTGGAGGTGTGGCTGGGACTGGAGTCCCCGGAGGCGCTGATGCCCTCGAGGCTCGTCACCACCGCGCCCGACGGGAGCCTCTTCACGGTGCGCGGCAAGGACGACCCGAAGGCGCTGGACGCCATCATCCGGGGCCAGGATCCGGGCATGACCGGGGAGCCCGACTCGGACGACTGCGAGGACGACCTCCAGGCCACGCGCGCGACGCTGGGCCGCGTGCCCGCGAAGCGCGTCCGGATGATGGTGGGGCTGGCCCACCTGGGCTTCTTCCCGGATGGCCGCGCGCCCGTGCGCTACGACCTGGACCGCTACGCCGGCCTCTCCCCTGCCCTGGGCGAGGGCGACGCGCGCTACGAAGCCCAGAAGACGCCCACGGGCTACCACATTCGCGCGGTGCTCCAGCCCGGCGCGCTGCTGTTCGTCCCCAGGGACGGCGTGCGCAAGCTGCGCGTCCGGGTGGACGCCATCGACGCGGGCGCGGCGGGCACCCGGGAGTCGCTGCGCTCCACGAGCCCGGCCCCGAGGTGGGCGGACGCGGAGACCTTGAAGCCCGTCACGCTCGCCATGCCGCTCCCGGTGAAGCTGGTGGAGGGCTTGCCGGAGCTGGGCCGGCCCGGCCCCCTGGGCCCGGGCGCGAAGCAGGCCTTCGACGCGCTCCCGCCCTTCTTCCTGCGCACCGGGAACACCTGGACGGGCCTGCGGGTGCTTCACGAGGTCCCGGAGACCTTCGGCCTGCGCGCCTGTGTCCTGCGCTTCGACGCCGTCACCGAGCACCGCCCCCAGACCTCCACCTTCGGGCCGCCCGCCGCGTTCCTGGGCGAGGGCACCCTCCAGGTGCCGATGAAGACCCGGGACGCCCCCACCACGCTGTTCCTCTCCCGCGCGCCGGGGGACTCGCGCGCCGCCCTCTCCGAGGGCCCGGTGGAGACGTTCCGCTTCAAGGACGGAACGCCCGGGTTCGTGGAGGCCGTCACGAGCCCCATGATGGGCCGCTACACCAGCGGGGCCTGCGGCGCCGCGGACACCATCGCGCTGCGGCTCGTGCGCCTGGGGAAGCAGGGCCCCACGCGCACGCTCCTCCTGACCTGGAACACCTGCGACAGCGACATCCAGGACGGGGAGCAGCACGTCCTGGCGAAGCAGCCCGACGATGGCGGCGGCCTGTATCCGAAGTACACCTGGGCCACGCCGGGCCAGAAGCTGCGGATCACCTTCGGCACGCGCCCGGTCCTGGAGGTGGGCTGGAAGCCGGACGGCTCCGGGGTGAAGGCCGCCGCGGTCCCCACGCCCTGAAGCACAGGCCCTTCAGCGCCCCGCGAGCGGCGCGGGCACCCGGTGCGGTCCCCACGCGAGCACCTCGGTGAGCGCTTCGCCCGGAGCCACCTGGGTCTCCTCGAACACGGCGCAGCGCTCCAGCCGGGCCCCCTGCCCCACCCGAGCCCCCGGGCCCACCGACACGCCCGGGCCCACCGTCGCGCCCTGCTCCACGGCGCTCCCCGCGCCCACGTACGCAGGCCCCCGCACCGTGCCCGCGACGCGGGCTTCAGGATGCACCCACGCCCCGTCCGCCCCGGCCTTCAGCCCCGCGAGCGGCGAGTCCTTCCCCAGCGCGGCCAGCGGCACGCGCCCCTCCAGCACGTCCCGCACCGTGGCCAGATAACGCGAAGGCATGCCCAGGTCGGACCAGTACGCGTCCACCGCGTGCCCTCGCACCGCGAGCCCCGCCTGCATCACCCGCACGTAGACCTCGCGGTTGATGTCCTCGGGGCCCTCGGCCGTCATGAAGTCGAACACGCTGGGGGACATCACGTGCACGCCCGTGAAGTGCCAGGGCGTGAGCCCGTCCCCGCCCGGCCCATGGCCCGCGATGCGGCGCACCTGCCCGCCCGCGTCCGCCTCCACCGCCGCGTACTTCTCCCCTCGCGGCATGGGCAGGAGCACCATCGTCGCCACCGAGCCGGATGCCCGGTGCGCCGCGACCACCGGCTGGAGGTCCACGGGGAAGAGGATGTCCCCGTTGAACACGAGGAAGTCCTCGCCGGAGAGAAAGTCGCGCAGGCCCCGGATGCCGCCGCCCGTGCCCTGGATGACGGGCTCGTGCACGACGTGCAGCGGCAGCCCCGCGCGCTCGCACTCCGCGCGGGCCACCGCCGCCATCGTGTCCGGCAGGTGGTGCGTGTTGATGCCCACCGCCGTCACGCCCGCGGCCTTCAGCACCGCCAGGTGGTAGCGCAGCAGCGGTTGGCCGAGGAACGGCATGGCCGGCTTGGGCCAGCGCTCGGTGAGCGGGCGCAGGCGCGTGCCCAGGCCCGCGCAGAGGACCATCGCCTTCATGGGCTCAGGCCGCCAGCTCGGGCACGTATTTCGCCACCAGCGCCTGCAGCGGCGCCAGCTCCGGCCGGCGCGCGAACGCGGCCTTCACGTAGCGCAGCGACGCGGGGATGGACACGAGGAAGCCCGGGTTGCCCTTCACGCGGTGGATGAACTCGAAGCGCCCCGCGTCCTTCAGCTTGCGCTGGATGGTGAGCAGGTCGAAGAACGCCTTGAACTGCTTCGCGTCGATCTTCTCCCCGCTCTCCTGCTCGAACGTGGCGATGTAGCGGTCCAACATCGTGTCCACGAAGTCGCGGTCCAGCTCCACGTAGCTGTCGCGCAGGAGCGCCACCAGGTCGTACTGGCGCGGGCCCTGGAGCGCGTCCTGGAAGTCGATGACGACCAGCTCGCCCTCCTTCACCATGATGTTGCGGCTCTGGTAGTCGCGGTGGGTGAAGCCCCGCGGCGCGGCGGCCAGCTGCTTCGCGATGTCCCGGAACGTGGCGTCCAGCTGCGCGCGCTCCGCGTCCGTGGGCTGCTTGCCGCTCCAGGCCTCCAGGCCCCACTCGCGGAAGTGGTGCAGCTCCCAGTCGTACAGGTCCTCGTCGAAGGCGCGCGTGAAGGCCAGGCACTCCGGGTCGCGCTGCTTCTCCGCCTGCACGCGCAGCTTCGCCAGCAGGTCCACCGCGCGCGTGTAGAGCGCCTCGTTGTGACGGCCCCCCTCCAGCGCGGACTCGAAGGTGATGTCGCTCAGGTCCTCCAGCACCATGATGCCGGCGGGCTCGTCGTAGCGGAGGATGCGCGGCACGCGCACGCCCAGCCGGTCCAGGTAGCGGTGCACGTTGATGAAGGGCAGCTCCTTCGGGGGCTCGCCCTTGGTGGCCTCCTCGCTCTTCTTCGTCGCGTCCGGCGGCATCACCATCAGCACCCAGCTCTCCGGGGCCGCGCCGACGCGGTAGTAGGAGCGGTTGCTCGCGTCGCCCTTGAGCTTCTTGATGGGGGCATCGGGGACGGGACGGCCAATGGCCTGTCCCACCTGGTCGCGAAGGGCGGCCTCAAGTTCCATGGGGGGCGGGTGCTCCAGACGGGGGGAAGGGACAGCGCTCGCGAGTATCGGAGGCACGGCGCGGCGGGTCAAAGCCCGCGTGGGCCGCACGCCCGGCGGACGCTCGGCCTGTCGCCTACGCGACGGGGGGCCCTGGCCCCCTGACCCGCCCCCCTCCGCCGTCCCAAGTCCGTGTCCCGAGGAACGCCGGGGCCGTTCCGTCATCCTGCGTCAGGAAGGGCCGTGCCTCCGGGCATGTTCCCCCTGACGGGGCGGAGCACGTATAAGGCCCCGATACCCCCCTTTTCGGGAAGCCACGCACGATGGACATCCAAAAGAACATCCTCACCGCCATTGGCCACACGCCGCTGGTGAAGCTCAACAAGCTCGTCGGTCCGAACGACGCCACCGTCCTCGTGAAGTGCGAGTTCATGAATCCCGGCGCGTCCATCAAGGACCGCATGGCGCTCTACATCATCGAAAAGGCCGAACGGGAGGGGAAGCTCAAGCCCGGCGGCACCATCGTGGAGAACACGTCCGGCAACACCGGCATGGGCGTGGCGCTGGCGGCGGCGGTGAAGGGCTACAAGTGCATCTTCACCATGCCGGACAAGATGTCCCTGGAGAAGATCAACCGCCTGAAGGCCATGGGCGCCCAGGTCGTCGTCACGCCGACCAACGTCCCCGCCGAGGATCCGCGCAGCTACTACGAGACCTCCAAGCGGCTGGCCCGTGAGACGCCCGGCGCCTTCATGCTGAACCAGTACCACAACCCGGACAACATCGAGGCGCACTACCACACGACGGGTCCGGAGATCTTCCAGCAGACCGAAGGCAAGTTCGACTACTTCGTGTCCGGCCTGGGCACCGGCGGCACCATGAGCGGCGCCGGCAAGTTCCTGAAGGAGAAGATCCCCGGCCTGAAGAACGTGGGCGTGGATCCGGAGGGCTCCGTCTACGAGGGCTACTTCAAGACGGGCAAGCTCACCGAGCCGCACGTCTACAAGGTCGAGGGCATCGGCGAGGACATGCTCTGCGGCGCGATGGACTTCTCCGTCGTGGACGACGTCCGCCAGGTGGATGACCGCATGTGCTTCAACGCCGCGCGCCGCCTCGCGCGCGAGGAGGGCATCTTCGCGGGCGGCTCCTCCGGCGCCGCGGTGCACGTGGCGGTGGAGCTGGCCAAGGAAGTGGGCAAGGGGAAGACCATCGTCGTCGTCCTGCCCGACTCCGGCAGCAGCTACATCAGCAAGTTCCACTCCGACGAGTGGATGCGTGACAACGGCTTCATGCAGGAGAAGGGCGCCGGCACCGTGCGCGACATCATCGGGGCGAAGCCGCGCGACCTGAAGACGGCGAAGCGCGGGGACCGCGTGGACCACGTGGTGGAGACGATGCGCAGCCACGGCATCAGCCAGATGCCCGTGGTGTCCGACGACGGGCGCGCCGTGGGCATGGTGCACGAGTACGACCTGCTCAACGCCCTGGTGGCCAGCAAGGTGAAGTTCCAGGACGCCATCGACCCCATCGTCGCCCCGCTCCAGGGCGCCGTCTCCGCCGAGGCCAGCATCGACCGGCTGCGCGAGATCTTCGCGCGCGACAACGTGGCGGTGGTGAAGGACGGCGAGACGGTCATCGCCATCGTCACGAAGATCGACCTCATCGACCACCTGCACCGCACCGCCGCCTGAGCGGCTGGCGCTGAAAACACCGCGGGCCCGGAAGGAGGAGCGAATCCTCCCTTCGGGCCCGTCGTGCGTTCCAGCGGTGTGCGCGGCTACTGCGGATCCGGCCGGGTCAGGTCCAGGGCCACCATGTGGAAGCCCTTGTCCACGTGCACGAAGCCAAAGCGCTTCGCCCGGTCCACGATGGCGTCCAGCTGCGAGTACCCGAGGAGCAGCTTGAACCCCTGCCGCCGGGCCTCGTCCCGGATGGCCGCGACGATGGCGTTGACGGCCTCGTTGCGGACTTCCTTGGACAATCCGGGGGCGGCGATGATGCCTTCAATCAACGCCACCGAACTGTCCGTGCGATACAGGAACCCCGCCGCCTTGTCCGGCACCACGTACCCCACCTCGGGCAGGGCCTCCGGGGTCATGGTCTCGTTCCAGGGCTTGCGCCACAGCTCGAGCAACCCGTGGTGGAGCTTGGGGTCGAAGCGGACGGGCTTCATGAACTAGGAGAGGAACGTCGACATGCGCTGCGCGGCCAGCTCGGTCGCGTTGCCCAGACCCAGGTTGGTGAGCGGGTTGGCCTTGGTGGACTTGAACAGGTCGCCGACGATGTCGGTGACCTTGCTCTTGCCCTTGGCCAGGTTCAGCGCGCCGGACAGCAGGCTGTTGCCGCCCGCGCCGTCCATCAGGCCGGAGTTGGCGAAGGCCCCTAGCGCGTTCTTGAACACGCCGCCGCCCGGGATGAGGTCGGTGGCCGCGCCCAGGAGCGACTGGATGGGGTTCTTGCCCTGCATCAGGCCGCTGGCGAAGCTCATCGCCGCGCCCAGAAGCGGGTTCACCATCGTCACGAACGGCTTGACGATGTCCATCACCTTGCCGAGAGCCTTGCCGATGCCACCCATGGTCGTGATCCTTTTCGTGGGGAGCCGCCTGGGCCCCCGAAGTGAGACTGACAGTAGGATTGTCGGAAGGTCGGCGAAGAAGTTTCCGGTGTCGGGATTATCCGCCGCCCGCCGGAAAAAGCCCCGGAGTTCCGGGGCCTTGGCGAAGGGATTTAGCCCCGGATGGGGCCCTTCTTCGCCTCCGCCGGATCCACGGCGGCGCCCGTCTTGGGGGCCACCGTCTGGCCGCCCTTGTTGGTTGCCCCCAGCGCGGCGCTGTAGCGCTGCTCGTGGCTCTTGTCGCTGCTGAAGCCGTCGCGCTGCTGCGCCGGGCTGATGGCGATCTCCCCGTCGATGATCTTCTGCAGGTGGGTTTCGATCTCCGCCACCGTGGCGATCTTCGGGTCGCGCGCCTTCAGCTCCTCATCCGGGATGATCTCCAGCTGGGGCGGCTTGTCGGGGTGGATGGCGTAGTCGAGGATCTTCTCCACGTACTGCGCGACGGGGATCTTCAGCATCTCCGCCTGCTGCTGCACGTCCGTGTCGGCCAGCAGCTCCGCGCGCACCACTTCCACGGGACGCTTCAGCCGGCTGGGCGCCGGGGGAGGAACCACCTCGTTGGGGTTGGACATGGGCTTCTCCTTTGGGCCTATTGCTAACCCAGGTCAGCCCCGGAACTCAAAGTGGGGGCCCCTGGAAGGGCCACGGCGCGGCCCGCTCCCCAGGCCCCCGTGGGCGTCAAGGGGCCGGGCGGCGGGCGAAGAGCGCGTTGGCGATCTCCGTCATCACCACGTCGCCGTGCTGATTGACGACCTCGAAGCGGAACTTGAGCGCGCCCCGGTCCGGCTTGCTGGCGGAGGGCCGGGCCTCCAGCGTCTCGATGCGCACGGAGAGCGCGTCCCCGGGGCGCACCGGCTTCTTCCAGCGCAGCTCGTCCAGGCCCGGGGAGCCCATGCTGGCGGCCTGACCGAGCAGTCCCTCCACCAGGAGCTTGTGGCAGATGGCGGCGGTGTGCCAGCCGCTGGCGATGATGCCGCCATAGATGCTCTGCCGGGCGGCGTCCTCGTCGACGTGGAAGGGCTGGGGGTCGAACTGGCGCGCGAACGCGAGGATCTCCTCGCGCGTCACCACGTACGGCCCCCGCTCCATCACCTCGCCGATGGGGAAGTCCTCGAAGTAGCGCATGGTGTCCCTTCCGGTGCCGGGCCCGCCGGCGGTTCAAGAAGCGTGGAGCGGCGTCGCCGCCCTTCCCTACCACCGTCCGGCGCGCATCGGGGGCTAACGCGGCGGAAGCGGCTCCTCGGGGTCGGCCACGGACTCCGGCGTGTCCGCGGGCGGCACGGGGCCCTGGAGCTCCGGTGCGACGCGGCCGTCCATGGGTCCCGGCCGCGACTCGGTCCCCGCGTCCAGGGCCGCCTCCTGGACGCCAGGAACGACGGCGACCACCGGCTTCTTCAGGATCAGCGTGTCGCGCACGGTGTTGTTGGAGGTGATGAACCGCGCCGTGAGCGTGCTGCCGTCAACCAGCACGTCCAGGAAGCCATAGGCCGCGGCGTCGCGCACCTCGGTCCAGGCGGGCTGGGGGGAGGAGAAGGGGCGCAGCGTGGCGCCGCCGCTGCCCACCACGAGGTACGGGATGCCGCGCTGGCCGTAGGACGCCTCGGCGTCGCCATGCATGGGCTTGCTGCGCTCGTAGTCATGGTCATGGCCGGTGAGGACCAGGTCCACGCCGTACTTCTCGAACAGCGGGCCGAACTGGCGGCGCATGGTGAGCTGCGAGCCGTGCACGCCACTGGACCAGGACGGGTGGTGGAAGAAGGCCACCTTCCACAAGCGGGAGCTCGCGATCAGGTCGGCCTCCGCCCAGGCCTTCTGCGCCGCGAGCGTGCACCGGTCCGGCGAAGCCAGCCCCACCGCGCAGTTGGAGTCCAGCGCGAGGAAGTGCACCGGCCCCCAGTCGAAGGAGTAGTAGCGCTCGGAGCCCTGCGGGTTGTTGGTGGGCAGGTACATGTTGTCCAGGTAGGGCTGCGCCTGGGCCGTCACGTACTCGTGGTTGCCGGGCGTGGCGAACATGGGCACCTCGCGCAGCAGCGGGGCCATGGGCGTGAAGAGGTGCGCCTGGAGCTCCGCTTCCGTGCCAGACGGGTAGGCGTTGTCGCCCAGGGTCAGCAGCAGCTCCGAGCGCCACTGGGGCATGGCCATCACCTCCAGCACCTTCTTCTGCATGGCACCGCCCGTGCCGAAGTCGCCCATGGCGGTGAAGTGCGTCTGCAGGGACGAGGTGCCCGTGGCCGTCTGGAAGCTGCGCAGGCCCGTGGTGCTGCCGCATGCGTCCACCACGTAGCCATACGTGTGGCCCGCGGACAGGCCGGTCAGCGTCACCGCGTGGTGCGTGCCGGACAGGCCCGCGCTGACGGAGGACGTGAGGGTGTTGCCCTCGCCGTAGCGCACCGTGGGCAGACAGTCGCTCTCGGTGCGGAAGGCCACGATGGCGGACGTTTGATGCACGCTCTGCAGATACGGCCAACGCGGCAGCGCGGGGCCGGAGTCCGTCAAGGACGGCGATACGGCGCACCCCCGGGAGTCGGCGGAGGCGGGGCTGTTGCAGTCGGGCGTGGAGGCCGGCGACGCGCAAGCACCCAGGAGCCACGCGCCCACGAGGCAGGTGGAGACACGCCGTCGAATCCGCATCGCGCCATGAACGTTGTGCACCACTCCACATCCCTCCTGCATGGGGGGCCTCCCGGGCCGCCCGAGCGTGAACAGGCAGGTTTCACATCCTGGGGCCGGAAATGACCAGGGCCTCCACGCCCCCGGGATGCGGAGCGGGAAGGCCCTGTCATGAAGCGGCCACTGCGCGTGGGGACTACTTCACGCGGTCGAGCGCCTGCGCGAGGTCGTCGATGAGGTCCTGGGCGTCCTCGATGCCGACGGACAGGCGGATGAAGCCGTCCGCGATGCCCAGCTTCTCCCGCGTCTCCTTGGGGACGGAGGCGTGGGTCATGATGGCGGGGTGCTCGATGAGGGACTCGACACCCCCCAGGGACTCGGCGCAGGCGAAGACCTTGACCGTCTTGAGGAAGGTGCGCGCCGCCTCCAGGCCGCCGTGGATGTCGAACGTCAGCATGCCGCCGAAGCCGGTCATCTGCTGGCGCGCCAGGGCGTGCTGCGGGTGCGTCTCCAGGCCCGGGTAGGTGACCTTCTTCACCTGCTTGTGCGTGGACAGGTACTGGGCGACCTTCATCGCGTTGTGCGCGTGGCGGTCCATGCGCACGTGCAGCGTCTTCACGCCGCGCAGCACGAGGAAGCTGTCGAAGGCGCCGGACACGCCGCCCACCGCGTTCTGCAGGAAGTACATCCGCTCCGCGATGTCGTCGCGGCTGGTGCAGACGAAGCCGCCCACCACGTCGCTGTGGCCGTTGAGGTACTTGGTCGTGGAGTGCGCGACGACGTCGAAGCCCAGCGACAGGGGCTTCTGGAAGTACGGCGTCATGAACGTGTTGTCCGCGACGGACAGGATGCCGTGCTTCTTGGCGATCTCCGCGATGCGGCCCAGGTCGATGAGCTTGAGCATCGGGTTCGTCGGCGTCTCCACCCAGACCATCTTCGTCTTCGGGGTGATGGCCGCCTCGAAGTTCTCCGGCTTGGAGAGGTCCACGAAGGAGTACGTGATGCCCGAGCGCTTCCACACCTTGTCGAAGAGCCGGAAGGTGCCGCCGTACACGTCGTCGGAGACGATGACGTGGTCACCGGACTCCAGCATGTGCATCAGCATGTCGGTGCCGGCGAGGCCGGACGCGAACGCGGCGCCGTACTTGGCGCCCTCCAGCGCGGCCAGGCAGTCCTGCAGCGCCTTGCGCGTGGGGTTCTGCGTGCGGCTGTACTCGTAGCCCTTGTGCTCCCCCGGCCCGTCCTGGACGTAGGTGGAGGTCAGGTAGACGGGCGTCATGATGGCGCCCGTGGTGGGGTCCGGCTCCTGGCCGGCATGGATGGCGAGCGTGTCGAAGCGCATGGCTCGCGAACTAACACACTCCCGCGGGCGGCGCAGCGCTCCTGGGGTCCTACTCGAAGCGGCCGTGCCGGCCCGCGCCCTTCGCGAAGCGGGTGGCCCCAGCGATGGACTCCGTCTGGAGCACCTTCACCCCGTCCAGGAACTCCTGGCGCATCGCGTCTTCAAAGGTCCGGTCCGCCTGGGCATAGGCGGACGCCCGGTCCGCCTTCATGCACCCCTGGGGGAAGCCGGCGATCTGGGCGGCCAGCGCCTCCGCCGCGCTCCGGGCCTCGCCCTTGGGCACCACGCGGTTGACCAGGCCCATGCCGAGCGCCTCGCTGGCCGCCACGGGCCGGCCCGTGAGGATGAGGTCCAGGGCTCGGGACAGGCCAATCAGCCGGGGCAGCCGCACCGTGCCCCCGTCGATGAGCGGCACACCCCAGCGGCGGCAGAAGACGCCCAGCACCGCGTCCTCCTCCACCACGCGCAGGTCACACCACAGGGCCAGCTCCAGCCCCCCCGCCACCGCGTGGCCGCTGATGGCCGCCACCACGGGCTTGGACAGCTGGAGGCGGGAGGGGCCCATGGGGCCATCGCCGTCCGGCTCCAGGCGCAGCAGGCGCCCTTCCGACACGGCCTTCAGGTCCGCGCCCGCGCAGAACGTGCCCGCGTCGCCGAAGAGGACGCCCACGCGCGCGTCCGGGTCCGCGTCGAAGGCTCGGAAGGCGTCCGCCAGCTCGCGGGCCGTGTCGGCGTCCACGGCGTTGCGGACCTCCGGCCGGTGGAGGATGACGGTGGTGACGGGGCCGCTCTTCTCGACGCGCACGCTCATGGCCCCCGTGTTTTCCCCCGCCCCCCGGCCCGCCTGCAATATGAGGGACGGCGCGCGGGTGCGAAACAGGAAGGACCGACGGGGCATGGCCGACGAAGGCAATCAGCGGACGCAGGGCACGGGCATGTTCGAGAACCGCCTGCGCAAGAACGCGAAGCGCCTGCGCAAGTGGGCTCGCGCGCAGGGGCTCACCGCCTTCCGCGTCTACGACCGGGACATCCCCGAGTACTCCTACGCCGTGGACCTCTACGGCGACCACGCCCACGTCGTGGAGTTCCCGCGCCGCAAGGCCCACGCGAAGGGCGCGAACGCGGACGCGGACCGCGCGGAGGTCCTGGCCGCCGTCACCAGCGTGCTGGGCGTGCCGCCGGAGCGCACCTCCGTGAAGACCCACACCCCCCAGCCCTGGGGCCGCTCGCAGTACGGCCGCGTGGGTGAGGGCAGCGAACGGCTGGTGGTGGAAGAACAGGGCCTCAAGTTCTGGGTGAACCTGGGTGACTACCTGGACACCGGCCTCTTCATGGACCACCGCAACACCCGGGCACGCGTGCGCACCGAGGCGAAGGGCAAGCACTTCCTCAACCTCTTCGCCTACACGGGCGCGTTCACGGTGTACGCGGCGGCAGGCGGCGCGGCGGGCAGCGTGAGCGTGGACCTGTCCAACACGTACCTGGACTGGGCGGAGGACAACCTGGTCCTCAACGGGCTGGCGGATCCGCGCCACGTGCTCATCCGCGCGGACGCGAAGGCGTGGCTGGAGGAGCAGGCCCGGCACGGAGACACGCAGTTCGATCTCATCGTCTGCGACCCGCCGTCGTTCTCCACGTCGAAGAAGATGTCGGGCACGTTCGACGTGCAGCGCGACCACGTGCGGATGCTGGAACACCTCCGAGCGCTCATGGCCCCCGGAGGCGTCCTCTACTTCTCCACCAACTTCCTGGGCTTCGAGCTGAAGGACTCCGCGACCCGGGGCATGGAGCAGGTGGAGGAGCTCACCCCCCGCTCCATCCCCGAGGACTTCCACCGCAAGGAGATCCACCGCTGCTGGCGCATGGTGGCCCCCTCGCGATGAGCGGCGTCAGCCTTTAGCGGCTACAGCCAGCAGACGTTCTCCTGGCAGCGCTCGCCGGACGGGCACTCGCAGTTGGCCTGGCAGGGCTTGCCGGAGCCCTGGTTCACCGGCTTGCACTGGCCGCTGGCGCAGACCTGGCCCGCCGGGCACTCGCAGTTGGCGCGGCACACCGTGCCGGAGGTACCCGCGTCCACCGCCGGCTGCGTCGGGGGCAGCTTGCACTTGCCGCTGGTGCAGACCTCGCCGGACGGGCACTCGCAGTTCACCGTGCAGGAGATGTTGCTGCCCGACCCCGCGTCCGGCGTGGGCGACTTGCAATGACCGCCATTGCAGACCTGACCGGACGGGCAATCACAGTTGGCCTGGCACGCCTGGCCCGGATCCGGCTGCGGCGACTTGCACTGGCCGCTGGTGCAGACCTGGCCCGCCGGGCACTCGCAGTTGGCCTTGCACGTGCCACCGGAAGGAATGGGCAGGCAGTAGCCAATCTCACACTTGGTGTCCGCCGAGCACTCCGTCGTGGAGGTGCACTGCGCGCGGCACTGGCCATCCACGCAGTCGCGGCCCGCCGGGCACTGGGCCTCCGTGGTGCAAGCGTTCGGGTCCTGCTGGCGCGGCTGGCACAGGCCCTGGACGCAGACGCCGCTCGGGCCGCACTTGGCATCCGTGTCGCAACCGGTGCGGCAGGTGCCGTTGATGCAGTAGCTGTCCGCGCCGCAGTCGGAATTGACCCGGCAGACCGGGGCGGAGCCACCGTCGATGCCCGCGTCCGGCTTCGTGCCGCCGTCAGAGCCCGCGTCCGGCTTGGTGCCGCCGTCGGTGCCCGCGTCCGGCTTGGTGCCGCCGTCGGTGCCCGCGTCCGGCTTCGTGCCGCCGTCCGCCTTGGTGCCGGCATCCATCTGGGTTCCGGTGCTGGAGGTGCAGAAGTTGTCCTTGCAGCGGTTGCCCACGCCGCATTCCGAGTCGCGGTAGCAGGACTGGGCGCACCAGCCATTGATGCACGTCTGCGCGCCGGGACACTCGGAGGAGAACACGCACTGCTGGGAGTTGGAATCCAGGTTCCAGCAATTGCCGGAGCGACAGTACTGGTTCGAGCCGCAGTCGGACGAGGAGGAGCACCCGTAGCTGGGGTTATAGTCCTCGTCGGGCCAGCCGTTGCCGTTCGTCTCGAGGATGCAACCCGACAACAGGCCTAACAGCGCAAGGAACGGCACGACCAGCATGCCGCGAAGCGTGGTGTTCCTCATGAGTGGGGGCTCCAAAAGAATGGGATGTGTCCGGACCGGCCACCGGGGGGTCATCCGATTTCGAGAGCCTTCGACGCAAGACGGGTCCGGAATGATCAAATAATTTTGATCTTTTTTCGTCTGTCCGGAGACCCAGGGGCACGGAGGCAGTGTGCTCGTCTGGACCACCGACACAGACTGGAGGGCGTTCCTGGAGGGTGGGGGCGTCCTGCGTCCCCGCGAAGGAGAAGCGCTGGTGTCCAGCCGAGGAGCACGCACGTGGGCGTCCACGGCCCCGCCGGAGTCCGGCGTGGACGTGGCGGGCGCGCGCATTCCCTCCGCTTCGGACGAGGCCCACCTGCGGCTCCTGGTCCGCCGGCTCCAGGACGGGGACCTGGCCGCCTTCGAGCAGCTCTACGAGGCCACGCGGCTGGACGCGGCGCGAACCCTGCGCCACCTGGTCGGCAACCGCGTGGAGGTGGAGGACCTGCTCCAGGAGACGTACCTGCGGCTGCTCACGGCGGTGAAGGGCTTCCGGGGCGAGTCGCGCTTCAAGACGTTCCTCTACCGGGTCTGCGCCAACGTGGCGCTCAGCCACTTGAGGTGGAAGCGGCGCCGGCCGGAGGACCCGTTCGCGGACCCGCCAGAGGTCGTGGCCCCGGGCGAGGACCCGGAGCGCGCCGCGGAGCGCCGTCAGGCCGCCCGGTTGGTGGAGGCGGCGCTGGAGAAGCTCAAGCCCAAGAAGCGCATCGTCTTCGTCTACCACGAGCTGTGCGGCATGAGCCCGGACGAGATCGCCCTCGCCGTGGGAAGCTCGGCCAACACCGTGCGCAGCCGGCTGCACCACGCGAGATTGGAGTTCACCGAAGCCATGCAGCGTCTGGTCGTCGCCCGGCCCGTGGGGGGTCCCCATGGCCAGCCATGAGACCCAGGCCCTGTGGGCCCTGGCCGCGGGCGAGCTGGACGCGGCCGGGAAGGCCCGGGTCGAGGCGCACGTGGCGGCCTGTGGCGCCTGCGCGGCGGAGTTGGGGCGGGTGGTGGAGGCCCGGGCGCTGTTGCACGCGGCGCGCGAGGTGGAGCCCGCCGTGCGGTGGGACGAGACGGGCGCGCGGCTGAAGGCGGCGGCGGCGAAGCGGATGGCCTCGCCCGAGCGGCGGTTCCTGTCGCCCTGGGCGCTCACGTTCGCGGGGGCCTGCGCCGCCGTGCTGGTGCTGTGGCTGGGCGTTTCGCTCGCGAATCGGCCTCCGCGTGAGGCGGGGGCTCCGGAGGCCGTCGCGAACGGGCCGACCTCCAGGCCCCACACCGCCCCCACGCCCCCAGAGGGCGCGGCCCCGGGCGGACCGGCGCGGCCTGCGGTCGGCGGACAGGAGGAGGCGGTCGCGGCCCGGACGGAGGCCCGTGGCGAACAGCAGGTGGCGAGCGCGGAGCAGGCGGGAACCGCCTCCACCACGGAGGCGGAGCGCGCCACCGGCGCGGTGCTGCGAGAGGCCACGGGCGCTGAACACGTGCTGACGCCGGGCATGCGCCTGCGCTCGGGCATGGCGGTGCGGACGCAGCCGAAGGCGTCGGCGGTGCTGCGGCTTCCGGACGAAAGCCGGGTGCGGCTGTCCGCGGGGTCGGACGTCGTGTTCGCCCGCGCGGAGTCGAACGCGGTGCACCTGACCGTCCACCAGGGACGACTCTCCGTCAGCGCTTCGCACGTGAAGCGGGAAGAGTTCCTCGTGGAGTCCGCGGGCCTGCGCGTCTCCGTCGTGGGGACGGTCTTCTCGGTGGAGCGCACCGTGCGTGGCGCCGCGGTGGCGGTGCTCGAAGGGCGCGTGCGCGTGGATGCGGATGGGCAGCCGCCGCGCTTCGTGGACGCGGGCGAGCGCGTGGAGCTCTCCGGCGCGCAGGGAGTGATGAAGCCTCGCACGCTCTCCGCCGAGGACCGGCAGGCGTTCCGCGACCTGCGGGCCGCCGAGCCGGGCCCCGTGGTCGCGAGCCTCGCGCCCCTGCCGAAGGCTCCGTCCCGGGTGGGCACGAGCACCGCGCCACGCCAATCCGTTGGTACGGGTGCCAATCCCATGGAGGCGCCGTCCCACGCGCCGGCAAGCGACGCGGCACTTCACCCGTCCGTCGCCACCAGGTCCCCCACTCAGGATGGCTCAACGCCCGCGCCCGGCGCGGAGGATGCGGCCTCCGCCCCGGAACAGCGGGACACGGTGGCCCCCTCCGAGACTCCCCAGGCCATCGCCAGCAGCCCGAAGCCCGCGCCGCCACCGGACCGCACCGTGGCCGCGCCTCCGAGCGCCCCGTCCCCGGCCGATGACTTCGTGCCCTACCCCGGCTCGACAGGTGCCGCGCTCGCGGCCTCCTCGCCCCTGCCGACGCCGGGTGACGTGCGGGCTCCGTCGATCGCCCCCTCCACTCCCGTGGAGCCGCGCAAGCGCAAGACGTTGGGCGCGCTCGTTCCAGGGGGCCTCCTGTCGGAGGACTCGGATGAGCGCTTCCTCGGATACGCCAAGGTGCAGTCGTCCGGCTCGACCTGCGGCCGTTTCCTCGTCGGACTCGGGGAGATTGCCCAGGCCAGCCCACGCATGAGCCACCGGGAACAGGCCCGCGTCCTGCGCGGCCGATGCTTCACGAGACTCCACCAGCCCTCGGACGCCGAGGACGAGTTCCGCCAATACCTTCGCGAGTTCCCCACCGGCCGCTACGCCACCGAGGCGCGCACCGCCCTGGGGATGTCCGCCGAGGCTCCGCCTTCCACGCCCCCGCAGCCCCCCGCGCCGCTCCCGGCGCCCACGCCCACCCCGCCCCGGTGGAACGGAGGAACGGGCGCGCCCCAGCAGGTGCCCGTCAGCCCCGGGGTTCCTCGTCGCTGGTGAACTCCGCGTCCACCTCGCCCCCCTCACTCCGGGGGCGGCGGAAGGTGTCGGGGCCCTCCGCGGCGGGCTCCACCTTGGCGGGCGTCTCCTGCGTCTCGAAGCGCCGCCCGTCCTGGAAGGGGTCCTCGCCCGGAACCGGCCCGACGCCACCGACCTGGGTGAAGCGCACGGAGCCCGACAAGAGGGTCTTCTCCAGGGAGCGCCGCACCCGCGCCGTCACCCACCGGCGCACCGGCGGCACCATCAGCGCCAGCCCCATCACGTCCGAGATGAACCCCGGCGCGATGAGCAGCGCACCGCCCACCATCACCAGCACGCCGTTGAGCAACCCCTCCTCGGGCACGCCGCCTCCGGCCATGGCTTCACGCCAGTTGCGGAACACCCGCTCGCCCTGCCTCCGGGCGATGAGGCTCCCCAGCACGGCGGAGGCCGCCAGCAGCGCGAGCGTGGACCCCAGCCCGATGTGATGCCCGAGCGTGATGAGCAGATACAGCTCCGCCAGGGGCAACAGGATGCAACCGATGACGAGGACCTTGAGCACGCTGGCACGTTAACGCCAGATTCACTCCCGCGCCCATTGTCAGACGGACACTCCGTGCTCCCGCGTCCCCGAGCGCCCACCAGGGTCCTCGCCGCCCCCTCCAGGGCCAGGCCCCCCGGACTCACTCCCCGTTGAGCTTGTCCATCAGGTACCGCATCACGAAGAAGAGGATGGCGAAGCCGCCCACCGCGAAGAGCACCAGCCGCGTCGGCATCGCCATGCCCTCGGACGACAGGCGCCGGTCCAACCGCTCCGCCCGGGCCATCGCCTCCGCCAGGCCGGGGGTGGTCTCCATGGGCTTCGCGGTGCGCGCGTACGCTTCCGTGCGCAGGTACTGCGCCACGACCTGCTCGGTGTCCGCGGCCGTCAGGACCTGTCCCAGCTGTGGATCAAACAGGCGCGCCCCCGCCTCGCGGGCCAGGATGGCGGCCTCCTCCAGGACCTCGCGGAGGAGGTCCGGCCGGGCCTCCAACGGCACGCGCAGCTCCGTGCCCACCACGCGCTTTCCATCGCGCAGCGGGAGCACCTCGACGCCGCCATGCGCCAGGAGCCACTCGCGCACGCCCTCCGGGCGGACGGCCCCTGGGCGCGCCGCCAGCAGGGCATCCACCCGTCCCGCGTCGAAGGGGGCGCCTGGCGCCCCCGCCTGAAGGACCAACTCGTATCTCACGCGGGTTGCGAGTATACGCCGCGCGGTCCCTCCCCGCCCTTTTCCTCAGAGAACGCCTCGATGAAGCCCTCCCCTCCCCCTCGCTCCGGCCGCCCCGGTGCCCCTCCCCCCGGACGCGGGAAGCCCGGTCAGCGCCCGGAGAAGATGCGCGCGGACCGCACCTCGCCCGAGCTGGGGCCGGACGGCACGCCCCAGGTGATGCTGCTGCGCCGCGGGTCGGACCGGTGGCTCGCGGGCCCGCCGTGGATCTACCGCGCGGACCTCAACGGCGACCCCGGCCTCCAGGGCGGCGAGGTCGTGCGCGTGGTGGACGGCCGCGGCTGGTTCATGGGCAAGGCCTTCTATTCGAAGCAGTCGAAGATCTCCCTGCGCTGGCTCACCAACGACGACGTCGCGGTGGACGAGGACTTCTTCCGCCAGCGCCTCCAGTCCGCGGAGCGGCTGCGCAAGCTGGCGCTGCCCGGTGAGACGACGTACCGGCTGGTGCACGGCGAGGCGGACGGCCTGCCCGGGCTCGTGGTGGACCGCTACGGCGACTACCTGAGCGTGCAGTTCCTGGTCCCCGCGATGGAGCAGCGCAAGGCGCTCATCGCGGACCTGCTGGAGGAGCAGTTCCACCCCAAGGGCATCGTCAACCGCTCCGACGTGAGCGTGCGCCACCTGGAGGGCCTCACGCCGGAGAAGGGCCTGCTGCGAGGCGCCCTGCCCCCGGGCCCCGTCTCCTTCGACGAGGGCCTGGTGCGCATGCGCGCCGACCTCCTCGAGGGCCAGAAGACGGGCGCCTTCCTGGACCAGCGCGAGAACCACGTGATGGCGGCGCACTACGCCTTCGGCGACGCGCTGGATTGCTTCAGCTACGTGGGCGGGTTCGCGCTCCAGCTGGCCACTCGCGCCAGGCACGTCACGGCGGTGGAGATCTCGGACGCGGCCTCCGCGCAGCTTCGCGACAACGCCCAGGCCAACAAGCTCACCAACCTGGACGTGGTGACGGCCAACGCGTTCGACTTCCTGCGCGACGCGGTGGACGAGGGCAAGCGCTACGACACCATCGTGTTGGATCCGCCCTCGTTCGCGAAGAACAAGGACGCCATCCCGGCGGCGGTGCGCGGCTACAAGGAACTCAACCTGCGCGCCTTCCAGCTCCTGCGCCCCGGCGGCATCCTGGTGACCGCGAGCTGCACGTACCACGTGGACGAGCAGTCCTTCGAGGAGATGCTCGCCTCCGCGGCGTCGGACGCGAAGCGCCGGGTGCAGATCATCGAGCGCCGGGGCGCGGGCCGCGACCACCCCGTCCTCCTCAACCTGCGCGAGACGCGGTACCTCAAATGTTTCGTGCTGCGCATGCTGTGAGTTAGGGTACGACCCATGGGGTCCGCCCACCGGGCCCCGACGTGCGAGAATGGTTCAGGCATGGCACGCGGGGAATGGGACGACGCAGACGACGAGGCCCCCGCGACCGGTACGCGGGCGCTGGAGCGTGCCATGCAGGAGACGCGCACCGTCTACCGTCAGGCGGACGCGGCCTACGCCCCGTACTCGTGCGCGGCGAGCGGCGAGTGCTGCCAGCTGGCCGTGACGAAGCGACAGCCCTGGTTGTGGCTCCCGGAGTGGGAGGTGCTCACGCGGGGACGCCCCCTCCCGCCGCTCCGCGCCGACGGCGGCTGTCCATTCCTGGACGCCGCGGGCAAGCGCTGCACGGTGTACGCGGACCGGCCCTTCGGCTGCCGGACGTTCTTCTGTTCGCGCATCCAGGGCCCCGCCCGTCAGCCCTCCGATGAGGTGACGCGGCTGCTCCTGCGGCTGGAGCGGATCTCGCAACGCGTCATGCCGTCGCTCCAGGGCCCACGGCCCCTCCTGGAATGGTATGCGGGGGTCAACACCGCCCCGGCCCGGGAGGAACCATGAAGTCCATGCTGCTGACGCGGTGGCGGAACGCCCACCTCAGTCCCCCCGTGTCCGCGAGGACGTACCGCGCCCGTCGCGCGCCCGCGGCGCCGTGTTCGCGGCAGGCCTGCTCCACGCGGTCCGAGCCCGTGGGTGTCCGAACGTGATCCGCCCACGCTGGCTCCTCGCGCCCCAGGAGTTCAAGGGCACCCTGAGCGCGGCCGAGGCCGCGGACGCCATGGCGGAGGGGCTGCGTGAGGCCTCCCTGGACGTGGTGCTGGACGTGGCGCCGCTGGCGGACGGAGGTCCGGGGACGCTGGATGCGCTGCTCGCGGGGGCTCGGGGTGAGCGGCGGCGGCTCACGGTGCGCGGTCCCCTGGGCGCGCCGGTGGAGGCCTGCTGGGCGCGGCTGGACGACGGGCGCACGGCGGTGGTGGAGATGGCGCAGGCGTCGGGCCTCGCCCTGGTGCCGCCGGAGCAGCGGGACGCGCGGGCCGCGTGCACCCACGGCACCGGGGAGCTGATGCGCGCGGCGCTGGACGCGGGCTGCGAGCGGCTCATCGTCGGCCTGGGCGGCAGCGCCACCACGGATGGAGGCAAGGGCGCGCTGGAGGCCCTGGGCTTCCGCTTCCTGGACGCGGACGGGGCGCCCCTTCCGCCGGGAGGAGCGAGCCTCGCCCGGCTCGCGCGCGTGGAGGCGGACGGGAAGCACCCGCGCCTGGGGCAGGTGGAGTTCCTGGTGGCCACGGACGTCACGACGCCCCTGCTGGGCGAGGACGGCGCCGCGCGCCTCTTCGGTCCGCAGAAGGGCGCGGATGCCGCGGCGGTGCAGGAGCTGGAGGCGGCGCTGGCGACGTTCTGCCGTCTCGTGGACGAAGGCGCCGCGGCCCTCCCTGGCGCGGGCGCGGCGGGCGGGCTGGGGTATGGGCTGGCGGCGCTCGCGGGCGGGAAGCTGACGTCCGGCTACGACCTGGTGGCGCGGGCGCTGGGGCTGGAGCGGCGGGTGCTGCTCGCGGACCTGGTGCTCACCGGGGAAGGCCGGTTCGACCGGCAGACCGCGCTGGGCAAGGGCCCCGTGGCGCTCGCGAGGCTGGCGCGCGCGCAGGGCACCCACGTGGTGCTCTTCGCGGGCACCGTGCAGCGCGACAACGGTCCGGAGCTGTCCCTGTTCCAGGAGGTGGTGGAGCTGAGCGGACAGGCCCGCCCTGGCGCCGACGCGCGGGAGACGCTGCGCGAGGCCACCGCGCGCTGGGCGCTCGCGCGGCTGGGCCGGTAGCGGCGCGTCGGACAGGGGCGCCCCTCCAGCCCCATCCGATGGACGCCGCGCTCGCGCTACGGCGCCAGGGGATCCGTCGTCCGCACCACGCGCATCCCGGCGGCCCGGAAGCCCTCCAGCGCCTCCTTCGCCACGCGGGGGAAGTCCAGGCCCGCGGGCAGCGGCTCCAACGGCGGCGCGGGCACGGGGCTCATCGCGTCCTCCAGGATGTGGATGCGCTGGAGCTTCGACGGATCCGTGCGCTCCAGGGACTGCTGCAGGTCCCGCAGCGTGGACAGCACGCAGTGGGAGCTGGCCTGCCCGAAGACATACACGCGGTCGAACGACAGCAGGTGCTCCAGCAGCCGCGCGTTGAACTCGCCCACGCGCTGGCCCTTCACCTCCGTCACCTCCGGCGCCATCACGGAGTAGTTCTCGGTCAGCGGGTGCTCGCCCTTCAGCTCGAAGTGCGTGGGCGTGTCCCGCACGAGCGCGTGGAAGAGGCTCGCCTCGTACATCGCCGGCACCAGCGCGTGGCTCTGTCCGCCCAGCAGCGCGTGGTACGGCCAGATGGTCAGCACGTACCGTCCACTCGCCTCCAGCGCCTCGCAGTACGCCAGGCTCTCCTCCGGGAAGCGCGTCGCCGTCCAGCGGCCGTCCCGCACGTCCCGCGCGGTGATGACCGTCATGGGCGGGGGCGGGCGTCCCCGCGCGTCCCGCCACCACGCCGGATGGAAGATCTGGAAGGCCCGGTGCGTGTCCAGCGAGAACACCAGCCCCGTGAGCCGGTCCAGGTTCGCGTACAGCCAGCGCAGCGTGCGCTGCGTGTCCTCCACCGCGCCCGGCACGAAGAGGCTCGCGCCGGGCGTGCAGAAGGCCACCTGCGCGTCGATGCCGAACGCCGCGATGCGCAGGCCGTCCTCTCGGGCCGGACGGACGCGGTGCTCGGCGGCGTAGCGCAGGGCCTCCTCGGAGACCTCGGCCACGCGCTCCAGGTAGAGCTGGCCCGCTCGCGCGTCGTCGTGGAACCGGGGTGGGGGCAGCGACATGACGTCCTCTCCAGGACCGCCTGGAGCCGCCCACCCCCGGACCCCGGGAAGCGTCAGCGGCCCTGCGGGAAGTGGCGCCGGGTAATCGACTCCACCAGCGCCGTCGTGGCCGAAGTGTAGCCGATGCGCTGCTCCTCCGCCGTGAGGCCTTCGGCGCCCATCAGCGACGGCGCCGCGGCGGCCGCCTCCATCAGGGGGAAGTAGCCCTGGGGCGTCGCCTCCCCTGCCTGCCCCACCAGCCCCAGCGGCCCGGAGCCGGTGCGGCGGCGGAAGAGGACCGGCGTGCCCGGCACGCTCTGCTTGCCCTCCGCCAGCTCGTTGCCGAACTTCATCACAGGCGTCGCCCCTGAACACGACAGCTTGTAGATGGCCGCCACCCGGTCACGCGTCAGCGCGTGGGACAGGGTCCGCGCCACGATGTGGCCCCCGTAGCCGTAGAACTGCGCGGTCGGCTCCCAGCCCACCTGCTTGCGCAGCTCCTCGAAGTCGCGCGTCATCTGCGCGTCCAGGCCGTCCTCCAGGATGATGACCGGCCGGATGTCCAGGTCCTTCGCGCGCGTCACCGCGTACAGGTACTGGAGCCGCTTGTTGCCGGAATCGAACCGGATGGAGTCCCCGCCCTGCGGCTCCTCGGAGATGAGCTTGAAGGCCGCCGGAATGCCGGAGGTGAGCGTGTCGAAGGTGTCCAGCAGGTAGCTGGAGCGCTGCGGCCGGCGCTCGTGCATCGCGCGGTAGGCCGCGTCGTCGGAGCCGTAGCGCTGCACGTGCTCGTGGCCCATCGTGCCCACGGGGATCATCCCCAGCGCCCGCGCGCCCTCCACGTTGCTCGTGCGCTGCACGCCCACATCCTGGCAGGCGCGGAGCGCCAGCGTGTGCTGCTCCAGGCAGGTCGCCGCGCGCAGGCCCACCTCGAAGATGCGGGCGGGGTCTTCGACGATGTCCACCAGCTCCTTCACCTGCGCCCGCACGCGCTGCTGGTAGCCCTCCGAGTCCACCCGGATGGGCACCGCCCGCACGCCCACCTGGTCCAACGTCTCCAGGGCGATGCGCTTCTCCTCCTCGCACGTCACCGTGGCGAGGGCCCGGGCCAGGGCGTCGCGGTCCTGGAGCGCCTGGGTGGCCACCTGGATGCGGTAGTTGAGCTGCAACAGCAGCGGCTCCAACCACGACACCAGCGAGGAGGGCCCCGTGAGCGTGAGGATGGGCTCGCGCGGCAGGAACACCGCGCCCCGGGGAATGGCGCGCACGGAGAGCCGCTCCGTGCGCAGGATGGACGCCTTGAAGCCGACGCCCATCTCGTAGTCGTGCTGGGCGAGGAACGCGTAGTCCTCTGGCTGGGGCACCGGCAGAAGCTGGCGAACCCACGCCTCCAGGTCCAACGGCATCACCTGGGGGCCGCCCTTGCGGTGCGAATAGTAGAAGGTCTCCTTCCGCAGGGGCCAGCCGGCCTCCGCCATGCTGAACTTGTAGCCATCCGTGGCGAGCAGCGACTGGGGCATCGGGAGACGACTCCTTATCGTTGACCCAGAGACTATGCGCGGGGCCGCGCCGGGACCTAGGGACAAGGGTCCGGGAGGATGCGGGAAGCCACGGGGTGGCTGTCACCCGCCGTCGCAAGTTGGACTGACACATTGGGGAATACGCCGGATGCGACAGGTCCGGTTAAGCTGTCACGACACACAACGAAGCAAGGTGCCCATGCCCGCAGAGAACGAGACGCAGAAGGTCGAAGCGGTACTGCGCGAACATGCGATGAGCTACCCCGGCGCCCACGAGGACTTCCCCTGGGGCCACCGCGCGATGAAGGTCAATGACAAGACCTTCCTCTTCATGACCGTGGACGGCGAGAAGCTGAACCTCTCCGCCAAGCTGCCCGACTCCAAGGACGCCGCCCTCACGCTGCCCTTCACCGAGCCCACCGAGTACGGCCTGGGAAAGAGCGGCTGGGTGACGGCCCACTTCGACGAGGCCTCGCAGGTGCCGGTGCCCGTCATCAAGGCGTGGATCGACGAGAGCTACCGCGCCATCGCGCCCCGCAAGTTCGTGGATCAGCTCCCCGCGCGCGGCACCGCCGTCCCCGGCCCCGCCTCGAAGCCGTCCCGGTCCACGGGCAAGAAGCCCGCCTCGCCCAAGGCCGCGGCCCCGGTGAAGAAGGCCGCGAAGAAGGTCGTGGCCCGGGTGAAGTCCGTGGCCAAGAAGGCCGCCGCGCGGGTGAAGTCCGTGGCCAAGAAGGCCACCGCGAAGAAGGCCGCGAAGCCGGCCCCGTCCGCCAAGAAGCCGGCGCGCAAGGCCGCGAAGCCCGCCCGTGGCAAGCGCGCCGCCCCCGCGCCCAAGCGCGCCCGCCGCTCCTAGCAAGGCGAGCGCGGGCACCCGCGCGGGAAGGGGGGCCAGCAGCCGCTCCCCTCCGCGCTCGGGGCACCGTGGGGCAGGGACTACTTCCCGCCGCGAGAGGAAGCGCCCTTGGCCCCGGAGGTCCTGGACGCCGGAAACCTGGGGGCGCTGGACGCCGGAGCCTTGGACACCGCCGGGGCCTTGGACGCCGGGGCCTTGCGGCGGGGCGCTGCCTTCCGGGCCGACTTCGGCTCCGGCTCCACGAAGAGCTTGTCGTAGTCACGGATGCTGCGCCGGATGACCTCCATCGCCTCCGGCCGGTCGTAGACCTCCGCGATCTCCACGCTGCGCTTTCCCTCACCCGGAATCTGCTTGTAGGTGAGGAAGTAGTGCTTCAGGCGGTCCAGCAGCGGGCGCGGCAGCTGCGCGATGTACTGGAGCTCGCCGTAGACCAGGTCCGACTCCAGCACCGCGATGATCTTGTCGTCGGCCTCGTTGCCGTCGACCATCCGGAAGCCGCCAATGGGCACCGCGTGCACCAGCAGGTTGCCGTTGGAGACGACCTTCTCCGTCAGCACGCAGATGTCCATGGGGTCCCCGTCGCCGTGGATGTCCTTGAGGCCGGTGCGCTCCGCGCAGCGCTTCGCGACCTGATCGCCGCAGTACGTGCGCGGGATGAAGCCGTAGAGCGTGGGGCACTGGCTGCTGAAGCGCTGGGGACGGTCCAGCTTGAGGATGCCGGACTCCTTGTCCAACTCGTACTTCACCGCGTCCGTGGGGACGATCTCGATGTACGCGTTGACGACTTCGGGGGACTCCGGCCCGGGCGAGATGCCATGCCAGGGATGGGACTGGAACGTGGTCTGGTTCGTCTTCTTCATGGAATGTCTCCCGAGCGCTGTCGCGCCTCGGCGTAGAGCCTGGCCACCGCCTCTTCCAGGCGGTGCGTGAGGGTGTCCCGGTCGTCCAGGGTGAGCCCCTGCGTAGGCACCGGTTCGCCCACGACCAACGCGACCCGCTGGCCCCACTGGATGGCCCGCCCGCCCTTGGGGAGGATGAGCCGGGTGCCGGAGACGGCCATGGGGACCACCGGAACCTGCGCCTGGATGGCCAGCGTCGCCGCGCCGCGCTTGAAGGGCTTCAGCTCGCCGTCCGGGCTTCGGGTGCCCTCGGCGTAGAACAGCACGCTCACCCGTTCGCGCAGGGCCGTCACGGCCTCCGCCAGCCGCGCCTTGTCATCCGCGCCGCCGGTGCGCTGCACGGGGATGTTGCCCGCCCGGCGCATGGCCCGGCCGAACACCGGCACCTTGAAGAGCTCCGCCTTGGCCACGTAGCGGGTGTGCTTGTCGATGTGCGCGAAGTTCACCATCGCGTCGAAGTGCGACTGGTGGTTGCACACGAAGACGACATGGCCTTCCTTCGGGATGTTCTCCACCCCGAAGGCTTCATGCCGGACGCCCGCCGACGCCAGCCCCGAGCGGGCCCAGAGGCCCAGCACCTTGTCCGCCGCCTGGTGGTTGTCGAACCCGGACAGCACCGACACCGCCGCGGACGCCGCGCCCGTGAGACCCACCGCGGCCGTGCCAGCGAACACCGTCTGGAGCACCTTGAGCATCAGACGAACCCGTGCGCGGGGAACAGGAGGACGTCCTCGATGCGCTGGACCCCGAGCAGCAGCATCAGGATTCGGTCGAGCCCCACGGCGATGCCCGCCGAGGGCGGCATGCGGCCCACCGCCTCCAGGAAGCGCTCGTCCAGGGGATACACGGAGCGGCCCAGCCTGCGCCGCAAGTCCTGCTCCTCCACCAGCCGCGCGCGCTGCTCCACCGCGTCCGTCAGCTCGGAGAAGCCGTTCGCCAGCTCCAACCCCTTCGCGTACAGCTCCACCCGCTCCGCCACGCGGCCGTCCCCGGGCTTCAGCCGGGACAGCGCCGCCATGGACGCCGGGTATTCGATGAGGAACGTCGGCCGCTCGTGCCCCAGCCCCGTCTCCACCTTCTGCAGGAACAGGTGGAAGAAGACGTCGTCGAACGACGTCGCGTCCCCCGTGCGCACGCCCACCGCCTCCGCCGCCCGCTTGAGCGACGCGCCCTCCGCGTGCTGGTGGAGGTCCACGCCCGTGGCGCGCAGCACGGCGTCCCGCACCGTCACCCGCTCATAGGGCGTGCGCGTGAAGAACGCGGGGTCCGCGCCAGGCTCGCCCTCCTTCGCGTCCGCCGCCGCCCGGCCCGCCTGGGCGAGCGCGCCCTCCAGGTCGTCCATGATGGCGTGGTAGTCCGCGTGCGGCCGGTAGAACTCCAGCAGCGTGAACTCCGGATTGTGCGTCTGGGACACCTCGCCGTTCCGGAACACCTTGCATATCTGGAACAGCGGACCGGCCCCCCGCGCGAGCAGGCGCTTCATCGCGTACTCGGGGCTGGTGTGCAGGTAGAGCGTGCGGGCCCTGCCCAGGTCCGTCTCTGGGACGAAGGGCGTCTCGAAGGCGGAGATGTACGGCTCCATGCCGGGGGTGGGCACGAGCAGCGGCGTCTCCACTTCCAGGTATCCCTGGCCGGCGAAGAAGTGGCGCAGGGCGGAGTACAGGCCCTGGCGTCCGCGGGCCGCCCGCCATGGGTTTACGTTGGGCATCGGCAGGTCGGAAGTAACATGGGCGGCCTCATGTCCCCAAGGATTCCGTCCCTCCTCGCCGCCGCCGTGTGTTTGCTGAGCGCCTGTCATAAGGCGCCCCCCGCGGTCGTGGCTCCCCCTCCCAGCGAGGAGCAGCTCCTGACCGGCGAGGTGAACGCCCTCTCCACGGAGGCGGCCCTCCTCCTGGAGGAACAGCACCGGCTCGTCTGGGACTACTGGACGGAGGGCAAGGCGGTGGACATCGCGGCGACGTACACCGGCAAGGAGCCGCTCTTCAGCCTGGAGAACCTGCGCCGCATCGACCGGCTCCGGCACCTGACGAAGGAGCCGCGCGAGCTGCGCGCGCTCACCGCGCTCCACGGTCACTTCGCCGGTGAGTTCCTGGCGCGCGAGCTGGCGGAGTACAACGACGCGTCCGCCAACCTGGAGGCGTCGCTCAAGCTGAGCGTGGACGGGCGCGAGGTGCGCTACCACGACCTGGAGCGGCTGCTCGCCAACGAGAAGAGCGCCTTGAAGCGCAAGGCCCTCTACGCGGCCGCCACGCCCGCGCTCACGCGCCTCAACCAGACGCTGCTCCGACGCGAGGCGCGCACGGAGGAGCTGGTGAAGCAGATGGGCTTCGAGTCCTACGAGGCCTTCGGCAGCGAGCTCCGGCAGGCGGACCTGGAGCGGCTGGCCCAGCTGGCGGAGGAGGTGCTCCAGGCCACGCAGGAGCCGTACCGGCTGGTGATGGAGCGGCTGAGCCAGCGCGAGCTGGGGCTGCCCTTCGCGCAGATCACCCGCGCGGACATCCCCCGCCTGTTCCGCTCGCGAGAGGTGGAGGACGCGTTCCCCAAGGGCGAGTCGCTCGCGAAGGCGCAGGCCACCGTGGCGGGCCTGGGCATCGACGTGGCCGCGCTGCCCAACGTGAAGGTGGACGCGCGCGACCTGCCCCAGAAGAACCCGCGCCCGCTGGCCCTGGCGGTGAAGGTGCCCGCCGACGTGCGGCTGTCGTTCAAGCCCGGCACGGGCGTGCTGCACCAGGGCCGCGTGCTGCATGAGATGGGGCACCTCTTGCACACGGCCTTCACCCAGGAGCCGCGCTTCGAGCTGGCGCGGCTGGGCAACCCCACGGTGGGCGAGGCGTACTCGGCGCTCTTCGAGGACCTGCTGGAGGACCCGGTGTGGCTGGAGGAGCACGCGGGCGTGCTGGGGGACAACGACAAGCGCGCGCAGTTCCTGGCGGCCTCCAGCGCGCACAAGCTGTACCTCATCCGCCACGCGGCGGGCCGGCTGCTCTACCAGTTGGAGCTGCACCGGCGCGCGGCCGTGGATCCGCGCGAGCTGTACCGCGCGCTGATGGCGCGCACCGGCGCCATGCCCATGACCGAGGACGACGTGGAGCGCTACCTCGTGGACCAGGAGGACTTCTACCAATCCGCGGACAGCTTCCGGGCGTGGTTCCTGGCGGGGCAGCTCCAGGGGCAGCTGAAGGCGCGCTTCGGTCCGGCGTGGTGGCACGCACCGGAGGCGGGCGCGTTCCTCAAGGAGCTCTGGGCGCGGGGCAGCGCGCCGTCCGCGCGCGAGGTGACGCAGGCGATTGGCGAGAACGGACTCGCACCGGACGTGCTGCTGCTGCGCCTGAGCACCACGCTCCAGGTGCCCATGAAGCTGGACCTGCGCCGGCTGGACGACACCCCGGCGCCCGCCGCGCCGCCGGCCCCGGCGCCGCCCCCACCGGCCCCGGTTCCCGACACGAAGCCGACCGTCCCCACACCGCCCGCCTCCTAGCGGCCATCCTGCCTTCGCGTCCCCTTTCCGTCCCCGCCGGTTGCACGTAGGGTCGGGGACATGGTGTCCGTGAAACAGCTCCGCCCCTTCGCGGGCGCTTCGCTGGAAGCCTTCCGGGCCGCGTCCGGCTCCGTGGCCCTCATCCAGCAGCCCGTGGAGGCCGTCTTCCGCGACGTGGCCCCCGCCATGATTGGCGCGCGCACGGTGGGCATGGCGCACCGCTCGCGCATGGGCGAGCGCCTGCTCGCGATGCTGCGCGACTTCGACAACCTGGAGGTGCACTTCCTCCAGCCGAACCAGGACGGCGAGGAGTTCACCGTGGGCCGCACCGACGCGTGCGACCTCATGGTGCCGGAGCCGTCCGTGTCCCAGCACCACGCCACCCTGCGCTGGAACGCGGCCTCCGGGGACTTCTCCGTGCGCGACGCCCAGTCCATGAACGGCACGTTCATCAACGGCGCCCCCCTGGCCTTCAAGGCCCAGGTGATGCTCCACGACGGCGCCACGCTGGCCTTCGGCGACGTGCAGTTTCTCTACCTGCGCGCGGAGACGCTGCACGAACACCTGCGGCTCGCCGTGCCGGGCACGCCAGCCCCCTGAAGCACGAAGGCCCCGCCTCCCACCGGGGAGACAGGGCCTCGCGGCTCATCGCGGGAGCGGCGGGACTACAGCAGCTTCATCAGCTCCGCGCGCTTGGCGTTGTACTCCTCGTCGGAGAGCACGCCCGCGTCCTTCAGCTCCTTGATCTCCTTGAGCCGCTGCGCCGGGCTGCGCGTGTCCGCCGGGGGCGCCGCCTGGGCGGGCTCCGCGGGACGCTGCTGCGCGTGGCCCTGCTGGTTGGCGAACATCTGCGCCATGCCGAACCCCATGCCCATGCCCATGCCCTGCATGGCGCCGTCGGAGCCGCCACCGCCCTTGGCCATGCCCTCGGAGGCGCCGAGCATCGCCTGGCCCTGGGCGTACTGCTGGAAGCCGCCGGCCAGCCGCGAGTACGCGACGTCCTTGGACAGCTTCTTCAGCGTGACCTCGTCCTCCGGCTTGATGCTGACGACGAAGTTGCCCATGCGGACGATGGTGAGGCCGTAGCCGTCCACGTGCGGCTTGAGGCCGGCGAGGATCTCCTGCTCCATCTCCTCCACGTAGGCGCCGCTCGTCACGTCCAGCAGCGGCCACTTCTTCTTCACCAGCAGCTCGGCGGTGCGGTCGCGCGTCACCTTGAGCACCTGGCCCTTGAACCAGCCCAGGAACTCCTCGTTGGAGGCGCGGCCCATGCCCACCAGGCCGACCACCAGCTTCTCCGGCTCCGTCACGCGGATGGAGAAGTCGCCGTACACCATGGTGCCGATGCCCAGGCCCGTCTCCGGGTCGCGCACGTCGCCAATGGGGCCGCCGAACTTCACGCCCGTGTGCTCGCGGTTGGAGACGAAGAAGATCTCCGCCATGAACATGTTGCCGCCGGTGAAGCCCTCCAGGAGCCGCGACAGGAACGGGATGTTGTTCGTGTCCAGCGTGTGGCGACCGGGGCCCAGCTTCCCCTCCACCTTGCCGTCCTTGACGAACAGCGCCACCTCATCCGCGTCCACGGTGAGCTGCGTCTTCATCCGGACGTTCTTCTCCGGATACTTGTAGACGATTTCACCCTTCGCGCTGTCCGCGCGGGCGATGAAGTTCCGCTGCGCCTCGCCCTTGATGCTGTCGAAGATCCCCATGTCTGTTTCAGCGCCTCCGTGGCCGCCTGGGCGGCAGGTCTTCAAAGCTTCCGTAACCCCAGCCCTTAAATGCAGGGTCTCCGGCGCGAAAGCGCGACCGCTTCCGCCCCGGCGTCCTTCCCGGAACATAACAGCTTCACGGGCCACTGCCCGCCCGCCCGGCCCCCTGGCGGCCCCGTCTCCCACCCGCCAGTGACTCAACCCCAGCGGCTGACCAGACGTTCCCGGTCGAGGAGGCGAATGCTGGCCCACAAGAGGACGAAGTCCAGCACCAGCACCACCGCGCCCTGGATGGCGTAGTACCCCAGGCCGGCCTTGAGCACGCCCGCGACCTGGCCGCCCACCAGCCCCACCAGCGGCAGCACCACCAGTGCGGACAGCTGCTGCGCCATGCGCGCCTCGCTCACGCGGGCGGAGATGAGCACCGCGACGCCGTTGCCGAAGAAGGCGAACAGCGGCGCCAGCACGAACACGCCAAAGCCCCACAGCGCGTTGGGCATCAGCGGCGCCCCCACCAGCGGCCACGCCACCCAGTCCACGCCCACGCAGAACAAGGCGAACGCGATCCAGGTCATCACCACCGCGGGCACCAGCGCCGCCAGGCTCTTGCCCGCCACCAGCTCCGACGCGGACACCGGCGACGAGAGCAGCGGCTCCAGCGTGCGGCGCTCCTTCTCCCCCGCCACGCTCTGGGACGCGATGAGGATGGGGATGAAGACGGGCATCACCAGGAACATGCCGAACCAGTCGGTGAGCGACTTGTCGATGAGGAAGCGCGCCGCGCTCGCGCCCAGGGGCAGCGTGGGGTCGTAGAAGAGCGCCACCGTGCGCAGGTCGGAGTGGTCCGGCTGCCGCACGTACGACCACACCACGCCAATGGGCACCGTCACCATCACCAGCGGCAGCACCGCCATGGACAGGAGCAGGCCCACGTTCTTGCGCAGGTCCAGCGAGTCCTTCCAGAACACCGCCAGCGCCCGTCGCGGCCGGAAGGCCATGGTCACCCCTCCCCTGCGCGCAGCAGGTCCAGGTACACCTCTTCCAGCGGCCGCTGCGCGGGCACCACGCTGTGCACGCGCGCGCCCGCCGCCACCAGGCACGCCACCACGTCCGGCGCATGCGCTTCATCCGCCAGCATCACCCGCAGGCGCCCGCCCTCCAGCAGCACGTTGGGCGCGAAGGGCAGCCTCGCCAGCGCGGGCCGGAACGACTCCGCGTCCCCCTCCACGCGCACGTCCAGCGCCTGTCCCGAGCGGCGCAGCTCGCGCACCGGCCCCAGCGCGAGCAGCCGGCGGCGCACCACGGCCACGCGCTCGCACAGCCGCTCCACCTCCGCCAGGTTGTGCGAGCACAGGACGATGGTGCGCCCCTCGGAGGCCAGCTCCGCCACCGCGTCGCGCACGGTGCGCGCGGACTCCGGATCCAGGCCGCTCGTGGGCTCGTCCAGGAAGATGACGCGCGGGTCGTGCACCAGCGTGCGCACGATGGCCAGCTTCTGGCGCATGCCCTTGCTGAAGCCCCCGCACGGGTCGTCCTCGCGGCCCCCCAGCCCGAACCGCTCCAGGTAGTGCTGCGCCCGGGGCCACGCGGTGGCTTCGTCCAGCTCGTGCAGCTTGATGAAGAAGCGCAGGTTCTCCCGGGCGGTGAGGCGGTCGTAGAGCCCGGGCTGTTCGGTCAGCAGGCCCACCACCTTGCGCAGGGCTTCACCGTCGTACGTGACGGAGTGGCCCCACACCTCCGCGTCGCCGCTGGAGGGCTTGAGCAGCCCCGTCAGCATGCGCACCGTCGTCGTCTTGCCCGCGCCGTTGGGGCCCAGGAGGCCGAACACCTCCCCGGGCCGCACGTCGAAGGTGAGGTCCTCCACGGCGGTGCGATCGCCGAAGCGCTTCGCCAGTCCGCGCACGCGCAGGCCCCCCTCCACGGGGGCGTCCACGCGCGGCATCGGGATGACGATGCTCACTCGATGGTCACCAGGACGAACTTGTTGTTGATGTCCCGGTCGATGAGGGTGACGGTCTTGTCGGAGCCCACCGCGTTGCGCAGCAGCGACAAACGGTTGTGCTCCACCAGCGCCCACTCACGGCCGGGCCGCGACGCGAACTGGCGCATGCGCGTGTTGGCGTCACCCGCGCGGAACTGCTCCACCGTGTTGCGCGAGTAGAACGTCTCTCCGCGCCAGTTCATCATGTACGCGGCGATGGGCTCCCCCGGCTGCCGCTGGGCGTAGTAGCGCCAGAACAGGTCGCGCTGCGTCCAGTGGTGGGACAGGTCCACCCAGTGGCCCCAGTTGAACCAGAGCGCCAGGCCCGCGGCCAGCCCCCAGAACGTGCTGAACAGCAGCACGCGCGAGCGCTGCAGCGCGGCCACCACCGCCAGCATGCCGGCCACGCCGAACGCGAAGCCCAGGCCCACCTTCACGTTGACGGTGCCGGAGAAAGCCTTGAAGAGCGCGTCCGACGCGGGCGGGCCCTTGAAGCCGCGCACCGCCAGCATCACGCCCACGAGCGCGAGGCCGAAGCCCACCGTCTGGAGCACCGTGCGCCCCGGCGCCTCCTCCGGCCGCGACGCCTGCCAGAAGAGGAAGCCCGCGAGCAGCGCCAGCGCCACGCCCCACAGCCCCATCGCGGACACCTGCCCCTGCGTGGCCACCGCGACCAGCGAGGCCACGCCGGTGAGCAGCAGCCCCAGCGCCACCGCGCGCGCGGCGGCCGGGCGCTCCGCCTTGCTCTTGGAGGAGAAGGCCTCGAAGGCCAGGTACACGCCGAACGCCAGCAGCACCAGCGTCACCAGGTCGCCCATCCACAGGGCGCGCGAGGAGAAGAACGCGATGGGCTTGGTGACCAGGTCCTGCGGATAGGGCCGGTCGTAGTTGAAGACGAACAGGTCGGTGAAGTCCTTGGGGTTCTCCGCCAGGTCCTTGCCCACCAGGATGAACAGCACCAGCCCGAAGATGAGGCTCACCGAGTGCTCGGCGACGCCGTCCTTCCACAGCCGGTCCACGAACAGCGCGATGAGGATGGCCAGCCCCGGCAGCACCGGGAACACGTAGTGGTGGAACTTCGTCGCGCTGGAGGCCAGCAGGTAGAACGCGAACGCCACCCACAGGACGGCGATGAGCGCCAGGTGGTCCGCCTTGTCCCGGGACCGCAGCTTGAGGCGCGACACGACCGCGAACGCGCCGGGCACCAGCGCCACCCACGGGAAGATGGCGAAGCCGCCCTGCTCGATGAAGTAGGTGAACGACCCGCCCGGCGTGGTGGTGTACACGCCCGCGGTGAGGCGGTTCAGGTGGTCGTGGATGAAGAAGCGGTACCAGAACAGCTTGCCCTCGTCGTCCACGCCGTTGAAGAGGCACAGCGTCAGGTACCAGGGCACCGCCACGGCCGCGAAGGTGAGGATGCCCGTGCCCAGCTTCATCCGGTACATCTGCGCCCACAGCACCGGCATCGCCCGGGTGCCCGCGCGCACCTGGGCGCGGGCCTCCCCGCTGAAGAGCCAGCTCAGGTGCGCCTCCAGGCTCTCGCGGGTCCACGGGATGACGGCGGCGACCGCGTACAGCACCAGGATGACCGCCGGCAGCCCCACGCCCAGCAGGCCCTTGGCCAGCGTGGCCAGCCCCGCGAACACGTAGAAGGCGTACCACCAGCCGGCGCGGTGCTTCGTCGTGTCATCCAACTGGGCGATGAGCGCGCACGCCATGGCGCACACGAAGGTGGTGACGAACGGCGTGTCGGTGACGGTCTGCCGCGTGAGCAGGAAGTACAGCGGCATGGTGGACAGCACGAAGCCCGTGGCCAACCCCGCCCGCGCGCTCACCACCCGCGCCACCGCCAGGGACAGCAGCGCCACGGCGGTGATGCTGAGGATGGCGAAGGGCATGCGCATGCCCCACTCCGTGTAGAGGCCCATGGCGCCGTCGCTCTTCAGCGCGCCGACGATGTTCATCCCCAGGGCCTGCAGCCACATGGTGAGGGGCGGCTTGGAGAAGAACCACGCGTTCTCCCAGAAGGGATAGACGTAGTCGCCGCGCTGGATCATCTCCCGGCCCACTTCGCCGTAGTGCGTCTCCCAGGGGTCCCACAGGCCGACCGCGCCCAGGTAGGGCACGAAGAGCAGCGCCGCGAAGCCCGCGGTCGCCAGGACCATGCGAGCGCTGAAGGGCAGGGCCTGCCACCGCTTCGCCCATGCCGTCGTCAGGGTTTCCTCGCCCAGGATGGCCTGGGTGAAGGTGGATTCCCCCTGCGAAACCTTTTCGCCGTCGCTTGCCACGCGCGCGTGCTCCTTCGTCGTCCGGGACGGGCCCGCGCACACCGCACGGGGCCGGGGCGCTTATATCCCCCCCACCCCCGCCGGTCGACCGGAGCGGACACGGGGTGCGTCGTTCTCGCGCCAACGCGCGGTCCCGTGCACAGGCGCTGTGCAGGCGCCTGCACAGTCGCACGGGCAAGTCCGCGGAAGCCCGTCCAGCCGCCAGGGGCACGACCCTTGTAAGGGCCCCTCCCCCAAAGCCCGCCCGCATGGCCGGAACACGGGGGGCCGCTCATCAAGGAGCAGTGATGCTGGCTTCAGCGGTGACCCTGGGGTGTGCCCTCCTGCTCGGGCAGGCGGAGACGCCGGACGTGGTGGGACGAGATGCTCCGCGAGATGCTCCCGTGGTGGGCCGGGACGCTCCGGTGCTGGGCCGGGATGCTCCCGTGGTGGGCCGGGACGCTCCGGTGGAAGTGGGGGTGACCGTGGCGCCCGAACCCTGGAACTTCCAGATGGCCATCCCGGACGCGACCTCTCCCCGGCAGCCCGACGAGGGAGAAGCCTTGTGCCTGCAACTGCCACCGACCCCCGCCGTCCCGTCGGGGGTGTGGCGCGCCCGCTGTGACGAGGCGAAGCGGGAGTGCCTCGTCTCTCCCGCGATGGTGCTGGACTCCGAGGGGCACGAGGGAGACCAACCGCTGCAGAGGGTGTCCCGTTGCCTCCAACTCCCGCTGCCCGCCGAGAAGCTGCGCGAGTACCACCTGGTGCCGGCCATCGCGGAGGCGCCGCCGGGATGGTTCCGCGACGAGCGCGGCCGCGTGTTGCAGTACAACTTCGACCTGCACCGGCGGATCCGCGTGGGTGGGGCCTGGGCGCCGCGGTGGGTGCGCGCGACGGAGGGCGTCGACGAGCGCGCCCGGGTGGACTTCGGCGTGGACCTGGAATGGCCGGGAGAAACCGGCCGGCTGCACCGGATGACGATCCTGGACACGGAGCTGTACCTGGGGGACGCGGCCTCGTACGAGGCCACGCTCCTGCGCTACGACTTCCGCAGCGAGCACGACGCGCCGCTCTTCCGGGTGACGACCTTCTACGGCCAACCCCGGCGCTTCGACGTCTACGCCAACATGGGCTTCTGGATGGAGGTGCTCCACGCGGAGCAGGTTCGTCGCGAGGACGTGAAGGCGGACTTCCTCTCCCTGGTCGCGACGCACGTGACGCTGGACCTGTGGCACTCGCGGGACCTCGCGTCGTACGTGCGCGTGAGGACGGGGCCCTCGGTGGAGCGCGACCTGACGAACGCCTTCTACACGCTCGTGCCCGGCGCGGCGCTGGAGGGGGACTTCACGCTGGACCCGAACGGCTTCCACCACGTGCTCTTCGGCGTGGAGGCCCAGAAGGTCGTGCTCGCGCAGCGCGTGGAGGGCCGGCCTCCGAGCCCCGAACGACTGCGGCTGCGCGCGGGCTACGAGGTCATCGCCCTGGCCATCAACGACCAGCCCGTGAGCCTGACGCTGGACGGGCGAGGGACCTGGCGCGATGACCTGGCGAACGCGCCAGCGGGCTGGGAGTGGTCCGCGCAGGCGGGGCTGCGCTTCTCGCTGTGGGCTCCAGCGCGGCGCTCCGCTCCGACGTCGCATGGCGGGAAGGGCTAGGCGCGGGATGGTCGCGCTCGCGTTGGCACTGCTCCTGGGGACCCTGCCCGCCCCCGGCGTGATCTGCGAGGGCAGGACAGCCGGCGGGGAGACGTTCCCCACCTGCTTCGACCCCGGCACGGGCTTCGTGCTGGGCTCCTCGCTGCGCGTGCAGGACGATGCGGCGGCCCTCGCCCTGCGCACGGGCTTCCTCGTGAGGACGGAGCGCTCGAGCGGCAGCAAGACCGACTCGCTGTGGCTCAACTCACACCGCCTGCTCATGACGGAGGCGTGGAGAGGCGCGCGCCCTGGACTGACGTTCACGGGCTATGACGGCCTCTTGCGCAGACACGTGGAGGAAGGCTCGCTCCTCGTCTCCATCGGGCGACCACGGCGCATCCCCTTCCCCTTCGACGTGGCGCTGTCCGCGCGCGCGGCCCACCTGGAGCGGCGCGTCTGGGAGGGGCCGGGCTGGACGCTGGAGACGGGCCGCGTGGGCCTGCTGTTGGATCCACTCCGCACGAACACCCCTTGGGGCTGGCTGGCCGTGGGGCCCTCCGCGAGCCATGCCCTGAGCCACGACCGCGACGGCACCCGGCATGAGGTGTCGCCCTTCACGTCGCTGCTCCTCGACTCGGGCTGGGAGACCCAGGACGGCCGGTGGGCGCTGCGCGCGACGGGGCTCGCGGGATGGAGCTTCGACTTCGAGGGTGGGGCTCGTTTCCGAGCGAGGGGGGAGGTCGCGCTGGAGCACGTGGTCCTCGCGGTCAACGACGCGCCGGTGTTCCTGAGGCTCACGGCCGCGGGCGTGCGAAGCGATGCGGGGCTGCTCCGACGCGACGAAGCGCTGCTCGGCGTGGGGCTCGCGGTCCGTCCGTTCGGCGAGCGATGAAGCAGCCATCGCCCGCCAGGGGCTCTCCGCCATGCGGCACGCTCTGTCTACGGCTCTGACGTTTCGAGCGCCGCCTTCAGAGCGCCCTCGACCGCGCGAAGCCGCGCGTCGCGAGGATCCACGCGGCGGGCCTCCTCCAAGCGCAGCAGGGCGCCCGCGGTGTCCCCCCGCGCCAGCTCACACCGAACCCCCGCCTCCAGCGCGCCCGTATCGGAGGGCCCGTACACCCGCGCTTCGGCCGCCGCGTGACACCCCTCGTCCACCTGCCCGGACTCGAAGAACGCGCGGGCCAGCTCCACTCGCGTGTCGACGTCCGCCGGGGCCAGCCGCACCGCCGAGGCCAGGGGCTCCACCGCATCCGCTGGCAGCCCCCATCGCCGCAGCGCGTGCCCCAGCTCGCGCAGCGGCCCCGCGACGCCCGGCACCAGCAGTGCACGGGCCCGGGCGAAGCGCAGGCTCGCGGGCTCCTCGAAGCGCACCTCCGCCGTCATCCGCTCCACCACGCGTCCATACGCGGGGTAGGCCTGGGGCCAGGTGAAGACCAGCCGGTACACCCACTCGCCCCGGGGCACGAACCACGCAATCAGGTGCGTCCGCCCACCGGGGCCCTCCAGCTCCGCGCGGATCCGCTGCGCGGGTCGGCCGCCCAGCGACGCGGGCTCCACTCCGCCCACCGACACCGTGCGCCCCTCGGGCCCCGCCACGCCAGGCACCAGCGCCTCATCCCGGAAGTGCCGGGCCTGCGCGGAGCCGTCCCCAGGCTCACCCGCTTCGATGGCCTCCGCGGAGAGCGAGGCCCGACCCAGGCCCGAGAGTCCGTTGGAGAAGGCCCGCCGCCCCTGTCCGTCCTCCTCCCTGCGCCACCCGTCCGGCAGCGACACCGCCAACCCGAAGCCGTCGTCACGCTCCACGCGCCACCCCGAGCGCTCCGCCACCACCGCCGCCGCGCCCAGCCCCACGAGCCCCACCAACAGCCCCGCCCGCGCGAGTCCGGCCCCCCACGCCCGGGAGCGGGGAAGGACGCCCACGAGCAAGCCCGCCAGCAGCCCCCCCAGGTGCCCTGCGTTGTCCACGCCCACGCTCGTCCAGCCGAGCCACAGGAAGACAAGCACCGTGGGAAGCGCGTTCTCTCCGGAGAACCACCGGAAGCGCGCCCCCGGTCCCGACCGCGCGCGCCGCCCCATCACCAGCAGCGCGCCCACGCAGCCGAACACCCACCCGGATGCGCCCACGCTCACCGCTGGGGACCACCAGAGCGAGCCCGTCATCGTCGCCAGACCCGACACGGTGAGCAGCGCCACGAAGTCCCACCACCGGCACGCGCGCTCCACCGCGGTGCCCACTCCGGCGAACACCAGCAGGTTGAGCCCCAGGTGCAGCCCGTCCCGGTGGAGGAGGTTGGCGGACAGGAGCCGCCAGCCCTGGCCCGCGTCCGTCACCAGCGGCCCTGACTTGGCCCCCCAGTGGATCAGCGCATCCACTCCGGGTGGCCCCCCGGACGCAACCACCGCGTACAGAATGGCCTGCAGCCCGATCAGCGCTATCGTGAGCCACGGTACCCTGACTTCCCCACCCTTTCCGGCCATTCGACCGATGGACAACAGTGCCTCCCTCACCCTGGGATGGGCGAAAAACCCTGTTGTTCTCGGGGGATACATGGCTTGTCTCGGCAAAGGGCATTCTGCTATAGCTGTACTCGGACCGGACCCGTGCTGAAGCTCATCATCGAAGACGACGAGGGGCGCAAGACCGTTGTTCCCTTCGTGCGCGACGAAATCACCATTGGCCGTCAGGAGGGCAACACGATCCGCCTGACCGAGCGGAACGTGTCACGTCGACACGCCCGGCTGGTGCGCCTCAATGGACACGTCGTGCTCGAAGACCTGGGGAGCTACAACGGCACCCGGATCAACGGCGAGCGCGTCGCAGGCCAGCTCCCTCTCAAGGAGGGCGACCTCATCCAGATCGGCGACTACGATCTGGCATTGCAGGTCGAGGGCGCGGCCAACGCCGGCCCCCCCGCTGGCGCCATCACCGCCAAGGTGCCCGCCTCCCGCCGGCCAGAGCCGGAGGAGGACGACGCCCCTCGCGCCACCATGTCGGATGGGGAGGACGAGGAGGAGGAGGACGACGACGGCGACGAGCACGACCACACGCCCCCGTCGGCGGCGGATGTGCGCCGCAACGCGACCTCCATCATCCGCATGGACCAGATGGAGGCCGACCGGCCGCGCCGCGTGGAGCGCGTCCCGGAGGACGAGCAGCCCCGGCTGCTCGTGCTCGGCCCCACGGAGTTCAAGGGCCAGGAGTACGACTGCAACCGCACGGAGCTGCGGATCGGCCGGACGTCGGAGAACGACGTCGCGCTGGACCACCGCTCGCTGTCCCGGACGCACGCGAAGATCGTGCGCGAGGAGACGGGGGAGTGGCGGGTCATCGACATGCAGTCGGCCAACGGGCTGACGGTCAACGGCGAGAGCTACGCCCAGGCGACGCTGGCGCACGGCGACATCATCGAGATGGGCCACGTGAAGCTGCGCTTCGTGGGTCCGGGCTCGCTGGCGGAGGACATCGCCGCGCAGGGCCGCTCCGGCTCCAAGAAGATGCTGGTGGCCGCGGTGATTGCGTTCGTGTCCATTGGCGCGGGCGCGGCGCTCTTCGTGGTCAAGGGACAGGACCTCCTGCCCAAGCCGCCGGACGCCACGCCGCCCGTGGTCGCCGAACAACAGACGCCCCCGGAGCCGGCGCAGGACCCGAAGCCGCCGGAGACCGTGGCGACCCGTCCCACGCCCCCGGACAAGACCGCCCCGGAGACACCCGCGGTCGACCCGAAGGCGCTGGAACAAGAGTTCGAGAAGACGCTCGCGGCCGCGGAGCTCGACAAGGCCGGCGCGGCCATCGCCTCCCTCCAGCAGGTGAAGGGCTACCCGGGCGCCCGGCTCAAGGACTACCAGCGGCGGCTGGACGTGGAGACCAAGGCCAAGCAGCAAATCGACGCCGCGGAGGCGGCGCTCCAGGGCAACCGGCCCACCGACGCCGGCAGCGCGCTCAAGGGCTTCCCGACGAACACGGTGGCCTTCGCCAGCCGCTACGAGACGGTCAAGAAGCAGGCGGACGAGGCCCAGCGGCTTGCCGCGGAGGCTGCGGCAACCTCGGCGAAGCCGCCCCAGCTGGCGTCCGAGTACATGAAGAACAAGAAGGCCGCCGACGTCGTCCGGGACATCGGCGACATCCAGGCCAAGGTGCGGGCTGTCCTCAAGGAGGACGCCAATGGAGCGCTGGCGATCGCCAAGGATTGCGCCGCGCTGGCTCCGAATCTCCCCGAGTGCCACCTGATGCTGGGCGTGACGTACGCCACGCTCAAGGACTTCAAGATGAGCGTGGACCACTACACGAAGTTCCTCACGCTCACCGAAGACGGCTATCCCAAACGGGATCTGGTGATCAAAGCATTGGCCAAGATCAACGGGACATCGGCCCCCACCCAGAATCCCCCCGCCTCAAGCAATGGCGAATAGACCCCCGCAGCACTTCCCTCAACCCTGCAGCGAGGAGACGCTGTGCAGATTCGCATCCTGGTAGTTGATGACGAGCAGGACAACTGCGACTACCTCAAGCTGGTGCTGACCCGTGAAGGCTATGAGGTGGTCACCACCACGGACCCCACTCAAACGGTGGACATCCTCCGGGGCTCCGACTTCCACCTCGTCATCCTCGACATGATGATGCCGCAGATGTCCGGGACCGAGGTCCTGGAGCTGATCCGCAAGTACGACACGGACATCGCGGTCATCGTCGCCACGGCGTACCCCACCGTGGATACGGCCGTCGCGTCGCTCAAGGCGCAGGCGTCCGACTACGTGAAGAAGCCCATGGAGCCGGAGCAGTTCACGGCCGCCGTGCGCAACGCGTTGCAGAAGAAGGGCCTGTCCCAGGACCCGGAAGCCGACCTGCACCGCGCCATTGGCCGCACCATCCGCGACGCGCGCAAGACGCAAGAGCTCACGCTCAAGCAGCTCGCCCGCCGCACCGGCCTGTCCGTGTCGCTGCTGTCCCAGATTGAACGCGCGGAGTCCTCCGCGTCCATCTCGTCGCTCTACAAGATCGCCTCCGCGCTTCAGCTGCGCATGGGCGAGCTGTTCGGCGACACCTAGCGACCGGTGAACCGGGGCGCGCGCTTCTCCAGGAAGGCCGCGCGCCCCTCCTTGGCGTCGTCACTGCCAAACGCCTCGCCGCGCACCTGACGCAGCCGCGCGACGTCCTCCGGGGACACCCCGGAGCGCGACAGCAGCCCGAACGCCTCCTTCATCCCCGACACCGCCTTTGGCGCCCCCGCGGCCAGCGTCGCGCACAGCGCCAGCGCGCGGGCTTCCGCGTCCTCGGGGCACTCGTCCAGCAGCCCCCACGCGAGCGCCTCCGCCGCCGGCAGCCGCCGCGCCGTGAGGAACAGCTGCTTGGCCCGCGACAGCCCCACCAGCCGCACCGCCCGCGCCAGGCCCTCCGGCGAGTACACGATGCCCAGCCGGGCCGGAGGCATGAGGAAGAACGCGTCCTGCGCGCCCACGCGGAAGTCACAGGAGGCCGCCAGGTCGAAGCCCGCCCCCACCGCGCCGCCCTGCACCAGCGCCACCGACGGCGCCGGGTGCCGCTCCAGCTTCAGCAGGCACGCCACCAGCGCGTCATCCGGCAGCCGCCCGTCCGCGCCCGGTGGCCCCAGGTGCGTCAAGTCATAGCCCGCGCAGAAGTGCCCTCCCTGCCCGCGCACCAGCAGCGCGCGCACGTGGGAGGCGGGCTCCAGCGCCGCGTCCAGCCGGGCCAGCAACGCGTCATCCAGCGCGTTGCGCCGCGACGGGTTGGAGACGGTCAGCACCCGGACGCCGCCCTCGCGATCCTCCACCTCCAGCGTGGGCTTCATCCTTCGCGTCGCTCCCCGTCCCCTTCGGACCGCGTGGCTAGCCGAGCACCACGAGGACGTCGCCCTCGTTGACCGCCTGCGACTCCTTGCAGCGGATCTCCTTCACGGTGCCGCCCTCTTCGGCCTCCACCGGCATCTCCATCTTCATCGACTCGAGGATGACGAGCGTGGTGCCGGGCTCCACCGTGTCGCCCACCTTCACTTCGATCTTCCACACCGTGCCCGTGATGTGCGCCGCAACGTCCGCCATGAACCAGTCCCTCCTCGGGTGGGAACAACGAGCGCGGTGCCCCGCGCCCCTTAAGGCTTCGCGTGATGATCCAGGAAGTGCGTGTCCAGCTCGCCGGCGCTGAAGGCAGGGGCCTTCAGGATGCGCAGGTGGAGCGGGATGTTCGTCTTGATGCCTTCGATGCGGAAGGACTCCAGGGCCTTCACCGCGCGGGCGATCGCCTCGTCGCGCGTGGCGCCGCTGATGATGAGCTTGGCGATCATCGGGTCGTAGTTCGGCGTCACCACGTCGCCCTCGGCGTAGCCGGAGTCCAGGCGCACGCCCTCGCCCGTGGGCGGCTGGAACACCTTCAGCGGTCCGGGGGACGGGAAGTACTTCACCGGGTCCTCCGCGTAGATGCGGAACTCCAGCGCCGCGCCCTTCCGCTTCACGTCCTCCTGCTTCACCGTCAGCTTCTCGCCCGCCGCGATGCGCAGCTGCCAGCCGATGAGGTCCAGGCCCGTGGTCAGCTCCGTCACCGGGTGCTCCACCTGGAGCCGGGCGTTCATCTCGATGAAGTACACCTGCCCGTCCGAGTACAGGAACTCCACCGTGCCCGCGTTGGCGTAGCCGAACGTCTTCGCCGCGGTGACCGCCGCCGTGAACAGCGTGTCGGCCAGCGCCGCGTTGCGTCCGTTGGCGAACAGAACCGACGGGGCCTCCTCCACCACCTTCTGGTGCCGGCGCTGGATGGAGCACTCGCGCTCCAGGCCGTGGATGAGGTGGCCGTGGGTGTCCCCGAGGATCTGCACCTCGATGTGGCGGGGCGCCGGGAAGTAGCGCTCCAGGTACACGCCCTCACGGCCGAAGGCGGCCTTCGCCCGGTCCGTGCACTGGCGGTACACCTTCTCCAGCTCCGCGGGGTTGCTCGCCGCCGCCATGCCGATGCCGCCACCGCCGCTCGCCGCCTTGCACAGGACCGGGTAGCCAATGCGCTCCGCGGCCTCCAGGGCGCTCTGAACGTCCGGCAGCACACCGTCGCTGCCCGGCACCACCGGCACGCCCGCGGCGGCCACCAGCTTGCGCGCCTGGCTCTTGTCCTTCATCCGCGCCATGGCCTCCGGCGGCGGCCCCACGAAGACGAGGCCCGCGTCCGCGCACGCCTGCGCGAAGTCGCCGTTCTCCGACAGGAAGCCGTAGCCGGGGTGCACCGCCTGCGCCCCCGTCTTCTTCGCCGCCTCCAGGATGGCCGGGATGCTCAGGTAGCTGTCCTTCGCCGGCGCCGGGCCGATGCGCACGGCCTCGTCCGCCTCCTTCACGAACGGCAACCCCACGTCCGCGTCCGAGTGCACCGCCACCGTCTTGACGCCCATGCCCCGGGCGACCGCCCCGATGCGACGCGCGATTTCACCCCGGTTGGCGATGAGCAGCTTCTGGAACATGAAGGGCACCCTGGCGTTGCGAAGGGCGGCCAAACTAACCCCCACCCTGTTGACTGACAAGCGTCCGGACGGGCGCGCAACAGGTCCGTACAGTCCCGTAAATTTGCGGGCTTGCGAGCCCCTGGCGTACCTTGCCCGACGTGAAGCCTCCCTCGACAGGAACGCAAGGCGTCGTGGACCTGCATGGTGCCCGTCGCGCCCGCCGTCTGGACTTGTACCGGAACCGGCTCAACCAGCGGCAGCAGGACACCCGCGCCAACCTGGTGACGCTCTACGAGGGCGGCACCCTCTTCACGCCCGACGGCACGAAGCACGGCCGCTCCCTGCTGAAGGCCCTCCAGCTCCTGCAGCGCGCGGGCACCCGCCTGGAGGAGCTCTCCGGCGACGGCCTGCTCCCCGCCCCCAGCGCGTCGGAGCGCATCGACGCGCTCTACGACGAGGTGGACGGGCTCTTCACCCGCTGTGACCGCCTCACCGGCCGGGGCACGGCGAGCGTCGCCCGCCTCCCCCGCGGCTGACGCCCCGCGGGCCTACGGCAGCTCCGTCTGGCCCTGGCGGCGCAGGAACGTGGGGATGTCGAACTGATCCTCGTCCAGGGGCAGCGCCGCGTCCTTCACCACCGCCGTGCGCGCGCTCTGGATGGAGGACTTCGGGGTCTCCACGCTGGACAGGGTCGGACGGGGGGTGCTCTTCGCGGGCACCAGGCTCGCCACCTCCTCGCGCGTCGAGGACAGCACGGACGACGGCGCGGGGGGGCGGCCCACCAGCGGCACCTGGACCACCTGCGCCATGGGGCGCACCTTCTGCGCGTCCCGGTGCACGAAGCCCGTGGCGATGATGGTGATCTTCACCTCGTCCTGGATCTGCTCGTCGATGAGCGACCCGAAGATGATCTCCGCCTCGCCGTCCGCCGCGTCGTGCACCAGCGTCAGCGCCTCGTTGACCTCCTGGAGGGTCATGTCGCGGCCGCCGGTGATGTTGATGAGCAGGCCGGTGGCGCCGTCGATGGAGACGTCCTCCAGCAGCGGGCTGGAGATGGCCTGCTGCATGGCGGTGATGGCGCGCCGGTCGCCGCAGGCGTGGCCCGTGCCCATCAGCGCCAGGCCCTTGTCGCTCATGATGGTCTTCACATCCGCGAAGTCCACGTTGATGTAGCCGTGGTACTGGATGAGGTCGCTGATGCCCTGCACGGCGTTGAGCAGGACTTCGTCCGCGCGCTTGAAGGTCTCCAGCAGCGGCATGGGCTCATTGGAGAGCGACAGCAGCCGCTGGTTGGGGATGGTGATGAGCGTGTCCACCGCGGCCTTGAGCTCCACGATGCCCTGCTCGGCCTGCTTGCGGCGCTTGTTGCCTTCGAAGAGGAACGGCTTGGTGACGACACCCACCGTGAGGCAGCCCAGGCTCTTGGCGATGTCCGCGATGATGGGCGCGGCGCCCGTGCCGGTGCCGCCGCCCATGCCCGCGGTGACGAAGACCATGTCGGCGCCTTCCAGCACCGCGGCGATCTGATCTCGCGACTCCAGCGCGGCCTCGCGGCCCATCTCCGGGTTGGCGCCCGCGCCCAGGCCCTTGGTGAGCGCCTGGCCCAGCTGCAACCGGGTGGGCGCCTTGCTCGCGGCGAGCGCCTGGACATCGGTGTTGGCGGCGATGAAATCGACGCGGTCGAGCTTCGACAGAATCATCGTGTTGACCGCGTTGCAGCCCGCCCCGCCCGCGCCCACGACACGAATCTTCGCGGCCTGCTTGTTCTGCTCGAACTGGTCCATGTCGTCCTCGTGGCGGAAGCACCGCGGCGCCGTCCGCGGAAACACCCACCCTCGACAATCATCAGGAAGTCGGGCCCTTTGGCAAGTATTCCGCTACCTGCCTGTAGCGCCCTGCTGCGCGACCGAGTCCTGACGCCCACTTACGTGGCCTGGCGTCAGCGGGCATGCGGACAGCGCCCCCGCGCCCCCCCCCTCTTGACTCGCGCCGGGTGACTCGCCGTGGTCGGTCACACGCCCCGTTTCAGCGTGCGTGACGTGACAGGACGGACGCCGGGAACGAAGAGGCCCGGCTCCCCCTTGGGGGGACCGGGCCTCTCCACTTCACTCACGGCGATGGCGCGTTACGGGGCGGGCTTCTCCACCTCGACCTTGGCCATCCTCGCGATGTTGAACTCCACGCGGCGGTTGTTCTCCCGGCCCGCGGCCGTCTTGTTCGAGTCCACCGGCTTCGTCTCGCCGTAGCCCTCGGACTCGAGGCGCTCGCCCGCGATGCCCGCGTTGATGAGGAACACGCGCACGTTGGCGGCGCGGCGCTTGGACAGGTCCAGGTTGGCGGCGTCGTTGCCCTGACTGTCCGTGTGCCCCTCGATGCGCAGCAGCTCCACCTGCGGGTTGGCGCGCAGCACGGCGGCCACCTGCTTCAGGATGGGGAACGAGCGCGGCAGGATGACGTCCTTGTTCGTGGCGAAGTAGACCTTCTCCAGGATGAGGATGCGCTCGCCCTCGACGAGCACCTTGACCTTGCCCTTGTCCGGGCAGCCGTCCTCGTCATCCACGCCGTTGATGGTCTCCGGCTCGTTGGGGCACTTGTCCAGCGTGTCGGGGATGCCGTCCTTGTCGTTGTCCGGGTCCGGGCAGCCGTCGGTGTCCTCGAAGCCGTCGAAGTCCTCGGGCGCGTTGGGGCACTTGTCGTCCGGATCCATGATGCCGTCGCCGTCGGAGTCCACCGGCGCGGGCGGGGGCGGCGGGGGCGCGGTGTCCGGGCAGCCGTCCGTGTCCTCGAAGCCGTTGAACGTCTCCGGCTCGTTGGGGCACTTGTCCGCCGTGTCGGGGATGCCGTCGTTGTCGTTGTCCAGGTCCGCGCAGCCATCCTCGTCCTGGAACCCGTCGTAGTCCTCCGGGCCCTCCGGGCACACCGGCCGGGGCGGCGCCGGGGCGCGCTCGGGGGTGCTGTAGGCGAGCCCCGCGAGCACGCGGAAGGTGGGCGTGCCGTAGCCGTGCGTCAGCCCCGGGCCCGCGCCCAGGTGGACGCCCAGCCCGCTCTGCGCGCGGTACTTCAGCGCCGCGAGCAGCTCCAGCGGACGCTCCTCCGCGTCCTGCTGCTTGAAGCCCAGCGCGCCGACGAGCGAAGCCTCCGCCGCGAGGGGCACATCCCCGACCTTGAAGGGCAGCTCCGCGCCCAGCCCGTACGCCAGCGCGCTGCCGACGTTCAGGTTGCGCAGCTGCTGCGCCTTGCGGATGTCCACGCCCAGGTTGGCCAGCACGCGGAAGCGCGTGCCGTACTCCGCCACCAGGCGCGGGTTGACGGAGACGCCGGACCCGCCGAGGAAGTTCGAGGCGCCGCCCGTGGGCAGCGACACGGGCACCGCCACCGACAGGCCGTAGTTGTCACCGTCCAGCAGCCGCGCCTTCGGGATGAGCCGCAGGTCCCCGATGCCGCCGCCACTCACCCCGTTGGCGAAGGAGGAGTCCACGGCCGGCGAAGCCTCCGAACCCTGGACGGTGATGGGCAGCACGACGCCGATTTCGAAGCGGTCGAAGAGGCCGACGGCGCCCATCAGGTCCACGCCCACCTGGCTCTTCACCAGGGAGGTGACGTACGTGTCCGAGCGGGGGTCGAAGAAGTTGAGCGGCTTGTCGGCGTAGTTGACCGACATCCCCACGTTCCACCCCAGGTGCCGCTGCACCTTGGCGCCCTGCACGGCGAGCACGTCCGAGATGCCCGGGCCCGGCTTGTACTGCTGCACGTCGATGGCCTGCGACACCGCGGTGGCCTGCGCGCGGGCGTCCGTGCCCACGAACAGCGCGGTCACGAACACGGCCAGCGCCCCACCCGCTCGCGCCAGGAACGCCCCGGCGCGGCGGAAGCGGCGGCCCACCAGGGGCAGGGCCAGCAGCAGGAGCGCGAAGGGCGCCAGCGAGCCGGTCCCCTCCCCCGTGCTGCAGCCGTGGCCCACGACCAGGAAGTCATCGTTGGCGTCCAGCGGGTCGGTGCCACCGCGCACCTCCGTGCCGTCGTCGATGCCGCCCAGGTCGGTGTCCCGCATGTTCGGGTCCGTCTCGGTCGCGTCGCGGCGGCCGTCGTGGTTGGCGTCTTCCTCGCCATCCTTCAGGCTATCGCCGTCCGTGTCCGGGTTCTTCGGATCCGTCTTCGTCGTCGGGTCCGCGTCCGGCTTGAAGTTCGGCGACGACTTGTCCGTCCCGGACGGCGCGGTCTCCGCGGTGACACCCATCTCGGTGCCGTCGAGGATGCCGTCGTTGTCGCTGTCGGGGTCGAGCGCGTCGATGATGCCATCGCCGTCCGTGTCCTTGATGCCGTCCAGGCCGTCCGGCACGCCGTCATCGTCGGTGTCGTTGTCGAACGGATCCAGGCCCAGCTCCAGCTCGGTGGCGTTGTCGATGCCGTCACCGTCCGCGTCCTTGTCGTCCGCGGGGTTGTTCGGGTCGGTCTCCAGCACGTCCACGCGGCCGTTGTGGTTCGCGTCCTCGATGCCGTCGAACACGCCGCCGCCGTCGGTGTCCTTCTTGGTCGGGTCCGTCTTCGTGTTCGGGTCCTGATCCGCGACGAACTTCGTCGGGTCGGTGTCCGAGCCCTGCGGCTGGGTGAGGCCCAGCTCCAGGCCGTCCGTCAGGCCGTCGCCGTCCGTGTCCGGGTTGCGCGGGTCGGTCTCACCGGGGTCCACGACCCCGTTGTGGTTGGCGTCCTCGTTGCCGTCGAGCAGACCGTCGTCATCCGAGTCGTCATCCAGGGGGTTCGTCTCACCGGGGTCCAGGATGCCGTTGTGGTTGGCGTCCTCGATGCCGTCGGGCAGACCGTCACCGTCCGTGTCCGGGTTGAGCGGGTCAGTGCCGCCGACCTTGACCTCGATGCCGTCGGGGATGCCGTCGCCATCGGTGTCCGGGTTGAACGGATCCGTGCCGAGCGCGAGCTCCTCCGCGTCCGTCAGGCCGTCGCCATCCGAGTCCAGCGCCGCCGTCCAGTTGAAGGTGGTGCTCGCGGGGGCGCTGGTGCTGCCCGAGCCATCCGAGGACACCGCCGTCACCGTGTACGCGCGCTGGGTCAGGGTGATGGGCAGCACGTAGCTCCAGTTGCCGGAGCCATTCACGGCGATGGGGCCGTAGTTCGTCCCGTCGAGCGTCAGCGTCACGGACGTGGCGTTCGTGGACGTACCGGACACCGTCACCGGAGAGGTGCCAATCGTCGAGCCGTTGACCGGCGTGGTGATGGCCACCGTGGGCGCCGGCAGGTCCACCGTGAAGCTGGTGGAGGCAGGAGCGCTGGTGCTGGTGCCGTTGGAGGCCACCGCCGTCACCGAGTACGCGCCTTCCGCCAGCGGGCCCGGCAGCGCGAAGGTCCAGTTGCCAGAGCCATCCACGGCGATGGGGCCGTAGTTGGTGCCCTGGAAGGTCAGCGTCACGGACGTGGCGCCGCCCGCGGTCGAACCGGAGACCGTCACGTTGGGGGTGGTGACCGTGGAGCCGTTGGCCGGCGCGTTGATGGCCACCGCCAGCACGGTCAGGTTCACGTTGAAGGTGGAGGTCGCGGTCGCGCTGGTGTTGCCCGCCGCGTCCGAGGACACCGCCGTCACCGTGTACGCGCGCTGGGTCAGGGTGACCGGCGGCGTGAAGCTCCAGTTGCCGGAGCCATCCACGGAGATGGGGCCGTAGCTCGTCCCGTCGAAGACGAGCGACACGGACGTCGCCCCCGTGGACGTGCCCGTCACGGTCACCGTGTTGGTGAGCACCGTGGAGCCGTTGGCCGGAGCGGTGATGGCCACCGTCGGCGCGGTGAGATCCACCGTGAAGGTGGAGGTCGCGGGCGTGCTGGTGTTGCCCGCCGCGTCCGTGGCCACCGCCGTCACCGTGTACGAGCCTTCCGCCAGCGGGCCGGGCAGCGTGTAGCTCCAGTGGCCGTTGCCATCCACGGAGATGGGGCCGTAGCTGGTGCCCTCGAAGGTGAGCGTGACGAACGTCGCGCCCACGGAGGTACCGGTGACGGTCACCGTGTCGGTGCCAAGCGTGGCGCCGTTGGCCGGCGTGGTGATGCCGACCTCCGGATCCGTGAGGTCCACGGTGAAGGTGGTGTCATCCGTGGTGCTGGTGTTGCCCGCCGCGTCCGTGGCCGTCGCGGTCACGGTGTACGTGCCGTCGGTCAGGGACACCGGCAGCGTGTAGCTCCAGTTGCCGGAGCCATCCACCGGGATGGGGCCATAGGTGGTCCCGTTGTAGGTCACGGTCACGGACGTGGCGCCCGTGGACGTACCCGTGATCGTCACCGTGTCGGTGCCAATCGTGGAGCCGTCACCCGGCGTGGTGATGGCCACCGTCGGCGGGGTCAGGTCCACCGTGAAGGTGGAGCTCGCCGTGGCGCTGTTCGTGCCCGCGCCGTTCATGGACACGGCGGTCACGGTGTACGAGCCCTCGGCCAGGGGGCCGGGCAGCGCGTAGCTCCAGTGGCCGGAGCCATCCACCGCGATGGGGCCGTAGCTGGCGCCATCGAAGGTGAGCGTCACGGACGTCGCGTTCGTGGTCGTGCCGGTGACCGTCACGGTGCTCGTGTTCACCGACGTGCCGTTGGCCGGCGTGCTGATGGCCACGGTGGGGACCGTGAGGTCCACGTCGAAGGTGGTGGTCGCGGGCGTGCTGATGTTGCCCGCCGCATCCGTGGCCGTCGCGGTCACGGTGTACGTGCCTTCCGCCAGGGTGACGGGCAGCGCGTAGGTCCAGTTGCCGGAGGCATCCACCGGGATGGGGCCGTAGTTCGTCCCGTTGTAGGTCAGCGTGACGGACGTCGCGCCGGAGGAGGTGCCCGTCACCGTCACCGTGTTGGTGCCAACGACGGAGCCGTTGGCCGGCGAGCTGATGGCCACGGTCGGCGCCGTCACGTCCACCGTGAAGGTGGAGGTCGCGGGCGTGCTGGTGTTGCCCGCCGCGTCCACCGCCACCGCGGTCACCGTGTAGTCGCCCTCGGCCAGCGGGCCGGGCAGCGCGTAGCTCCAGTTGCCGGAGGCATCCACGGAGATGGGGCCGTAGCTGGCGCCCTCGAAGGTCAGCGTCACGTACGACGCGCCGGAGGAGGTGCCCGTCACCGTCACATTGGGGGTGTTGATGGTGGAGCCGTTGACCGGCGTGCTGATGGCCACCGTCGGAGGCGTCTGGTCCACCGTGAAGGTGGTGCTCGCGGGGGTACTGTTGGTGCCCGCGCTGTTGGAGGACACGGCGGTCACGGTGTACGTGCCGTCGGCCAGGGGACCCGGCAGCGCCTGGCTCCAGTTACCCGCGCCATTCACCGTGATGGGGCCGTAGTTCGTCCCCTGGAAGGTGACCGTCACGGACGTCGCGTTCGTGGAGGTACCCGTCACCGTCACGTTGGGGGTGTTGAGCAGCGAGCCGTTGGCCGGGGTGCTGATGGCCACCGTCGGCGCCGCCACGTTCACCGTGAAGGTGGAGGAGGCCGTGGTGCTGCTGGTGGTGCCGTTCGAGGAGACCGCGGTCACGGTGTACGTGCCATTGGTCAGGTTGCCCGGCAGCGAGTAGGTCCAGTTGCCACCCGTCACCGTGATGGGGCCGTAGTTCGTCCCCTGGAACGTCACCGTCACGCTCGTCGCGTTCGCGGCCGTGCCCGTCACCGTCACCGAGGAGGTGCTGATCGTCGAGCCGTTGGCCGGCGTGGTGATGGCCACCGTCGGCCCGGCCACCGTGAAGGTGGAGGAGGCCTGCGTGCTCGTGGTCGTGCCGTTCGTGGACGTCGCCGTCACGGTGTACGTGCCGTTGGCCAGCGGGCCGGGCAGCGCCTGGCTCCAGTTGCCGCCCGTCACCGTGATGGGGCCGTAGTTGGTGCCCTGGAACGTCACCGTCACGCTCGTCGCGTTCGTCGCCGTGCCCGTCACCGTCACGTTCGGGTTCGTCACCGTCGCGCCGTTGGCCGGCGTGGTGATGGCCACCGTCGGCCCGGCCACCGTGAAGGTGGAGGAGGCCTGCGTGCTCGTGGTCG
>NZ_VKLU01000030.1:0-14789 GCF_007352635.1 Corallococcus sp. Z5C101001
TCAACTACCTGGCCCTGGTGCAGGTGGCGCTCATCTTCTCCTACCTGCGCCACCTGCATCCATCAGACACGGCCTAGCCTTCCTCCCACGGGAGCGCCGCGCCGCGCGCGGACAGCAGCTCCAGGAAGGCGCGCACCTTGACGGGCAGCTGACGGCTGCTCGGATAGACGGCGAAGATGGGCAGGCCCGGTGGTGTGTCGGAAACAAGCACCGGGACGAGCAGCCCCGTGCGCACGTCTTCCGCCACGAGCGAGGCCGGTAGCCTCACGATGCCGAGCCCCGCTCGCGCGGCCGCCTGGCCCGCTCGCACGCTCGGCACGCGCAGGCGGCCCGTGACTGGCACCGTCCGCGCGCCCTTTCCCTCCCCGAAGAACCACACTTCATCGGTGCCGGGCTCGGCCAGGAGCACGCATTCGTGTGCGCGCAGTTCGTCGGGGGAGCGCGGGGTTCCGTGACGGCTCAGATACGTGGGGCTCGCATAACAGCCCGTGCGCACCCGCCCGAGCTTGCGCGCCACCAGGGACGAGTCCGCCAGGGGGCCCGTGCGCAACGCCAGGTCGTACTCCTCCGCGACGAGGTCCACGTGCGTCTGCGCGAGGGACAACTCCACTCGCAGCCTGGGCTGGTGCAGGAGCAGCTCGGCGATGACTGGCGTGAGCAGCTCACCCAGCAGCGACAGGGTCGCGATGCGCAAGGTGCCTCGCGCCGTGCCGCGCGCTTCGCTCAGCGCCGCGTTCACCTCGCGGGCCTCCGCGACGATCCTCGCGCAATGAGCGTGATACTCGCGGCCCGCCTCGGTGAGCCGCAGCCTCCGCGTGTTGCGCTCGAGCAGGCGCGTTCCCAGCCGCTCCTCCAGCGCGGCCAGCCGTCGACTCACTGTCGACTTGCGCAGGCCCAGGCGCTCCCCCGCGGACGTGATGCTGCCCGTCGTCACCACCTCCGTGAAGAGGAGCATGTCGTCCAGCAAGGGAGGGTTCGCGGCCACGGGGAAAGCCTATGCCCGGGCGCGCGGTAGCGCGAGCCACGTCGATGGCGCGCGGGCCCCGCCGCTCGGGTCCTCCTGCGCCGTGGGCCGGCGCTGACGCCCGCCACCGTGGACGCCTATGGGACGTGCTGGACGGAGACCTCGACCGTTCCCTGCGCGCTGCCTCCGTTTCCGTCGGAGACAGTCACTCGCAACGTGTACGTCCCGCTGGCCTCGACGGCCGGCGCCGTCCAGGTGGGCACGGCGGACGCGGGGTCGCTGAAGCTCCCCGCGGGCTCGGTGGGCGCGACCTGCTCCCACGCATAGGTGAGCGGATCCCCGTCCGTGTCGGTGGCGATGACCGCGAGGGCGACGGACTGTTGCTCGTTGACGGTGACGGGGGTCGCCGTGGGCGGAGACACCGTGGGCGGGTTGTTCGGCGCGACGGGCGGGGTGACCTCCATGTCCACCGCCCCCTGCACGGAGCCGCCCCGACCGTCGCTCACCGTCACCCTCAACGCGAAGCGCTGGCTGCTCGTCACCATGGGCGCGGTCCAGGACGGGCTGGCCGCGGTGGGGGTGTCGAACGTTCCCGCTGGTGACTCTGGGAGTTGGGTCCAGACGTACGTGAGCATGTCCCCATCCAGGTCCAGGGCCTCCAGCGTCAGTGACACCGAGGCTCCAGAGGTCACCCGCGTCGCCTGGGGCGTTGGACCCGTCAGCGTCGGAGGACGGTTGGGGGCGGGCGGGACATCATCCCGACACGACGTCGCTCCAAGGCCGATGAGCAGCCAGGACAGCAGGAACGATGACAGGCGGCGCATGGGCGTTCCCTCGAAACGGGTGCCTGGATGACTAGCAGGACTCCGGAGGCGGCCCCCACGTACCCGGGGGCCGAGCAGGGGTGGCTCTCGCACATTCCAAACGGCTCCTGAGGGCCGTGGGGCTCGGGCTAATCTGGCCGGACCGCCATGTTCCGCATCGAGTCAGAGAGAGAGCTCCTGCACGCGTTCCGGTCGAGGGATCGCAAGTTCGTCGAGTTGCCGAAGGGCACCCGATTCCCCCTCTTCATCCAGGACTACCTCGCGTGGGTGGACCCCTATGGGGTTCGCGTGTTTCTCGTGTTCACCGCGCCCGGCGGCAAGCAGCCCAGGGGCATCGCCTTCCGCCGTGATCAACAGGGCGACACCACCCTGGTGCCCCAGCTGTGTGACTGGTGCCGCACCTCGACCGGCGCGGAGATCGGCCTGCTCACCACGGATGTCGACGCGAAGCGCCGGGTGGGCGTGAATCTCTGCCTGGATCTGCGCTGCGGCGAACGGCTGGAGTCCATGACGAACCTGGCCGGTCGAAGTGTGCTGGACGGCACCCGGTCGCTGTTGGAGCGCATGGCCCGCTTCGCGCGCGAAGCGCTGGGCATGGCTTGATCGAAGTCCGCGCGCATCGCACGAGGCCGCTTGATTCGTCGGCGGTCAATGGACGTCAGGGGATGCCGTTGCGTACCCATCACTCGCGCGGGCTGGTGGATTTCCTCGGCCTTCGCCAGAATCATGACGCGAATCGAGGCTTGCGGACTGGCTGAGCTCCGCAAGGGATGAGGGTTGCCATTTCTCATCACCCTTGGAGGGTGCTGCCCCATGTCACGTCGAATCCTGCTCTGCGGTGTGCTTGTCCTCGTGGCCGCCTGCAGCACCCTTCCTCCAAAGCCATCCTCGGAGAGGCGGCCGCTGCGGGTCGTCTTGTTTCCCTATATCCCAGACTCCGCGGGGGATGGGTTCGCGAGCCTCAAGCAGCGGCTTGAGCAGGGATTCGAGCAGCACCACCCGGACGTCGATCTCGAAGTCGTGATGAATGAGAAGGACGACCTGTATGATCTGGCCGATGGGGGAACCCTGGAGCAGCTCTTCGGTTCTGGGCCCAAGGCCGCCCAGGTGGTGGAGGTCGACACGCTGCTCCTGGGCGAGCTCGTCGAGAAGGGTTGGGTTCAAGCCGTGCCCCGGGAGCCCCGGGACGTGATTCCCGCGGCGCGGCAGGCTGTGTCCATCCAGGGCAGGACCTATGGCACGCCCACCTATCTGTGCACGAACGTCGTCTACGCGAGGGACCCCGCGATCCACACCGCCACGGATGGACGGTCCCTGGTGCGGATCCTCTCGGGCATCGACGCGGCGAAGCGCCCCCTAGCGACGAACTACAGCGGGAGCTGGACCCTCCCCGCGGCGTACATGGATGCCTGGGCGGATACCCACCCAACCGGTGGCCTGGAGCCGGCGCTCGCGCTCCCCCTGGACCCGGAAGCGACAGAGGTCTTCGCGGGGGTCGTGAAGAGTTGCAAGGGTTCGGACGGGGCCAATCCCTGTCTGGACAAGACCTATGCCGACAATACGCTGGCCGAGGAGGCCTTCGCGCTGGGACAGGCCAATGGGTTCATGGGATACACGGAGCGGCTGTTTCCCATCCTCAAGGCCCAGCCCGCCGCGGCGCTGCCGCAGGTCATCTCCGTGCCGCTGGGCGGGGGCACCCATCCCGTGATGTTCGTGGATGCCTTGACGGTCAGCGCCAGGTGCGTGGAGGACTGTTCGAGCGATGCCCTGGCGCTCTCGGAGTACATGAGCCGCCCCGAGGTGCGGACGCTCATCGCCTTCAGTCAGGACGCTCCTCCGGGTTCGCTGCCGCGCTACCTGCTCCAGGCGAGTCAGGCCTTCTACCAGCGACAGCCCGCGCGCTCCGATCCGATGTACCAGCAGTACCTGCCCATCGTGCGGGACGCCCGGGTCTTTCCGAACCAGGGCTATCCGGGCAACCGGAAGGCACTCCAGACTGCGCTCCTGAAAGAACTCCAAGCCGTTCCCGTCGCCGACTCGGCGTCCGAATAGCGGAGAACACTCCCCCGGTTCCGCGCACGCCCATGTCCACAACGGCCCCCCATCCCAAGAGCTGTGCCACCTGCAGACGCGTCCTCGCGCCCCACGAGGTGTACTACCGCTTCAGCCTGGTGCTGGAAGGGGAGCAGGACCTCCTCGACCCTCCCGATGATGTGAAAGGGAGTCCCGCGGATGCGCTCGCCGAGCTCGTCCGGCGTCTGGAGGAGGGCCCCGAGGACCCGGGCGAACTGGAAGCGCAGGTGCACTGGGAGCGCGCGGGGGTGGTCTGCGCCGAGTGCCGCTCCGTGGCGGTGCGGATGCTCAGCGCCGCTCCGGAGGACGCCGGACCCCACTGAGGGCGTGTCCGGCGTCGCTCCGGTGGACCGACCGACGCGGCTCAGTGGATGCGCATCGCGAACTTGCCCAGGTGGTGCTTGAGCACCTCCTGCTGCGCCTTCGCGGCTTCCTCCAGCGCGTAGATGCGGCCGAGCTCCAGGTGGAAGGGGCCCGCTTCGATCAACGCATTGAGGCGCCGCAGGATGTCCGGGCTGGGGATGCCGTCGTAGGCCTTGGCCGTGACGCCCGGGGGCGCCTTCGGGGCCGGCTCCACGCCGTTCGGGTACGCGATGCGCCCTCCCTTGCGGACGTGCTTCAGGACTCCCTGCGCGGCGTCGCCCCTCGCCAGCACCAGCGCCGCGTCGAAGCCGTCCGGCGCGAACTCACGGCAGACCTGGTCCAGGTCGTCCTGGTGGCCCTCGGCGGCCGCCTCCGCGCCGAGCCGCCGGGCCAGCGCCACCCCGTCCTCGCCAGAGGCGATGGCCAACACCTTCACCCCCATTCTCCGGGCGAGCTGGAGCGCGATGTGGCCGATGCCACCGCTGGCGCCGAAGATGAGCAGGCGCTCTCCGGCCTTGAGCTGGAGCTGATCCTCCAGGCCCCTCAGCGTGGTGATGCCGTCCGCGGCCAGCGCCGCCGCCTGCTCCACCTTCAGTCCCTTGGGGATCTTCGTCGCCTGCTCCGCCTTCACGGCGGTGAACTCCGCGTAGAACCCTCCCTTGGGGTTCATGAACGCGTAGCCGTAGACGCTGTCGCCGACCTTCAAGTCCTTCACGTTCTTGCCGACGGCCACCACTTCTCCCGCGCCATCGGAGCCGGGCACGTAGGGGAAGCGCGGGCCGCCTGGGAGCATCCCGGCCATCTCGCCCTCGCGCTCCATGGCGTCCCAGGCGCCAATGCCCGCCGCCGCGACGCGAATGAGAATCTCGTCGTCGCCCACGGCGGGAACGGTCAGGGTCTTGATGCCGAGGACCTCCGGACCGCCAAAGCGGTCGAGCGCCGCGGCCTTCATCTTGTCGGGAATGGATGCTGGCATGCTGTGACTCCTTCTCGGGTGGGTCCGTCAGCCGAGACGATGTGCATGCTCCGTCCGACGTTCAGGGCCGCCCGCTGTCCCGGCCCCGCGGGGGAGGCAGGGGAGGGGGCCTTCGCGCCGCTCGCCGCTCCGCGTGCCTTCAGTCCAGCAGCTGCATCAGGTCCGCGCGCGTGAGCGCGGTCCCTCCCGAGGCCCCTCCGAGCGCGGCCTCGAAGAGCGCGCGCTTCTTCTCCTGGAGCAGGAGGATCTTCTCCTCCACCGTGCCCTGCGACACCATCCGGTACACCATCACCGGCCGCTGCTGCCCGATGCGATGCGCACGGTCCGCCGCCTGCGCCTCCACGGAGGGGTTCCACCACGGGTCCACCAGGAAGACGTGGTCCGCCGCCGTGAGGTTGAGCCCCGTCGCTCCCGCCTTCAGGGAGATGAGCATGACGGGGGCCCCCTGCTCATCCTGGAAGGACGTGGCCACCGCGCCCCGGTTCGCCGTGCTGCCGTCCAGGCGGATGAACCCGATGTCGGCTTCGCGCAGCGCGGGCTCGATGAGGTCCAACATGGACGTCCACTGCGAGAACACCAGCGCCTTGTGCCCGTCCGCCACCGCCGTGCCGAGCGCCTCCACCAGCGCCTGCACCTTGGAGGACGTCCTCGCCTGCTGTCCCGGCACCAGCGCCGGATGACAGGCCGCCTGCCGCAGCCGCAAGAGCGCCTCCAGCGCCTTCATCACGCTGCCGCCCTCCTCGAGCTGCGACACGACCTCCTCGCGCGTCGCGGCGTGGACCGCGTCGTAGACGGCGCGCTCCTGCTCGGTGAGGGTGACGTGCCGCACGGCCTCCGTGCGCGGCGGCAGGTCGGGCGCGACGTCGCGCTTGAGCCTGCGCAGCACGAAGGGCCGGATGCGCGCGCGGAGCTGCTCGGCGGCGCCCTTCTGGTTCTCCGACACCGGCCGGGCCCAGCGCTCGTCGAACGCCTTGCGTCCTCCCAGGAGTCCCCGGTTGGTGAAGTGCATCAGGCTCCACAGCTCCTCGAGCCGGTTCTCGATGGGGGTGCCGCTGAGCGCCAGGCGGAAGTCCGCGTCCAGCTCATAGGCCGCGCGCGCCACCTGGCTGTCCGGGTTCTTGATGGCCTGGGCCTCGTCCAGCACCACCGTGCTCCATGTCTTCGCCGCGAGGAGGGCCGCGTCCAGCCGCAGGAGCGCGTAGGTGGTGAGCGTCACGTCGGCCGTCTCGTCCAGGGTCCGGCCCACGCCGTGGTAGACGGACACCTTCAAGGACGGACGGAAGCGCTTCACCTCCGCCTCCCAGTTGGGGAGCACGCTCGTGGGCGCCACGACGAGCGTCCCCGGGCCCAACGCGCAGAGGGTCTGGAGCGTCTTGCCCAGGCCCATGTCGTCCGCGAGCACGCCTCCGAGCCCCGCCTGTCGCAGGAAGGTGAGCCAGCTCACGCCCTGCAGCTGGTACGGGCGCAGCGTCGCCGTGAGGTCCTTCGGAAGAGAGGGCTCGGGCAGCTTCTCGAAGCCCTGCACCAGCGGCGCGAGCCGTTCCAGGCCGGGCGGAGGGGGCTGCTCCAGGGCCTCGCACAGGCCGGTGAGCTGCGGGATGGCGTGGTTGGCCAGGTGCCCGTCCCGCTCGCGCGCGGCCAGCAGGTCCGTCACGCGCTGGCCGTGGGCCTTCAGCCAGCCGGTGGGCAGGGGGGCCCACCCGCCGCCCTCCAGCGGCACCAACCCCAGGCCCTCCTCCCAGGCCCGCATCACCGCGCCCGCGTCCACCGAGCGCGTCACGCCGGGCCCCAGGCCCTCGACCTGGAAGTCGAGCGAGAACCCCACGCGCGGCACTCCGGCCTCGGTGGCGGCCGTGTCCAACGTGAGCGTGGGCCGGAGCTTCACGTCGGGGCTGACCACGCCCGCGGCGTTCCCGGTGAGGCCGCCGCGCCACTTGCGCAGCCTGTCGGCGAGCTGCACGGCCTCCTTGCCGTGGACCGTCACGCGGCGGCCCGGCGCCATGTTCAGCTCATCGCGCAGCTGGTGGATGAGCTTCGTCTCGGTGGCCTCGTCGCGCACGGGGGCCGCGCCTTGGAGGTACACCATGCGCCCGTTGTCGATGCGCGCGGTGGGCGGCGAGCCGTACACCAGCGTGGGCAGCACGGAGAGCCCTGCGTCCAGCTTGTCCAGCTCCAGCGAGATGCGCGGCTTCAGCGTCCGGTCGATGGGGGGCAGCCGCCGGCTCTTCACGTCCACCGGCATGCGGCGGGCGAAGTCCGGCAGCACCTTGCCCGTCAGGTCCGCCAGCTGCTCCGGCGAGAAGACGCGCTCCTGGGGCAGGTTCTCCAGCCGCGCGCCGGTGAGCGGCTGTTCGCCCAGCCGGCAGAGCGCGCCCGCGCACAGCGCGACGCCGGGGCTGACCAGCTCGGAGATGCGGGGATCCTTCTCCACCTTGAGCACCGTCTGCTCGCCCCGGTCCTCCACGGTGACGCGGGGCAGAAGGGGCTCGTTCGAGACGGAGACGAGCGCCCCGTCGAAGAGGACGGTGCGCGCCTTCTCCAGCACGTGCAGGAGGGCATCCAGCCGGCTCGCCGGGAGCGCGCCCTTCGTGGGCTGCGCGAGCAGCTTGTCCGCGAGCAGGTCGCACGGCTCCACCTGGATGCGCGCGGCCTCCACGGGGTTGTTCAGCAGGGACGTCAGGCTGCGGGCCAGGAGCCTCGCGGTGTTGTCCGGCCGGACCACCAGCCGCTCCAACTGAAGCCCTCCGTCCACGCGCTTGAAGCGGTAGACCATGCGCTCCGGCTTCGGCGCGGTGCCGGGGCGCGGCGCGGACGGGGCGGGGCCCGGGCGGGCAGGGGCCGCTGGTGGCGTGCGGCGTCCCTCCGCCTGTCGCAGGACGATGGCCGCGGCGATGACGTGCTCGCACGGGTCCACCTTCCCCCGGCAGTCGCACTCCCAGATTTCATCCTCGGGGTAGAGCGTGGTGGTCAGGGGCTGGGGCCGCCCGGGGATGCGCACCCGCAGCACGACCTCCTCTTCGCCCACGGACTGCACCGTCACGACCCCCGCGCGCGACAGGGCCTGACCGGCGGACCAGGTGGCCGGGCCCGACTCCTCCCGGATGGCTTCGAGCAGTTCCGCGAGCGCCGACATAGGAGAGGCGATTCCCTAGTCCCGCGCAGGGCCCCGCGCAAGCAACGGGGACCGCCTGGATGCGGCCCACACCCGGAGTGACCGGGGACGTCCCACCCGGGGCGCGGTCCGCGCTCTCCATCCGCCGCGCGCACCTGGGCGCACCCTCCACGGGCCCGCGCCCTCGACGCGGAGCGCTGTGACGCGGAGGGATACACGGCGGACCCCCCTGTAACCCGTGGCGCTACAGCCGCCAGCGCACCCGGGGCCTCCAGGCCCGCCTCTTCGAGAGAGGCCTCGGAGCGCGCGCGGATGGCGTGGCGGGTGCAAGGGGTGCGGCTGGACCGCGTACCCCCCGAGGAGAGTCGTGCCGATGCGAGTGCCCTGGTCCCTGGTTGGTGTCTCCGCCGGCGCGCTGCTCATCGGCGCCGCGTGGGCCACCGTCGTCCGGCGTCCCGAGCCGCTCGTCCTGGGCCCACTGCCCGCGGTCGTCCTGCCCCACGTGGAGCTGGCCGGTGGCGCCACCACCGTGACGGACACGGGGCGCAATGCCTTTGGCCGCGCGCCCATGAACATGCCGCGCTCGCGCTGGCCGGAGTTCTACGCGGGCAAGGGCATCTTCGACCGCGACTGGAGCGACCCTCGCCAGCACGCCGCCGTGGCGGGCCCGTTCTTCAGCGCCACCGGCTGCATGACCTGCCACGTGAAGGACGGCCGGGGCCAGCCTCCGGCCAGCCCCTCGGAGGCCCCCGTCTCGCTCGCGTTCCAGCTGAGCGCACCCGGTGGTCAGGGCCTCCATCCACTCTATGGCATGCAGTTGGACGCGCACGCGGTGGAGGGGCAGGTCCCCGAAGGCCACGTCCAGGTCGACTTCGAGGAGACGCGCGGCACCTTCGCCACCGGCGAGCCGTACTCGCTGGTGCGTCCGCGCTACCAGTTCCAGGGGCTGGTGCACGGCCCGCTGGGCGACGGCGCCCTGTTCTCCGCCCGCGTGTCGCCCGTGAACTTCGGCCTGGGCCTGCTGGAGGCCCTGCCGGAGGCCGCCATCCTCGCCCGCGCTGATCCCGAGGACGCCGACCACGACGGCATCTCCGGCCGGGCCAACCAGGTGCTGGACGTGGAGACGGGGCGGACGCGCCTGGGCCGCTTCGGGTGGAAGGCCAACCAGCCGACGCTGCGCCAGCAGGTGGCGCACGCGCTCGTCGCGGACATGGGCGTCACGACGACGCTCTATCCGCGGGAGCAGGGCCGCGACGCTCCCGGCGAGCCGGAGGTGTCCCAGGACGACATGGACCTGTTGATGATCTACATGCGCCTGTTGGCCGTGCCGAAGCGGCGCGATTGGGAGGCCCCGGAGGTCCAGCGCGGTCACGCCGTGTTCCGCGCCGTCGGCTGCGCGGCCTGCCACGTGGACACGCCCCAGGAGACGGGCATGGTGGAGGGCTTCGACGAGGTGTCCCGCCAGGTCATCTACCCCTATACGGACCTGCTGTTGCACGACCTGGGCGAGGGGCTGGCGGACGGGCGGCCGGACGGGCTCGCCACGGGGAGTGAGTGGCGCACCCCCCCACTGTGGGGCATTGGACTGGTGGAGGCCGTCAACCAGCACACACGCTTCCTGCACGACGGACGGGCGCGCTCCCTGGAGGAGGCCGTGCTCTGGCACGGGGGAGAGGCGGCGCCCGCGCAGGCCCGCTACGTGCGGCTGCCCCGGGAGGACCGGGCGGCGCTGCTCGCCTTCCTGAAGTCACTCTGAGCGTCAGAGGGGGCGCCCTCCCGTCCGACCGGCGGCCAGGAGGCCCGTCGCCTGGAAGGGACTTCGACGGTCCCGAGGCACGGAACGGTGGACGGCCCGGGCCCTTGGGCTAGCCTGCGGGCCCCCTTCATGCAGCCCCACGCGCCCATCTCCGACGCCACCCCCGACGTCCCGCTCGCGGTCGACCTGGACGGGACGCTGGTGCGCACCGACACGCTGCACGAGAACCTGCTCGTGCTCCTCAAGCACGCGCCGTGGTTGCTGCTGCTGGCGCCGCTGTGGGTGCTCCGGGGCAAGGCCTTCTTCAAGGCGGAGGTGGCCCGGCGCGCGCGGCTGGACGTCACCGCGCTGCCCTACAACGCGGACGTGGTGGCCTACCTGCGCGAGGAGCGCGCCCGGGGACGCAGGCTCGTGCTGGCCACGGCGGCGGACCGGAGCATCGCGGACGCGGTGTCCGCCCACCTGGGCCTCTTCCACGACGTGGTCGCCAGCGACGCGGGCGTGAACCTGTCCGGTGCGCGCAAGCTCGAGCGGCTGCGCGAGGTGCTGGGCGGCGCGTTCGACTACGCGGGCAACGGGGCCGTGGACCTGCCCCTGTGGCGCGAGTCGCGGCACGTCATCGTGGTGCATGCGCCGGCGGGCGTGCTGCGCCAGGCCCAGGGGCTGGGCCGCCCGGTGCACCGCGTCTTCGAGCCTCCTCCGGCCAGCGTGCGCACGTGGGTGAAGGCCCTGCGGGTGCACCAGTGGGCGAAGAACGCGCTCGTCTTCGTGCCGCTCCTGGCGGCGCACAAGGCCACCCAGGGCGGCATGGCCCCGCGCGCGGTGCTGGCCTTCATCGCCTTCAGCCTCTGTGCCTCCAGCGTGTACGTCATCAACGACCTGCTGGACCTGGCGTCGGACCGGCGCCACCCCACCAAGTCCCTGCGGCCCTTCGCGTCCGGGGCCCTGCCGGTGCGCGCGGGCGTCGTGCTGGCGCCGGTGCTGCTGGGGCTCGCCGCGGCGCTGGCGCTGGGCACGCTGCCGCTGTCGTTCTCCGCGCTCCTGGCCGCGTACTTCGTGCTGACGCTGGCGTACTCGCTGCGGCTCAAGCAGGTGGTGATGCTGGACGTGCTGGTGCTGGCGGGCCTCTACACGGTGCGCATCTTCGGCGGCGCGCTGGCGGTGGGGGTGCCCACGTCGAGCTGGCTCTTGATGTTCAGCACGTTCCTCTTCCTGTCGCTGGCGCTGCTCAAGCGCCTGAGCGAGGTGCGGCGGCTGCGCCAGTCCAACGAGGTGTCCGCCCATGGACGGGGCTACCTGGCGCAGGACTACGAGCAGCTCGCGAGCCTGGGCGCGGCGGCGGGGCAGGTGTCCGTGCTGGTGCTCGCGCTCTACATCACCAGCAAGGAGGTGACGGCGCTGTATGCCCACCCCGAGCGGCTGTGGCTGCTCTGCCCGGTGATGCTGTACTGGGTGGGCCGCATCTGGGTGATGGCCCACCGGGGGCTCGTGAACGAGGATCCGCTCATCTTCGCGCTGCGCGACCGGGTCAGCTACGCCGTGGGCGCGGTCGCCGCGCTGGTGCTGTGGGTGGCGACGTGACAGGAGCGGGGCGATGAGCACGTCGGATTCCTGGGGCCGCTTTCCCCGCGTCGAGCAGCGCACGCGGGCGCTCGTCTGGCGCTCGGATGCGCTGCCCGCGGTGGACGGGGCGCTCCTTCCGCACGGCCTGGGCCGCAGCTACGGCGATTCGTGTCTCAACGCCGGGGGCACGGTGCTGCTCACGGCGGGGCTGGACCGGCTCATCGACTTCGACCCGGCGACGGGCGTGGTGCGCTGCGAGGCGGGCGTGTCGTTGGACACGCTGTTGCGGCTGTGCGTGCCGCGCGGCTGGTTCCTGCCGGTGACGCCGGGCACGAAGTTCGTGACGGTGGGCGGCGCCATCGCCAACGACGTGCACGGCAAGAACCACCACCGGGCCGGGACGTTCGGCCGGTTCGTGCGGCGGTTCGAGCTGCTGCGCTCGGATGGCAGCCGCCGCCTGTGTTCGCCGGAGGAGAACCCGGACTGGTTCGGCGCGACGATTGGCGGCCTGGGGCTCACGGGGCTCGTCACCTGGGCGGAGGTGCAGCTCTCTCCCATCCGCAACCCCTTCGTGGTGCAGGAGACCGTCCCGTTCGACAACCTGGACGGGTTCCTGCGCGTGTCGGCGGAGTCCGAGCCGGACCACGACTTCACCATGTCGTGGGTGGACTGCCTGGCGCGCGGCCGCAAGCTGGGGCGCGGCCTGTTCTACCGGGGCAACTTCGCGCCGACGCAGTTCGAGCGGCTGCCCCTGGCGAAGAGCCACCTGTCGCACGGCAGCGGGCTCGCGGTGCCCATGGACCTGCCGGGCTTCTGCCTCAACCGGCTGTCGGTGTCCGCCTTCAACTTCCTGTACTACCACCTCGAGCGCGGCCGGCCGTCCCGGCGGCTCGTGCACTACGATCCGTTCTTCTACCCGCTGGACAGCGTGAACGGCTGGAATCGCATCTACGGGCGCCGGGGCTTCCTCCAGTTCCAGTGCGTGGTGCCGCACGCCACCGCGCGCGATGCGTTGAAGGAGCTGCTGGAGCGCAGCGCCCGGGGCGGACTGCCCAGCTTCCTGTCCGTGCTCAAGACGTTCGGTAACCTGCGGTCCCCCGGGTGGCTGTCCTTCCCCCGGCCGGGCTACACGCTGGCCATGGACTTCGCCAACCAGGGCGAGAAGACCTGGCGGCTGGTGGAGGAGCTGGACCGCGTGACGCGCGATGCGGGCGGCGCGGTGTATCCGGCCAAGGACGCGCGCATGAGCCCGGAGAGCTTCGCGGCGTACTTCCCCCAGCGCGAGCGGTTCAAGGCGTACCTCGACCCGGCGTTCTCCTCCTCCTTCTGGCGCCGGGTGAACCCGGTGCCGCTGCCTTCGCTGGAGGGACGCGGAGACGCCGCGCCTCCCGCGTCACTGCTCGCCCTTCGTTAGACAGGCCTTCGCCCCATGAAGAAAGTCATCATCCTCGGCGCCACGAGCGCCATCGCGCAGGCCACGGTGCGGCTGCTCGCCGCGCGCGGAGCCTCGCTGTACCTGGTGGGCCGCAACGCCGCGAACCTGGAGGCGGTGGCCCGGGACGCGACCACGCGCGGCGCGCAGAAGGTGGAGTTCCGGTCGCTGGATTTGAACGACTGCGAAGCACACGCGAGCCTCGTCGAGCGCGCGTGGCAGGCGCTGGGGGGGCTGGACGGGGCGGTGCTGGCGCATGGCGTGCTGGGTGACCAGGAGGAGAGTCAGCGCTCGTGGGCGGCGGCGGAGGTGGTGCTGCGCACGAACTTCCTGAGCGCCGCGTCGCTGCTGACGGAGCTGGCCAACCGCTTCGAAGCGCAGAAGGCCGGCACGCTGGTGGTGATCTCGTCGGTGGCGGGGGATCGCGGCCGGCAGAGCAACTACGTCTACGGCGCGTCCAAGGGCGCGCTGACCGTGTTCCTCCAGGGCATGCGCAACCGGCTGGCGAAGTCCGGCGTGGCGGTGGTGACGGTGAAGCCCGGCTTCGTGGACACGCCGATGACGGCGCATGTGCCGAAGAACAAGCTCTTCGCCTCGCCGGAGCAGGTGGCGCGCGGGCTGCTGAAGGCCGCGGATAAGCGTAAGAACGAGGTCTACGTGCCCGGCTTCTGGGCGCTCATCATGCTCATCATCCGCTCCATCCCGGAGCCGGTGTTCAAGCGGCTGAAGCTCTAGCTGGCTGTGGAGACACGCTTCGACAGCCACGGCGACCCACTGCGAAATGGATGCGGCCCTGGGCGTTCGCCCCATCGGTCGTAGGCCGGGAGCGGTCCCGGTCCTCTTTCAACAGCCTGCTAGACGCCCAGGGCGACGAGGAGTTCGTCCAGCTGAACGAACGTCTCGCCCATCCCGCAGGTGCTCCCGGAGGCGATGGCACCGTCGAGCGCTTCCTTCGAGGGATAGAGGTCGTGCACCACGACCCGCGTCTTGCCGCTGTTCTCTTCGAAGGTCACCGTGGTGACGGCCCCCTCGGCACTTTCCTCATTCGTCCAGGCGAGGCGCGAGTGCGGCATCGCTTCGCTGTACGTACCGAAGAACGCCATCGGCTGCTCCGAGGCAGGGTGGCCGAACACGAAACGGTACGTGCCCCCGACACGCGCATCGGCCTCGCGGGAAATGAAGGAAATCCCAAACGACTTCGGTGCCCATCACCGCTTGAGCAGCTCGGGCTTGGTCCATGCCTCGAAAATGATGCGCGCCGGGCCGTTGACGGTTCGCGTGACGACGAACTCGCGCTCGGATTTCCGTTCCGTCGTTGTGACGTTCTTCACGGGTTCACTCTCGCTTCTTGCGTCCATTGACCTTCTCCTTTTGTTTCTGTTCCTCGACGGCTTTGTCCAACGCATCGGAGTGTGAAGCCCAGAGCTGGCGGTAGCTTATTCGGACATCCCCTGGCCGACTCCTGCGGGTGGCGCTCCAGGCGCGCGACATGGTGGCAGGCTCACCCGATTCCACTCCGTGCCTGGACGACAGGCACGGAGTGGAGGGTGGCTCAACTGCCGGTGGTCTTCCGTGGCGTGAGGGCCGACAGCGCCGCGCGCAGGTGCTCGACGATGGAGTCGAGGTTCGGGTCCTGCATGAGGGCGTGATGGCCGCCGGGCACGTCGTGCACCTCCAGGCCACCGCGGACCAGTGACTCCCAGCCGCGATGACGCGGGATGGGAGG
>NZ_VKLU01000031.1:0-12283 GCF_007352635.1 Corallococcus sp. Z5C101001
GTCCTGCCTGCTCTCGCCCCCAGGGCGTGGTCATCCCGGCCGCTCAGCCGAGGCGACAACTTCCCTGACACAGGGGGCCCCAGCCCCGTACCTTCAAGCAACTCGGCAAGCGCAGAAGCGATGTCCCGCATCAGAACCACACCTTCCGAAAACGTACGACACCCACACCATCCACGCTCTCGTCCACCGCGACCGGGCGCCGAGCATGGTTGAAGTCCGCTACGTCCTCCCCCGGGAGCCAAACACGGTGCTGTAGGGTGACAGGCGCATCCGTATAGACGACATGCGCGGCCAGATGCTCATTACCGTTGGCGTCACGGATGAGACGCCGGGATGGCTGCACGCGAGCCCGTGCCGTCGCCTGGGGCCCGAGCGTCGGCTTGCCGTAGGCGTCGCGTCTCGTCAGCACGGCATAGGTAATGGTCTGGCGGAAGGTGTCAGAAGGCGAAGCCATCAGCTCACCCGGTGAATGACGTAGGGCGCGAGCAACGCCTGCGCGGCTCCGGGAATGGGACTCTTCCCCTCCGCCTTCGCGGCGAAGTAGCTCACGGACCAATCCCCGATGGACTCACTGGCCACCATCGCGTCGATGCCACGCGAGCGGTACAGCTGCACCGCAGTGAGGATAGTGGCCTCTTGCACGTCCTCTGGCAGCGCAACCACGCGCGAGGCGTCCAGGGCCCGCTGTCCAGGCGTCACGAAGCCCCCGTCGTAGACGACGCGGATGCCATCCTCGCCGCCCTGGAAGCTGTCCACCGCCTCCACTACCAGCCCGCCCGAGCGCGCCGTTGCCCGCCACACGCCGCGCCTGCGGTACAGCATGCCGGCATCCGCTAGCTTCCCGTGGGCTTCGTACTCCTCGGACGGCACGAAGGCACCGCCCTCCCAGACGCCCACTACCAGGACAACGGGCGGGCGCTCCAGCAGCAGCAATGGGCGCCCGTAGCCAGCCGGGTACTCCACGAGCCCCGGGCCGTACTCGAAGACCCGGCCGCAGTACCCAGCCACAGCCCGGCTCGCCGCCGTGACGAGGGATTCCAGGCGCGGCGTCACCGCCACGCCCAGGTCATCCGCCACGGTGGCAGGCAGGCACAAGTCAGCAGGATGCGCCATGGCGTCACACCGGCAGCGTCATTGCGCCGCCGAAGACGACGAAAGCGCACGCCTGGAGGCTGGGCGATGTCCCGCCCGTTAGCGTCGTGGCCTCCGCCACGCGGATGAACCGCTTCGCCGCGCCGAGGTCCACGTCCTTCTCCGCGAAAGCGTTCGCCGCAGCCAGCTGCACGGAGGCCGAACCCAGCCCGGTAGGCACGTAGTCCGTCCAGGCGTCATCCGCTCCATTGTCGCTGGAGTGCTGGAGCTTCACGTCGTAGCCCTGCGCGGTGGGGTCGCCCATCACCGCGCCCGTGGCCGCGACGAGGACGCAGCTCTCGCCCAAGACAAGCCGATCGTAGCCCTGCCCCTGGCGAGTTCCTGCGGGCGTCGCGGCGGGCGAGGTGCCCAGGCGTGCGGCAATGAAGGCGCCAATGTGACTGATGTGCGGTGCGCTCATGGTGTCCTTTCGTGGGGCGTGGCCCCGGTCAGTTGCTGCCCCAGCTCAGGTCCTTCACCACGACGCCGGACTGCCGGTGGCGCATGGCCAGGTCGTGCTTGGTGATGGCGCGCAGCACTGTCTGGTCCGTGGAGATGCCGGACACCAACTGCCCGCCGCGCGTGAAGGCGCCGTTGGGGAAGACTTCGATTTCCAGCGCCATGGACTCGCCGATGAGCACCTCGGACATGTCCACGAGGTAGAGCTCCGAGCGGGCATTGCCCGCGCCGAGCGTCTCGGGAATCTGGTTGGAGACGAAGAAGGGCAGGCCGCGCAGCGTCCCGTGCTCCACCATCTCCCGCTCCAGGGCGTTGTAGCCCTCGCCGCCAGGGCCCACCGCATCCAGGATGGCCGTCTCCGCGCCCGGGGCCATCAGCCACACGGGCTGCACCATGGGCACGTTGGCCTTCTTCAGCTTCCGCTTCGCCTTGTTCAGCTCCTTCTTCATCTCCAGCAGCGTGGGCGCTCCCGCCGTGGCCACCGTCTCCGCGTAGACGTGGGCCGCGTCCAGCTGGTTGCGGATGCCTCGGGGCTCCAGCTGCGTGCCGCTGCCCCGGAGGAAGGCCGCGTCCTCCCGCAGCGCCATGACGTTGAGCAAGTCGTTGCGGATGAACTCCTCCGCGTTGATGGAGGCGTTGCGGATGAGGTCGTTGGGGACGGCCGTCAGCGCCGTGAGCTTCTTCTCCGAGAGGGAGACGGAGTCCGTTCCCGGCTCCGACTCCTGAATGGCGGACGTCTCCCCTCCGTAGAAGGCCGTGCCCGTGCTGGACTGCCTGTCGAAGGTGAGCGAGGCGCCGATGGGGATGACGCGGGCGCCGGCCTGCCGCACCACGGCCTTGTTGCGCAGCAGCTCGATGAACTCGGAGGCGAACGACGGGTGCACCAGGGAACCGAGGCCGGAGTAATTGCCCTGGGAGAGGGCCTTGCTCACCACCTCGTCTCCCCAGCCCTTGAGGACGTCCACCACGTTGCGGCCTTCCATGCGCGCGACGGCCTTCGCCTTCACGAAGCGGATGAGGTTCAGGCCCGTGCCCTCTGTCATGTGCTTGCCGGTAATCGGCGCGCGTCGGGGCTCCTCGGGTGCCGCATCCGCCTTGGGGGCCAGGAGGGGGGCGTACCCGTCCCGGTGTCCCTTGGACTGCTCCACCAACTGCGAGGCCACAAGCGGGCCCAACGTCTTCGCCATCTCCTTCATCTCTTCGGGGGTCATGCTTTCTCCTGGAGGTGCTGCAAGAGGGCCCGCGCCGTGTGAGCGGCAAGGGCGTGGGTGTCGGACTCGGTCAGGGAGGGGGAGGCAGCGGGTGGCGCGGCCTTGCGCTTCTTCCGCGACTTGCGGCCCAGTGCTTTCACCACCGCCTGGGCGATGTCGCGGATGAGGGTGGCGCGCTCGTCGGCGTGCTTCTTCAGCCGCACCGCGCGCTGGTTGCCGGGAATCGTGACGACGGAGATTTCGAGAAGCTCCTGCTCGTCGCAGTCGAAGCCGCCGCGCTCGTTCTCGTGGTAGCGCAGCATGCGGTAGCGCACGCTCACCGCGTTGAGGATGCCCTTCTCCACCTTGCGCTCGACGCGCCGGGCAAACTCGTCGTCCTGGTCAAACTCGATGTCCACCAGCAGGGCATCCCCCTGGACGTAGGCGAGGCCCTTGCCGATGGGCAGCACGTCGGTGCGGCCGGCGCCGAGCAGTCCTCCGGATCCGTCATCGTGCATGTAGAGGACGACGGGGTTCGCGGCGTAGGCGTCCAGCCGCCAGCCCTGGACGGACAGGCGGTCGGAATATCTGTCGAAGTCCCCATCATTCGCGCGGAAGGTGAAGACCTTCGGCCGGCCCTCAACTGGGGAGGGGGCGTCCTTCTGGGCGACGAGGCGGCGGGTTCTCTGAAGAGGCTTGTGCATTCACCTCTTCAATGGGGGCAACTTCTGGCGCTGGCCCTGAAGCATCCACTCATTTTCATTTCTCCCTCCGAGACCGCCTGCTCGTCCGCTCACGGGTTCTCCGAGGGGAAACTTCAAATGAGGGGATTGCTCAGAGTGTGGCCAGTCCTGGCATTCTCATCGACCACACGGAATGATGGCCACATTGGACGGACGTCCACCCGCAGGCAATATCTAACCACTCCCCATCCCTCGTTTATCACTCCCACCCGACAAGGCAATGCCCCCTAAAAAAGCCCACAGAAGCGACGCCAAAACCAAAAGCCCTTCATCGACCAAGCCAACGGTCGGAATTTCCAACATTGCCCACAACATGCCCATAGCAGGATTCCCGTCCCTCGAAAAACTTGCCTTGTCATTGGGGAAATCATTAAGAACAACAATTAAAGCAGACGACGCTTCGGTTCGCGCGGCCATCAAGCGCCTCCACGATCTCCCCAAATACACCGTCAACTTCCAGGCGCTCATTGCCGAAGAAGAAAACACACACTCCAGAGACACAGGAAATCCGGAAACGCCAAGCAGGATTCTAAATCCAATAACAACGACGATAAGCGAAATAATAAGCCACCTCTCCGTGTATCCCGGAGATATCTACAAGCTCACGCCTCGAAAATTCGAAGAGCTCATTGCGGAACTCTTTTCCGGAATGGGATATAGCGTAAGGCTGACTTCAGTATCGCGGGACGGAGGACGAGACGTTCTTGCATCCAGGAATGACCCTACAGGGAAAATCCTGACGCTCATTGAATGTAAACGATTTTCGCACACACACAAGGTGGACGTCGGCTTGGTGCGAAGCCTTTACGGAGTTGTAGAGGCCGATTGTGCCACTCGTGGAATCCTCGCCACTACGTCATTCTTCACAAGGGACGCCAAGAAACTAGCGAAGTCCCCGAATCTGAAATACCGAATATCCCTGGCTGATTACGACAGCGTAATTGAATGGATTAACCGACACAAAAAATAGCTCAGGTTGCAGAGGCCTCGTCAACACAGAGTTCAGATGGCCCCAGCTCAATAGCGGCCAGTCTCACTCGACTCCACAAGCAAAGCCCACTCATTCCACCACCTGCATTGGAGGGCCATTCCGCACTTGCCCCGGCATCGGCAATGGGTAGCCCTGACGGTTCGGGTCCGGCTTGAAACCCGCCAGCTCGCGCCACTCTGTGTAGCTGAAGGCCTCCGGCATGGTGCTCATGACGCGGAGCTGGTGCTCGCGGTCCGCCGGCACAGGGCTGTCGTAGTCGAGGATGGCCTCCGCATCGCCAAGGATCGGCATCAACCGCATCTGGTACTCGGTTCGCAGGAACTCCATGCGGGGGAGCGTCGCCTGCTCGGCGAGATTCTCCCGCGCCGCGAAGGCCGTCGCCTTGTTGGAGCTGGAGATGTCGCCCACGATTTCGGGCGGCACCCGGTACGTCATCCGCACGAAGTTCATCAGGAACTTCCGCAGCTCTACCAGTTGCATGTCGCGGAAGCTCGTGTCCAGGCGCGCGAACGTCACCCGCCCGCTGGTGAGGAGCAGTTTACCCGCCTTGTCCGGGCCCTGGTGCTCGCGCGCCAGGGATTCCTTGAATGCCTTCGCACCCGCGCTGTTCGCATCTGTCAGGCCCTCAATCGACGCGATGGCTGGCGGCAGCATGTTGTTCCAGAAGGACGCGCGCAGGAACCGCGCCACGAACTCGTCCGTGTCCAGCTCATCCCCCAGCGCGAAGGCCGGGCCGACACCGCGACCGAGCGGATCCTCCGGGTCCAGGTTGCGCAGGTGGAGCACGTCCGCTGCTGGAACCTCCCGTGTCACGCCGCCCACCGCGACGGTGAAGGTCCGCTGCTCGCGCGGCACGTCCATCGCGGGTAGGCGGATGACAAGGTTCGGGGGGACCGGCCAGAATCCCACCGGGAAGCCCGCCACGCGCTCCAGCACTAGGAAGGCCTCGCCGACGAGGTCCAGGTACACCTGCACCAGCTTCGTGACGGAGCGGCCCGTCAAGTAGTCGTTGGGGTCGGCGAGCATCCGCAGAATGGGATGGTCCGGCACCTCCTGGACTTCCCCCGCGTCCAGCATGGACTTCAACCGCATGGCGCGGACCTCGCGCGTCGCGCTGCGAAGGGCGTAGTCCTTCACCGGGTGGCCCTCCCGCGAGACGCGGCGGTACACGCGCCAGTTCACCCCGGCCACGGAATCCGCGACCACGTCCACGACCGCGCGGAGCCAGGGCATCTCGCGGTACGCCGCCAGCAGTTGCGCCGTGCCCCGGCGCGGCGGCGCCTGCTGCCAGCGCGCCAGCTCCAGCCCTGTCCCCTGTCGCGGAGGACTACTCACCGCCGACTTCATCCGCTCCCACAGTCCCAAGGTGCGCCTCACAAGCAGAAGAAGGAATCCGCGAACACCAGCTCGTGGGCACCCCACAGCAGAGCGTCCACCCGGTCATCGCGGCGGCCGTTGATGCCGCTGAATTTGGCGAGCTGCGCCTCCAGCTTCGGGAAGCTGCCCACCAGCTCAATCCGCCCCGTCTCCGCCAGGGCGCTCACCGGCTCGGCGCGCTTCGACTTCGCTTCCCGCGCACGCACTGGCTTTACGTTCACCTGGACGCCCATCTCCGAGGCCACGGTCTGGATGGTCGTCTCCACCATCTCCCCACCCGAGTTCACCTCCGCCACCAGGGCATCGCAGCCGAAGGCCAGGTACTCGCGGATCGCGGCTGCGGCCCACTCACGCGGTGAGCCCCGGAGGCTCGCGTCCTTGAGCACGGAGATGCGCTTGAGGGGCGCGCCCTCCGTCCCGGCAAGCGGGCTGCTTCTCACGCCCTGGACGACGATGCCCGTCTCGTCCGAGCCCGTCTCGCTGGTGGGCGCCGGGTCCACAGACACGATGCGTCGATCCAGGCCCCGCGCGTACTCGTGGGCATCCGCCTCCACGCGGCCCCACTTCGCCGAGCCGAAGATGGCGCCGGGCACGTCCATCAGCAGTCGGCCCAGCACCTCCTGCTGGCCCCAGCGCGTGTTCATGAGGGCCCGCATGGTGGCCACGGCACTGGGGGCGAGGTTCGCGCGGTTGGCCAGGGAGGAGCCCGTCCGGAGCACGACGCCCGGCCGCAGTGTCTTCGCCTCCGCATCCGCGAAGAGAAGATCCTCCAGCTTCTTCAGCGGGCGGGGCGTCCCGGTCAGCAGCAGTTGGGGCGGGTGCGTGGCGCTGCCGATGCGCAGCACCATGGGGAGTTGGTCGAGGGCCGCCATCTCGTGCTTCCAGGACGCCGGCTCATCGCCCCAGGCCCAGCCGCAGTTGGGGCCGCGCAGCCGGTCCGGCTTATCCGCCGAGTAGCAGATGGCGTAGACGCCGTTGGGCCACGTCACCCGGCGCTTGCTGGGCTCATACACCGGCATGAACCACGGAGGGGACAGGGCCAGGATGCCGCTGGAGCCGCGAATCATGGTGTCGCGCACGTCGGCCGCCGTGGGGCCGATGAGGGCGCCAATCGTCTTCGCCTCGCGGGCCTTCTGAATCACCCACCGGGCACCGCTCCAGGTCTTCCCGAAGCCCCGACCCGCCATGATGAAGCAGGTGGAGAACGACGTGGGCGGCACCTGCTCGCGCCGCGCCCAGAAGTCCAAGTCATGAACGAGGGTCTCCACCTCGGGATGGGTGAGCTTCCCGAAGAGGCGCGCGAGGCCCTGGCGCGTGCCCGCGTGCTTCACCAGGTACTCGGCTGGGGACTCGTCCGGAGAGAGCTTCTCCAGCATCCCCGAGAAGCCGAAGGCGTCACGGCGCATCGTCGCCTCCAGCACCGCTGGTGTCCGGCGTGGCCTCGGGGGCGTCCGGAAGGAATCGGCCCAGCCGCTCCATCAGCAGCTCACGCAGGGCCACCTCGTCTGCGGCCTTGTCCTCGGGCGCCTTCTCCTCGACGTTGTCCCTCCGCCCGTACAACTCGGGGAAGCGCCGCGACAGAAGCCACTGGACGTGCTTGGGGTTGTGCGAGGCAGCCGCCATCAGCATGTCCGTGGCCGACTGCATGAAGCGCGCTTCGGCGGCGCTCACCGCGAGGAAGAAGTCGTGGAAGCGGCCCCGCTCCTCGCCCGCGCCCCGGTGGAACCATCGCGAGAGGGTGTGCTCGTTGACGCCGACGAGTCCGGCCACGGCGCGGCGGAAGAGGCCGCGCTCCAGGTGGCCGCAAATCTCGGCCTGCAACTCAGGTGTCAGCTTGGTGGGAGGTGCCATTCCCCCTTTCAATGGGGGCAACATCTGCACATGTTTTCCGCGTCGGGCCGCACACATCGCGACAGGGCCGCGTTTTTCTCAAGATTTTCCGAGCGTGGGGGCCCGCCGAGCAAGGCAGGAAAGGGACGACCGTCCCAAATCTGGACCCGGGGGGGCTATGTGCTGGACGCCGACGCGATGCGCTCATGGCAGGCCAGGAAGTCCGCGCAGGACACCGCCCAGCGCCGCGTATACGCCCCGCCCTCGCACGTTTCCGTCACGGACAGGGCTCCGGCGCCCCTCGGCACCTGGACGCCGCACAGGACGCAAGGCGCGGCGTGCTGGTTGCGCCGCAGCTCCGGTAGCCTGTCCGCGCACGCGAGGTGACGCGGCCCCGTCCCAAGCGTGTAGTCGATGCGCTCGCCCTTCAGCACGAGCGCGCCGCACGCGGCACAAGGCCCGCCACGCTGTGCCACCAGGACGGGCATCAGCGCGCCTTCCCCGCCAGACGCTCGCGAAGCTGCTCGTGGGCGCGGGCCAACATGGCGTCCAGCTGACCTCGCGGCTCGTTCCACTCCAGGGCCACCTGCCGAACGCTGCGCGACTCCCTCCCGAGGCCGTGGACGCGCGACACCAGCTTCCGCAGCTTGGGGGCCAGCTTCAGCACCTCGTGCCGCAGTCGGGCGCACTCCTCGCGCAGCATGAAGAGGTCCTCGATGGTGGCCGCCTCCAGCGCCAGGGCCGCGTCGTGCATCTTCGTCAACGAGCACGGCAGCGCCTCGGACGGGTCATCGCGACTCACCAACGGGGACGCCCTTGGCGCCTTCCCCTGCCCCTTGCGCCCGCGCTGCGCGGCGTCCGAGGGGCGCACGTCCGCGCTGTGCATCCGAATCTGGTCCGTGATGGCGCGCCGGGCCCGCCACGCCACCCACGTCGAGAAGGTCTGCTTGCCGCGCTTCTCCGGACGGTAGGTGCTGATGGCCTTGAGGACTTCCAGGAGGGCCACCTGCACGAGGTCATCCTCCTGCACCGAGCCGCGCAGCTTCTCGTAGCGGCGCGCCTGTTGGCGCAGCTGGGGCTCCATGAGGCGCAACAGCGCTTCCGTCAGCCGCCGAGCCCGCGCGGATTCGCCCGCCGAGCGAATCTCGCTCACCAAGGCGTCCGGGCATTCCCGCGACACAGCTCCCCGTGAAACATGCGGCTCGTCCTTCGACACCCGTCGTCGCATCATCCCCCGTGCCTCCCATGCGATGAGAAAACCACTGTCATCCCAACGACAGCGCTCGCGGCCCCAAGCAAGACGCCAGCCATGTCACACTCTGCGGAATCCCTCCCTCGCGGAGTGAAACACCCGTTTCGTGAGACATGCCGAGACGGCGCGCGGCTCGCGCCCGGGGGTTCGGTCCCCCTCCGCACCGGGTGAAGGCGGGCGCCACGGGACGCCGTGCGGGCCGTCGCACTGACAAGCTGTTTCACGGACTCGGGGATTTGAGCAGTCGTAGCCATTCCCCCCTTCAATGGGGGCAACCCCGGCGAGTGGTTGAGAGTTTGTGCGAGGCCATGGGCGGCACAGGCATTCACAACCCAGAAACGGCCCTCCCAACTCTTACGCGCGATGATGTGGGATATCCCTTCGCGCGCGTGTATTCCTCCTTCTCCTATATTCCTACCTCATCTCTCTAAGGGTTCTAGGAGAAGGGGAAGAGGGAGTGCCATGCCGGGCACAGCAGCCTTCTCCGCGTCACGGCAAGAACGTGCCCCCATTGAAGGGGTGTGACTCCATCGCATGCCCGATTCCCGCCCAACCCTGCCGCCCCCGCCCCGCTCGGCCGACCCGCGCGCGCGTCCGAGGAGGCCTCATGCTGATTGCCTTCTTCGACACCGTCACGGACACCCAGCCCAAACCCCAGGACGTCACCTGGGAGGAGTTGAAGCGGCTTCTCACCACGCACACCGTGTCGGCCTGCGCCCCATGCGTCGGCCACAAGTGCCCAGTGAAGCTGGAGCAGCGAGGCTGGGCCCCGGTGGACATCGGCCCCATTCGCCGCAGTGAGCACGTCCGTGCCGTCACGGCGGCCGTCTTCGACCTGGACGGGCTCTCCGACGAGGGACTCTCGGCCCTGCCCCAGCGACTCGACGGGTACGCGGCGGCAGTCCATTCCACCCACGGACACCGCCCGGGGAACAACAGCCTGCGTGTCGTCGTGCCGCTGACTCGCCCCGCCCTGCGCTCCGAGTGGCCAGCGGTGCGCGCCGCCGCCGTGCGCCTCCTCGACCTGCCGGCGGACCCGAGCACCAAAGACTTGGGGCGCATGTACTTCCTGCCGAATCACTCCGGGGAGCACCCCACCGTCGCCTGGACGCGCGAAGGCCACGCCCTCGACGTGGACGCGCTCCTCGTGCATTCGCGCGCCCCCTCCCAGTCCGCGCCAGCCACCATGGGCGCGGCAGCGGATCTCTTCGACTTGCGGGCCCTCCTGCGCCGCGTCCGCAAGCCCGAGCACCGGGAGCTCATCCGCCGCACCCTCGCGGGTGAGCCCCTCGCCGAGCGCGGCGCCCAGGACACCACCCTCAACACGCTGATGAGCTGCTGCGCCTTCGTCCTGCCCCTGGAGACGCCCGAAGACGTCGTCCTGGAGCTGTTCCGCGACTGCTTCGCGGCCACGGACTGGGGCGAGGGCACGGAGCACCTGCGCGAGCAGGCTCGCCTCAAGCTGCGCCGCCACCGGGCCCGCCGCACGGAGGCCGACGCGAAGCGGCTCGCGGAGAATGAGGCCATCTGGCGTGCGCTCGGCACCCGCCCTCCAACCGCCCAGGCCCCCGGCCTGGCCCCGGAGGAAGGCGAGGAGGACCCGGAGGCATGGGGCCGCAACCTCATCATGGACATCAGCAGCAAGGGCGACAGCCGCCTCCGCAACTGCGAGGCCAACGTCTTCACCGTCCTGCTGTCGTCCCCGGAGTGGCGGGGCGTGCTGCGCTTCAACGAAGTCAGCAAGCGCCTGGAGGTGGTGGGCGGTCCGCTGCCTCCAGGCCTCGACCCGGAGACGCTCGACGTCGAAATCGCCAACTGGCTCCAGCAAAGCGAGTACGGGCGCCTGGGCCTCCAGCCCAAGGCCGCCGTCGTCGCGCCGCAGATTCTCGCCGTGGCCAAGCGCAACCGTTACGACCCTGTCGCCGACTACCTCCAAGCGCTGGAGTGGGACGGGGTGCCGCGCCTCGCGGGCATGCTCGCGCGCTACTTTGGCGCCGAGGGAGACGTCGCCCACCTGCGCACCATCGGCGAGAAGTTCGCCATCGGCGCCGTGGCGCGGGCGCTGCGGCCGGGCTGCAAGGTGGACACCGTCCTCATCCTGGAGGGGCCCCAGGGGCTGCGGAAGTCCACGGCGCTGCGCGTCCTGGCTGGAGACTGGTTCAGCGACGCGCCCATCGACGTCCACAACAAGGACTCGGCCATGTTGGCGTCCCAGTTCTGGTTCATCGAGTTGGCGGAACTCTCCACGCTGCGCCGTGCGGAAAACCAACCCTTCAAGGGCTTCATCAGCCGCACCGAGGACACGTACCGGCCCCCCTACGGGCGCGCCAACGTGAAGACGCCCCGGCGCTGCATCTTCGTCGGCACCACGAATGACGACGCCTACCTGAAGGACCCAACGGGGCACCGCCGCTACTGGCCGGTGCACTGCACCCACATCGACATCGAGGCGCTGCGCCAGGACAGGAACCAGCTCTGGGCGGAGGCCGTGGTGCTCCTCCAGCGGGGCGAGCCCTGGTGGCTGTCCGAGGAGGATGCCCAGCGCGCCGAGGCCCAGGCGGCGCTTCGCGCCGAGGGCGCGGGTGACGGTCGCGGGGAAGCCATCGTCCAGTGGTTTCTGCGCACGCCGAAGGAGCGGCGGCCCGCCGAGGTGTCCATTCTCCAGGTGGCCACAGACGCGCTGGGCATGCCCGTCGCACAGGTGGACCATCGCGCGTCCACGGAGGTGGGCACCTGCCTCGTCGCGCTCGGCTTCACCAAGCACCAGCGCCGGAGTGCGGACGGGCGCAGGCCTCGCATGTACCGCACGCCGGAGGACTTGCTAACCGCGAATCAGGAGGCGCGGCAACCGTACATGCCACCATCGGTCGCCGTACCCATGCACCGAACCTGAATCACGAGGAGGAGGCAGTCGGCGATGCTCCCGACTGCCCCTCTCAGCAACTTGCCTTCTACGGGCAGTCCGGCAGCGAGAGAAGGTTGTCCCTCCTGGTACTATCCGGGGTCGTCCGAATGTACCTCGGGTTGCTTGCCGGGTATGCGGACACGGACACCTTGTTCGCCCCGACCTGCACGTAGAATGAGTTCCCCGCCGCGATGGCGGCAATGACCTCCGGGACCGTCTTCTTCCACCCTCCAGGCCCACCAACTGCCGTGATGACTTCATAGTCGGTGCCCTGTCTCTCATCCCTCTTGATGCACGTAACTCGCAACTCCGGCACTGCGCCCTCCTCGTATCCGTCCGGCCAACGACGTGCTGAGAGGCGTTGAGTGAGGCGTCGGCGCGGTGGACCCTGGGGTGCATGTCGAA
>NZ_VKLU01000032.1:0-8772 GCF_007352635.1 Corallococcus sp. Z5C101001
CGCTCCTCGCGGTGCTCGCCGAGCACGGTCCGCGTCTGTCATCAAGCCTCCCGGCACGACGTCCACCGGACGGTTACATTTGGCGCGAGGTTTCCGACACGTCGGTCCTCTTGGTCAATCAGGTGGCGCACCAGCGGAGATGGCCCACTCACTATAGCCGCCTGCCGCGCCCGGACTGGGGTGAAGTACGCGCCACCACTGTGGACCAGGGGGCTGTTATGCCAATACAAACCACATAACACCTATGAGTGCCCTTGCGAGCCAAACAGCGCATCCTCCACATCAAGCACAAGGAACTCCAGGTCCCATTCCGCCTGAGAGGGCCAAGCCCGGCCAGATCGCTCAATCAGCCACGACTCCAGATTCGCAAGCACCAACCGCGCTGCCTCGGACCTAGTTATCAACGCATCACTTGCAATGCCCCATGCATTCTTCTCGCCATACAAGATATCATGAAGCCTCTGCAACAGGTCTTCGTCAGCTACACCAGACACCGACACCGCCCCGGCTACTCTTCTCGCGCAACCAACGAGACTGTGCATATCAGGACTCTCACGGACTCCGTATCGAGTTCCCATATCTGTTACCTCTCGAGGTATTGCCGAATGGCGTCCACCCCTTCAATAACTCTGCCGGCAATTCCACCTTCACCATCGAAAATCCGGATACACAGCCGTCGAACCCACTAGCACCGGCAACGTAGCCTCCAGGCGAATCATCTGCGGAACATCCTGTGTCGCCACTCCAAAATCGACTGTCATTCTGACCCCTTAGGCTTCCTAAACCCCTTCATCACAATATCGCTCACAGCAGACAAATTAAAATGCACAGCAACGTGCTTGGCATCCACCGGACAGAAGATACCTGGATGAGTTCTCAACTTCCTCGCGTCCTCCAAAGTGGTCGCAATCTTCAACGCCGAGCGACATCTCGGACAAAGCACCCTTCCTCCAGACTGCGCGGCTGTTATCGCAGCCCGAACATCCCCGACAAACACAATTTCATCCATACCCAAAACCTTTCAAGCAACACAGAAAATCTCCCCGACCCAAGATGACCATACGCTTTCTTCACCCCAAGCCAAAGCCCCCATCTTTCGTCAAAATTCGGGCACCGAGAACACTCCGCCACAGACTCTCGCATGAAAGTCAGCTATTCACCATGAATTGCATTTGTCGGCCCACCCAACAGAAGACTTCGAACAGGGCTTGGCTCATGGACGATCGCTGGAACCACCTCATCCGTGCCGCCAATGCTCCTCATGTAAATAATCACCTACTGCGCAAACGGGTTCGTAAGCCCCAGAGTCTCCCTAGAGCTGGTCTCGAAATTGAGCGAGCAGGCATGAAGGCTCAGGCCGGGCCGCTGATCGACATGGAGGGGATGGCCATGTTCGAAGCTGGCAGGTGGATCTGACGAATGAACAGTGGAGCCTGATTGAACCGTTCCTGTCTGCGCGGAAGAGGAAGGGGGAGGACCGACCCGGGCGAACTCCCACGCCCTCACGGGCGCTGTGGGACCGCATCCTGTGGATTCTGCGGACCGGCGCGCAGTGGAGCGAGTTGCCGCGGGAGAAGCACCCGCCCTACAAGACGGTCCACCGCTGGTTTCAGGGTTGGGTGAGGACCGGTACGTTCAGGCTACGGGCGAAAACCTCGCCGGCCTCTACGCGCTGGTGGCCACCTGCGTTGCAAGCCGCTGGACTGAGTGCTTGGGCAGCCCCATGATTCCGAGGATGGATGACGAGTTGCCATCTGCTGATCTTGTTCGACGCTTGGCCATGGGCTCGCCGTTGGAGTGCATCGAAGCCGCAAAGGAACTCGCCCGCAGGAAGGATCGTACGGTGCTTTCCGAAGTGACCAACGTCCTGCAACGAGGCGATTCCGGGCATGGACGAGAGGTGGCCGCGTGGTTGCTCGGGGAACTGAGCCCAGGCACGGACCTCACCCTCGAAGCGCTCCACGCAACCATCATCGACCCGGCCGCGACCGAGAGCCTGCGAGGCCAGGCCATAGAGTCGCTGGGCAATCAGGTTGGTCACCTGAACGGGGGCGACGTTTACGAGCGTGCCGCTGATGTCCTCATCCCACTCCTGCAACATCCGTCCGTGGAGATCCTCTACAACGCCGTTTTCGCGCTTGGGGCGATGCGCTGCCGTCGCGCTCGCCCGGAGTTGGTGCGACTCGCTGCGAACGACCGCCGCACGTACAGGGGGGTGGAAACGATAGGCCAGAACGCTCAGTTCGCAATCGAATGCATTGACTACGAACCTCATGGACGCTGAAAGCGGCTTTTCGGGGCAGGCCGCGCCAAGAGGGTGTTGTCGAACCCTCACACAGGAGCGAGTCGGCGCAGCAGAATCGCTGTCATGGCCAACCAGATGAAGGCTTCGCTGGAGGCGGGCTTCTGCTCGTAGTCTTTGCTGAGGCGGCGAAAGAGGTTGAGCCAGCCGAAGGTACGTTCCACGACCCAGCGGCGCTTCACCACCATGAAGCCACGAGGAAGCGGGGCCGCTCAATCTCAGGAGGCAGGCCGTCCCAACGCTGCCGCCCATCGTTGGGACGACGGACGACGTCCACCTCCCAGTCGAACTTCTCCTCCTGCCAGCACTTGGCCTGGCCCGCGTAGCCCGAGTCCACCCAAAGCTTCCGCATACGTGGGACGTCTTCCGTGGACATGCCGCCCAGCAGAAACTGCGTGCCGTCCCTGTCCTGGACATTCGCTGGATGGACGAGCAGCGTGTGAACGAGGCCTGCGGTATCCACCAAGGACTCCCCGCGTGACGTACAGGAGGGCATCAAGAATGCGCCGACGTGGGTGTAGGGGCGGCTGACCGACCCGCCGGTAGAGGTCCTCCAGCAACGGCTCAACCAGCCGCCACTGCGCGTCCGTGAGGTCTGATGGATAGCTCTTCCCCAGGTCCTCACGGTGCTCACCGCGCCGAGGTTCGACAACACCCTCCTAGCCAAGAGCAGTGCCCTTGGCTCCTTCGACAACCTGATCCTCAGCATTCTGCTGCCAGCTCTTTGCCGAACCGACGAGCACTCACATTTGACGAAGCGCTGCTTCCAACACCTCGGGCTCAGCCGTGAGCCTTGACAGATCTACATCCAAAGCACTTGACCACCACGCCGGAACAAGTGCTGTTGCATGTTCATAAGAACGACAGGTGCTGCACCACTCCCAACTCGCCCCGCGCGACACATACAACTCCTCACCAGCCACAACCTCGACCTTCTTTCCATGCTGATAATACCGATGGAGTGTTCGCGCACCACAGACAGGACACGGCGATGACAAGTTCAAGCCTTCTCTTGAGACTGTGAAGACAGCGGACCACTCCCGCAGGCATTCTTTCGGCACACCCTGCCAAGCCTGACCATTGCCGGTATTCATCTCTCGCCTCGAATAAATGCCTCAAGGGCATTCGCGGCACCCTAGGTGCTTCCATCACCAACGGATGACCAGTTTCCATGCGGATTATGAATACCGCCGCGCAGATTGTCGCGCCCATGACTCAACTCATGCGCGATAGTGTTTGCAAGAGTCGATTCACACGCAAGGCCACCGAGTGGCCTCGCCTCGGCGTTGACGTCCGCCAGGGCGACTTCAACGACACCTCGGCTGCCGCCGGAGCACTGGCGAGAATCGAGGGAGCCATCTTGATGATGGCCCTCCGTGCTGGCTCCGACGGCCGGTTTCCCGGAGGCAAAGACCCTCATCGCCAGCCTCCGCGAAGCCCTTCGCCAGTCACCTCCGCCATGGCCGGTGGTGCTGTCCTCGATTGGGTCGCAGTAGCGCAGCGGCCACCGCACCCCACCTGCTGGCAGAAGCACTGAGCGACCTGCCCTTCCCGACCGCCTTCGTCCGGGCAGGCTCCTTCCTCGAGAACTACACTTTCAGCCTCGCGGCAGCGACCTCCACCGGGTGGTCCGACACGCACCTGACGCCGACAGACCGCCCCGTGCCAATCGTCGCCACGGAGGACCTCGCCCGCGCGATGAGCGAAACGTTCAGCCGTCCCATCAAGCACGGGCCATTCCTCGCGAGCAGTGGACAGCCACCCTCATCGCCCAGGGCATGCCCCCTGGCACCACCAGTCCCGTCAAGAAGAGGGAGGACGGATTCAACTCAGGCCGGATCCACTTCAGCGTGCCCGGCACCGAGCCAGTCGCCGCGACCGTCACCCCCGCCCAGTTCCTCGCACACGCCAGAAAGACCCGAACGGCGCATGAGCGCGCAAGACACACCGTCGCGAGCGCCCTCCTATTCCGGGGCGCCCTGCTCGATCCACGTGGAGACCAGATCGATCTCCTCTTCGGAAATGGGCGGGAACCCCAGGGGCATGCCCATCACCTCCGGATGGGTCTGCCCATCCATCTCCGCGTGACGGGCGAGCAGGCTGGCCACCAGCCTTGGCGTCCCATCCTCCAGCCGGTCCGGGAGCCCTCGGAACTGGCCGTCCCGCTTGACGCCTCGGATGATGCCCCCCCGCGTCGCCAGGTCCAGCGAGGCGCCGTCGTAGCCAAAACCACCGCTGTTCCCCGGCCCCCGGTCTCCTGGCCGCGCACTGTCGGAATGACAGTGGAAGCAGAGGTGGCGCGAGAGCTTCTCCGCGACCTCCGGGTAGTGCACCTCTCGCTCCAACTGGCGGGGCCGGTACCGAGGGCGCGGCACGGCCGCCACCTCGGGCAGCGGTTCGCGCAGGAAGGTCGCCAGGTCCTCGATCTCCTTCGGGGTGAACTCGAAGGCGGGCATCTCCGTGTCGGGGAGGATGCGGTGCGGATCCTTCAGCCAGCTCCGCAGCTGCGCGAGCGACATGCGGCTGGGCACGTAACGCAAGTCCGGGGCCCGCCTCCGGGCCGACGGGGCGCGGAAGTCGGACGCGCCGAAGCGCAGGGACCCGAGCGGGGAATCTCCGTGGAAGTGACAGCTCGCGCAGGCGTTCTTCGCATAGAGCGCCCGGCCCGCGGCCACGTCACCGCTCGCGCGCTCTCCCGTCTCCTCCTCTGTCACCGCGAAGAAGTCGGCGATGAGCTCGGCATCCCTCGGACCAATCTTCATCCTCGGCATGGTGGCGCCGTAGAGCGGCCTCACCACGTGCGGCGCCTGGAGCCAGCCGATGAGCCAACCGCGCTTGACCCGCTGGCTCAACGAACCCAGGTCCGGAGTCCGCACCAGGTGCAGCAGGTGCTGCTTCCACCGCTGGACTTCTTCTTCCTTGTACCAGAAGTCGAGCCGACCGGCGGAGATGGCCTGATGGCAGGTCACGCAGTTCTCGCCCAATCGCGCGGATGCCGGCTCGACGCCGGGCACCACGTGACACCGATTGCACTGGAAATGCTCCACGGCGTCTCGCGGAGTCTCCAGCGAGCGCTTCGTGGGGGCCAGGACTCCGGGCGGAGAGAAGCGCACCGCCAACACATCGGCATCGCGGAACAGCACGAAGCCGCCGCCGGCCGTGGCCAGCAGGACCGCGGCACCCGCCAGATAGGCGAGAGGAAGAGAGCGCAGGTTCACGAGAAGAAGAGCCCGGGGCGACTCAGTCGTAGGGAGAGGCCCTGAATACGAACGGGTTCGACCCCCTGCAGATCAACGGGAGGATGAGCTCCTCACGGAAGAGCCCGACCCCCCCCACAAACACGACTGACGAAAGCGCCACGCCCAGGAGCGTGGGCCTCAGTCCCGTGCCGCCGGACCGCCGCTTGCCCAGACCGTGGAGGAACGCGGCCTGCAGCGCGAAGAGCGCCACCGGTGTGATCGCCAGGATCAGCAGTACGACACCGCGTATCGAGCAGTAGGCGATATCGTTGCCATGCACGTTGAGGAACGGCACGAGCGTCGAACCCGCGGCCAGCAGAAAGACGACCGCGGCACCGACGAGCACGAAGTAGGTCCGCCGGAAGCCAGACAGACCGGGCTGTCCCATCGCGGTCGCCCCCTGGACGTTGACGAGGACGACGCGGTTGAAGAACGCCGCGGCCACGATCCAGACGACCATCTCCACCCAGAACACCGGCGTGAAGAGCACCTCGGCGGGGTCCACCGAGTTGCCGCACGCGAGCACCTGGAGCGGCCAGAAGACCGAGGCGCAGAACACGAGGGAGACCAGGGCACGGGAGGTCATCCAGCGACGCTAGCAGGTACCACACCCGGAGTGGGAGTGACGTCCTCATGGCGGGCCTCAGGTGCGACCTCGGCGCGCGACGCGGCTCGGGGCGATGGACGGCAGCTCCGCCAGGATGAAGCGCGGCGCCAGGGCGACGCTCAGCGCGCGGCGCCAGGGTCGAAGCGCGCGAGGAAGACCTTGTACTGAAGCGCGACGAAAATCGGGCGCGGCGTCACCAGCTCGACCTTCGCGAACATCGCGAACAGGGCCGCATCGGATTCGATGGGCCGCATCAGCGCGAATTGCTTGCGCCGCTGCTCCAGCGTCTCCGGAGGGATTCCATAGGCCCGCAGCCGCCGCAGCTCCACGTTCATCAGCTCGGGGTCCATGCCAATCCGGCAGCCCAGGACCAGCGGCGCCCCGGGCTTGAGCCGCCGCGTCACCTCCCGCAGCAGCTCCACCCGGGCCTCCTCGCCCTCCACGTGGTGAAGGACCCCCATCACCTGCGCGCCGTCGAACAAGGGGCCCTCGGGCAGCGTGCCCAGCGCTCCCTGATGCAGGTGCGTGCGCGACAGCATCCCCTCCGCCTCCAGGCGCTTGCGGGCGACCTCGAGCATGGCGTCGGACGGCTCCACTCCCGTGAAGCGCCAGCCCGGCACGCCGAAGCGCGCATAGGGCATCAACTCCGCGCCCGTGCCCAACCCCACGTACAGCAGCGACGCCGCCTCCTGTCCGTCGAGACATGCGGTCAGCGCGCTGACACCAAGCTCGTACGCCGCGTGGACACCCGCCAGGCTGACCGACGCCTGCTGGTCGTAGTGGGCGGCGCGATCCGCGCCAAAGCCATGCAGGTGGACGGAGTGTTCGTGAGCCATGACGTGAGCCTCGGGGGCCAGTAGTGGAATCCCACGATGCGCCAGTCCCACGATGAAGGGGAGGGCGAGAATTCAGATGGGATCGGCGGAAGTTTCGGCCGGCCCCTCCACGCACAGCTCCTTTTGCCACACGGCACGGCCCCTTAGTTCCCGCACATCGGATGTGTTCTCCTGCGGGAAACCCAACGCCGCTCACGCCTGGAGGCTGGATGTCCTTTCGCGGGTTCGTCTTCACGCTGACCTTGATGACCATCGGTTGTGCCCACTCCCAGAGAGGACCCGAAGCGGAGCTGCCCCGGTACGAGCACGTCTTCCAGAAGCCCCTGGCGGAGGCGCTCGCTGCGACGCGCCAGCTGCTGGAGGAGCAGGGACACACCTTCGAGGAGACGGAAGACCCGAACCAGCTGGTCACCCAATGGGCCCGCCCGGACCGGAACGGCACGCGCAACCTCGACTTCACCCGCTATCTGGTGACAGGCATCACCGTGAGCCCGCGCCAGTCCGTCGTGCGCATCTTCCGGATGTCGCAGCAGGCGATAGGCAACGACGTCGAATGGCGCAATCAGTGGTGGAAGGTGCTCGAGGAGCGCCGTGAGCAGGTCTCCAACCCCTTCGCCAAGAAGGTGAACTTCAGCCTCGACGACACGGAAACCAAGCGCCTGTCCATGCTGCGCGGCGCACAGCACGGCTCGCGGGACCTGGAGCTGGAGAAGGCCCTCACCCTGCGGCTGGAGTCCGGACCCTCCATCGAGGTCAACCGCGGCAACGTGATCGAGGAGAAGCGCCCCACCGCCGTGCGGACGCCGGAGTTCTACCTGTCGCGCTGGAAGGAGGAGGCGGTCGCGGAGAGCCCGTGCCCCACGCCCGTGCGGGGCCTGGAGGGGCTGCTCCACCCGGGGCTGACGCTGCTCATCGGCGAACAGCTGGGCTCCAACGAAGCACCGGCGGTGGTGGGCCACGTCGTGTGTCAGGCGGCCCAGACGGGCCTCGCCGTGGTGCTCGGCCTGTCCCTCCCCGCCTCGGAGCAGGCGCGCGTGGACGCCTACCTGTCGAGCCCCGGCGCTCCGGCGGACCAGGACACGCTGCTGGAGGGCCGCTTCTGGTCGCGGCCGTACCAGGACGGGCGCAGCAGCCGCGCCGTGCTGGACCTCATCGATCGGGTGCGCGCCCTGCGCACCGCGGGCCTGCGCGTGAACCTGGTGGCCTATGACACGGACGTGCTCCGCGGCAGTGAACGCGACGCGGCCCAGGCCAGCGTGTGGACGAAGCGCCGCGCCAACAAGCCAGAGGAGATCCACATCGTGCTCGCGGGCAACACCCATACGCGCATCGAGAAGGGCACGCAGTGGGACCCGGCCTTCACTCCCATGGCCCACGTGCTGCACCAGCAGGACCCCGCCCTCTTCGTGCTGGAGATGAGCTTCGCCCAGGGCACGCGCTGGGGCTGCGACCTGGACCGTGACGCCCGCCTGGTCTGCGGCATCGTCGGCGCCACGCCCGCTCCCCGCGTCGCGGCCCTCCCCGGGCTGAGCCCGTACATCCAGATGACCGGGTCGTCCGCCGAGGAAGGCTTCCAGGGACTGCTGTATGTCGGAGAGCTCACGCCCTCCATGCCCGCCATCCTCGGGCCCCGGGCCGCGCCTCCCTCCTCCGCGCCCCCGTCCTTCTCCCCGCCCCCCAGCCACAGCGGGCCGTCCAAGCCCAGCGTGTTCTAGGCCGTGTCTGATGGATGCAGGTGGCGCAGGTAGGAGAAGATGAGCGCCACCTGCACCAGGGCCAGGTAGTTGA
>NZ_VKLU01000033.1:0-7159 GCF_007352635.1 Corallococcus sp. Z5C101001
GAGAAGCTCGGCGCGCTTCTCCGGCGAGAGGTTGGCGATCCGCTTCGACAGCTCCTGGCTCATCTCGTGTACTCCGCACTCGGGGACGCAATGGCGTGCGAGCGGCACCTGCGCGGCGCCGCCCGTGAGAACTTCGACTGGATGCTGGTGTCGGATTGACGCCCTGCGCTGTGCCCCGGGTGAGCGCAGCGAGGGTGGGTCAAATTCATGTAGGTGAGATTATTCCGTGAGCAAGCGGCCTGTCATGAGGGCCACATGCATCCCATCTGAATGAATTCAGGTATTTGCAGAATTGTTCTGGTTCCCCGCACCAACGGAGGGAAGGACTCCGGATGTCCTGCCGAGAGTGACCGGCTCCTGGCGTCTCTTCCCTGTCCGAGGGGTGAGCAGGCGCTGGGCTGGCGCGTCCTGCCCCCCGCTTGCCGGCCCTGAGGGGCTCCCAGGGGGGCGTGAGTCGCGGCGCCGCCCGCGCTGGCCGCTGCCAGAGCCATGGTCCGAGCGCTGGACGCCCATGGGTTGGCGGGTGGCGGACGGCCTTCCCAGATTCAGGCCAGCGAGGACTTCTCCCATGGCCACTGCCACGCTGTCCCTATCCCGTCCGCTGCCACCCGGCTCACGGGCCCCCTCATTCCAGCTCGCTGTCACGCCCGCGAAGTCGGTGTCCCTGGCGGACTGCGCGGGCGCTCCCGTCGTGCTCGCCTTCTACCCGGCGGACTTCAGCCCGGTGTGCGGCGATGAGCTGGCCCTCTTCAACGAACTGCTCCCCGAGCTCCAGCGGCACGGCGCGAGGATGTTCGGCGTGTCGGTGGACAGCGTGTGGTCGCACGCCGCGTTCGCGCGGGAGCGAGGGCTTCGTTTCCCGTTGCTCGCGGACTTCCACCCCAAGGGGGACATGTCGCGGCGCTACCACGCATGGCGGGAGGCGGAGGACGTCTCCGAGCGCGCGCTCTACGTGCTGGACGGTGACGGGGTGATTGCCTGGTCGCACGTGTCGCCCCCGGCGGTGAACCCCGGCGTGGACGGCGTGCTGGATGCGTTGGAGAAGCTGTCCAGGGGCACGGCAACGCACGAGGTGCGCTCTTGACCCGCCTGAGAAGAGCGCCGGGCCCGGGCGATCACTTCCAGGGGCCCCGCGCCGCGCCCGTCATCCTGGTGGAGTACGGCGACTACCAGTGCCCGTACTGCGGACAGGCCTACTGGGAGGTGAAGAAGCTCCAGCAGGGCCTGGGTACGCGACTGGGGTTCGTGTTCCGCAACTTCCCGCTGACCCAGGCGCACCCGCTGGCGCTCCAGGCCGCGGAGGCCGCCGAGGCCGCGGCCGTGCAAGATCGCTTCTGGGAGATGCACGACCTGCTCTACGAGAACCAGGACGCGCTGGAGATGCCCGTGCTGTTGTCCCACGCGGAGGCCCTGTCCCTGGACATGGACCGCTTCCGCGCGGACCTGGCCTCGCACCGGTTCGAGGAGCGCGTGCGCCGGGACTTCATGGACGGCGCGCGCAGCGGCGTGAACGGGACGCCGACGTTCTTCGCCAACGGCTACCGGCACGACGGCCCCTTCAGCGCGGCCGCGCTGCTGGAGGCGCTGGCGGGAGGACTGGACGCCTCCCGCTGACGCCCCTGCCGTTCTAGCCCGCCTTCGCGAGCGGAGGCGGCGAGGCCGCGAAGGCCGCGCCGGGCACCGTGTAGGCATGGGCCGTGAGGGTCTCCACGATCGCCTCGCCCACGGAGGCCTGCACGTCGTTGAACTCGGTGGGCTTGCAGAAGATGCACACCGCCAGCACGGGACCCTGGAGCGTGAACTCCGCGACCTCCACCTGGGGGACCGGCTTCGCCTGGACGCCCTGCACACTGGGCATGCGCTCCAGCAGGGACTGCATGAGCAGCTTCACGTCCGCACCGTGCACCAGCGGCACCTTGACGGTCATCTTGCGGTGCGGGTGGTGGCTGTAATTGATGATGTTGTCGCTGAACATCTGGTTGTTGCCCACGGAGATCCGCACGTTGTCCGTCGTGTCGAGCGTGGTGACGAACAGGCCAATCTCCTGCACGTAGCCGACGACCCCACCCGCTTCGATCTCCTCGCCCACCCGGAAGGGGCGCAGCACGAGCAGGAACACGCCCGCGGCGAAGTTGGCGAGCAGTCCGGACCACGCGGCGCCAATGGCGATACCCGCGGCGGCGATCAACGCGGCGAAGGACGTCGTCTCCACGCCCATCAGCCCCAGGATGCCGACCACCAGCATCAGGGTCAGGGTGCCGGTGAAGAGCGAACCGATGTAGCGGATGAGCGTGGCATCCAGCTGCCGCCGCTGAAGGCCCATGTCCAGCACCTTGCGGAACCCACCGATGACCGTCCGCCCGATGAACCAGACAATCAACGCCCCGATGACCTTGAGCAGGAGCGGGAGCGCCTCCGTCATGGCCAGTGACTTCAACTGAACGACAAACTCATCCATTGGCATGAACCCTTTGACACGGACCAGATCTGGCCCGTGTCTTTTGCACGGGGCAGGCCACGGCATGCAAGTGCACTGACTGAGAATCCACAGCTGTCCAGGAGGGCAATCCTGACCCGTCAGTCCGGGAGCTGACACGACTGGGGTGGGGACTGACACGTCAAGGGGGGCGTGGCGGAGTCCTTGCGTGAAGGAGGGCGGGAGGAGACGGTGGGGTCATGCGACTGATTCCAGTTCCGCTCCTGATGCTGTTGAGCGCGTGCACCGCCTCGCGTGTCGAGGTCCCTCCGGCCACGGGGGACGAGGTGACGGTGTTCATCCACGGCTATCGTGGGTCGTTCCTCGTCACGGCGGACGCGAAGCGCGAACGGGCGTGGGTGTCCGTGGGCGAGCTGCTGACGCGCGGCGACCGTTCGCTGGCGCTGCCGTTCCCTGGGCAGCGGCTGGCGCAGGACTTTGGAGCGCTCACGGTGGACGGGCCGGTGACGCGCTTCACGGTGCTGCCGTGGGTGGCGCGCTACGACGTCTACAAGGGCTTCCTGGAGTTCGCGCGCGACCGGCTGCCGGGCCTCGTGGTGTTCGACTACGACTGGCGACAGGACAACCGCGTGACGGCGAAGCGGCTGTGCGCGCTGTTGGAGGAGCTCGCCAGCGCGCGGGGCGGCCGGGTGAAGGTGAACCTGGTGGCGCACAGCATGGGGGGGCTCGTCACGTTGCACTGCCTGCGCTACGGCGCCGGCGATGACACGGGCGAGCCCACGTGGGCGGGCGCGAGGCACGTGAAGCGGGTCGTGTTCCTGGGCACGCCCTTCGGTGGGGCGCCGGGCATGTTCGACGACTTCACGCTGGGAACGCCGGTGGGGCGCAACCACGCGCTGCTGTCTCCCGAGGCGCTGTTCACCTTCGCCTCCGCGTTCCAGCTCATGCCTGCTCAGAGCGACTTCTTCGTGGACGCGAGCGGCCAGCCGGTGGCCTTCGACGCGTACCGGCCGGACGCGTGGGTGGGGGGTGGGTGGGGCGTGTTCCAGGACGCGGCGGTGCGCGAGCTGCCCGCGTATCGCCAGCAGTTGGAGCGGATGTTGGAGGCGCGCTCGGGCCTGGCGCGGGCGCTGTCGGAGCGTGAGGGGCCGCCGCCGCCCTTCCGCGCGCTGGCGGTGGTGGGCGTGGGGCATCCGTTGATCAAGTCCTTCCGGGTCATCGACGGGAAGCCCACGTTCGAGGATCCGATCCTCGCGGATGGTGATGGCTCCGTGCTCACGACCCGGGCCCTTCCGCCGGCGCCGCTTCACGTGGACCGGCTGGAGACGAAGGCCGACCACGTGGAGATGGTGGGGGACCGGGACGTCCAGGAGGCGGTCGCGCGGTTCCTCGAGGGCGACTGAGGTGCGGGGGCGTCAGTCCCCCTGGATGGCGGCCTGCCAGTCGCCATCCACGGAGATGCCGACGCGCATGCCCATGTAGCTCTTCTCCTTGCGCATGTCCTCGAGCTGCGCGTCCGGGTAGATGCCCTTCAGCAGGGCGAAGTCCGCGTCGGTGGCGCCCTCGCGGAAGGCGGTGGGCCACCAGAAGAGGTCGCCCTCCCGGTAGAAGGGGAGATCGAGGACCTGGACCAGCCGCGCCAGCACCGGCTGCGGGTCTTCCTTCCACTCCTCCTGGATGCGCCAGGTCGTGGCCATGTCCTGGTCGGGGTCGTGGGAGAAGCGCACGCTCTGGCCCTTCTCGTCGCCCAGCCTCTGCAGCGCCGCGTAGTCGCAGGCCACCGCGGCCGCGACGATGCGCTCGCGCATGGAGGCGACGGCGGGGGGCAGCGGCCTCGCGGGCGGCTTGGGCTTGGGGCTCAGCCTGCTGGCGGAGCAGGTCGCGCCGGCCGGGGCAGGAGGCCGGGGGGCGGGTGGGGCCGGCGGGGCGGGCGGAGGCGTGGCGGGCATGGTCGGGCTCGGGGCAGGGGACGTCGCGGGCGTCCGGGGTGACTCCGTGCAGGCCAGACAGGCGGCGAGAAGACAAGGGGAGAAGAAGGGCACGCGGTTCATGGCCCCGGGTGTAGTCCACCGGGGAGGGCGGGCCGTCAGGCGGGACGCCCCTTTTGTGCAGGAGCCATCACGCGAGGACCGCCCACCGGGCGACGGACCTGGATTGCGTGCTTGCGTCGCTCTGGGACTTCGGTTACTCCTCCGGCACCGGAAGCAGTTCTGCGCGATTAGCTCAGCTGGATAGAGCGTTGGCCTCCGGAGCCAAAGGCCGCAGGTTCGAATCCTGCATCGCGCGCTGTCCCAAGTCGTTGAAGGGACACAGGAAAGTGGCATCCGGGAGGCGCCTGTCAGGCGCCTCCCGGGCAGCCCATCCGCCCGGTTTCCACCCTGAAGTTGCCCCGGTTCTGCGGCTCTCCCGCACTTCGTGTGGTTCGCGCCGGGAGAATAGGCTCGCGAGGCGAGCTACCAACTGGGCGAATACATCCTGGGAATGGAAGCGCCGTATCCGCTTCCTGGGGGGCGGATGGACCGGGTGGCCCATGGAAGCTCGGCGGGTGTTACCCTCGAGGTAGGCATGCAGGGTACGGGGCACGGTGTCCCTCCTGTTAGACGCCCAGTACCGCGGTGCATGGCAGCTACGTTCGACGCCCGGCGGACCTGCCCGTCGCAGGGCGCGTCGTGCAACTCGACCTGCGCGTGCGGCGCCTCCGCTGTCGAAACCCGGAATGCGCTCGCCGTACGCCCTTCGAAGCGTGGTTGGACGAGGCTCGTGCGCGCGGTGGAGACCTTTGCGGAGGGCCTCGAACAGCACGGCGTTTCAGTCCGGACCGCCCTGGCCTTTCCTTGGAGCAACGCCAGGCCGAGGGCTAAATCACGAAGCTCAAGCTCCTCAAGCGTCAGATGTATGGCCGCGCCAACTTCGACCTGCTGCGTCGTCGAGTGCTGCTCACCGTCTGAGCCTTGGGTCCTCACGAAGTGCGGGAGAGCCACGGAACTGGGGCAACTTCACTGGCGGGGCTGAGTTCAATGGTGGCCACGTGCGAGGCCAAAGGCGTCAACCCCAAGGCGTACCTCGCCGACGTGCTCATGTGCCTTGGCAGCCACCCCGCATCACTTCTGGACGAGTTGTTGCCGCACCGCTGATAATCGTCCTCCGCCTCTGCCCCGGACTCATCTTGAAGCCACGCAAGCCTTTGCGACCAGGACCTCCGTGCGCGGCTACCACGCGGCGTGGGTGGAAGGGTGCATCCATCGGACGTCGCCCGTCGGTCGGTTACGAATCGGATGCACCCGAGGATAGCGAACTGGCACGGGTTGACCGGGAGGAGTTACCTCCCGGTCAATCTCATACTACGAAGCGCGCCTGCTCAGACGGGATCGCAAGAGGCCGTGCCGCCCGTACAGACCGCGCGGCACTCGTCGACGCTGTAGCACGGTTGGTTATTACACGCAGTCGCCACGCCCGTCGGAGACCAGCAGTACCCCAACGCCGTTCCCTCGGAATTGGCGCCGCGGCAGGTCCCATACCGAACCCAACCTTCCTGCTCAGCGGGACAGGTCAGGGCTGATTCCTGGGTCTGGAGCGAAGCCTCGGTTGTCGACTCTCCCGTGCCACAGGCTGACATCGCCATGAGCACTGCGCCGATTAGTAGATTGCGCACTGGAACTCCTGTGAGGGTTTGTGATGCGCCTGGAGACCTATCTGCAATGGCTTGTTGGGTGCAATGAAAAAGGATTGGAATGGGGAGTCCTTGCGTTTTGGGTGGTGGGTTTGACTTTTGAAGATGGATGGGCTTGGCGTTGTTGGTCGGGCGATTGAAAAAAGGCCGAGTAAAGTGGGTGTAATAGTTCGGTCTCACTTGAAGCCTTGCGTCCGCCAGTGCATGACGTGTGGGCGTGATCCGCTTCAGTGGACACCAACGAAGAGGCAGATACGGTGTCCGACATGGTGGAAGAGAAGAAGCCACGCCGCCCGCGGCGCAGTTATACGGACGAGTTCAAGGCTGGGGCTGTCCGGCTCGTGGTTGAGGAGGGGAAGACCGGCTCCCAGGTGGCCCGGGACCTTGACCTGACGCTGTCGGTCCCTGCAGAGCTGGGTTGACCAGGCACGGGTGGATGCGGGCAAGGGCAAGCCGGGGGCGCTGACAAGTGCGGAGCGGCAAGAGCTCACGAAGCTGCGCAAGCAGGTGCGTGAGCTGGAGATGGAGCGGACGCTGCTAAAAAACTACGCCGGCAAATATGGCCTGAGCTCCTCTTCGATGCCTCGGAGGTAGCCGTCCGGATCGGCGCGAAAGCGTCGGCCCATGATGCGGGGGACGCGCCGGGCTTCGAGCTGAGCGCGTAATTGCCGCCAGTCGTCGAGGACCCCAGGCGCCAGATGGGTTGCGTCGAGTTCAGGTAGCAGTAGGGCGGCAGCGATAGCTGGCAGCCGGACTGCGCCGCGCACGACAAGGCCCGCGCTGCCGCGGACCCGGCCCGAGGCCCGCCGCTCATGGTAGCGGCAGGTGCCGAAGAGGTGCTCCAAGGCATTATCGGTGCGCGGCAGTCGCGGTACGTCGTAGCAGTGGAAGAGGCCCTTCCAGTAGCGGCGCGTTTCCAGGAGGAAATGGGCGAGGGCCTGGCGCAGGACGCCCCGGTGGCGTCGACGCGTCCAGCGCACCAGGGCGGCCAGCAGGGCCGACAGACGGCGGCGCACGCCCGCGGCATCCAATCCGGGCTCATTCTGGAGGAT
>NZ_VKLU01000034.1:0-6526 GCF_007352635.1 Corallococcus sp. Z5C101001
TCCGGTTCCACTCCTCCACCACCCGCCGCCTCTCCTCCGGGCCCATCCACTCCAGCTCCCCCACCCGCTGCTCTGGCCTCTCCACCAGCGCCTTCACCACCCGCTCGAAACCCTCCATCCACCGCTGCACTGTCCGCTCGTCGAACAGGTCCGTGCTGTACTCCCACAGCCCCGTCAGCCCCTCCGCCCCTTCCGTGAGCTGGAGGCTCAAGTCGAGCTTCGCGAGCCCGCTCTCCACCACGATCGGGCGCAAGACGAGCCCGGGGATGCGCACCTCCGACAGCGGCGCGTTCTGGAAGTTGAACGACACGCGGTAGAACGGCGTCTGTCCGGCCTCGCGACCGGGCTGGAGCGCCGCGACGACCTGCTCCAACGGAAGGTCCTGGTGCGCGTAGGCCTCCACGCACGTCTTCCGGACCCGCGCGAGCAGCTCCCGCAGCGTCGGGTTCCCCGCCAGGTCCGTCCGCATCACCAGCGTGTTGACGAAGAAGCCGATGAGGCCCTCCACCTCACGGCGGTTGCGCCCCGCGACGGGCGTCCCCACCGCCACGTCCTGCTGGCCTGACTCGTGCGCGAGCACGACCTCCAGCGCCGCCAGCAGCACCATGAAGGGCGTCAGGCCCTCCTTGCGCGCCAGGGCCTTGAGCGCTTCCCACGGTCCCTGCGTCATCCGGTACGGGAGGGCACCACCCCGCACGCCCACCGCGGTGCGCGGCCGGTCCGCTGGAAGCTCCAGCATCTCCAGTCCACCCAGCCGCTCCCGCCAGTAGGCGAGCTGCTTCTCCAACACCGCCTGCTGCGCGCTTCCCCGCTGCCAGACCGCCCAGTCCGCGTACTGGATTCGCGGCGCCACGAGCGGATCCGGCCGCCCCTGGCTGAAGGCGTCGTAGAGCGCCAGCAGCTCGCGCACCAGCACGCCCATGGACCAGATGTCGAAGACGATGTGATGCAGGACCAACGCCAGCACTTGATCGTGCGTGTCCAGCCGGAGCCACGTCGCCCGCAGCAGCGGCCCCCGCTCCAGGTCGAACGGCCGCAGCGTGTCCGCCTTCGCCAGACGCAGGGCCTCCGCCTCCCGCTCATCGGGCGGCAGGGACCGCAGATCCACCGTCGCCACCGGCAGCGCCATCGCCGGGGCGATGCACTGCACGGGCTGTCCTCGCTCCTGCGTGAACGTGGTGCGAAGCACCTCGTGACGGTCGACCAGGACCTGAAGGGCGCGCTGGAAGGCCTCCATGTCCAGCGGCCCCGTGGCGCGCAGGACGATGGGCAGGTTGTACAGCGCCAGTCCCGGCTGGAGCTGATCGATGAACCACAGCCGCTGCTGCGCGAAGGACAGCGGCGGCGGCGTGGCCTTCTCCCGGAGCGGGATGGCGTCTGGCGGTGGACCGCCCGCGGCCTCCTGCTTCAACCGACGCAACAGCTCCTCGCGCTTCTCCGGGGAGAGATTGCCAAACCGCTGGACCAGTCCACTCATGGCGCCTTCTCCATCTCCGCCAGCAGGGCCTCGAGCCGACCTGCATCCACCTGGGACGCTTGCGCCTCGAGGACCGCGTTCACCACCCCCACCACCGTGGGCGTCTCAAAGAGGCCGCGGATGGACACCTCCACCGCGAACAGCTCGCGCAGCCGCGACACCACCTGCATGCCCAGCAGCGAGTGCCCACCCAACTCGAAGAAGTCGTCGTGGATGCCCACCCGGTCGATGCCCAGCAGCTCCTGCCACAGGTCCGCGATCTGCTGCTGGATGGCATCCTCCGGCGCCACGTAGCGCGTCCCCAGCGCCGGCCGCGCATGCGCGGACGTGGGGCGTCCTCGCGACGCTGGCGTGGGTCCACCCGCGGCGGAAGCGGACTCCGGGGTCAGGCCGCCCCGAGCCCTTCGCGCGAACAGGTCCCCGGTGGAGACGAGGATCCGCCCCGCCTCCCCCAGCCCGAGGATGCGCTGGAACGCGCGCCCTCCCTCTTCCAGCGTGAGCCCCAACCGCCCCGCCTCCCCGGTCCACCCGTCCCAGTCGACGCAGATCCACCGCGTGTCACCCTGGCGAGCCCGCAGCGCGGCGAAGGCATCCAGGAAGTGGTTGGCGGAGGCGTACGCCGCGAACCCGAGCCCCCCCAGCACCGTGGCCAGCGACGACTGGAGCATCACGAAGTCCAGGGGCACGGCCTCCAGCGCACGTGAGAGCGCGAGCACGCCGTGCACCTTCGCCTCGAACAACACGCCACACCGCGAGGTCGTCACCTCCGAGACCAGCACGTTCGCCGGAGGCCCCACCACGCCCGCCGCGTGGACGACGCCGTGCAAGGCGCCGAAGCGCTCTCGCGCCTGGGCCACCATGCGCCGGCAGTCCTCGTCACGGGTCACGTCCGCCGACACCACCAGCACCTCGGCGCCGGACCGCTCCAGGTCCTCCAGCGCTCGCAGCTTGCGCGACGTGGCGTCGTCGGGACCGTGCGCGGAATGCCACGCGTCCCAGGCCTCGCGCGCGGGCAACTCGCTTCGTCCCACCAGGACCAGGCGTGCCCGCGCTTCGGTCGCCAGACGCGACGCGAGCGCCAGCCCCATGCGGCCCAGCCCGCCGGTGATGAGATAGACGCCGCCCTCCCGCAGCAGCCCTCGGGTGGAGGGCTCCGGCAGGGCCAGGGGCGTGACGTCTTCCACCCAGCGATGCCGGCCGCGCAGCGCCACCATCGCGTCGCGCGGCTCCGCTTCCAGCTCGGCCACCAGCGCGTCCAACCATGGGCGCGCACCGGGCCCCCCCTCCCGCGGCGGCGCGGTGACGTCCACCGCGCGGCAGCGCCAGGCGGGTCCCAGCTCCTGGGGAAGGACGCGGCACGGCCCCAGCGACAGGGCCTGCGTGGGCTCAAGACACTCCTCGCCCGTCACGTCGTGGGCGCCCGTGGTGACCACCGTCAGGGCCACCTCCGCGCCGGGCCACCGGGCCTCCATCGCGCGCGCCAGATACAGGGGCGGGTAGAAGCCACGCCCGAGCACCGCCTCCACCCGCGCCCCATCGTCCACGCCGGTGCCGGTGTGCCCCCATCCATCCAGGAAGGCCACCCGTTCCGGCCGCGCGTCACCCAGCGCCTCGACGAGCCACGCGTGGTGCTCCGGGCGCGTGCCGTCCATGGCGTAGCGTCCAGGCCCCAGCGGGAGGAAGTCGCTTCCGGGCACCACCTCCACCACGGAGGCCCCGTCGCGCCGGAGCCGCTCCGCGACCGCGGTCCCCGGACCGTCCACGAACAACAACCAGCCGCCGCTCCCGCGCGACGGCTCCGGCCGCCGGGCCTGTCTCCAGGACAGCGTGTAGAACCAGCCCGCGGACTCCGGGCGCTTGGTCACGCGCCCTCGCGGATCATGTGCATCCCTCGCGGGCCCGGCCTCCACCCAGTAGCGCTGCCGCTCGAAGGGATAGGTCGGCAACGGCACGCGGCGTCGGGGCTCGGGGGCATGCAGCTTCGCCCCGTCGAGCCGGACACCGGACAGCCACAGCCGCCCCGCCGCCGCCAACAAGGCCTCCAGGTCCGTGCGCGCATCCTGGGCATGGCGCATGGAAGCCACCACCACCGTCGGCGGCGTCTGGGCTCGCCGCGCCAGGGTCGCCAACGTGTTGCCCGGCCCCACCTCCAGCAGCGCTCGCGAAGGCTCCTCGAGCAGCGTCCGCACGCCTTCCTCGAAGCGCACCGGGCACCGCAGGTGTTCGACCCAGTAGTCCGGGCTCGTCGCCTGCGCGGGGGTGATCCACGTGCCGGTGACGTTGGACACCCACGGCAGCGTGGGCTCGGACCAGCGCACCGCGCGGAGGCGTTCGGCGAAGGCGCCCAGGATGGGCTCCATCATCGCCGAGTGGAAGGCATGCGACGTGTGCAGCCGGCGGCACGCGACGCCTCGCTGCTCCAGGCGCGCGGCCAGGCGCTCCACCGCCTCGAGCGACCCCGACACCACGCACAGCGACGGCGCGTTGATGGCCGCCAGCGACAAGCCCGGCTCCAGCAGGGTCTGGACCTCCGCCTCGGGAAGGGGGACGGAGAGCATCGCTCCTGGCGGAAGCTGCTCGATGAGCGCGCCTCGCGCGGCGATGAGCGACAGGGCGTCCTCCCACCGCAGCACGCCCGCGAGGCAGGCCGCGACGTACTCGCCCACGCTGTGGCCCAGCATCGCCCGTGGTTTCACCCCCCAGGCCATCCACGTCCGGGCCAGCGCGTAGGACACGGCGAAGAGGGCGGGCTGGGTGAGCGCCGTCCTGCGCAGCTGGCGGTCCGCCTCCACCTCCCCATCCGGGGCGAGCAGCAGCGTGCGCAGATCCACCTTCAGCAAGGGCAACAGCAGCTCACTGCACGCGTCCAGGTGCTTGCGGAACACGGGGAGCTGTTCGTAGAGGCCGCGCCCCATGCCGGCGAACTGGGAGCCCTGACCCGGGAACAAGAAGACGGGTTGCCGCTCCGTCGCGGTCTCATGCTGGGTGAGCAGGCGGGACTCGTCCCGAGAGGCGAGCACCTGTCGCGCATCCTCCGCATCGCGGCAGACGAACGCGCGCCGGTGCTCGAAGCGGCGGCGGCCCACCAGCAGCGTGTGCGCCACGTCCGCCAGCGCCAGGTCGGGATGCTGGGACAGGTGCGACGCGAGCTGTTCAGAGGCCGCGTCCAGGGCCGCTTCGCTGCGCGCGGACAGCACCAGCAGGTGCGCGGTCCTCGAACCGGGGACGGCCGGGGCCTGGGGGGCCTCCTCCAGGATGACGTGCGCGTTGGTGCCGCCGATGCCGAACGAGCTGACGCCCGCCCGCCGTGGCGCGCCCCGCGACTCCCAGGGCCGCAGGGTGGTGTTGACGAAGAAGGGGCCCGCCGCGAAGTCGATGGCCGGGTTGGGCTGCTCGAAGTGCAGGCTGGGAGGGAGCTGCTGGTGGCGCAGCGCCATCACCACCTTGAGCAGTCCCGCGACGCCCGCGGCCGTGTCCAGGTGGCCGATGTTCGTCTTCAGCGAGCCGAGCGCGATGGTCCCCGGCGCGTTCGCCCTGGAGCGGAAGGCCTGGTTGAGGGCGGAGACCTCGATGGGGTCGCCCAGCGGCGTCGCCGTCCCATGGGCCTCGACGTACTGGATGTCGCCGGGCTTCACGCCGGCCACGCCCAACGCCTCGGTGATGACGGCCGCCTGACCGTCCGCGCCCGGCGCCGTGTAGCCCGCGCGCCCGGCGCCGTCGTTGTTGACGGCGGAGCCTCGGATGACGGCGTGGATGGTGTCGCCCTGCGCCAGTGCGTCCGTCAGCCGCTTGAGCACGACGATGCCCACGCCAGAGCCCCGCACGGTGCCCTGCGCCCCTGCGTCGAAGGCGCGGCAATGCCCGTCCGGCGACAGGATGTCGCCCTCCTGGGCCAGGTACCCGGCGCGCTGGGGAAGCGAGATGGACACGCCGCCCGCGAGCGCCAGGCTGGACTCTCCCGACAGCAATGACTGGCATGCCAGGTGGACCGCCACCAGGGACGACGAGCAGGCGGTCTGCACCGCGACGCACGGCCCTCGCAGGCCCAGCTTGTGCGCGACGCGCGTGGGCAGGAAGTCCTTCTCGTTGCTGATGCCGACCTGGTACGTGCCGACCGCGCCAAGCAGCTCACGCTGGGGGATGAGCTGCGTGTAGAGGTAGGCCGGCGCGCCCGTGCCGGCGAACAACGACACGGCCCGCGGCCAGGATTCGGTGTCGTAGCCCGCGTGCTCCAGGGCCTCCCACGCGCATTCGAGGAAGAGCCGGTGCTGCGGATCGAGGATCTCCGCCGCGCGGGGGCTGAGGCCGAAGAAGGCCGCGTCGAACCGCTCCACGTCCTTCAGCGGGTACGCCGCTCGGACATAGCCCGGCCTCGCGGCGAGCGACGGATCCACGCCGGCGGCCTCCAGGTCCCGGTCCTCCAGCGGGACGAACGATTCCACGCCGTCCCTCACGTTGCGCCAGAGCGCATCCACGCCGTCCGCACCCGGAAAACGTCCGCTCATGCCGACGATGGCGATGGCTTCGTCGGAACCCGCTGGCTGATCACTCATCGACATCCTCCGACGACGGCGCTTCGGTCTGCTGCCGCACCATCCGGCGCTGTCCAGCGCGCGCCCTGCGTTGCACGAACTCCTCCTCCACCGCGGCTTCGTCGCCGGTCGCGACCGGTGCTGTGCGCTCGCGAACGCGCGTCACGAGCGACGCGATGCTGGAGTACTGGAACAGCTCCGCGAGCGGCACCTCGACCTCGAGGAGCCCGCGCATCCGGCTGTGGAGCTGGACCAGGGTCAGTGAGTTGCCGCCCAGGTCGAAGAACCGATCCTCCAAGCCGACGCGCTCGACCCCCAGCACCTCCTGCCAGAGGGCGGTGAGGTTCCGCTCAAGCTCCGTCGTCGGCGGCACGAACGCATGCGTGCGCGGCGTGGCATCGGCGCTCAGCGCGGGCAGCTTCGCCCGGTCCACCTTCCCACTCGGCGTCAGCGGCAGCGCCTCCAGCTTCCCGTACGCCACCGGCACCATGTGCTCCGGCACCCGCTCCCTCATCCA
>NZ_VKLU01000035.1:0-5734 GCF_007352635.1 Corallococcus sp. Z5C101001
AGGCACCAGGGGCTTTCAAAAAGAATCCGGCAGCGACCTACTCTCCCACGCGGTTTCCCGCGGAGTACCATCGGCTCTGGAGGGCTTAACTTCCGTGTTCGGGATGGGAACGGGTGTGACCCCTCCGACATTGCCACCGGAAAAGCGATTGACGGTGCATACGAAGGGTAAGTTGCAAGCTTCTGCTTGAATGAAGCCTCTTCTGAAGAAGAGTGAAAATAGCTGTCTTCCGGGCGGACGCGCTAGTGGCGTCCTGGCCTCGGCCTTGGCCCCGAGTCCCTTACTCCCCGCGTGGGGGCATGCAAGAGAAGGGGGGAAGTAAGCCGCTCGACTTATTAGTACTGGTTAGCTTAACGCGTTACCGCGCTTACACACCCAGCCTATCAACGTGGTAGTCTTCCACGAGTCTTCAGGGGCTTGCGCCCGGGATACCTGGTCTTGAGGTCGGTTTCCCGCTTAGATGCTTTCAGCGGTTATCCAATCGGCACATGGCTACCCAGCGATGCCTCTGGCGAGACAACTGGTACACCAGCGGTGCCTCCAACCCGGTCCTCTCGTACTAAGGTCAGAGCCTCTCAAGTATCCTACGCCCACAGCAGATAGGGACCAAACTGTCTCACGACGTTTTGAACCCAGCTCGCGTACCGCTTTAATTGGCGAACAGCCAAACCCTTGGGACCTGCTCCAGCCCCAGGATGCGATGAGCCGACATCGAGGTGCCAAACCTCCCCGTCGATGTGAACTCTTGGGGGAGATAAGCCTGTTATCCCCGGAGTACCTTTTATCCGTTGAGCGATGGCCCTTCCATTCAGGACCACCGGATCACTATGACCTGCTTTCGCACCTGCTCGACCTGTCGGTCTCGCAGTCAAGCTCCCTTATGCCATTGCACTCGACGCCCGGTTTCCAATCGGGCTGAGGGAACCATCGCGCGCCTCCGTTACTTTTTGGGAGGCGACCGCCCCAGTCAAACTACCCACCAGACAGTGTCCCAGTCCCGGCTGACGAGACATGGTTAGACACCAGAAATCAACAGGGTGGTATTTCACCGTTGCCTCCACCGAACCTAGCGGCCCGGCTTCAAAGGCTCCCACCTATCCTACACAGTCAATCCCTAGTGTCACTGTCAAGTTGTAGTAAAGGTTCACGGGGTCTTTCCGTCTTGCTGCGGGTAAACTGCATCGGCACAGCTATTTCAATTTCGCTGAGTCCCTCTCCGAGACAGTGCGGAAGTCGTTACTCCATTCGTGCAGGTCGGAACTTACCCGACAAGGAATTTCGCTACCTTAGGACCGTTATAGTTACGGCCGCCGTTTACTGGGGCTTCGGATCATCGCTTCGCCTTGCGGCTGACGAATCCCCTTAACCTTCCAGCACCGGGCAGGAGTCAGACCCTATACGTCGGCTTGTCGCCTTCGCAGAGTCCTGTGTTTTTGGTAAACAGTCGCTACCGCCATTTCTCTGCAACCTCTCTCGGCTTCGGCTGTACGCCTACACCTACCAGAGGCCCACCTTCTTCCGAAGTTACGGTGGAAATTTGCCTAGTTCCTTGGAGGAGAGTTCTCTCAAGCGCCTTAGGATTTTCTCCTCACCCACCTGTGTCGGTTTGCGGTACGGACACCCTGCAGACTCCCTGCGGGACTTTTCTTGGAAGCAGAGCATCAGCGACTTACCCCTTGCGGGGCGCCATGGGGTCTCGGGGATGACTGCCGCGCCTTTATTCGTACGCGACACCCCTACGCCTTTAGACTGACACAACCACCGGTCAGCTCGCCTAGCTTTCTCCGTCCTCCCTCAGTTCAACGTCTGCAAGATGGCGCAGGAATATTAACCTGCTTGCCATCACCTACGCCTTTCGGCCTCGGCTTAGGACCCGGCTAACCCTGGGAAGATTAACTTGACCCAGGAAACCTTGGGTTTACGGCGAGGGGGTTTCTCACCCCCTTTATCGCTACTCATTTCGGCATCAGCACTCCCAGTCGCTCCAGCAGCCCTTTCGGTCTACCTTCGCTGCAACTGGGACGCTCCCCTACCGCCACATACGCCTGACGTATGTGACCCGAAGCTTCGGCACTAGTCTTGAGCCCCGTTACATTTTCGGCGCGGCCTGTCTTGACCAGTGAGCTATTACGCTTTCTTTAAAGGATGGCTGCTTCTAAGCCAACCTCCTGGTTGTCAATGACCTGCCACATCCTTTCTAGTGTTCACTTAGACTAGATTTGGGGGCCTTAGCTGTCGGTCTGGGTTATTCCCCTCTTGCCAATGGACGTTATCACCCACTGACTGCGTCCCGGGATAACAATTGCCGGCATTCGGAGTTTGGTACGGTTTGGTAATCTGGTGAGACCCCTAGCCGTTCCAGTGCTCTACCTCCGGCATTGAATTGCCCGAGCCGATACCTAAATATCTTTCGGGGAGAACCAGCTATCACGGAGTTTGATTGGCCTTTCACCCCTACACACAGCTCATCCCAGAAATTTTCAACTTTCATGAGTTCGGTCCTCCATGCGGTGTTACCCGCACTTCAACCTGGCCATGTGTAGATCACCCCGCTTCGGGTTATAATACACGCAACTTAGCGCCCTGTTCGGACTCGCTTTCGCTCCGGCTCCACCTATCGGCTTAGCCTCGCTACGTATATTAAGTCGCCGAATCATGATGCAAAAGGTACGCTCTCGCACTGGCTTGCGCCGTAGTGCTCGAACTGCTTGTAGACATGCGGTTTCAGGTTCTTTTGACTCCCCTCACCGGGGTTCTTTTCACCTTTCCCTCGCGGTACTTGTTCACTATCGGTCGCCAAGGAGTATTTAGGCTTACCGGATGGTCCCGGCAGATTCAGACAGGATTGCACGTGTCCCGTCTTACTTGGGTAACCCGCTCAGCTCCAACTGGCTTTCGTGTACGCGACTATCACGCTCTTTGGTGCGTCTTTCCAGGACGCTTCCACTAGCCTGTCAAAGTCCTACCGCGGACCCGCTACCCCACCGCCATTTGCATGACGTTGGTTTGGCCTCTTCCCATTTCGCTCGCCACTACTTTGGGAATCACTCATTGTTTTCTCTTCCTCAGGGTACTGAGATGTTTCACTTCCCCTGGTTTGCTCTGCAAACCTATGAATTCAGTTTGCAGTAACGCAGCTATTCGCCGCGCTGGGTTTCCCCATTCGGACATCTCCGGATCAACGTTTGGTTGGCAACTCCCCGAAGCTTTTCGCAGCCACCCACGTCCTTCATCGCCTCTTGGCACCTAGGCATCCACCGCACGCCCTTAGTAGCTTACTTGCCCTGATCTCTTGTCGTCACGCCCGCCTCCCGGCGGATTGTCGAAACTCGTGACCAAGGCCCAGACCCCTGCTCTTCGCAGCAGGCCCGGAAGACATTTCTTATTGCTTGATTCTCACTGCTTCTTCTTAAGTGGGAGACTTCGCTTTCGTCCCACCCGGCTGCCTCGCGGCGCCTGGTAAGACTCATTTCGAAGTCGGCACTTCTGTTGAGAACTTCACTCAGCAGAAATTGCAACTTACCCTTCGTATGCACTTGTCAAAGAACGTCCCTGCTTACCGCAGGTAACTTGTGGAGCTGATCGGGTTCGAACCGACGACATCCAGCTTGCAAAGCTGGCGCTCTCCCAGCTGAGCTACAGCCCCGACTCTTCGCGTCGGCACCACCCGCTTCCTTCCCTCCAGTGAGGGAAAATGGTGGGCCTAGGTGGACTTGAACCACCGACCTCGCGCTTATCAGGCGCGCGCTCTAGCCAGCTGAGCTATAGGCCCAAGCGGGGCTAAAGCATCGGCGAACCCTACAGCGTCCTTCATTCTCAAAGAGCCGAGCCAACCTCGCTCAGTCCTTCAAAACCAAACAGCAAGCCCGAAGTTCATAATGGATTGTTTACCGGAAACATTGACCTAGTAGACCTGACAGCCCGAAGGCTGCTGGCATCGCCTGCTCCTCCGAAGAGTGAGCCCGATGCCCGGTCTCCTTAGAAAGGAGGTGATCCAGCCGCAGGTTCCCCTACGGCTACCTTGTTACGACTTCACCCCAGTTACCGAGCACTCCTTGGGCACCTCTTGGTGAGGTGACTTCTGGAGCAATCGACTCCCATGGTGTGACGGGCGGTGTGTACAAGGCCCGGGAACGTATTCACCGCAGCGTGCTGATCTGCGATTACTAGCGATTCCGCCTTCATGGAGTCGAGTTGCAGACTCCAATCTGAACTGAGACCGGTTTTCTGCGATTAGCTCCCCCTCGCGGGTTTGCAGCGCTCTGTACCGGCCATTGTAGCACGTGTGTAGCCCTGGTCATAAAGGCCATGAGGACTTGACGTCATCCCCACCTTCCTCCGGTTTAACACCGGCAGTCCCTCTAGAGATCCACTTGCGTGGCAACTAAAGGCGAGGGTTGCGCTCGTTGCGGGACTTAACCCAACATCTCACGACACGAGCTGACGACAGCCATGCAGCACCTGTCTCTCGGTTCCCTTGCGGGCACTCCCTCATCTCTGAAGGATTCCGAGGATGTCAAGACCAGGTAAGGTTCTGCGCGTTGCGTCGAATTAAACCACATGCTCCACCGCTTGTGCGGGCCCCCGTCAATTCCTTTGAGTTTTAGTCTTGCGACCGTACTTCCCAGGCGGAGAACTTAATGCGTTAGCTACGGCACCGCGGGGGTCAACTCCCACGACACCTAGTTCTCATCGTTTACGGCGTGGACTACCAGGGTATCTAATCCTGTTTGCTACCCACGCTTTCGCGTCTCAGCGTCAGTTACCGTCCAGGTGGCCGCCTTCGCCACCGGTGTTCCTCCCCATATCTACGAATTTCACCTCTACTTGGGGAATTCCGCCACCCTCTCCGGCACTCAAGCTCTGCAGTTTCGGGCGCACTTCCTCAGTTGAGCTGAGGGCTTTCACACCCGACTTGCAAAGCCGCCTACACGCGCTTTACGCCCAATAATTCCGAACAACGCTTGCACCCTCTGTATTACCGCGGCTGCTGGCACAGAGTTAGCCGGTGCTTCTTCTCCCGGTACCGTCAAGCCGGAGGATGTTAGCCTCCGGGTTTTCGTCCCGGTCGAAAGTGCTTTACAATCCAAAGACCTTCATCACACACGCGGCGTTGCTGCGTCAGGCTTTCGCCCATTGCGCAAAATTCCCCACTGCTGCCTCCCGTAGGAGTCTGGACCGTGTCTCAGTTCCAGTGTGGCTGATCGTCCTCTCAGACCAGCTACCCGTCGTTGCCTTGGTGGGCCATTACCCCGCCAACTAGCTGATGGGCCGCGGACTCATCTGGTTGTGATAGCTTGTATACAGAGGCCACCTTTTCCCTCAGTCTCCGAAGAGACCGTGGGCTTATCCGGTATTAGCCAATCTTTCGACTGGTTATCCCAGGCATCCAGGCAGATTATCCACGTGTTACGCACCCGTGCGCCGCTCTACTAGGGTTTCCCCATTCGCGCTCGACTTGCATGTGTTAGGCACGCCGCCAGCGTTCGTTCTGAGCCAGGATCAAACTCTCCAATTGTATTCTTGGTTTGCTTGAACCGGCGTTCCCCGAGACCCGGCTAAGGAGTCTCGGCTCGCTGATTCGTCGGCATCTCCTCCTCGCTGCGCTTTTCAGCGCTGCTCTTGGAGTGAGACGCCCTCAAAAAATTGACTGCGGTTTCCGCAATCCATTACTTCTTGGGCTTGCTATTTGGTTTTCAAAGACCGAGCCGCTTGTCCTGCTTCGCGACTTTTG
>NZ_VKLU01000036.1:0-4943 GCF_007352635.1 Corallococcus sp. Z5C101001
TCGAATGTCGCGCGGACGCGCGAGACGAGCTGGGTGGCGAGCAGGGAGTGCCCGCCGAGGGCGAAGAAGTCGTCGTGGAGCCCGACGCGCTCGGTGCGGAGCACTTCGGCGAAGAGGGCCGCGAGCTTCACTTCGGTGGGGGAACGCGGGGCGACGAAGGCGGAGGCGCGCTGAGCGGTCCCCGGCTCCGGGAGGGCCTTGCGGTCGACCTTGCCATTGGCGTTGAGGGGCAGGGCCTCCAGCACGACGAAGGCCGAGGGGACCATGTACTCGGGGAGGTTCTGCCGGAGCTGGGACTTGAGCGCGTCGGTATCCAGGGAGTGGCCATGGCGCGCGGTGAGGTAGGCGACGAGGCGCTTGTCGGAGTCGGAGCCCTTCGCGACGACGACGGCCTCGTTGACGTGGAGAGAGGCGCGGAGAGCGGTCTCGATTTCACCCAGCTCGATGCGGAAGCCGCGCACCTTCACCTGGAAGTCGACGCGGCCGAGGAAGTCGAGCGCGCCATTCTCGAGCCAGCGGGCCTTGTCGCCGGTGCGGTAGAGACGGGCGCCAGGGGTGGAGGAGAAGGGGTGGGGGATGAAGCGCTCGGCGGTGAGGTCCGGGCGGTGGAGGTAGCCCCAGGCGAGGCCCGGGCCGCCGACGTAGACCTCGCCCGCGACACCGACGGGAACGGGGCGCAGGTGGGCATCGAGGACGTAGGCCGTGGAGTTGGGAATGGGCCGGCCAATGGGCACCGGGCCGTCCACCCGCGTGTCGTGCTTCAGCGACCACGTGGTGGAGAAGGACGAGTTCTCCGTCGGGCCGTAGGCGTGAACCAGCGTCGACGTATCGGGAATGAGCGCCAGATGGTCACGCAGGCGTGCCCAGGGCATCACGTCGCCACCCGTGAGCAACTGACGCATGCCCGCGATGGCCGCGCCCTGGTGCAGCGCCATCTGCTCGAAGAGCGCGGTCGTCAGGAACAGCACCGTGACGCGGTGGTGGCGAAGCTGCGCGGCCAGCTCCTCCAGGGAGAGGGTGCGGGGCGGAGCAAGGACGAGCTTCGCGCCGTGCAGCAACGCGCCCCAGAACTCGAAGGTGGAGGCGTCAAAGGCGACCGGCGCGAGTTGGAGCCAGGTCTCCTCTGGCCCGAAGCGCATGAAGGAGCTGCCGAGCACCAGGCGGGTGATGCCGCGGTGGGGAACGCAGACGCCCTTGGGCCGGCCGGTGGAGCCGGAGGTGAACATGACGTAGGCGAGCGACTCGCCGTCCGCGTGGACCTCCGGCGCATGGGTCGGCAGCGCGGCGATGTCCTGGGCCTGGGCATCCAGCCAGACGCGGGTGCCCGAAGGTGGCAGCAATGACGCGAAGGGCTGGTGGGTGACGACCACGCTGACGTCCGCGTCCTCGAGCAGGGCCGCGATGCGGTCCACGGGAGCATTGCGGTCCACGGGGACGAAGGCGGCGCCGGCCTTGAGGATGGCGAGGATCGCCGTGACCAGCTCGAAGGAGCGCTCGACGGCGACGCCGACGCGGGCACCGGGGACGATGCCCACCCCCCGCAGGTGATGGGCCAGCTGGTTCGCGCGCGCGTCCAGCCGGGCATACGTCAACGTGGCATCACCCATGACGAGCGCCACGGCATCCGGCGTGCGCTGAGCCTGCTGCGCGAAGTGGACGTGGACCGGGATGTCCGTGGGGCTGGCGACGGCGGTGTCGTTCCAGTCCACGAGCAGACGCTGTCGCTCCTCGCCGGACATCAACGGCAGTGCGGAGACGGACTGCTCGGGCGTCGCGGCCACGGCCTCCAGCAGCGTGCGCAGGTGGCCGGCCATCCTCGCCACGGTGTCGCGCTCGAAGAGCGCGGTGCTGTACTCGAGCCAGCCGACGAAACCCTCGGGCGAGTCCTGCAACGTCAACGTGAGGTCGAACTTGGCGGAGTGGGCCTCGGCCGCGGCTTGCTGGAAGGTGAGGCCTGGGACGCGCAGGGCCTCCGTGGGCGCGTTCTGCAGGACGAACATCACCTGGAAGAGCGGACTGCGGCTCGGGTCGCGCACGGGCTGCACGGCCTCGACGAGCTTCTCGAAGGGCAGGTGCTGGTGCTCGTAGGCGGCGAGCGTCGTGCCTCGCACCTGGGCGAGGAGCTCGCGGAACGACGTCTCCGCCGTCATCCGCGTGCGCAGCACCAACGTGTTGACGAAGAAGCCAATGAGGCCTTCGGTCTCGGCCTGGGTGCGGCCGGCGATGGGAGAGCCGACGCTGATGTCGTCCTGCCCGGAGTACCGGGACAGGAGGACCTGGAACGCGGCCAGCAGCACCATGAAGGGCGTGGCGCCTTCACGCCCGGCCAGCGCCTTGAGGGAGTCGGCCAGTGTTCGCGGGAGGTGAACGGCCAGGGACGCACCCGCGTACGACTGGAGGGCCGGACGCGGATGGTCCGTCAGCAGCTCCAGCGCGGACGGTGCGCCCGCGAGCTGGTGCTTCCAGTAGCCGAGCTGCGTCTCCAGCGCCTCCCCCTGGAGCCACTGTCGCTGCCATGCGGAGAAGTCCGCGTACTGGATGGGCAGCGGCGCGAGCGAAGGGGGGTGTCCCGCGCTGAAGGCCTCGTAGAGGCCCACCAGCTCGCGGACGAGGACGCCCATGGACCAACCGTCGGAGACGATGTGGTGCATCGTCACGAGCAGCAGGTGCTCTTCGGCGGCCAGCCGCACCAGGGCGGTGCGCAGCAGCGGGCCGTTCTCCAGGTGGAACGGTTGGCGCGCATCCTCCGCGACCCTGCGGCGGGCTTCGGCTTCGCGCTGCGCTTCGGGCAGGGCGGAGAGATCCACGAGCGGCAACGTCCACGGCTCCGCTGGGTGGATGTTCTGGAGGGCGTGTCCCTGGTGCTCGCGGAAGGTGGTGCGCAGGGCCTCGTGCCGCGCGACCAGGGTCTCGAAGGCGCGGCGCAAGGACTCCACGTCCACGTGGCCCGTGAGCCTGAGGGCCGTGGGGATGTTGTACGACGCATCCCCGGGGGTGAGCTGATCCAGGAACCAGAGGCGCTGCTGCGCGAAGGACAGCGGTGCCGTGGTGGCCCGCACGGCGGGGATGCGCGGCAGTGCCGACGCGGTGGAGGAGGGCTCGGAGTCGATGCGCTGGGCGAGCGCGGCCACGGTCGGGGCTTCGAACAGTGCGCGCACCGGAAGCTCGCGTCGGAACGCGGCGCGGATGCGAGAGACGAGCTGGGTGGCGAGGAGGGAGTGGCCGCCGAGGGAGAAGAAGTCGTCGAGGACGCTGACGCGCTCGAGGCGGAGCACCTGGGAGAAGAGAGAGGCGAGCAGCTCCTCGGAGGGGGTGCTGGGGGCGACGAAGGTCGAGGCCGAGGAGGAGGGGAGCGGAGGGGGAAGGGCCTTGCGGTCGACCTTGCCGTTGGAGTTGAGGGGAAGGGCCTCCATGACGAGGAAAAAGGAGGGCCGCATGTGCTCGGGGAGGAACTGCTTGAGCCAGTCCTTGAGCGCGTCGGGCGAGGGCGCGTCGGAGCCTTCGGGAGGGACGACGTAGGCGACGAGGCGCTTGTCACCGGGGACATCCTCGCGAGCGAGGACGACGGCGGCGTGCACCTGCGGGTGCTTGAGGAGGGTGGTTTCGATTTCGCCCAGCTCGATGCGGAAGCCACGCACCTTCACCTGGAAGTCGGTGCGGCCGAGGTAGTCGAGCAAGCCATCCGCGCGCCAGCGGACGAGGTCGCCCGTGCGGTAGAGGCGCGCGCCCGGGGCAGAGGAGAAGGCGTCGGGGATGAAGCGCTCGGCGGTGAGCTCCGGGCGGTTGAGGTAGCCGCGGGCGACGCCCTCGCCGCCGAGGAAGAGCTCGCCGGAGACGCCGACGGGGACGGGGCGGAGGGTGGCGTCGAGGACGTAGGCGCGGACGTTGGGAAGCGGCCGGCCGATGGAGGGCGTGGGCGACGCGTCGAAGGCGCAGGAGGTGGCGTCGACGGTGCACTCAGTGGGGCCGTAGACGTTGAAGGCGCGCAGGCGAGGGTGCTGCGCGAGGGTGCGCCAGGTGTCGGTGTCGACGGCCTCTCCGCCGACGAGGGCGCGCTGGGGGAGCGAGTCGCGCTGAAGGAGGCCTTCATCCACCAACAGGCGGAGGTGCGCCGGAGAGCAGTCGAGGACGTCGAGGGCGTCGAGGGAGATGCGCCGGACGAGCTCTCGCGCGTCGGCGCGGGCTTCGTCAGGGACGATGCAGAGGGTGTGGCCGTCGAGGAGCTGGACGAGCTGCTGGACCGAGGCGTCGAAGGAGAGAGGCGCGTTGACGCTGACGCGCTCGGCGGGGGCTCGACCGGAGTGGATGGCGGAGGCGAGCCCGTGGCGGAGGTTGAGGACGGAGCGGTGCTGCACCATGACGCCCTTGGGGCGACCGGTGCTGCCCGACGTGTAGATGATGTAGGCGAGCTGCTCCGGAGAGACGTGGATCGAGAGGGGGGCGTCGGACTCCAGGGAGAAGTCGTCGGAGTCGAGGAAGAGGACGTGGGCGGAGTGAGGCGGGAGGACGTCGCGAAGCCCGCGGTGGGAGAGGATGACGGGGGCCGCGGAGTCGACGAGGACGTGCGCGATCCATTCGCGCGGGTAGCGAGGGTCGACGGGGACGTAGGCGGCGCCGGCCTTGAGGGTGGCGAGGAGGGCGACGAGCGAGTGGACGGATCGCTCGAGGCAGAGGACGACGCGGGACTCGAGGCCGACGCCGAGCTTCCGGAGGCGGTGGGCGAGCTGGTTGGAGAGTGCGTCGAGCTGCCGGAAGGTGAGCTTGTCGTCGCGACAGGTGACGGCGAGGGCGTCGGGGGTGAGGCGAGCCTGGGCGGTGAAGGCGTCGTGGAAGCAGAGGTCGCGAGGGAAGTCCGCGTCGGTCTGGTTCCAGTCGAGGAGGAGCTGCTGGCGCTCGGAGGAGGAGAGCAGCTCGAGGGAGGAGAGGGGAGCGTCGGGCTGGGC
>NZ_VKLU01000037.1:0-4850 GCF_007352635.1 Corallococcus sp. Z5C101001
CTGTACTCCACCGCCCCGCTCAACCCCTGCGCCGTCTCCGTGAAGAACACGCTCACGTCGAACTTCGACGTCCGGCCCTCGAAGTTCACCGGAGAGAGCGTCAATCCCGGCAACGCCGTCTCACCGAGGGGCACGTTCTGCAGCGACAGCAACGTCTGGAACAGCGGCGTGTGGCTGAGGCTTCGCTCCGGCTGCAACGCCTCCACCAGCTTCTCGAACGGCACCTCCTGGTGCTCGTACGCATCCAGCACCGTCTCGCGCACCTGCGCGAGCAGCGCCTGGAAGGACTTCTCGCCCTCCACCTGCGCGCGCATCACCAGCGTGTTGACGAAGAAGCCGATGAGCCCTTCCACCTCCGCTCTCGTGCGGCCAGCGATGGGCGAACCCACGCTGATGTCGCCCTGCCCCGAGTAGCGCGACAGCAACACCTGCCACCCCGCCAGCAACACCATGTACAGCGACGCGCCTTCCCGCTGGGCCAGCGCGATCAACGCCTGTGACAGCTCCAGGGGTAGCATGAAGCCCAGCGTCGTCCCCGACTGCGTGCGCACCGCCGGACGCGGACGGTCCGTCGGCAGCTCCAGCACGGGCGGCGCTCCCGTGAGCGACCGCTTCCAATGGTCCACCTCGCGCTGGAGCGTCGCGCCCTGCAACCAGCCACGCTGCCATGCCGCGTAGTCCGCGTACTGCACCGGCAACGGAGGCAGGGTCCACTCCTGCCCCTGTGCCAGCGCGCCGTACATCGTGACCAACTCCCGGAGCAAGACTCCCACGGACCAGCCGTCGGAGACGGCATGGTGCATCGTGACGACGAGCACGTGGTCGCGCGCGTCCACGCGCAGCAGCAGGGCCCGCAGGAGCGGCCCCCGCGTCAGGTCGAAGGGCCGGGCCATCTCCACCTGCGTCTGGCGCCGCGCCTCCTCCTCCCGCTCCGCCCCGGACGACTCCAGGTCCACGGTCGCCAGCGGCACCTCCACCGACGTGTGGATGCGCTGGACCGGCTGACCCGACTCCTCCTCGAACGTGGTGCGCAGGGCTTCATGACGGCGCACGACCTCCTGCAGTGCCTGCTTCAACGCCTCCGCGTTCAACTCGCCCCGCAGGCGCACCGCCACCGGCACGTTGTAGAGCGAGCTGCCGGGGTCCAGCTGATCGATGAACCACAGCCGCTGCTGCGCGAACGACAGCGGTAGCGATGCCGGACGGATGCCGGCGGTCAACACGGGCACTCCGGAGCGCTGCAGCCGCGAGAGCCGGAGCGCCAGCGCCTCCACCGTGGGCGCCTCGAACAACAGCCGCAGCGGCATCTCCACGCCCAACGACGTGCGGATGCGCGACACCACTTGTGTCGCCAGCAGCGAATGCCCTCCCAGCGCGAAGAAGTTGTCCGTCACTCCCACTCGCGGGACTCGCAGCACCTCCGCCCAGACGGACGCGAGCTTCGCCTCCATCCGGGTGCGCGGGGCCACCGACGCGTCTCCCGCCCGGGCGGCCTCCGGCTCCGGCAGCGCCCTGCGGTCCACCTTGCCGTTCGCGTTCAGCGGCAGCGCGTCCAGCAGCACCAGCGCCGCGGGGATCATGTATTCGGGCATCCCCTGGCGCAGCCCCGCTCGGAGCGTGTCCACCGCCAGCGAGTGGCCCTCCTTCGCCACCGCGTAACCGATGAGCCGCTTGTTCGCGCCATCGCCGCGCACCAGCACCACCGCTTCGCTCACGCCCGGCTGCTGCGCGAGCGCGGTTTCGACTTCGCCCAGCTCGATGCGGAAGCCACGCACCTTCACCTGGAAGTCCAGGCGGCCCAGGTACTCCAGTTCGCCGGTGGCCAACCATCGGACCCGGTCACCCGTGCGGTACAGCCTTCCGCCGGGCTGCGCGCCCATGCCATCCGGAATGAAGCGCTCCGCGGACAGCTCTGGCCGCTCCAGGTAGCCGCGCGCGAGCCCCGCTCCCCCCACGAACAGCTCACCCGGTACGCCTACCGGCACCGGCTGCAGTTCGGGGTCCAGGACATAGCACTGCATGTTTGCCAGGGGCCGGCCCAGCACCGGCCTCACCGTGTCCGCGACGATGGGGCGCGCGGTGACGTCCACCGTGCACTCCGTGGGGCCATACACGTTGAAGGCCTTGAGGCTCGGGAGCGCCGCGAGCCGTGCCCACAGCGCGTCGTCCACCGCCTCGCCGCCCACGAGGACGCGCATGGGCCGGCGCGTCCCCAGCCCCTCGTCCAGCAACAGGCGCAGGTGCGCTGGCGTGCAGTCGAGCACGTCCACCTCCTGCGCCTCCAACCACGCCGCCGTGCGGGCCACGTCCTCGCGCACGTCGGCCGGCACGATGCACAGCGCATGGCCGTCCGCGAGCTGCACCAACTGCTGCACCGACGCGTCGAACGCCAGCGGCGCGTTGAAGCTCACCCGCACCGGAGCGGAGATATCCGCGAACGTCGTCGCCCGGTGCGCGGCGTGCAGGTTCATCATCGACGCGTGCTGCACCATGACGCCCTTGGGACGCCCGGTGCTGCCCGACGTGTAGATGACGTACGCCAGATGCGTCGGGAGGCTCACGCGGGACGGGTTCTCCCGCGACTGCCGCGCCAGCTCCTCATGGGGGCCCGCGTCGTCCAGGCACAGGACCTCCAGTCCCTCCGGGAGCTGCGCGGCGAGCCGCTGCTGGGTGAGCACCCAGCGCGCGCCACAGTCCTTCGCCAGCCAGCCCAGCCGTTCGGATGGCCACGCGGGATCCAGCGGCACGTAGGCGCCGCCGGCCTTCAGCACCCCCAGCGTGGCGACCATCATCTCCACCGAGCGCTCCAGGAAGAGCGCCACGCGCACCTCCGGGCCCACCCCGCGCTGGCGCAGCCAGTGGGCGAGCTGGTTGGCGCGCGCGTTGAGCTGGGCGAAGTCCAAGCGGTGCTCGCCATCCAGCACGGCGAGCGCGTCCGGAGCGAGCGACGCATGCGTCTCCACGCGCTCATGCAAGCACCCGTCCCAGGCGATGGCCCGGCCCGTGTCATTCCATGCGGAGACCACCTGCGCGCGCTCGGCGGCGGGCAGCAGGGGCAGACGGGATACACGCGTGTCCGGGCGCTCCACGGCTCCTTCGAGGAGCGTGAGCAGGTGCGACACCATCCGCTGGACGGTGCCCGCGTCGAACAGCTCCGTGCTGTACTCCAGCACGCCCGTGAACCCGCGCGGCAGCTCCATGAGCGTCACGCTGAGGTCGAACTTCGCGATGGGGCTCTCCGCTTCCACCGGCTTGAGCGCCAGGTCCGGCAGCCGCAGCTCTCCCATCGGCATGTTCTGGAGGGACAGCATCGTCTGGAAGAGCGGCGTGTGGCTGAGGCTGCGCTCCGGCTGCAAGGCCTCCACCAGCTTCTCGAACGGCACCTCCTGGTGCTCGTATGCATCCAGCACCGTCTCTCGCACCTGCGCGAGCAGCTCGCGGAAGGTCAGGCGGCCCTCGACGTTCGCGCGCAGCACCAGCGTGTTGACGAAGAAGCCAATGAGCCCTTCCAGCTCCGAGCGCGTCCGGCCCGCGATGGGCGAACCCACGCTGATGTCCGTCTGCCCGGAGTAGCGCGCCATCAGCACCTGCCAGCTGGCGAGCAGCACCATGTACAGCGACGCCCCTTCACGCTGAGCCAGGGCCTTGAGGCCCTCGCCGAGCGCGCGGGGAAGGGTGAAGGTGTACGCCGCCCCCGCGATGCCTCGCTCGGCTGGCCGCGCACGGTCCGTGGGCAGCTCCAGCACCGGCGGCGCCCCCGCGAGCTTCTGTTTCCAGTAGCCAACCTGCCGCGCCAGCGCGTCTCCCTGGAGCCAGCCGCGCTGCCATGCGGCGTAGCGCGAGTACTGCACCGGCAACTCCGGCAGGGGCGACGGGCGGCCCAGGGAGAAGGCCGCGTACAGCGCGCCCACCTCGCGCACCAGCACGCCCAGCGACCAGCCGTCCGACACGATGTGGTGCATCGTCACCACGAGGACATGCTCGCGCGCCCCGAGCGCGAACAGCCGCGTGCGGAGCAACGGCCCACGCCCCAGGTCGAAGGGACGCATCATCTCCTGCTCGACCTGCCGGCGGGTCTCCGCCTCGCGGTCGGCTTCCTCGAAGGTCCGCAGCTCCACCCGCTCCAGCACCGGGGGCAGGGACGAATGGATCACCTGGATGGCCTGGCCATCCTGCTCCGCGAACGTGGTGCGCAGGGACTCGTGCCGGCGCACGACTTCGTGCAGCGACCGCTCCAGGGCGTCCACGTCCAGCGCGCCCTCCAGCCGCACCGCGACGGGCACGTTGTAGAGCGCCGTGCCCGGGTCCAACTGATCGATGAACCACAGCCGCTGCTGCGCGAACGACAGCGGCGGCGCCGCGTCCACGGCCACGTGCGCCAGCGTCGAAGCATGGGCCCGGCCCGCCTTCTCCACCTGCTGGGCCAGGGCCTCCACAGTGGGTGCTTCGAACAGCGCGCGCAGCGGCAGCTCCGCGCCCAGCTCCGCGCGGATCCGCGATGCCACCTGGGTCGCCAGCAGCGAGTGCCCACCCAGCGCGAAGAAGTCATCCTTCACGCCCACCCGAGGGACGTGCAGCACTTCGGACCAGATGCCCGCCAGCTTCGCTTCCGTCTCCGTGCGAGGGGCTTCGTACCCACGCTCCGAGCGAAGCACCTCGGGCGCAGGCAATGCCTTGCGGTCGAGCTTGCCGTTCGCGCTGAGCGGCAGTGCGTCCAGGACGCAGATGGCCGACGGCACCATGTACTCCGGCAGCTCCTTGCGCAGCGCCGATTCCACCTCCCTCGCGTCCAGCCTCCTCCCCGGCTTCGCCACGAGGTACGCCACCAGCCGCTTGTCTCCTCCCACCTC
>NZ_VKLU01000038.1:0-4636 GCF_007352635.1 Corallococcus sp. Z5C101001
GCGGAGTACACGAGATGAGCCAGGAGCTGTCGAAGCGGATCGCCAACCTCTCGCCGGAGAAGCGCGCCGAGCTTCTCAAGAAGATGGCCGCGCAGAAGGCCTCCTCCGGCGACGCCTCCCGCACCCTCATCCCTCTGCTGGACCGCTCGCGCCCTCTCCCTCTCTCCTTCGCCCAGCAGCGCCTCTGGTTCATCGAGCAGCTGACTCCCGGCAGCCCCCTCTTCAACGTCCCCATGGCCGTCCGCCTCGACGGCCCCCTCGACGTCGACGTCCTCGAGCGCGCTCTTCGCGAAGTCGTCCGCCGTCATGAGGTGCTTCGCACCACCTTCCACGAGGACTCCTCCGGCCCCATCCAGGTGGTGGCCCCGGAGCCCACGCTCACCTTGGAGCGCTCCGTCCTCCCGGACTCGGAGCCCGATGCCCTCTGGCGCCTCGCCCGCGACGCCGCCGCTCGCCCCTTCGACTTGCTGAAGGGCCCTCTGCTTCGCGCCCTGCTGCTGACTTCCAGCCCCACCCAGCACCTCCTCGTCGTCGTCCTGCACCACATCGTCTCCGACGGCTGGTCCATGACGCTCCTCGTTCGCGAGGTGGCCCTCCTCTACGGCGCCCTCGTTCGCGGCCTCCCTCCCTCCCTCCCCTCCCTCCCCGTCCAGTACGCCGACTTCGGCGCCTGGCAGCGCGAGTGGCTTCAGGGCCCCAGGCTTCAGCGGCAGCTCGACTTCTGGACTCAGCAGCTCTCCGGCCTCCCCTCCGCACTCGAGCTCCCCACCGACTTCCCCCGCCCCCCCGTCCGGGACGGCCGCGGCGCGCGCCACGACTTGCTGCTGCCTCGTCCCTTGACGGACTCCCTCAAGGCCCTCGCCCAGCACGAGGGCGCCTCCCTCTTCATGGTGCTCCTCTCCGGCTGGCAGCTGCTCATGGCCCGCTACTCCGGACAGGACGACGTCTCCGTCGGCTCCCCCATGGCCGGCCGCGCTCGCGGTGAGGTGGAGGGCCTCATCGGCCTCTTCGTCAACGCCCAGGTGCTTCGCACCCGCGTCTCCCCTTCCTCCTCCTTCCGCTCCCTGCTTCGTCAGGTGCGCGAAACCGTCCTCGCGGCCCAGGAGCACCAGGAGCTCCCCATCGAGCGCCTCGTCGAGGAGTTGCGCCCGGAGCGCATCCCCGGCCGCACTCCCTTCTTCCAGGTCATGCTCACCTACCAGGCCTCCTTCCGCGCCTCCTCCTCCGTCGAGGGCGTCAGGCTGGAGGCCTTGGAGCTCGACACCTTCTCCGCCAAGTTCGACCTCACCCTCCAAGTCCTCGACTCCGACTCCGGCCTCAAGGGCTTCCTCGAGTACGCCACCGACATCTTCTCCCCCTCCACCGCCTCTCGCCTGGCTCGCCACCTCCACGTCCTGCTGGAGGCCGCTGTCGCCCGTCCGAATGAGGCCGTGGCCCGATTGCCGCTCCTCACCGACGCCGAGCGGAGCGAAATCCTGGTGGAGTGGAATGCCACGCAGGCGCCCTTCCCCGACGCCTGCATCCACTCCCTCTTCGAGGAGCAGGTCCGCCACTCGCCGGACGCACTTGCTGCTTCCTTCGAGGGCGCTCACCTCACGTATGCGCAGCTGGACGCACGCGCCAACCAGCTCGCCCACGCCCTGCGCCGTCGTGGCGTCCGCACCGAAGTCCGCGTCGCCCTCGGCCTCGAGCGCTCCCTCGACGTCGTCATCGGCCTCCTCGCCATCCTCAAGGCTGGCGCCGCTTGGGTGCCCGTCGACCCGCTTCTCCCCCGTGAGCGCCTCGCCTTCATGCTCGAGGACAGCGCCGCACAGGTGCTCGTCACCCAACGCACCCTCGTCGACCGATTCCCCGAAGCCTTCCACTCCCGCGCTCTCTGCCTGGACGACGAGCGCGAGTCATTGGCCAAGGAGTCCACGGAGGCGCCGCGCACCGGCGTGACGCCCGCGCACCTCGCCTACCTCCTCTACACCTCCGGTAGCACCGGCACCCCCAAGGGCACCGCCGTCGAGCACCGCGGCGTCTCCAACCTCGTCACCCACGAGGCCATCGCCTACGGCATCGGCCCTGGCAGCCGCGTCCTTCAGTTCGCCAGCCTCAGCTTCGACTTGTCCGTCGAGGAGGTTTTCACCACCCTCTGCAACGGCGCCTCCCTCGTCCTCGCCCCTCTCGAAAAGCTCATGCCGGGCGCGCCTCTGCCCCTGCTTCTGCGTGAGCAGGGTTTGAGTGTCATCAGCCTCACCCCCGCCGCGCTGGCCGCCACCTCTTCCGAGGGCCTTCCCGGCGTGCGCACCGTCATCTCCGGTGGCGAAGCCCTTCCCGCCGACGTCGTCGCTCGCTGGGCCCCGGGCCGCCGCCTGCTGAATACCTACGGCCCCACCGAAGCCACCGTCATCGCCACCCTCACCGAGGTGGTGCCCGACGGCAACCTCCCCTCCATCGGCAAGCCCCTCGCCAACGTCCGCGTCTATGTGCTGGACGCCCACGGCCAGCCCGTCCCCGTCGGCGTCCGCGGTGAGTTGCACGTCGGCGGCGTCGGCGTCGCTCGCGGCTACTCCGGACGCCCCTCCCTCACCGCCGAGCGCTTCATCCCCGACGCCTTCTCCGGCGAGTCCGGCTCCCGCCTCTACCGCACCGGTGACGTCGTCCGCTGGCGCGCCGACGGCCAACTCGACTTCGTCGGCCGCATCGACGCCCAGGTGAAGGTGCGCGGCTTCCGCATCGAGTTGGGTGAAGTCGAGTCCGCCCTCCGCGCCTCTCCCTCCGTCCAGGACGCCGTCGTGGTGGCACGTGAGGACTCCCCCGGCGACAAGCGCCTCGTCGCCTACCTCGTCGGCGCAGCCCTCGACGTCTCCTCCCTCCGCGCCCACCTCAAGCTTCTCCTCCCTGAGTACATGGTGCCCTCCGCCTTCGTCCTCCTGGCGGCGCTCCCCCTCACCTCCAACGGCAAGGTGGACAGGAAGGCACTCCCTCCTCCCGAGGCCTCCCAGCTTCGCGCGGGCAATGTCTACGAAGCCCCCGCCTCCCCCCTCGAAGAGACTCTCGCCTCACTCTGGAGCGAGGTGCTTCGCGTCCCCTCCGTCGGCCGCACCGACAACTTCTTCGAGTTGGGCGGCCACTCCCTCCTCGCCACCCAACTCGTGGCCCGCGTCCGCGCCGCTCTCGACGTCGAGTTGCCCCTGCGCGCCCTCTTCGAGGCCCCCACCGTCGCCTCCCTCGCCCAGAGGCTGCAACGCGTCTCTTCCGCCACGCGCCTGCCTCCCCTTACGCGCTCTCGCGCCGAAGGCCCCCAGCCTCTCTCCTTCGCCCAGCAGCGCCTCTGGTTCCTCGACCAGCTGGCCCCCGACGACGCCTCCTACAACCTCCCCGTCGCACTGCGCCTCCTCGGCCGCCTCGACGTCGACGCCCTTCGCCTCTCCTTCGAGGCCCTCGTGGCCCGACACGAAGCCCTCCGCACCACCTTCTTCGAGCACGAGGGCCAGCCTTTCCAGCTCATCCACTCCCCCTCCTCCTGGACTCTCCCCGTCCTCGACATCTCCTCTTTGGACGACGCCGCGCGCGAAGCCGAGACGCTTCGCCTGGCCACCCTCGAAGCACGCCAGCCCTTCCACCTCGTCCACGGGCCTCTGCTTCGCACCTCCCTGCTTCGCCTCGCCGACGAGACTCACGTCCTCCTCGTCACCATGCACCACATCGTCTCCGACGGTTGGTCCATGGGCGTCCTCATCCGTGAGCTGGCCGCCCTCTACGAAGCCTTCTCCTCAGGCCGCGAGCCGTCCCTCGCTCCTCTCCCCGTCCAGTACGCCGACTTCGCCACCTGGCAGCGCCAGTGGCTCCAGGGCGAGACGCTCGACTCCCAGCTTCGCTACTGGAAGCAGCAGCTCTCCGGCGCTCCCGCCGCCCTCGAGTTGCCCACCGACAGGCCTCGCCCTCCCGTCCAGTCTCGTCGCGGCGCCTCCCTCCCCGTCCACTTCCCCTCCTCCCTCTCCGACTCCCTTCGCGGCCTCGCTCAGCGTGAAGGCGCCACTCCCTTCATGGTGCTGCTGGCCGCCTTCCAGCTCCTCCTCTCCCGCCTCTCCTCCCAGGACGACGTCTCCGTCGGCTCCCCCATCGCCGGCCGCACCCACTCCGAGGCCGAGGGCCTCATCGGCTTCTTCGTCAACACCCTCGTCCTTCGCTCTCGGGTGGAGTCTCAGTCGTCCTTCCGCCAGCTCCTCTCTCAGGTGCGCTCCACCACTCTCGCCGCCTACGAGCACCAGCACGTCCCCTTCGAGAAGCTCGTCGAAGTCCTTCAGCCCTCTCGCGACTTGAGCCGCAGCGCCCTCTTCCAGGTGATGTTCGTCCTGCAGAACGCTCCCGCTGAAGCCCTCCGCGTCCACGGCCTCGCCTTCCAGCCCATCCCCCTCCAAGGCAACTCCTCTCGCTTCGACCTCTCCCTCACCCTCTTCGAAGTCCCTCACGGCCTCACCGGCTTCATCGAGTACAGCTCCGACCTCTTCGACGCCTCCTCCGTCCAGCGCCTCATCGGCCACTTCGGCGTCCTGCTCCACTCCATTGCCGCCCAGCCCGACGCTCCCCTCTCCTCCCTCGAGCTGCTCTCCTCCTCCGAGCGCCAGCAGCTCCTCCTCGACTGGAA
>NZ_VKLU01000039.1:0-4176 GCF_007352635.1 Corallococcus sp. Z5C101001
TCCCCATGCCCCCAGGATGAGCGTCCGGTGCCCGTGGTGCGCCGCCACCTGCAACACCTTGAGCGCCCGCGCGATCAGCACTTCACGCAGTTGGAGCCCCACCTCCGCGTCGTCCGCGGGCAGCTATTTCGCGTTGGGCGCGGGCGCCGTGATCAGCGACACGTTGAAGGGCCGCTCCAATGAGAGGGAATGCGCTCCAGCGCGCTCAATGTCCACCGGAACACGCAGGACCGCGCCCCCTCCGTCCGTCTCATCCCGGATGAAGACCGTGTAGTGGCCCAGGGGCAGGTGGCGAAAGTCGAACGCCGCCGCTGACAAGCAACCGGAGGAGAAGACGACTTGCCCCTCCTCGGAGACCCATGAGGATGGCAACGGCTCCGCATCGAACCCGGTCCGGATGAGCGCATACAGGGCCTGCGGCGTTCGCGGCAACGGGACGTCCCCAGGCAGGATGAATGCCGAGACGAACTCGCGGGAGGCATTAACCGCCACATGCAGCACGGCGAGTCCCTGCCTCGGTTCGACATCGATCCGCTGGCGCGAGGATGGAGCCAGTTGGATCCGCTGGGGGGAGAAGCTCACCGGTGGTGACCGGGGCTCCGGAAAGTTCAGCGGACGTGCGACCGCATGCAGGAAGCACTCGCGCCCACCCGGTACATGGGCCGAGTAACGCCCCGCCACATCGGTCACGGCGCTCACCGTGAATCCACCTTCGCAGCGCACTTCCAGTTCCACACCCGCCAGGGGGACCCGTCCACCATCCGTCACCGATCCCTGAAGCTCGCCCCCGGGAACAAGTCGCAGCTCCGGTGCATCTTCGCCGGGCATGAGTTCGTGGAGCACGGTCCCTCGCAGCTTCGCATCCACGCGAAGAGCCTGGAGCCGCCGGGCCACGTGCTCGAACCGATAGCGTCCATCCGGATCGGTCAGCACCTTCTGGGGGGCACGCTGTCCGCGGACCTCCAGGTCGAACGTCTCCACGAGTTCGACCTCCTGCATCGGCACGCCCGTGCGGCCGTCGTCAGTGACGACGCGGCCCCTGACGGTACGCCCTTCTTCGAGGACGATATCCCGGACGGTGAGTTCTTCATTTACTCGCCCCTCCGAACGTACGAGCGCGGGCGCGAAGCCCTCCGCGTCGAGGAACCACTGATAGCCGTGTGACAGCGGAACCGCGCGCGCGTATTCGCCCTGTGGAGCCTGGACGGGGGTTCCATCGATTCGGAAATGCTCTTGGGGTTTGCCATCGGGTCGAAGGACCCGGCCCACCAACAGCCCTTCGCCTGAACGAAAGACCACCGACGCACCGTTTTCCGCCGGAAGGCCCCCCTCCAGCCTCCAGAACTTGGAAGGTTCGGGAGCCTCCAACGTGAGCGCGGCGGGCACCCCCAGCACCTGCGGAAGGACAAAGTGCCCATCCGACTCCGTGCGGGCCTCGCACGCTCCTCGCAAGCCCGGCTCCGCCGCCTCAGGAGGTCCCATCCGGGCTCTCACGATGCCTCCAAGCGCCCTTCCAGTGGGATCGACGGCGCGGCCGCGCCAGGGGCCGATTCCGTGAATACCTTCGAAGCTCACCGCTCCCTCCACCTGCTGGCCAGAAGGGATTTGAAACTCGATGGTGCGCTCCCACCAGCAACCCGGAGCTGGTGCGTAGCGCCCCGTGATGAGGTAACGGCCCGCGGGAAGCTGTCGGAAGACGGTGGACTCCGCGGTCCGCTCAGTGAACGACTCAACGTCGTCCTCGCGCTCCACTGGACGGATCCAAGCGGCGTCTCCAAGCAATGGCCTTCCCTGCGGATCCAGCACCTGGAGCCGCAGGGAGCTGAGTCCCTCCAACATCACGGTCAGCTCCGACGTGGGAGTTGGGATCTCCAACCGCAGGGGGTTCCAGCCCTTCTTCCGCGCGTGCAGAACCACCGTCCCCGCCGCCACACCCTCGAAGCGGAAGCGGCCATCCGCGTCGCTCTCTGTGGGCGACAAGGGCTCCACGTCGTCGGAACGGACGAGCCGGAGCCGAACACCCGCCACGGGCTTTCCCGCGGCATCCAGCACGTGCCCCGCGAAGGGCACCGCGGGCTCAAGCTTCAGGTCCAACCGCGCTTCCGTCCCAGGCGCCAGCCGTACGTCCGTGCGAGTCACGTTCGCGAAGGCCCCGGCCTCTGTCTGGACGATGTACCAGCCCGGCATCACTTGAAGTCGAGCCACGCCCGCCGCATCCGTGGTCCCTGACCGGGCGACGAGCGACCCGTGATCCGCGCGCCGCACCCGCACCGTCACACCCGGCACGGGCTGACCCGAGCCATCCACGGCCCGGACCGCCAGCGCCACTTCATCCATGGGCCAGCGGGTATATCCCGAACGGGAAGACCCCGCGCAAGCAAGCAACGCTGCCACGAGCCCCACCCAGCTCCATCGCATGCCTCGCATGGTAGCAGGGCCCGGCGACGGAACCGCGGCCCCTTCAGGGGGTGAGGTGCACGGCGCCCTCCTCGAAAAGGCGACTCACCTCGAAGGCATGAACGCCGGGAGAGGTGAGGTTCAGGGGGTAGCGGCGCACCACAAACCCGATCCGATTCTCGAACACGAACACCGTGTAGCGGCCCAGCGGCAAGTAACTGAAGTGGTTGTCGCGCATGCCGCTGAAGATGATCAAGCCATCGTCACCCCTACGGCGCTCAGGTCTGCGCTCGGCGGACTCGGCTTCAGGATCGATGGCGTCGAGAATCAGCCTGTTCATCGCCTGCGCCGTCGACGGCACCGGAACGTCCCCCTGGAAAAGGACGACCTGGTGCCACTCCCCTGCGTCAGGGAACGACACGTGCACCGAAGCCGGCCCCGTGCGCGGCCGCAAGTGCACCGGGACCGTCTCCCCGGGACGCCCCTTGAATCGCAGCGGCCAAAAGCTCCTCCGCGGAGCCATCGGCCAAATAGAGCGAAGCTCGTCCGGGGTGGCCTTCACGACACACTCGCCTCCTCCCGGTGAGCGCAGGGAGAAGCGGCCTTCCGCATCGGACTCAGCACTCGCATTGAAACGGCCTTCACACAAAGACCTGAGGCGGACCCCCTCCAGGGGCCGTCCCATTTCGTCCGCGACCGTGCCAACAACGGTGGTGTCTGGCACGAGCCGCAACGACACCCCGTCCTCTTCCACGCCCAATGGCCGTGACACCGTGCCACTGAAGTCGCTGCTGGCCCGGAGGATCATCGGCTCGCGGGGCACATGCTCCAGCACGAACCGACCATCCTCATCCGCCGTGGTGGGCATCGTGGATCCGGCAAGAAAGGCTTCCATGTCCCAGAGAGCGATCAGTGCCACGGGGCTCAACGCCGCGGCGGTCTTTCCATCCTCGCGCACGCCCCTGCCGCGCACCGTACGGCCCACATCCAGGACAACATCCGGGAGAACCGTGCGCTCCGCGCTGGGCGTCACCGTGATGTGCGTGGTCGCGAATCCCTCCGCCTTGAAGGGCAGCTGCTGGGGCCAGACGCCCTCCAAGGAGAGCTCGTAGCGTCCCTCCGGATTCTCGAAGGATTCCGACGCCACCGTGAACCTGTGAAGCGGCTTCCCGTCCGGCCCGACAACACGTCCCTCGACCGTGGGTCTGGAGTGGAACCGCGGCAACGCGTCCTTCGCGCCCGCGTCGAACTCGACCTTCGCGTTGCCCGCGTTGATCTCCACTCGCAGCGGCCCCTCCAGCAGGTGCTCCAGCGTGAAACGCCCGTCCGCATCGGTCCTGCCCCAGGCCTCACTCGCGAAAGCGTCCTGCGTCGCGTCGCCCGAGAAGGCGTGGATCCCGATGTCCGACAACGGGCGGCCATCGCCGCCAACGAGCCGGCCCCGCAGGGGCGCGCGCTCCAGCAGCCCCTTGAAGCCGATGTCCAGGTCGCGGGTTCGACCCGCCTCCATCGTGACCTCGGAGTTGGTGGTCCATTTGGAGAACTCCCCCACCGGATGCACGAACGTCACCCGGTAGCGTCCTGCCTCGACGCCCCGGTACATCCGGGCATCCTTGTCGGAAGCATCGATCCACGCCCCCTGCTTCGACACCGGATCGAGCGCCTTGACCTCCACCTTTGGCTCCCTCGTCGGGGACCCATTCGGGAGCAAGGCACGCACCCGCAGCGTGCCCTGCTCGCGCAGCACCAGGGTCAGGTCGGCTGGTGGTGCGTCGAAGA